>JAEDIJ010000002.1 GCA_016292515.1 Victivallaceae bacterium
TGCATCGGCGCTGTCGGAGGGGCAGGGAGCCGAAAAGCTCCCTGCATAGCACTTATAACTTAAAACTTATAACTTAAAACTCTACAAGATGCTCTCCCCCGTCCACCGGCAAAATGGCTCCCGTGACGGACTCGCATTGCGCGAGAAAGAATACGGCATCGGCGTAATCGGTGATCCTCGCCGGACGGCGGAGCGGGACGCTTTGCAGAACTTTTTCCATTTTGGAGTCGGGCAATTCCACGGGCGGTAACATCGGCCCCGGCGCGACGGCGTTGAAGCGCAGATCGCGCGCGGCGTAGCGCAACGCGAAATCGAGCGTGAGATCGCCGAGAGCGCGGCGGCTTTCGGTATAGGCATCGTGCCGATTGCTCCAAATGGCGGCGTCGAGGATATTGACGACGCATCCGGACAGAATTTCCTGCCGGACGAAACACTCCATCAGTTTTTTCGGCGTTTCGTAATTGATCTGGCGGAAAAGCTGATTTTCCTCTGCCGTATTTTGCGGATGAAGCCGGAAAAAACTCGCGTTGTTGACGAGGACGTCGATTTTTCCCGCTCCGGCAAAAAGTTTTTCCGCCGCGTCGGCGCGGGAAAAGTCGGCGCAAAGTATTTGATGTCCCTCACCGGGAAGTGCGGCGAGCAACATCTGCGCTTCGTCGATGTGCGAACAGGTGTGGATGAGAATGCTCGCCCCCTCGCGGGCGAAGCGCATCGCGATCGCCGCTCCGCCGCGCCGGCTGCCGCCGGTTACCAGCACTTTTTTCCCTTTGAAATCCATAAAAAAATATCCGTTTTCAACTTGCATTATCGATCTTGATATACTATATTTCACACAAGCATTTTAATCAAGGAGCAGTTTTATGAAAAGAGTTTTTTGCCGCTGTTTCACCCTCGTTGAGTTGCTGACGGTCATCGCCGTGATCGCCGTCCTTTCCGCCATCGGTTTCGGCACGTACAGCACCGCGCAGAATAAATCGCGCATTTCCGCCACGCGCTCGCTCGTCGAAAACGTCGCCAACGCCTTTGAGGCGACCCGCGCCGAAGTCGGTTATATGCCGGCGTCAAGCGGCTGGGAAGAGCTTAAATTCGATACCGAGACCATCAAGGGCACGGATTATTTCACGGTATCGCTCGGCGATGACAAATTCAAGGCGGCATTCGCGAAAAACATCGACGGCGAGTTGGTGCGGAAATTTCTGGACGGCGACAAATTGACCGATTCCTGGGGCAATCAGGTCTATTACCGTTATCCCGGCATCGCCAACCGGACGAATTGCGCGGTGATCTCCGCCGGTCCGGACGGCGGTTTCGGCACCGGGACTGCGGATTCTCCGAAAAATCTGAATAACATTTCCAATTTCAAGTCATCCGGCGACTGGGCGTGCGACGACGTCGCCAATTTTTAATTTGATCATCCCCTGACAAAAAGGAAAAAGAATATGATTCTCGGTACGGCTCTTACGGAAAAAGCGACGAAGGTGCTCTTTTGCGGCGCCGGTGAACTCGGCAAGGAAGTGGTCATTGCGATGATGCGGCTCGGCGTCGAAGTCGTCGCCGTTGACCGTTATCCCAACGCGCCCGGAATGCAAGTGGCGCACCGCAGTTACTGCATCAATATGCTCGACGGCGCGAAACTTCGCGAGATCATCGAAAAGGAAAAGCCCGATTTCGTCGTTCCCGAAGTCGAGGCGATCGCGACCCCGACGCTCGTCGAATTGGAAAAGGAAGGCTATCACATCATCCCGACCGCCAACGCGGCGTTTCTGACGATGAACCGCGAGGGCATCCGCCGTCTCGCCGCCGAGGAGTTGAAACTGCCGACCAGCCGGTACCGTTTCGCCGCGACGCGCGAGGAATTCGACGCGGCGATCAAGGAGATCGGCATCCCCTGCGTCGTCAAACCGATCATGAGCAGTTCCGGTCACGGTCAGAGCACGGTCAAGAGTGCCGCCGATATCGACGAAGCGTGGCGCAACGCACAGGAAGGCGGCCGCGCCGGAGCCGGCAAGGTGATCGTCGAAGCGTTTGTCGATTTTGATTACGAGATCACCCAGTTGACCGTCCGCCACGCGGGAGGCACCAGTTTCTGCGAGCCGATCGGTCATCATCAGGTCAACGGCGACTATCAGGAATCGTGGCAGCCGCAGGCGATGACCCCCGCCGCCAAGGCGCGGGCGCGCGAGATCGCCGGAGCCATCACCGGTGCGCTCGGCGGCCGCGGCATTTTCGGCGTCGAACTTTTCATCAAGGGCGATGAGGTGATTTTCAGCGAAGTCAGCCCCCGTCCCCACGATACCGGAATGGTGACGATGATCTCGCAGGATCTTTCCGAATTTGATCTGCACGCCCGCGCCATCCTCGGCTTGCCGATCCCCGAAATCGTTTTCCGCGGACCTTCCGCGAGCAAGGCGATCGTCGTCGACGGCAATTCCAAGGCGGTCGCTTTCGATATTTCCGATGCGCTGACGATGCCGGAAACCGACATCCGTCTTTTCGGCAAAGGCGAGTTGAAAGGTCACCGCCGTCTCGGTGTCTGCCTTGCGCGCGGCAAAAGCGTCGAGGAAGCCAAGGAAAAGGTTTTCAAGATGCGCGATCAGGTCAAAGTGACGCTCTGACGATTTTCCGGTCTCATAACACCGCGTCGTTGATTTTGCAAGTCCTCTTTTGAAGATTTTTCAAAATAAACTCGTCATTTTTTCCTTTCTTTGATTTGAAATGTTGACAAACTGGCGGTATTTTGTGTAGTGTTGTGCCCCAGGCAAGTCCCGGGGGGTTGTTAATAAGTTGTTAATAAGTTGTCGACAAGGTGTCGTCAAACTGTTTAAGTGCTTAATTTTTTGAGGGTTTGCGCAAAAATCCGCAGAAGTTCGGCAAAAAAGGACGGTTTGGCGGCAAAAAGGGCGGTTTCCTCCTCAAATCGAGTTTGCGTGAGCGTCGCCGCCCTCGTTGAAAAAAGTTGTAAATCGGGGATTTTCCGTATGGAAATCGCGGTTTCTGCAAGAAATTCAGCGCGTTGTTAATAACTTTTGCCGAAAAGGGCGTTGGAGCGGCGGTAAAAGCCTTGAAAAAGTCCTTTTCGGATCATGATTTCGCAGGTATCACCGGAGTTTTTCCGGTGTTGAATTGGGAAGTGTTCAGAAAATGCAGACGTGTGATCCGTTGACCGAGCGCATTTGGCGTGTCCTCGCCAACCGTTTGGTGCAATTCAATGTGCCGCTCTACCGGCAGTGGTTTCAGTGCGTGACGCCGCTGTGTGTGGAAAACGGCACGTTGGTGATGGGGATGCCGGATGATTTTTTCGCGGATTTCGTGAAAGAGCATTACAGCGATATCCTCGACAATCAGTTGCGCGACATCGACGGCGTTGATTATTCCTGGCGTTTCGAGGGGGGGCATCCCGCTCCGCTGCATCCGCTGGTGCCGGTGGAGGATGCAGTTCCCGCCAAGGAGGCTCCGGCGGCGGCAACGCCGCTCCCGGAAAAACCCGTCAACAGCAAACGCCCCCGCTTGCTCAGCAGTGAATTCACCTTTGACAATTTTATCGTCGGCGAGGAAAACCGCCACGCATTCACCGCCGCCAAGACCGCGTCCGAGGCGCCGGGGCTTTACAATCCGCTTTTCATCTACGGCAGCAACGGGATCGGCAAGACCCATCTGTTGCAGGCGGTCGCCCACGCGGTGCGCGAGCGCAATCCCCAGGCGGTGATCCGCAGTACCACCTGCGACGACTTGCTCAATGAGTTTTACGATCTCTTGTGGCAGAAAAAGAGTCTTTCCGAATTCCGTGCGAGTGCCCGCGATGTCGATATCCTCCTGATCGACGATGTTCACCGGCTGGCGAAAAAGGTGCAGATGCAGGAGGAATTTTTCAATCTTTTCAACACGTTGACCGATCAGGGCAAGCAGATCATTCTGACCAGCGACCGCCAGCCCTGTGAAATGAGCGATATCGACAAGCGTCTGACCACGCGTTTCGAGTCGGGGATGATCGCGGAGATCGCGATGCCCGAGTACGAGGCGAGGCTGGCGATCCTGCGTCTGTGGCGCACGGAAGTCGTCACCGATTATCCGCTCGGGGATGAATTTCTCGATTTTCTGGCGACGCATATCCGTTCGAGCGTGCGCCGTCTGAAAGGCTGTTTCCTGCGTCTGGCGACCTGGGCGTCGATCAACGGCGGCGACCGGTTGACGATCGAGCGCGCCGAGGAGTTGTTGCGCGGTCAGATCGGTCAGGAGTACGCGGCACGCGACATTTCCGTCGAGACGATCCAGAAGCAGGTTGCCGCTTATTTCGACCTTTCGATCGCCGATCTTTTGGGTAAAAGCCGCAACGACCGGATCGTCAAACCGCGGATGGTGGCGATGTTTCTCGCCCGTGAATTGACCAAAGTTTCCTCCACCGAGATCGGCAAGGCATTCGCCCGCAATCACGCGACGGTGCTTCACGCCGAGGCGAAAATTTCCGAACTATGCCGTTCCGACGAAATGCTACGTCACGGCGTCGAGCATATCCGTCATCAATTGCAGAAAAGTTGACGGCGGTTTTCCGGCGAAAGTTTTCGCGGCGTTGCGTTTTTTACAGTCAAAAACTGAAAAAACGCATTTTTTTTGTAAAAGTCCCCATTTTAAGTAGACAAAACCCGATGGGGAGTGTACAGTAAATAAGAAGCTTGATCATCCCCTAAAGGGGATGGAGTGAAAAAACGTTATCCAATCTTAAAAGACAGGAATTATTTTTATGCAGGAAAATCTCGAAACAAGCGGGGCTCCGGGGAACATCGACCTCAGCGGACTTCATTGTTTGCAGGCGCTTTTCGGGCAATTCCGCCACAACGTCAATTTCGCGGCGCTGGTCACCGATGAGATCCGCAACCGTTATGTGACGGATCCTGTCGGTGTGATCTGCGAACTTGCCGAAGGGCAGGATCTGCGGCCGGAAGTTGCCCAGTCGCTTGAAATTCTCGACAGTTTCGCCGGTCCGGCGATGATCAGACTCGCCAACGGACACTGGATCATTCTCCTCAACTCGATCCAGTGGCGCAAATCCGACAAGGTCGGCATTTTCGACAATCAGCTCAATACCGCCAACAAAAGCGCGCTCGTTCCCAAGCGGGAGATCGTCAGCCGCGCCGGTGACCGCGTGGTCATTTTCCGCAATCTGGCACAGGTGGATGCTTCGCGCCATACGCGCATTTACTGCCTGGCGACGGTGGCGCACCATCACGATACGGTGATCGATCTCCGCCGGGTGATGCACGACTACGCGATCGAGGAGGAAGAAGTCCGCGAGAACCTCTTTTTCCAGATCGCGGCGGATTACCAGTTCAAGGCGAAAAAGATCCGCTTGAACTGGGAGAAACTGGTCAAAAGCGGATCGGTCTTTCCGGCGATCATCGTCCGCAAGGACGGGAAATACGCGATTTTTTGCGGTTTCCGCAAAACTTCCGACGGCGCGGTCGAAGCGGTACTCGTCGATCCGGAAAAGGAAAGTTCCGGCGGCGAACATTTCCTTTTCTTCAAACAGGAGGCACTTTTCGCCGAGTACACCGACGAAGTGATCCTGCTCAAAAAACGCTACAAACTTTCGGATGAAAATCAGCCGTTTTCGCTTTTCTGGTTCATCCCGGAATTCATCAAACTCAAAGGGGTTTTCGGGCAGATCGCGCTGATGGTGGCGATGCTGACGGTGCTTTCTCTGGTGGTGCCGCTCTTCTTTCAGATTGTCGTCGACAAGGTGCTGGTCAATGAGTCCTACAACACCCTCAACGTGATCGGCGGCGTCGTGCTGGTAGCGATCATTTTCAACGGGATATTGGAATTCGTCCGCAGTTATTTGTTGCTTTTTGCGACCAACAAGATCGATATTTCGACGGCGACGAAAACCTTTTTGCATCTGATGAAACTGCCGCTGGATTTCTTCGAGCGGGTGCCGTCGGGGGTGTTGCTCAAACATATGCAGCAGACCGAGCGGATCCGCGGATTTCTTTCCGGAAATTTGTTTTTCACCCTCCTCGATCTGGTGTCGCTGGTGATTTTCGTCCCGTTCCTTTTGCTTTACAGTGTGCAATTGACGCTGGTGGTGCTCGGATTTTCGCTGCTGATGGCGTGCGTCATCGCTTCGCTGATCCGTCCTTTCCAGCGCCGGCTCGATGAACTCTATCAGGCGGAAGGCAAGCGGCAGAGCATGCTCGTCGAAGCGATCCACGGCGTGCGCACCGTCAAATCCCTCGCGTTGGAGCCGGTCGAGCGCCGCATCTGGGACAATTCGACCGCCTACGCGATCAAATCCTACTTCCGCGTCGGCAAAATTTCGATGACCGCCAAGAGCATCAGTCAGGTGCTTGAAATGATGATGTCGATCTGCGTGATCTGGATCGGCGCGCATTTGGTTTTCAATCATACGATCTCGATCGGCGCGCTGATCGCGTTTCAGATGCTCGCCAACCGCGTGACGGGACCGCTGGTCAAGATGGTCGGTCTGATCCACGAATACCAGCAGATCGCGCTTTCGGTGCGGATGCTCGGCGTCGTGATGAATACGCCCGTCGAACCGATGGGCGGCGGTGTCCGCAATCAGCTCCGCGGCAGAATTGAATTCGACCACGTGAGTTTCCAGTACCGTCCCGACTTGCCGATGGTGATCAAGAACTTCAACCTGACCATTCCCGAAGGCACGACGGTCGGTTTCGTCGGGCGTTCCGGTTCCGGCAAGACGACTTTGACGAAACTTTTGCAGGCACTTTATCCGGTCTCGCAGGGCGTTGTCAAACTTGACGGCATCGACATCCGCGAGATCGACAAATCGCACTTGCGCAGCAGCATCGGCGTCGTGTTGCAGGAAAACTACTTTTTCAGCGGCACGGTGCGCGAAAACATCAGTCTGACCAAGCAGAGCGCGACCTTGGAGGAAGTGCTTTACGCCTCGAAACTCGCCGGAGCCGACGAGTTCGTCCAGAAGTTGCCGCGCGGTTACGACACGGTGTTGGAGGAGAACGCCTCCAACTTGTCCGGCGGTCAGAAACAGCGTCTGGCGATCGCCCGCGCGTTGTTGACCAATCCGCCGATTTTGATTTTCGACGAGGCGACCAGCGCGCTCGACCCGGAGAGCGAATGCGTCATCCAGCAGAATCTCAAAGCGATCGCCCGCGGCCGTACCGTGCTGATCGTTTCGCACCGGTTGAGCATCGTCAGCCACGCCGACCAGATCGTCGTCATCAACGCCGGCGAGATGAGCGATTGCGGCACGCACCGCGAACTTCTGAGCCGCGAAGGCATCTACAAGGAGTTCTGGACGCAGCAGATGAGAGGAGATCAATAAAATGAAGATATTTTACGAAAAATTGAAAAAATGCTGTTCCGGTATCGCCGCGTTTTTTGCCGGGAAGTGGCGGAAATTCATCGGTGAAAAAGCGGAAGGTGATCCCGAGGAAGTGATCGAATTTCAGCCCGATGCGCTGGAAATCAAAAACGAGCGTCTGCCGTGGGGGATCCGCTTTTTCGTATGGAGTCCGCTTCTGGTGATTTTGTTTGCGATCATCTGGTCGTGCTTCGTCGAAGTGGACGTCATCGTGCCCGCCAACGGCAAATTGGTGACCGACCAGCCGACGATCGTGATGAAGCCGCTGGAAAGGACGGTCATCAAGCATATCAATGTCCAGATCGGCGACATCGTCAAAAAGGATCAGGTGCTGATCGTTTTCGACCCGACCGAGAGCGGTTCGGACGCCGATCGCTTGCAGAATGAGGTCAACAACTATGCGGCGCAGTACGAAAGGCTCGTCGCCGAATTTCTCAATGAAAAGTATCAGCCGGCGACTCCGGGCAATCAGTTCGACCGCTGGCAGTTGGCAATCTACAATCAGCGTCAGAGTTACTACGCGGAGCGTATCAACTACTTCGACGAAGCGTTGAATCAGATCGACGCCTCGACCAAAAGCACGAAGGACTCGCTCGTCAAACAGCAGGAGCGGTTGGAGCAGATTCGCACGCTGGAAAAAATGTACGCCGGATTGAACAAAAAGCAGGTCACTTCGCTCAAAGAATTGATCGAAATGCAGATCACCCGTATGGAAATGGAAGCGACCGTCGATCAGTTGCGCAACCAGTTGCTCGAATTGAACCACCGCCGCGGCAGTACGGTGGCGGAAAAGAATTCCTTCGTGCAGGAGTGGCGCAAGACCCTCTCCGAAGAAATGGTGACGGCGGAGCGCAATCTGACCAGTTACAGCAAGGAATTGGACAAGGCGTTGATGCTCCGCAATTACACCAGCCTCAAAGCACCTTGCGATGCGGTGGTTCACGAAATCGCCTCGTTTTCGCCCGGTTCGGCGGTGCGCGAGGCGGAAGCGTTGATCACGCTGATCCCGCTCAGCGACGTGATCGAGCTTGAGGGCAAGATCCGTCCGCAGGATATCGGCAAGGTCAAACGCGGCGACAGCGTGCGCGTCAAACTGGATGCCTATCCTTTCCAGAAATACGGCACGATCGAGGGGATCGTGCGCAACATTTCGGAAGATACCATTCAGTCGCAGGGCGCGCCCAAAGTGGACGAGGAGGGCAATCCGGTCATGGAGCCGGGCACTTATTACCGCGCGCGGATCACGTTGCTCGGCAAACTCAAAGGGGCGAAAAATTTCCGTCTCATTCCCGGTATGCAGGCGCAGGGCGAGATCAAGACCGGTCGCCGCCGGGTGATCGAATATGCGCTTTACCCGTTGATCAAGGCATTTGATGAAGCAGCAAAGGAGCCGTAAAATGAAACTGAATCCGCTGATCGTTTTTCGTGATGATTTCGGGGATGACGCCGTGCTTTTCAACCCCGACAACGGCAAGGTGCTCGGACTGAACCGCACCGGCTGTTTCATCTGGCACTGTCTGGAAAAGAATATGGAGCGCGCGGAAATTCTCAACGCGCTGAAAGAAGCGTGCGGCGATACGTTGCCGCCGGATGCGGAAAAAGACGTCGATGAGTTCCTCGGAAAATTGCGGGACAACAACATTCTCGTCGAGTGAGCATCCGGGGCGTTTCCTCTACGGAGGAAACAGTATGCATTTCCTCTTTGATGCCGGGGATATACTGGAAACGCGTCCGCTTCTTTTTGACGAGGCGAAATGCGGTGACGTCATCGTTTTTCAGCAGGATGGCAAAACGATCGTCCACCGCATCCTCCGGAAATCGGCGGACGCATTGCGGACGATCGGGGACAACAACGACCGGTGTGATCCGTGGCAGTTGACGCGCTCCGACCGGATCTTTCTGGTGGAGCGGCGCATCGACCGCAAGGGGCGGAGCCGTGTCGTCCGGCGCGGGCAATGGGGAATGGTGCGTTTTTTCCGGAACCGGACGGTGCGCAAAATTTTGCGCATATCCGGTTTTTGCGGACGGCTGTTTTTCCGGATGGTCGATTGGCGAAAACCGTTGCCGACGCCGGAAAAATTCGGTGATGAGTTTTGTTATATGTCCCGAAATCGGGTGATCGCCTGGCGAAAAGGAGCGCAGGGTGCGGTTCAATTCATCCGTTTCCGGGATCGTTTGAAATATCGGAGTAAATGACAATGCGATATCCATTTCCGCAGGCGGCGCCGGAGCAGGTGAAACTCTATTTCACCTGGGCGTGCAATCTGAATTGTCCTTTCTGCTATGAAAAAGAGGAACGCCGCAAATTGCCGACGCGCCCCTTTGAGGAATTTCTGCGGGTCGTCGACGAATTGGAGGAAATGAAAGTTTTTGCCGTGACGCTGTGCGGCGGCGAACCCTTTGCCCATCCCCGCTGTTTTGATTTGATCGACCGGATCGTCCGCGCGCCGATGCGCTTTTCGCTGTTGAGCAACGGCACGCTGATCGACCGCGCGGTGGCGCGCCGCCTCGCGGCGACGGGGCGGTGCCGTCAGGTGCAAGTTTCGCTTGACGGGATGCGGGAATTTCACGATTCTCTGCGCGGACAGGGCTCCTTTGACGCGACCGTTTCCGCGATCAAGTATTTGCAGGAGGAAAATATCCGGGTCGTCGTCAATACGGTTTTTTCCTCGTCGAATTACCGCAATATGCTCGATGTCGCGCGTTTTCTGGAAAAACTCGGCGTCGCGACTTACCGGATCTGTCACGTTCACGATCACAGCGCCAAACTGCCGGAGGAAACGGCGTTGCTGTCGACCGAGGAATTGGCATATGTCATCGCCGACATCGCGCCGCACCTCGACGAATTGCCGCATATGTTCATCTCCTCGACTCCGAAGCGGATGTATCAGACGATCGTCAACGGCGCGCCGGAAAAACCGCAATCCAATCAGCGTTGCGAAACGCCGTGGCGGGCACTTTCCATCCGCCCCGACGGCGCGATTTTCTGCTGTGAAAACCTCGATTGCGGCATTCTCGGCTGGATGGGCAAAGATCGTCTGGCGGATGTCTGGCACGGCGAAAAACTTGCGGCGATGCGCAAACACATCCTTTGCGGCGTGCCGCATCTGCGCAAAAAAGAATGCGAAAATTGCCGCTACCGTTACTATTGCACCCAGTATTGTCCCTTGTGGAAATACGACCACTACTGCCGATTGGAGATCATCGAGCATCTGCGCCGCTTCGGGGTGCTCAAATGAGGGATGACGCCCGTGATCTTTTTTTGAGCGGCGACGGTGTTTCGGGGATCCGTCTGCGCGGCGACGATGCGCATGCGGTGGAGTCGTTGCAGTGCTTCGCCGATCTGGTGCATTCAACTTTGCAAGAGCCCGAGGAGGATGCCGACGCGCACCTTTGCTCGACGGAGCCTTCCCCCGAGATCGCCGAACGGTTTCACCTGCATCAGGATCGCCGGACGCTTTCTTATTTCCGCGGTTATCAGAAAGGGTTTTACCTCCACGCCCGCGACGACGGCTCCCGCCGTTATATGATGGCAAAATTGCAGAAACTTCTGCTTTACGGCTATGCGGCGAGCCTGATCGACGGCGGAGATTTCGATCTCATCCACGGCGCGTTGCTCGAAACGGCACCGGGCGTCGGCACGTTGCTTTTCGGCGACAGCGGCATCGGCAAAAGCACGACGGTGCGCCGCTGGCGTGCGGCGGGCAATACGGCGATCGCCGACGATATGATCTATCTCTACCGCAAGGGCGATGAATTCTACGCGCGGCCGTTGCCGACTTGGAGTGCCTGCCTCGCCGGAGAAAATCTGGACTACTACGATTTCAACCGCGAAGTGCGCGTCGAACGCGCTTTGCTGCTGTTGCGCGATGAGAAAAAAGAGCACATCGGGGAAATCCCCGCGATCCATTACCGGCTCGGCGCGGTCAAGGCGGTTTCGGAAACGTCGTCGTGGTTGTTGCCCTACCTGCCGGACTCCTGGCGGGATGCCCTCGCTTCGCGGCTGATGGCTTTTTCCGAAAAGCTGATCAAAAAATTCCCGCCGCGCGCGCTTTTTGCGCACTTGGCGGGAAATATCGCGGAAACGATGGCAAAGTAACGGTCGTCAGAAATTCCACCACTTCGACGAATCGGGATTGTAGTAGTAGTAATTTTTCTTGGCGTACTTGGCGATCCCCTTGGCGGTGTAGGTGTCGATCCCGACGCGCAAAGTCACCCAATCGGAAACCTGATCGTTTTCGTCGGGCCACTCCGGGATGAATTTCGCCAGATAGCGGCCGTCGACGGCGAGGACGACGGGAGTGTCGCGATAATGCCCGGCGAGGACTTCCCACTGGGTCTTGCCGAGACGGTCGAGTTTGATCTGCAAGTCGCAGACGTCGGGATCGCCGGGGCGGGCGATGATCCGGGCATTGCTCATATTCTTGCTGCTGAACGACTGATTGGTGTTGATCCAGATCTTGCGGCCGTCGAGCGATTCGATCTGTCTCTCCACCTGGCTGGCGCGGGGATATTCGACGATGGTGAAAACGCCGAGGACGAAACGCGGCTCGTAGTTTTCCGAATTGGGGTTGTCGTTGCCGTAGTCGGAACCTTCTTTGATCGCTTCCTTGAACTCCTCGCATCCCGTAAAGGCGGCGAGGGAAAAAACCGCCGCCGACAAAATCAAAAGGAACTTTTTCATCGTGAACTCCCGTTGTTGAAAACTTTTCCTTGATAACATAGTTGCCCAAATGCCGCAAGTCAAGTTTTTTTCGGAAAAAATCATCAAATTCGCCGCGGTGCTTTCATATGGGAATTGACATTTTCAAGAGGTGAATTTATATTAAACCGGACAAGAGGGAAAAATGTTGACAGGAAAAAAACGCATCGCAACCGTCATTTTGCTCCTGCTCGCCGTGCTTCCCGCGTCGGCGAGGACGTGGCGGGAGATCTGCGATTCCGGCAATCTGCGGATATTGACGACCGATACGGCGCGTGATGAGATCGCGATCTCCGGGCTTCCCCGCCGGGTGATGCCGATCGACCGCGAGCAGGCGTTGCTGGAAAGTTTCGCCCGCCGGAAAAAATTGAAGATCGAATACGTCCGCGGCAGGGATTTCGCGATGCTTTTCAAATTGCTCGAACTCGGGCAGGGGGATCTTGTTTCGGCGAATGTCGCCGCCACGCAGGAGCGGAAAGAGCATTATCTGTTGTCCGCGCCGTTTGCTTATACCCGCGAAGTCTTTTTTACGGCGAGCAATTCCAAATTGAGGGGCACTTCGTGGCAAACGCTTGCCGGCGCGACCGCGACTTTGCTGCCCGGCACGACCTATGTGGAAAACTTCCGCCGTTTCGCCAAGGGAAAAAAGAATCTGAAATTCCGCGAACTCAAAACGACGATCCCGCACGACGAATTGATCGAAAAAGTCGCGGATGGCGAGATCGCTTACTCCGTCCTCAACGAAAGCTCGCTCGACGCCTGGCTCGCCTACCGGAAAGGGATCCGCAAATTGTTTCCGCTGCAAAGCCGCGTTCCGCTGGTTTTCGCCGCCAAAAGCGATGCGGTGGAGTTGATCGATCAGCTGGATTCCTTTATTTTGGAGTTGCAATCGGATGCGGCGGCGTCCCAGCCGCAAAAAGTTGAAAGCACGCCGGGAAAGATCGCGCAGGAAAATGATTTTCTCGACGACGACCGTTCGTTTGTCGATCTCGACCGGATCCGCAAGCGCGGTTATATCCGGATGCTCACCACCAACGACGAGTTCGGGTGTTTTCTGCACCGCGGTCAATTGATGGGGTTTGAATATGAACTTGCCAACCGCTTCGGAGAATCGATCGAAACGCGGATCGCGGTCGTGATGGTATCGGATATCGACCAGCTCTGTCAATATCTTTTGGAGGGCAAAGGCGATTTCATCGCGGCGAATTTTTCTCTGACCAAGGAGCGGATCAAAAAGTATCCCCAGTTGACTTTCTGTGCGCCTTACGGCGGCGCGACGCAGATCGTGATAGGCAGGAAAAATGAAACGATCTCTTCCGCCGCGGAGTTGAAAGGACGCCGGGTCGTCGTTTATCAGGGGAGCAATTGCTACGATTCGCTTCTCGTTTTGCAGAAAGCGGGGATCCCCGTTCAGATCGAAACGGTTTCCAAGAATATCCCCGCGCTTTCGATTTTCCGCGCCGCGGGGGAGGGCAAATATGATCTTGTCGCGATGGACGATACGTTTTTGGCGGCGGCGCAGGCGGAAAAACCCGCGGTCAAAAAACTTTTTGCGTTGAAAGCACCGGAAAAATTCACCTGGGTCGTCCGCAAAAAAAATCCGAAACTGGCGACGAAAATCAACGCTTTTTTCGCCAGGGAAAATAAAAGCGCGTTTTACAATCTCTGCTACAAACGCTACTATGTGGCGCATCCTCTGGCAAAAGTGAAATTATTCACTGCAAAAACGGTATTGGCTTCGATTTCTCCTTACGACGCGATTTTCCGCAAATATGCGGGTATCTACGGTTTTAACTGGTATTTTATCGCGGCGCAGTCCTATCGGGAAAGCCGTTTCGACACGTCGATGGTGAATTACATCGGCGCGGCGGGGTTGATGCAGGTGATGCCCGAAACGGCAAAGGAACTCGGCATTTCCAATTTGACCGATCCCGACAACGGCGTGCACGCCGGCACGAAATATCTGGCAAAAATGCACAAGCATTTTGAAAACGGAAAAATTTCGCCGGAAGATCAACTGTGCTTTTCACTCGCCTCCTACAACGCCGGTTACGGACACGTCTGGGACGCGCGGAAACTTGCCGCGCGGAAAGGGTGGGATCCCGATGTCTGGTGCGGCAATACGGAAAAAGCCCTCGCGCTGTTGGAAACATCGGCATACGCCAGCCGGGCGAAGTACGGTTACTGCCGCGCTTCGGAAACGATCCCCTACGTCGCCGACATTATGTATCTGGCGCGCCATTATGAAAGTTTGGGACGTATGCAAAAAGAAAAGGCCGCTCCGGACAAAAAGAAAACCGATCGTGAAAATTGAAAAGATCATTGCGCTCTTTTGCGTGTTGTTTTTGAATTTGCGCGGAGCGGAGATCCCTTTTGCGGAAAGAATGGAGGGGATCTCCCCCTTTGTGCAGAAACATCTGCTTGCCGTACTTGCGGAATTTCCCCGTACGGAAACGGGACGTTTCATTTTGGCGCATCTTTCTCCCGATGTCAAATTCCGCACCAAAGCGATGGCGCAACTCGGCACGGCGGATGATCGCGACGTCATCACGCTGGAAGCGTTGCGGCTGGACAATCAGTTTTTTCCGGAAACGACCGAAAGGCAGAATAAGATCAAAATCTGTTTCACCGGAGAAATTCTCGCGCACGAATTGTTGCACAACTGCCAGTTTTACGCGGGGTTTTTTGCGTATCCGCAGGATTTTTCCGGCTATGCCGCAGTGCTGTGCGAAAGGTTGATCGAGTTGCAGGCGAAATATACGGGGGAATGGATGTTTTTTCAATTGAGCGCGTTGCCGGAGTACCGGGATTTCGTCGCGCCCAAGCCGGGGCTTTTTTTCGTGATGCGGCGGCAGTCGAAAGAACCGGCGAGAGACTATGCGCTGTCGCTCTGGCAAAATCAGATCTCCTCATCCGGGAAATTGCGACTTGCCCGCGCGCAGACGCGTGAAATTTCGCAGTGGAATCTCTACTACGCCGAACAGGCTTTTTCAATCATTACGGCAGTTTTCTGCGCGATGACGGTGATGTTTCCGATGCGGAGATCGCGGCGCAGCTGGATAAGATCATTGATTTTACCGGGATGCCGCTTTCCGGCACGGAATTGGTGAAAACATCGCCCGTCAAGCCGATCCCGCACGGGATCGCGCTCTATGAAAACGGCAGAAAAGTACTGGAACTGGTCGCCGGGCAAAAAAGTTACGTCAAGCGTCTCTTTTCGGGCGGCTCCGCGCGGGAAGTCAACGTGCCGCTCGCCCGATAAGTTTACGAATCGACGTCGGTGTCGCCTGTCGACGAAACGAGAAACGTCGCCGGCATGGATTTCAGCAACGAATCCATCGACGCGTAAAAGTCGGGGAAATCCGCTTCTTCCGGCGTGATGAAACCGAGCAGGATCACGGCGGCGCTTTGAGAATACTGCCGGAAAACGTCGGAAAATTTTTCTTTGGAAGCGATGACAACGGTTTCCGCCGGGATCCGCGCGTCGTCGACAAGCTGATTGAGATCGCGCCGGGCGATATCCTGATTTTCCGGAGAAACGAGCCGCAACAAGCGGATGTTCTTTTTCCGCAACTGCCAGTTGCTGTTCAAAAGATGCGCCAATATGAGCATCAGCGCGCCGTTGCGGCGGCCGCGCCACCAGACGTCGATGGTCTCGCCGTTGGAGAAGGAATCCGCTTCCGGCGGGGAAAAGATGAGATTGTTCATTTTCAGATTTCTGATCGCCTGCATCCTGCGGCAGAAAGCGTCGGCGCGTTCCGGCCGTCCCGGCCATCCGGAAAGGACGATATTGGGCGTCAGCGGTCCGAAATCGCGCGATTGCAGCAAGGTCGCCAGCGCGCTGTCGTAATCGCTTTTACCGGGAATGGTGACGACGGTCGGGAAAAAGAGGATGCCGCTCATCTTGGAAAATTCTTTCAACTGCCGGATCACGGTGCGCCGGACGGAGGGCGCGTTCTCCGGCGCGACGACGATGCGCCCGACCGAAAGGATGCCGCGGTTGTTGTTGAGGAGCGAGGCGCAGCGGATCAATTCCAGATGCTTGACTTCGCTTCCGACGAGAACGAGAAATTCCGGACGCCAGTTTTTGGTGTCTTCCGGCATCGCGGCGAGGTGCGCCAGCGCGCGCCGGATGTGTTCAAAGTAGTAGCCTCTCCGCGCGTCGCCGAACGTTACGTCGAGCGTCCTGCGCCGCGCAATGAGAAACAATACGGAAACAACGGCAAACGCGATCAGCATAAGTTGCGTGTTGATGAAAAGCGCGACGGCGATCGACGCGATCGCCCCGTAGATGCCGACCGTCCAGTGGTAAAGGTGAAATTGCGGTCGAAAAGAGGGATTGGCGGCGAAATCTTCGACCGCGGCGGCGATGTTGATGATCGCATAGGTCGCGAGGGTGAACATCGTCACGAGTTCGGCGACGGCGTTGAGGGCGTTTCCGCCGGAGTTTTTCGCAGTGGAAATACTCCACCAGATCGTCGCCGCCGAAATGAGCAGTGTGACCACCATCGCCGGGACAGGTTCGCGGCTTTTTCCTCTGCCGTAGGCAAAAAGTTTCAGAGACGGAAAAATTTTGTCGGCGGCGAATGCCTGCAAAATGCGCGGCGCGCCGACGATGGTGCCGAGCGCGCTTGAAAGCGTCGCCGCGACCACGCCGGCAAGGATCAGGATACCGGTGTGAAAAACCGCACCGTCTTTCAAAGTTTTGTAAGCGTCGTCAATGAGATTTTGCCGGGGGTAGACCGCTCCGACGAGGAAAATGACGGCGGTGTAAATGACCAGCCCCGTCAGAATCGCCGCCATCGTGCCGACGGGAATGGAGCGGCGCGGATTTTCCAGATCGCCCGACATATTGACGCCGGCAAGAAATCCCGTTACCGCGGGGAAGAAAATGGCGAAATTCGCCGCTAAAACCAGAATATCGACCGAGGTGCCGGGCGCGGCGTCCCAGTTGACGGCAAGCTGCGAAATCGAGGGATGCCCGAAAAATCCGCCGGCAAAAATGGCGATGATGGAGAGTGCCAGCAACGAAAAAATAAGGTATTGCGTCTTGATCGCCCAGTTCGCGCCGATGAGGGAAATAACGAAAAGCACGGCGAGCGGAATGAAATTCACCAGCAACGGGTATTGTGCGAGTCCCGGATATTGGAGCGTGATCGCTTCCGCGAAACCGATGATGTAAAAGGGGACGGAGAGCGACTGGGAAACGAAGTAGGTCAAGCCGATCGACGAGCCGAATCCCGCGCCGAGCGAGCGGGAAATGAGAAAATACGGACCGCCGCTTTCCACCTTGGTATTGGTCGAGATCGCCGAAATGGACAATCCCGTCGCGATGGCGATGCTTTCGGCAAAGAACAGGATGCCGATCGCGCCCGAAACGCCGACCTGCCCGACGACGGTGCCGAGCCGCATAAACAGCACGACGCCGAAAATGGTCAGGATCGAGGGAAGAAAAACGCCGCTGAACGTTTTGAAGCGATATCCTTGAGAAGCCGTCATAAAAATCTCCTTTTTCTTTCTATATAACATAATCCCCCGACGGAAAAAAGTCAAAAAATTCGTTGCGTCCGGTTGAAAAAACGACCGATGCGTGATAGATTAGTATCGTTCCGGTAGAAAAACAATAGGGAAAGGGGTTTTTTATGTTGAAAAAAACAATGATGATCCTCGCGCTCGTCTGCGCTTTTGCCGTTACGCTTTTTGCGGGCAAAAGCGCGATGCCCAAATGGAAAGGCGACCGCGGCACGAAAGTTCTGCTCTACAACGGCGGCAGACCGTGGCAGGGAGACGGTATCGCCGCTCTCCTCGTCGGTCAGAAATGCCGCGTCCGCTCGGTCAACAGCAAATACCTCGACGGCTTCGGCGGCGCGTCGATTAAGGATCACGTCCACGACAAGGTGGAGCCGACGCCGCTCGACGGCATCACGCCGACGATGAAAAATCTTGCTCCCTACAAACTGGTGATCTTTCACCTTTTCAAGCAGGATCTTCTCGACAAGATGCTGACTCCCGAACGCATCGCCGCATTGCGCGCTTATGTGGAAAACGGCGGCAATCTGATGTTTTTCCTCAACGCGCCGAGCGAAGCGGGCGATCTGCTCCCCGTGGAATTGGGCGGCAGTGACAACGTTACCGAAGAACTCACGGCGGATCGTCCCGAGGGCGATCTTTTCAAATGTTTCCCCAAACAACTGCCGATCTTGGCCTATTACCGGGAAGCCGTCGCGACGCCGGGTGCCGAAGTGTTGAGTTATATCACGATGCCGACAGGACAGAAAGTGATGCCTTTCATCGCCCGCAAGACGATCGGCAAGGGCACGGTCACCTTTGTCAACGCCGAGTCGCGTTATGCGTTGACGCTCAAAGAGTTTTCGCAGTGGGCATACGGCAATGCCTTTTTCGTCGCGGTCGTTGCGGACAGCGGTAAAGTCAAGGCGGATCCGGAAAAACTTTTGAAGTGTTATCAGGACATCCCCGGTCGTACCGACGTCGGTGAAGTGGCGGTTTCCGTATTGCCGCCGGAAAACAAAATCGAAGAAAGTTCTGCCGCGCCCGTTGTTGACGATCGCACGGCGACTTTTGCCAACGGCGTCAAACTCGCGGTGAAAGCCAACGGCGATCTCGCCGTTTCCTTCCCCGGCGAGGAAAAACCTTTCTTCCGCAATTTCGCGATCCCGCAACTCGGCGTCGCCGCCGACCGCAACTACTTTGACGATGCGACTGCCGAAGCGACCGACGCCGCGGCGGAAGTAAAAAAGATCGACCTCAAATGGCAATTTGAAAAAATCGTTGCCGACGGCGGCAAGGCGGTCGTCGTCTACACCGCCCCCGGTGCCGAAATGCGCTGGAATTTCAAGGCGGGCAAAATGCTCCTCGACGGCCGCACGATGCAGGGCTTCGCCGAGAGCGTCGAAGTCATCAAGGCGGACAAACGCTATTTGACGACCGTCACCTTTGAGGCGGAACTCGATCCCGTTGCGCCGAAATTCGCCCGCCGTTTCTCCTGCTACTCGCCGCCTCGCGGCTATACCGACTTCGATATGTCGGGTGCCAAGGAGGGCGACACGAGCGATTGGAGCATTTTCGGCTCCGGACAGCCTTTTGAGTTGCTCGTCTGCGACAACGGCATCTATATGGCGAATATCGACGACGTCCAGGCGCTCAGCGTGCGGATGATCCGCAAAAAAGGCGAAAAATTCATCACCAACAAGCGCGCCACGCCTTTCGGCAGAGTTCACGCGCCCGTCAAGACCGCTTATTACTGGCACTGGCAGGGCGTCGGCGCGGAGCGCGGTCACAACGACTATCTGGCGATGTATCAGTTTATGCGCAAAATGTTGCGCGCCAAAGCGGGACTTCAAGAACTTCCGGCGTACCCGATGGGGCACTACAATCACATTTCCGCGTCGGAGCAGGAAAAGGTGATCGAAGGCATCCGCAAGGCGGGATACCGCTATATTCTGGTCCCCGGGTTTGAAACGTTCATCTCCTCCACTTTCAGTCCGGAATCCTTTGACCGCAACCGCGAGTTGCTCGCAAAAGGGCTTCAAGTGCGCGTCTGGTCGGCGGGCAGTTACGAGCAGGGCAACGGCGGCTGGATCCTCAACCATCACCCCGAATGGTTCGTCAAGGACAAAGCGGGCAAAGTTTTCAGTTACGGCGGCCGCTATCCCGTCATCGACGTCAACAATCCGGAGTTCTACAAGTGGTACACTTCCTATGTGAAACCCGCGATCGACAGCGGCATCCGCGGCGTCTACCGCGATATGGACGGCGCGGCGGGCAATTGCGTCAACTATGAACTTAAAGAAAGCCCCCACGGCTTGCCGTCGCAGCTGAAATTCTACCGCTTTTTCCAGGAAAACGGCTGCCGGGTCTCGGTCGAGGGGATGAATCCCGTCGTCCTCGACGAGTACTGGTACCGTCCGGAAAAATACACCTCGTTGCAAGGGTGTGAATTTGCGCTGGTCGGCGGCGCGCCGATGAACTACGATCCCTACGGGCTGACGCTCGATCCTTTCCGGCTCGGGATGTACGCCGCATTCATGACCTTTGAACACAGCGGCACGATTTTGGGTTTCGACCGCGTGCCGGGCGAGATCGACCGCGGAAAACGCGTGCTTTCTTTCGTCCCGAAGTTCAACGCCGTGCTCGATCACGTCGGGATGCCTTTTGTCCGCGAGACCGAGTTCGGCACGACGTGGATCAGCGACAAGGGCGGCGCGCTCTTTTTCTGGAATCCGACCAAAAAGGCGACGATCCAGTTGCCCAAAGGGTGGAAGATACGCGGAGTCGAGGGCAATGTCCTGACCGACGTCAAAGGCGATGCCATCTATTTCCTCGACAAACAATAAATTTTGACTATGGCGCGTATTTTTTCCCTGATCGACAAGGAGATCGATCTCGATCAGTCGGAGTTGCTGATGACGTTTGACCGTCTCGACATCTCCGACTGGCCCTACGTCAACCGCACGCCCGCGTGGCGCGTCGAAAACAACCAAATGATCGGCGGTTCTCCCGACGAGCCGACCTACGGCGAAATTTTTTACAAAACGCCGTTTCAGGGCGATGTCGTGCTGGAATTCGACGCCGAGATACTCAACCCGAGTTACCACGATCTCATCTGGTTCTGGAATACCCGGCTTCACCTTGGAGAGGAGCGCGCGAAATTTCCGGAAATATGGGGCGACGGCTACCTCGGTTGTCTCGGCGGATGGTACGCGAATTTAGCGGGCATCGAACGCACTCCGGCTTATCAGCCGTCGGTGATCGCGCCGAGTTGTCCGGTCGAAGCGGGCAAAGTTTATCACATCGTTTCCGGCGGTGCGGGGCATCGCCTTTTCATCGCGGTCGACGGAAAACTCGTCACCTACTTCACCGATCCCGCGCCGCCGGATCCGGCGACGCCGGGATATATCGGTTTCGGCATTTTCGAGTCGTGCGCCGCTTACTGGAATCTGAAAGTATGGCGTCCGCACGTCGCCGACGTGCCGCTCAAATACGTCCCCGGCACGCAGTGGAAACCGGGGATGCCGTGGTCGCTCCACGAATTGAAGAAGTGATCCATTTGCCGCACTTTGACGCGATGGGAGCGCGAGAGGCTGGTTTCGCCTCTCGCGGCTCTCTCAACCCGCCAAGGGCGGGATCTGTACCTGCCGCGGATATTTGCGGAACTTGCGTTTTGTTCGCGCTTTTAACGAATGTCCCCGCAAATCTCCGCGGGCTCGTCTGTTTTGTTACTGCAAATAGACCTGCATCCCCGCGGGCTAATGCTCCGCTCTGCCGCTTCGCCCGCCCGACTGCCCAATGTGCGACACTCCCACGCCGATGTTTGTCTCGCGGACGGCGCCGCGAAATCAGCCCCTCTTGCGCCCATTGCGTCAAATCCCGATGACACAAAAAAAGAGACCGTCGCAATTTGCAACGGTCACTTTTGATTTCGCTTGACGCTTAATCGGCGATCGCCTGACAAGCCTGACAGAATTCAAGACCTTCGGCTTTCATCATTTTGATGAGCTTGTCCAGCTCACGCGCGGCGTAGTCGCCGCAGTTCTTGATGATGAAAGGATCGGGCAATACCGCGCCTTCGCCGGAGTGGATCAGGCCGGCAGGCATCGGGGCGAATTCCCACGGATGCATATAGAAGCAAATGAAAGGCTCCTCGCCGCGATCGGTGCAGTATTTGCAGTAGCCGTTGACGTGTTTCATCACGGCTTCGGCACTTTCGGTACGCCACAAGGGCCACTGGTCGAGGTCGCGGCCGTACTGGTCGTGGGATTCCATCGACAAGTCGGCGAAGTTCGGCAGTTCGACGATTTTAAGGTCGCCCTTTTCGAGCCAGTTGTCTTTGCTCGGGTGGTAGGGCGTCGTCTGCTTGCGGTAGAAGTACATCGGGTAAGTCGCGTCCGCCTTGTAGCCGAGACGCTCCAACGCGTTGACGACGGCGGTCGAACCCCAAAGCCGGGGGCAGCGGAAACTCGTCGGATGCACGCCGGAAATTTCGGTGACGATCTCGGTCGCGAGTTCGATGCGGTGGACGACTTCCTCCGGCAAGACCGGCATCATCCCCGGGATCTCAAAGAGCGCGTCGCCGATCGTTTCGTGAAAGAGCGTATGGCAACCGATCTCGTGACCGGCGTCGCGCACCGCTTTGACAAGATCCGGATTGTTTTTCGCCGCGTCGGCGGTGAAAAAGAAAGTCGCGCTGATGTCGTTCTTTTTGAGGATCGACAGAATTTTCGGAGTCCCGATGCGGAAACCGTGATACAAACTGGTCCAACTGCCGATATCGGTTTCCATATCGAAACCGAGCACCGCCTGTCTCTTTTTCATACTTACACCTCTTGTTTTTTTGTCGGATTTTTCCGGCATTTTTTCTACATTGACTGTAATATACCACATCTCGCGGCAAAGTCAACTTGATTTCGCAAAGCATATGTGGATTTTCTGCGGTGAGCGTGCTATATTAAAAAACACAAATCATGACAGGGGTGCCCGGGGTGCGGGCTGAGAGGAATCGACGAGATTCCGCCCCTTTGAACCTGATGCGGATCATACCGACGAAGGAAGTCAAGAAGCTCTTTTTTCACCCCGGGAACTCCGCAGAAAAAGGAGCTTTTTTTATGCCGACTCAATTGCAGTATGCCCGGAAAGGGGAAATTACTCCCGCGATGAAAACCGTTGCCGGAGCCGAAAAGCGCACGACCGAATTCATTCGCGATCAGGTTGCCTCGGGCAAAGTTGTCATCCCGTGCAACGTCAATCACAAAAATCTCGTGCCGACGGGGATCGGGCGGCAACTTTACACCAAGATCAACGCCAATATCGGCAACAGTTCGACGTCGAGTTGTCCGCACGATGAATTCGTCAAACTGGAAACGGCGGTAAAGTATGGTGCTGATACGGTAATGGATCTAAGTACGGGCGGCGACATCCGACTCATCCGCGCCGCGTTGCTCGCAAAGGCAACGATCCCCGTCGGCACGGTGCCGGTTTACGAAGTCGTCGCGCGTTTCGGCGCGCGGCAGATCTCGCGCGAAACGATTTTGCAGGTCATTGCCGAACAGGCGGAGCAGGGGGTCGACTATATGACGATCCACGCCGGATTGAAAAAAGAATATGTGCCGCTTGCTCTGAAACGCAAACTCGGCATCGTCAGCCGCGGCGGCGCGCTGCTCGCGGCTTATATGGTGGAAAACCGTTGCGAAAATCCCTTTTATCAATTTTTTGACGATATCCTCGATATCTGTCTGAAATACGACGTGACGCTGTCGCTGGGCGACGGTCTGCGCCCCGGTTGTCTTGCCGACGCGAGCGATGCGGCGCAATTTGCGGAACTCGATACGCTCGGAGAACTGGTTTCCCGCTGCCGGGAGCGCGGTGTCCAGGCAATGGTTGAGGGTCCCGGACATATTCCCGCAAATGAAATCCAAATGAATATGGAGCGCGAGCGGAAAATTTGCGATGACGCGCCGTTTTATATTCTGGGACCCGTTGTGACGGATTGCGCTCCCGGGTACGATCACCTCGTCGCCGGAATGGGCGGCTTGCTCGGAGCGATGCACGGTGCCGCGATGCTCTGCTACGTCACCCCCAAGGAACATCTCGGTCTGCCGAATTGCGAAGACGTGCGGCGCGGCGTGATGGCATTCAAAATCGCCGCGCACGCCGCCGATATCGCCTGCGGCAAGCCCGGAGTCCGCGAGCGCGACGACGCGATCAGCGACGCCCGTGCGGCATTTGACTGGGAAAGACAATTCGATCTCGCGCTCGACCCGGAGCGCGCCCGCGCATACCGCGAGGAAGCGATCCGCGAAAGCCATATGGAAAAAACATCGATGCACGGCTCCCCTTACTGCACGATGTGCGGACCTGATTTCTGCTCGGTGCGGTTGAGCGCGAAACTCAAAAAGAGGGAATGACGTGATTTTTTTGCATTTTGGGGATTTTCGATGTATATTATATGGATATAGTTTTTTCGCGGACGGGACAAAGGGTTCTGCTTTCGCGCAAAAGAGAATTCGGAGAAAGAAATGGATAATCAGTTTACACAAACAGGTAAACGCATCCGGGAAATTCGACAGGTGCTGGATATTCCGGTAGCGGAAATGGCACGAGTTACGGGTGTATCCGAGGCCGAATATCTGGAGCACGAAGAGGGCAGGATCGACAATCCCTTTGCCTTTCTTTATCTGTGCGCCGAGCGTTTCGGGGTCGACGTCAACGACCTCGTGAGCGGCGTCGCACCGAAACTTTCCTTCTACAACGTCACCCGCGCCGGTCAGGGACTGCCGATCAAACGCCGCGAGGAAATGGAGTATTTCCACCTCGCGCCGTTTTTGAAAAACCGCCGCGTCGATCCGCTTTTTGTGACGGTTCAGGTTCAGGATGAAAAACTGCCGATCCACCTGACGACCCACAGCGGTCACGAGTTCGACTACGTCATCCGCGGCCGTCTGCGGATCCAGCTCGGCGACAAGATTGAAGTGCTCGAACCCGGCGACAGCGTGTTGCACGATTCCTCGCACCCCCACGGGATGGTCGCCGCCGGCAACGAGCCGTGCGATTTCCTCGCGATCGTGATGAAAGGCGACGGCGAGGGGGCTTTGGAGGAAGTCGAAGTCACCCCGCGCAAAGTCGATTCCCGCAACGATTACGATTTCATCTACCGCAAGTTCATGAGCGAAACGCTCGACGAAAACGGTCATTTGCAGGGCGTGAAGTACCATTACCCCGAAAACTTCAACTTCGCCTACGATGTCGTTGACGCTCTGGCGGCGAAATGCCCCAACAAGGTCGCGCTTCACTGGTTGAGCCGCGAGCACGAGGAAAAGATTTTCACATTCAAGCAGATTTCCGAACTTTCCTCGCAGGCGGCGAATTACCTTGTTTCGCTCGGCATCAAAAAGGGCGACCGCGTGATGATGGTGCTGCGCCGTCACTGGCAGTTCTGGGTGCTTCAAATCGCGTTGCACAAGATCGGCGCGACGGCGATCCTCGCCGTCAATCAGCTCCTGAAACACGATTTCACCTACCGTTTCGACCGCGCCGGCGTCAAGGCGATCATCTGTACCGGATACGGCGACGTGATGAAAGAGGCGGACGCCGCGGCGGCGGAATCTTCGACCGTCAAGATCAAGATCGGCGTCAACGGTACGTTGCCCGGTTGGCTTGATTTCGACGCGAAACTGGAACTTTTCAGCGACAAATTCAAGCGTCCCGTCGACCTCAAAGCGACGGATCTGATGCTGATGTTTTTTTCCAGCGGCACGACCGGTTATCCCAAGATCGTCGCGCACAGTTTCAGCTATCCGCTCGGTCATATCATCACTGCGCGCTGGTGGCAGAATGTCAACCCCGACGGTCTGCATCTGACGATCTCCGACAGCGGCTGGGCAAAGGCGATGTGGGGCAAACTCTACGGTCAATGGCTTTGCGAAACGGGGGTTTTCGTCTACGACTTCGACCGTTTCGACGCCGCCGACATCATGCCGCTTTTCAAGAAGTGCCATATCACGACTTTTTGCGCGCCGCCGACGATGTACCGCTTTTTCATCCGCGAAGACCTGTCGAAATACGATTTCTCGTCGCTTGAAAACGCCTGCATCGCGGGCGAAGCACTCAATCCGGAAGTCTTCAATCAGTTCCAGAAGTCCGTCGGGCTCAAAATGATGGAGGGCTTCGGTCAGACTGAAAGCACCGTCATTTTAGGTAATTTCGTCGGAATGGAGCCGAAACCGGGTTCGATGGGGAAGCCTTCTCCGCTCTATCAGGTCGTTCTGCTCGGTCACGACGGCAAACAGGTGCCGCCGGGGGAAACGGGCGAGATCTGCGTCAAGACGGAGCCGCATCAGACGCCCGGACTTTTCGTCCAGTACTACAACGATCCCGAAGCGACCGCTTCCGCGTGGCACGACGGATACTACCACACCGGCGATACCGCGTGGATGGATGAAGACGGTTACTACTGGTACGTCGGCCGTATCGACGATCTCATCAAGTCAAGCGGTTACCGCATCGGCCCCTTTGAGATCGAAAACGTTTTGATGGAATTGCCCTACGTCCTCGAATGCGCCGTCGTCGGCGTGCCCGACGAGACCCGTGGACAACTCGTCAAGGCTTTCATCGTCCTCACCAAAGACAAACAGCCGAGCGAAGAACTCAAAAAGAAGATCCAGGATTATGTCAAACATAATACCGCTCCTTACAAATACCCCCGCAAAATCGACTTCATCGAAGCGATGCCCAAAACGCCGAGCGGCAAGATCCGCCGCAGCGAATTGCGCAAAATCTACTGACGCAATGGGGGCAAGAGGGCGCGCCGCGCCCTCTTGACTCCCCAAGCGCCCGCCACAGGCGGGATCTGTACCTGTCGCAGATATTTGCGGAACTTGCGTTTTGTCCGCACTCTAACCGAATGTCCCCGCAAATGTTTGTCTCGCGGACATACAGATACTAACGCTTTTGCTGTTTTTGTGTAAATTTTCAAGTTTAACTTGAAAATTTACACAAAACGTGATATAGTATTTCCCGACAAAACGGAGGATACGAATGATTCCGCGCAGCATTACACCCCATTTATTGAGATTGGCGAAACAATTTTCCGTCATCACCATTACCGGACCACGGCAATCGGGAAAAACGACGTTGGCAAAGATGTCATTCCCGGATTATGACTATGTCAATTTAGAAGAACCGGAAACTCGTAGTTTCGCGACAGAAGATCCGAAAGGATTTCTCGCGGATCACTCCGCGCCGCTGATTCTTGACGAAATTCAGCGCGTTCCCGAACTGTTGAGTTACATTCAAGTGCTCGTCGATCAAACTCCGGGACGGGCGCAATATATTTTAACCGGCAGTCATCAACCGAAACTCCGCGCCGATGTTACGCAATCATTGGCGGGCAGAACCGGATTGCTGAAACTCCTCCCGTTGTCCATCGACGAATTGAATCGGGCAGGACACGTTTTCTCCCGCGATGAATATCTCCATCGCGGATTTCTGCCTAAATTATATCTCTACCCCGACGCCGACGCGACATTGGAATACAGCAGTTACTATGGCACTTACGTTGAACGCGATGTGCGGCAACTGATCCATTTGCAGCATCAGAGAGAATTTGAAACCTTTATCCGATTACTCGCCGGGCGGATCGGTCAACTTCTGAATTTGAGCAGTCTTGCCGACGATGTCGGCGTTTCCACTACAACGCTTGCGGAATGGCTCAACGTACTGGAAGCAAGTTTCATCATTTTCCGGATATATCCGTACTTTGAAAATTTCGGGAAACGTTTAGTCAAAACACCGAAAATCTACTTTTCGGATGTCGGGCTGGCTTCCTGGTTGCTTGGGATCAACTCTCCTGCTTTGGCAGGCAGAGATCCATTGCTTGGCGGTTTATTTGAAAATATGGTTATCGCCGAAGCGCTCAAAGCGAGATTGAATGGCGGTGCCGAACCGAATCTTTACTTTTTCCGCGATCAACGCGGTTTTGAAATTGATCTTCTGATTGATGACAACCGGAGAATCTATCCGTTTGAAATCAAGGCGGGACGCACTTGTCGAAGCGATTTTGCCGAAAATCTGAAACGTTTTTCCAAAAACGCGCCGCATATACGACCCGGAACGGTCATTTACGCCGGCGATGCAAAACGCTCCGGATTCATTCCTTTTACGGAAACGGCACAGGCGGTTTCCGCTACCATTCTTTGACCGCACAATACTTAAAACGCACTGCATCTTCTAAAATTTGTGTAAATTTTCAAGTTGCACTTGAAAATTTACACAAGGCTGTCGCGAAATCATTTGGGGGAGCAACGCCCCGTTTTATCGATATTTCGACCTTGCCGAACGCAAGCAACTGCGTTGTCATCCCCTACGGATTTTTACGGACAAAAGCGACATTAACGGACCAAACGGACGCGTCATCATTGCGTGATTTTGCCTTTATTTCGCCCGTGCAGGGCGAGACAAACATCGGCGTGGGAGTGTCGCCCATCAAGCAGTCGGGCGGACGGCGCGCGAAAGCGCGAAGTATTAGCCCGCGTGGGACGCAGGTCGTTTTGCAGTAACAAAACAGACGAGCCCGCGGAGATTTGCGGGGACATTCGTTTAGAGTGCGGACAAAACGCAAGTTCCGCAAATATCTGCGGCAGGTACAGATCCCGCCGGTGGCGGGCGCTTGGGGAGTTGAGAGGGCGCGGCGTGAGCGCCCTCTCATTCCCATCCGGTCGAGATGACGCACCGCTTACTTTTCTGCGGCTTCGCGCATCATATCGTGAAATTCTTCGCGGGAAAGGTCGGAGAGGACTTTGCCTTTGCGGTCGAGTTTTTCGTGAAACCGGATGGTGGTTTCGACCATTTTTTCGTGAGTTTCCTCGGAGCCGCCGACGAGACAGAAATCATCGCCTTTGGTGATCCGTTTGTGGCCGTCCTGATTGTCGAGACCGAGGCCGAGAAGTACAGCGTTGTTTTTGGGTGTCATAAAAAATTCTCCGCATTTAATATAGCGGCATTGCGGAAAAAATCAATCGCCTTTGCGCGGATTGAAGTCAAAATAAAGCTGTTCAAAACGCGGGGCGTCGATGCTGACGAGGTTGGAAAGACCGACGCCGAGGAGTCGGACGGGCTTTCCGGCGAGATCGGCTTTGTCGGCGAGGAGGACAGCGCGTCTGCCGAGTTCTTCGCCGCTGGAAATGATTTCAGACAGTGTTTCCGACCGGGTGATGACGCGGAAATCGCCGAAACGCACTTTGACGGTCAAGGTGCGGCCGAGGAATCCCTGTTTGAGAGTGCGACGCATCACTTTGCGGCTGAGGGTGCGTAAAACGACGTTGATCTTGCGCCGGTCGGCGGTATCGCTGGACAAAGTCGTTTCGCGGCTGATCGATTTGGGGTCGCCCGCCGGCTCGACGGGACGATCGTCGATGCCGCGCACGATGTCGTAGTAGAAATCTCCCGCCTTGCCGAAAAGGGCGTGGAGGGTTTCGCGCGGCATCTGCCGTAATTCGCGACCCGTTTTGATGTTGAACTGGGCGAGTTTTTTCGCCGAAACTTCGCCGATGCCGTGAAAACGCGCGATGGGCAGCGCGTCGAGAAAGCGCGGAGCATCCTCCGGCGTGATGACGGTAAGCCCTGCCGGTTTGCGGTAGTCCGAGGCGACTTTGGCGAGAAATTTGTTGTAGGAGATCCCCGCCGACGCGGTCAGATGGGTGCGCAGAAAAATTTCCCGTTGGAGATATTCGGCGATGCGCGTCGCCGAGTTGCGGCGCAGACGGTTTTCCGTGACGTCGAGATAACATTCATCGATCGAGACCGGTTCGACGAGGTCGGTGACGGAAAGAAACAGTTCTCTTGTTTGAAGACTTGCCGATTGGTAGCGGCGGAAATCCGGTTCGATCAGCGTCGCCTGCGGACAGAGACGCAACGCCGTCGCCGTCGGCATTGCGGAATGGACGCCGAAAGCGCGCGCCTCGTAACTGCACGTCGAAACGACGCCGCGCCGCTTGGGACTGCCGCCGACGATGACGGGTTTGCCGCGCAATTCCGGACGGTCGCGCTGTTCGACCGAAGCGAAAAAGGCGTCCATATCGATGTGAATGATCTTTCTCATAATGAAAAATATACTTTCTCCGCGCCGTTTTTCAAGGGCATCATGCTTGAAAAAAGTCCGCTATTATGGTATTTTATATCTCCTGACGAAAAAGTTTTCCAATACCTATATAATATAAGGATCGTTTCTCATGAGTTTTTCCTGCGGCTTTGTCGGTCTGCCCAACGTCGGCAAATCGACGCTTTTCAACGCGTTGAGCAAAGGCGGCGCCGAAGCGGCGAACTTCCCTTTCTGCACGATCGAACCCAACACCGGCATCGTGCCCGTCCCCGATGAAAGACTTGAAGTTCTGGCGAAACTGGAAAATTCCGGCAGGATCGTCCCGTCGACGCTGAAATTCATCGACATCGCAGGGCTGGTGCGCGGCGCAAGTCAGGGGCAGGGGCTCGGCAACCAGTTCCTCGGTCATATCCGTACCGTCGACGCCGTCGCTCACGTCGTGCGGCTCTTTTCCGACAGCGACGTCGTCCACGTCGACGGCAAACTCGACCCGGTGAACGATTTGGATACGATCTTCACCGAATTGATGCTCGCCGATCTCGACGTGATGGAGAAGCGGCGCGATCGCGCGCATAAAATGGCGCGCACGCTTGATGCCGATGCGAAATTTGAGTATGAATTAGTCCTCGATTTCTACAAACAGCTTTCCGAAGCGAAAATTCCCGAGTACGACAAAGAGGACGAGCGGACGGTGAAACTTGTCGAAAGTTTCGGATTGCTCTGCATCAAACCGAGTTTCATCTGCGCCAACATCAGTGACGATCAGCTCGCCGGTTTCGGCAAGGACGACGCTTCCCGGCGGTTGCTCGATTACGCTGCCGCGCGCAAACTCGAAGTCGTGCCCGTTTGCGCGAAACTGGAAGATGAACTCGGCAAACTTGAACCGGATGAAGCGAAACTTTTTATGGACGATCTCGGCATCACCTCCTCCGGCTTGGACAAAGTCGTCAAGACCGGTTACCGCTTGCTGAATTACCTCACCTTTTTCACCGCCGGGGAAATGGAAAGCCGCGCCTGGACGGTCGTCAACGGCGCGACCGCGCCCGAAGCCGCCGGCAAGATCCACACCGATATGTGCCGCGGATTCATCCGTATGGAAACTGTTTCCTATCAGGATATGGTCGATTGCGGCGGCTGGTACAAAGCCCAGCAATCGGGCAAACTCCGCATCGAGGGCAAGGATTACGTGATGCAGGACGGCGACGTGATCCACGTCCGCTTCTCGGTGTAGAAGCGTTTCACGCAACTGCATTTTTGTGAAAAACGGCACTTTTCTCTTTATGTGCCGTCGGAAAACCCGTTTTTTGCCCCTTTTTTTGGCGATAAACGGGGTTTTTCGTTAAAAAAACGCAAAAAAAGTTGCATTTTGTGCTTGCGAAAACGCGATTTCGGGGGTATTTTATAAAACTATCATAGTGAAAAAATGTTTTTCACTGGTGGTGATGACGCTTTTTATCGTAGCGAAAACGGCATCGGAAAGTAAAAAAATCGAATCTGGTGATGCAAAGGATTCGGTTTTTTCCTTTCCGATGAGGTTTGATGAAAAGCGCCGGTCGTTGGTTCGACAGTGCAATTTGCGGGGCCGAATTCGAGTTGATTGGAAGCGACCCGCCGGCGGATCCGGACTTGATTGTGCGAATTTCAAGTTCAAAAAGATCTGCCGGTCGGAGGGAAGTCGTTGAAAAGAAACGAGGGCGAGGCTCCCGGCGAGGCGGCAGGGAAGGCCGTTTCGCGGATTACAACAGGAAACCGATTATGGAAGTTAGAGCATTGACTAAAAATGTGCGTATTTCTCCGGAAAAGGCGCGTCAGGTTTCGCGTCTGATCCAGGGAAAGAGCGTGGTCGAGGCGCTGGCGATCGTCGATTTGAGCCCCCGCAAGGCGGCGGCGCTGATCGGCAAGACCCTGCGCTCTGCGGTCGCCAACGCCGAAAACAACAGCGACGTCAATCGTCAGGCGCTGACCGTCAAGGCGGCGCTCGTCAGTCCGGGACCGATCATTAAGCGGTTCCGCCCGAAGGCGCGCGGTTCGGCGGGCAGGATCCGGAAACGGACCAGCCATCTGGAAGTCGTTTTGACCGATTAATCAACAAAAGGGAATTGATCGTGGGACAAAAAGTTAATCCGATCGGATTGAGAACCGCCCTTACCCGCAATTGGGAATCGCGCTGGTTCGCCGACAAAAAAGTCGACGGCCGCACCCAGTTCGGAGATTGGCTCCATGAAGATTTGGCGATCCGGAGTTTCATCAAATCGAAGTTCGCCTCGGCGGCGATCGCCCGTATTCAGATCGAGCGTTTCGCCAACCGCGTGCGTGTGACGATTTCCTCCGCTCGCCCCGGGGTGCTCATCGGTAAGAAGGGCGCCGAATTGGATGCGTTGCGCGGCGATGTCGCCAAGCTCGCTCCGGGAAAAGAGGTCTTTGTCGACGTCAGCGAATTGCGCCGCGCCGAAACCAACGCTCAGCTGGTTGCCGAAAGCATCGCTCAGCAGTTGGAGCGTCGTATCGGCTTCCGCCGTGCGATGAAACGCGCCATCCAGTCCGCTATGGATATGGGTGCCGACGGGATCAAGATCAACTGCGCCGGACGTCTGGGCGGGGCTGAACTCGCTCGCGAGGAGCAGTACAAGGAAGGTCGTGTGCCGCTGCACACGTTGCGTGCCAACATCGACTACGGTTTTACCGAGGCGAATACGACTGCCGGCAAGATCGGCGTCAAGGTTTGGATTTGTCATAAGGACTCTGCGGAGGAAGAAGATCATGCCGTTAATGCCAAAAAGAGTAAAGTACAGAAAGGTTCAGCGCGGAAGTAACGCCGGTCTCGCGACGACCAACAATAAGTTGGACTTCGGAGAATACGCGTTGCAGTCGTTGACCCGCGGGTACGTTACCAACAATCAGATCGAAGCTGCGCGTGTGGCGATCAACCGTCACCTGAAACGTCGCGGCAAAGTGTGGATCCGTCTTTTCCCTTTCCGCAGCTTCACCAAGAAGCCGTTGGAAGTCCGTATGGGCAAGGGAAAGGGCGCTGTCGAAGGCTGGGTCGCTCCGGTTCTGCCCGGGCGCGTGCTTTTCGAGGTTTCCGGTTGCAGCGAAGCCGTGGCGAAAGAGGCGATGAGCCGCGCCGCCAACAAGCTTTGCCTGCGTTGTAAATTCCTGTCCCGTGAAGCGTAGGAGTAGGAATCATGGAAAACAAAGCGATTAAAGAACTCACCGACGTCGAATTGGCGGCGAAGATCGCCGAATTGCGTCGTGAGAAGTTGAATCTCAAGATTCAGTCCCGCACCGGGCAGTTGGAAAAGACCGCCCACGTCCGCGAGGTTCGCCGCGATATCGCGCGTTGCCTCACCGAGACCACGGCGCGGGCGGCGAAAGCCGAGGTGGCAAAATGAGTGAAGAAAAAGTCGTTTCCCGCGGCAACCGCAAGGAGCGGGTCGGCATCGTCGTCAGCGACAAGCAGGACAAGACCATCGTCGTCAAAGTCGAGCGTCGCACGACCCATCCGCTCTATCACAAGGTCGTCAAGATCAGCAAGAAATTTGCCGCTCATGACGAGAAGAACGAGGCGAAAGCCGGCGATACCGTCCGTATCGTCGAGACCCGCCCGATGAGCCGTAACAAGCGTTGGCGTTTGCTTGAAATCATCAGCCGCGCCGTGCAAGAGTAACATCAGGGAGAATACACTATGATTCAGATGCAGAGTATTCTGGATGTTGCCGACAACTCCGGCGCCAAGTCGCTGTTGACGATCACCGTGCTCGGGCAGAGCCGCAAGTTCGCCCGCATCGGCGACATCGTCAGCTGCGCGGTCGAGGAAGCTCTCCCCGACGGCACCGTCAAGCGTCGTCAGCGCGTCAAGGCGGTCATCGTCCGCACCAAGAGCAAGATCCGTCGTCCCGATGGTTCCTACTTGTGCTTCGACGACAACGCCGCCGTGATTATCGACAAGGACAAGAATCCGGTCGGTACTCGTATTTTCGGACCTGTCGCGCGTGAATTGCGCGATAAGGATTTCATCAAGATCATTTCGCTGGCGCCGGAGGTGCTGTAATATGAAAAAGTATCATGTCTGCAAAGGCGACAGCGTCAAAGTGATTGCCGGCAACTTCAAAGGTGCCGAAGCCACGATTAAGGCGATGTTGTCCGACAAGGATCGCGTCGTGCTGGAAATCGCCGGCGAAGCCCCCTGCAAGCTCGGCAAGCGCACGCTGAAAAAGAGCCGCACCAACCCCAACGGCGGTATGGTGGAGCGTTCGGTTTCGGTGCACGTTTCCAACGTCGCACTGACCGAAGCGGGCAAAAAGGCCAAGGCCGAAGCCAAGGCGGCGCGTGACGCCAAAAAGGATGGAGCCAAGTAAAAATGCCTGATATGAAGAAAAAGTATACCGAAGAGGTTCGTTCGGCGCTCGCCGCGAAACTCGGAATCACCAACGTGATGCAGATTCCGAAGTTGAGCAAGATCGTCATTTCGACCGGTATCTCTTCGTCGATGGAGCGTGACGCTTTCGCCGAAGCCAAAAAGCACATCGGCGCGATGGCGGGTCAGGAACCTGTCATCACCAAGGCGAAAAAGAACGTCGCCAACTTCAAACTCCGCGTCGGTATGAATGTGGGCGTGATGGTCACGCTCCGCGGCAACCGTATGTACGAGTTTCTCGATCGTTTCGTCCACAACGCCCTGCCGCGTATCCGCGACTTCCGCGGAGTTCCCCGCAAGGGCTTTGACGGCGTCGGCAACTACAACATCGGCATTTCCGACCTCTCGGTCTTCACCGAAGTCGATGCCGACAAGTTGAAGTATCCGCTCGGCGTGAACATTACGATGGTCACCACCGCCAAAACGGATGATGCGGCGCGTGAACTGCTCACGATGATGGAAGTTCCGTTTGGGGAGTAGAGTAATTATGGCGAAACTCAGTTTGATGGTCAAGGCTGCCCGTCCGAATAAATTCGCGGTCCGCAACTACACGCGCTGCAAAGCGTGCGGTCGTCCGCGTGCTTATATCGGCAAATTCCAGCTTTGTCGTATTTGTTTCCGCGAACTGGCGTCCAAGGGGCAGATCCCCGGCGTGACCAAGGCCAGTTGGTAATCGGAAGGGAGACTTTAATTATGAGTATGCAAGATCCGATCGCCGATATGCTCACGCGTGTTCGGAATGCCGGAATGGCCGGTCTGCCGACGGCGGAGATCCCGCTGTCCAAGGAAAAACAGGCCATTGCGCAGGTTTTGAAAGAGGAAGGCTACATCGCCGACGTCGCCGTGAGCGGCGAGGGCGTGAAACGCCAGTTGGTGCTGACTTTGAAGTACGTTGACGGCAAGCCGGTCATCGGCGGGTTGCAGCGCGTCAGCAAACCCTCCTGCCGCGTCTATTGCGCGAGCACCGAGATTCCCCGGGTGCGCAACGGTCTCGGCACGGTGATTCTGACCACCCACAAGGGCGTTATGAGCGGCCGCAAGGCGGCAAAAGAGAACGTCGGTGGCGAAGTCCTCTGTTACGTCTGGTAAAACAAGGAATTAAGAATATGTCTCGCATTGGCAAGAAACCTATCGACGTCCCGGCCGGTGTCAAAGTCACCATTTCCGGCAACGTCGTCACGGTCGAAGGCAAGGGCAAGCTTTCCTTTACGCTGCCGCCCCACACGGCGGTCGCCCAGGAGGGCAATCAGCTCCTCGTCAGCCAGACCGATGAGGTCCGTGAGGCCAGCGCTATGCACGGTCTCGCCCGCAGTATCATCAACAATATGGTTGTCGGTGTGTCGCAAGGCTTCAAGAAAGAACTCGCGATCGTCGGTGTCGGTTACAAAGCGACGCTGTCCGGTCAGAAGTTGACGCTTTCGCTCGGCTTTTCGCACCAGATCGTCTACGATCTGCCCGCGACGATCAAAGCGACGGTCACTCCGGAAAACCAGATCATCATCGAAGGCTGTGACAAGCAGCTCGTCGGTGAGGTCGCCGCGGAGATCCGCCGTTTCCGTCCGCCGGAACCCTACAAAGGCAAGGGTATCCGTTATGTCGATGAGCGCATCATCCTCAAGGAAGGCAAGTCGGTGGGTTAATCCCCTCCGCACTTAAGAAAGAGTATAACAAATGGCTGTTATTGATAAAAAACTGCAACGTGCGCGTCGCCACGCCCGGATCCGTAGCAAGATCTCCGGCACGGCGGAGCGTCCGCGTTTCTGCGTCAGCATCACCGCCAACAACATCTATTGTCAGTTCATCGACGACGTCAGCGGCCGCACGCTGGCGGCGACCTCCACGCTCGCTGCGAAATTCAAGGAGCAGAATGGTCGTCCCAATATGGCGGGCGCCGCTCTTCTCGGCAAACTTGCCGCGGAAGCCGCGATCGCCGCGAATGTCAAAGAGGTGGTGTTCGATCGTTCCGGATTCAAATTCCACGGCCGGGTCAAGGCGATCGCCGAGGCCGCCCGCGAAGGCGGACTCAAATTTTAAGGAGTGTTCCAAATGGGAAAACGCGAAAATTTCAACGAACCGGCCGTGGTCAGCGAGTTTGACGAAAACGTCATCGCGATCAACCGCAGCGCCAAAGTCGTCAAAGGCGGCAAAAATTTCAGTTTCGGCGCACTCGTGGTGGTCGGCGACCGCAAAGGCCGCGTCGGTTACGGTTACGGCAAGGCGAACGAAGTTTCCGATGCCATCCGCAAGGGCGGTGAGGCGGCGCGTCGCAATCTGGTGACGGTGCCGATGAATGGTCAGACGCTGCCGCACGAAGTCGAAGTCAAATTCGGCGGTGCGCGCGTGCTGCTTCGTCCGGCGAGTGCCGGTACCGGCTTGATCGCCGGCGGCGCGGTGCGGGCGATCCTCGACCTCGCCGGTGTGCAGGACGTCCTGGCGAAATCGCTCGGTGCTTCCAATCCCGCCAACGTGGCGAAAGCGACTTTCAAGGCGATCGCCAGTTTGAGCACCCGTGAACAGGCTTTCGCGCGTCGCGGCATTCAGGTCGCGGCCAAGAAAGTGGAAGCCCCTGCGGAAAACAACTAATATAGGTGAGAGCAATGAAACTTCACGATATGACTCCGACGCCGGGTTCGCGCAAGACGCGGAAACGGGTTGGCCGTGGTGACAGCTCCGGTTACGGCAAGACTGCCGGTCGCGGTGAAAAAGGTCAGCACTCCCGTACGGGTTCGAGCATCCGCCCCTTCTTTGAAGGCGGTCAGATTCCGCTTTTCCGCCGGTTGCCGAAACGCGGCTTCAAGAATGCCGACCGCATTGTCTATACGCTGGTCAATTTCAGCGTGATCGAAGCGAACTTCAACGACGGCGATACCGTCGATATGGAATCGCTCCGCGCCAAGAAACTCCTGAACAAGGCGGCGAAGGACATCAAGATCCTCGCCAACGGCACGCTCTCGAAGAAACTGACGGTCAAAGCCGAAAAGTTCTCCGCCGCTGCCGCTGCCCGGATCCAGGAACTCGGCGGCACGGTCGAAGTGATCGGCTGATAAGGAAAATCGACTATGTGGAAGGCTTTTCTCAATTGCCTCAAGGTGAAAGAATTGCGGAACCGTCTGGTTTTCACGATTCTCATCATCGTGTTGGTGCGTTTCGCGAGCAACATTCCTTGCCCCGGCGTTGATCCGGCGGCATTGGAGCGGTTTATTAAGGAAGTCTCCACTTCCAGCGCCGGCGGATTTATGGCGCTGGTCGACCTTTTCTCGGGTGGTGCTCTCGCGCACTTCGCGCTGGGCGCCCTCGGGATCATGCCGTACATCACCGCCTCGATCATCATGCAATTGCTGGTGCCGGTTTTGCCCGCGTTGGAAAAAATGCAGCGCGAAGGCGAATCCGGCCGCCAGAAAATCACCCAGTACACCCGCTATCTGACGATCATCGTCTGCATCGTGCAGGGTGTGATGGTCGCGGCGGCGATGCTCAACCCCGGAAAAATCGGTCTGCCCGTTCCCTCGGAACCGCTTTTCGTCGGTTCGCAGGCGGTCTTCGTGCCGATGACGGTGTTGGTCATCACCTGTACGACGATGATTTTCACTTGGCTCGGCGAGCAGGTGACCGAGCGCGGCATCGGCAACGGTGTTTCGCTGATCATCACCATCGGGATCGTTTCGCGTATGCCGCAGTCGATCCTCGAACTCGTCGATATGGTCCGTAAAGGTCACACGGTCGGCGGCAGCACGTTCAACGGCGTGCATTTGTTGCTGTTGATCATCCTTTTCTTCGTCGTCACGGCGGCGACGATCCTGCTTTCGCAGGGTTACCGCCGGGTGCCGATCCAGATGATCCGCAAAAGCGTCGGCAAGCAGATGACCGGCGGCACGACTTATATGCCGCTCAAAGTCAACTTCGCCAACGTGATGCCGATCATTTTCGCCGGCGCCATTCTGATGATCCCCGGATACATCTTTCAGGTGATGGCGAGCCGTCCGGACGCTTCGGCGATCTGGGCGAAACTCCTGACCGTTTTCCGTCAGGACGGACTCGGCTATACCGTCACCTACGCGGTGTTGATTTTGGCATTCAGTTTCTTCTGGGTCGCCAATCAGTTCAATCCGTTGCAGATCGCGGACAACCTGAAAAAAGAGGGCGCCTACATTCCCGGCATCAGCCCCGGACAGCCGACCGCCGATTTCCTCGACGCGGCGATGACGCGGGTGACGGCGGGAGGCGCGGTCTTTTTGCTCGTGCTGGCGATCTTCCCGATGTTCCTTTACAGCAATTTTCAGATTCCGTTTATGGTCGCGCAGTTCTTCGGCGGCACCAGCTTGCTGATCATGGTCGGCGTGACTTTGGATACGATGACCCAGTTGGAATCTCATTTGACGATGCGCCATTATGAGGGTTTCCTCAAAAGCGGTCGTTTGCGGAGCCGCAGTGGTCGTTGATCCCGGAAAAATGACCGTCATCGCGATTGACGGACCGGCGGGAGCCGGAAAAAGCACCGCGGCGAAACAACTCGCCGGGGTGCTTCGTATTACCTACGTCAATACCGGAAGCCTTTACCGGGCGGTCGCGCTCGCCGCGCATCGCGCCGGCATCAAGCCGGAAAATGTGACGCCCGATTTCCTTGATACACTTCGTCTCGAATATAGCAACGGTAAACTTCTCCTCAACGGGGAAGATCCCGGCGAGGCTTTGCGCGCGCCGGAAATCGCCCAGGGCGCAAGCCGCGTTTCGGCACTTCCTTTTGTCCGGGAATATCTTTTGCCCGTCCAGCGCAATGCCGCGCTCAAAGAGTGGATCGTGATGGAGGGGCGCGACATCGGAACCGTGATTTTCCCCGATGCGCAGTGCAAATTTTTTATCACGGCGAGTATTGAGGAAAGGGCGCGCCGCCGTCTGGCGCAATCCGGCGAGATCGCTTCCGGGGCGACGTTGGAGTCGGTGATGGAGGAGATCCGCCTCCGCGACGAACGCGATTCGACGCGCGCCACTGCGCCGCTCAAACAGGCGGACGACGCCGTTTTCATCGACACGACCGGCAAGAGCATCGCCGATGTCAACGCCGAATTGATCTCCTTTTTGCCGGAAGAATTGCAGAAACGCTGCAAGTAGCCTGCGGCGGGCGCGACGCCCTCTTTCTTTTATCCTTCCGTCAATGTGGCATTTTACGCTGTTTTTTCTTTTCGTTTGATTGAAAAAGCCTTGTTTTTGTGGTATACTATATCAAGAATAGATGTTTTTTGGACGATTTGCTTGAATAGGCGAAAAAATGATGGATTCCGCAGAGTTGTATCCGATGAAATTCGTCCCGATCTACCGGGAGAGGATTTGGGGCGGCCGCGCGTTGCGCGACGTGCTTCACAGGACACTGCCGTCAACGTCAACGCCGATCGGCGAAGCGTGGGAACTTGCCGACCGCGACGATGCGCAGAGCGTCGTCGCCAACGGGAAACTTGCCGGGCAGACGCTCGGTGAGATCACCGCTCTTTACGGCAGGGCGTTGCTCGGACGCAAAGCGGCGAAACTCGACCGTTTCCCGTTGCTCGTCAAACTGATCGATGCGGGAGAGCGTTTGAGTTTGCAGGTGCATCCCGACGTCAACGCCTGCCGGATGCTCGGCAAAGGGGAACCCAAAACGGAAATGTGGTACGTCATTTCCTCGTATCCCGGCGCAAAAATTCTCGCCGGACTTTCTCCGCGCACGACGCAGTTACAGTTGAAAAATCTGATCGACAAACCCGCCGTCGAAAGTGTGTTGCAGGTCTATCCCTCGATGCCGGGCGATGCCTATTACATCCCCTCCGGCACGCTCCACGCGATCGGCGCCGGAAATCTGCTTTTGGAGATCCAGCAAAACAGCGACACCACCTACCGCATCAGCGACTGGGGGCGTGTCGGTGCCGACGGAAAGCCGCGCGAACTTCACCTTGAGGAGGGCGTGCGGTCGATCGACTTCACCAATCGCGTTTCGCCGCGTATCGCCGGAGCGGTCGACCGGGCGAATTACAACCGCAAATTCAACGTGATCACTCAGTGCCCCTATTTTCAGGTACACGACCTGCGTTTGGTTGCGCCGTGGTGCGACGATACCGCCGTGCAGGGGAGTTTCCACCTTGTCACCGCGATCAACGCGCCCGTCCGGATCGCCCGCCGCATCGACGTCCCGGAAAAACTTCGTATCGACGCCGGTGAAACCGCATTGATCCCCGCCAATTTGGGCGCGTACAGGATCGAGCCGGAGCGAACCGGCGAAACGATCGTCATCCGAACTACGCTTTAACGCAAAAATATATATTTCAGGTACCACAAGATGAAATTTCTCACCGATCTCGAAGCGCATCTGCGCAGTCGTTTTGCCAATTATCCCGCCGAAGCCGTTCTTGCGGTCGATCCTTGTCCGGAGGGGCAGAATGGCGATTTCACCATCAACTGCTTCAAGATCGCGCGCTTTTGCGGCAATCCCGTCGCGGCGGCGCAGGCGGCGGGCGAATTTTTGACGCGACACGAGGATGTCGAAGCCGTCGACGTCGTCAAGGCGTTTGTCAACGTCACGCTGAAAGCGGGGGCATTGATGCGCGAAACCGGCGTTTCGGATACGGAAACGTTGCTTCAAAACGTCGCGTTGCCGCAAAATGAACGTGGCAAAGTCCTGATCGAATACTCCGCTCCCAACACCAACAAGCCCCAGCACCTCGGCCACGTGCGCAACAACACGCTCGGTATGTCGCTTGCGTCGCTTTTGAAGCGCGTCGGCCACGACGTCGTCGAGATCAATCTCGTCAACGACCGCGGCATCCACATCTGCAAATCGATGCTCGCCTATCAGCGTTTCGGCAACAACGAGACGCCCGAAAGTTGCGGCATCAAGGGCGATCACCTCGTCGGCGATTACTACGTTAAATTCAACGCCGAATTGAGCAAGGAATTGAAAACGCTCCGCGCGGAGCACCCCGAATACGCCGACCGCGACGACGACGAACTTTTCGGCGAGACCGAACTCGGAAGCGCGGCGCAGAAAATGCTCCGCGACTGGGAAAGCGGCGACAAGGAAGTCCGCGCGCTCTGGGAAAAGATGAATTCCTGGGTCTTCGCCGGCTTTGCCGTGACCTACGAGCGGATGGGGATCCACTTCGATCACACCTATCTGGAAAGCCAAACCTATCTCCTCGGCAAAGACATCGTCGCCCGGGGATTGGAAATGGGCGTTTTTACCCGCCGCGCCGACAACGCCGTCATTTGCGACCTCGGCAAACTCGGCACCAAAGTCGTACTCCGCAACGACGGCACCAGCGTTTACATCACGCAGGATATGGGAACGACGCTCCGTAAGTACGAAGATTACCACGCCGACACGATGATCTGGGTCGTCGGCGACGAGCAGATCCTTCACTTCCAGATGCTCTTTACCATTATGAAAAAACTCGGCTACGCCTGGGCGGATAAACTGTTTCACCTCTCCTACGGAATGGTCAATCTGCCCAACGGCAAAATGAAAAGCCGCGAGGGGACCGTCGTCGACGCGGACGACCTTTTCGACGAAATGTCCGGTCTCGCCGCCGCCGAATGCCGCAACCGCGCCGACGGCGCTTTGAGCGAGGAGGAAGTGAAAACCCGCGGCGAGATCATCGGTATCGGCGCCTTGAAGTTCATGCTGTTGAAATTCAATCCGAAAACCACGATGACTTTCGACCCCGCCGCCTCGCTGAAATTTGAGGGCGATACCGGACCCTACGTCCAGTATGCCGCGACCCGCGTCAATTCCATCCGGCGCAAGGCCGCCGAACGCGGTTTGACGGGCAAAAGCGTCGATGGGGATCTCCTCTCTCACCCGACGGAAAGAAAACTTGCCGTCAAATTGAGTTTCTACGGCAATACGCTCCGGCAGGCCGCCGCCAAGCGCGATTGCTCCGGCGTCGTCGAATATCTGCTCGATGTCGCCAAGGCTTTCAACTCGTTTTACCGCGAATGTCCCGTCGTCAGCGCCGAATCTCCCGAACTTGCCGCCGCCCGTCTGGCTCTCGCCGAATGCGTCGGCAAAGTGTTGACCGACGGTCTTAAAACATTGACCATCCAAGTTCCCGAAGCGATGTAATCAAAAAAGGAGTCTGAATTATGTTGAAAGGCATTTCTCCGCTTTTGTCGCCCGAATTACTGAAAACGCTCAGCGAAATGGGGCACGGCGAAATGATCGTGCTGGCGGACGCCAATTTTCCGGCGCGCAGTTGCTGTGACCGCGTCATCGACGCTTCGGGGTTGAAGATCCCTGATCTCCTGCGCGCGGTGATGCCGCTTTTTGAGTTGGATCAATATGTGAAAAATCCGGTTTTCATGATGCAGGCGGTCAGCGGCGACAAACTGGATGAGGCTTATATGAAAGAGTGCCGGGAGATTTTCGGTCGCGAACCGGAAATGTTGGAGCGTTTCCCCTTTTACGACCTCGCGCAAAAAGCCTACGCCATCGTTCAGACCGGAGAGACCCGCCAATACGGCAACGTCATCCTGATGAAAGGCGTCATTTATACCGAATAAAAAGCGCGAAAAAAAAGGCTGTCGCTTTACCTTTATGGGGGCGACAGCTTTTTTATCATCGCATTTTGACGCAATGGGAGCAAGAGGGGCTGATTCGCCCCTCTTGCTCCCATCGCGTCAGAGCGGGCAAAGAGACTATTTTTGCTTGGGTTGTTGCAGAAAGAGCGACATCTGATACTCGTCTACTCCGTCGAAAAAGTGGCTTTTCAGGATGCCTTCCGCGACGAATCCCATGCGCTCGTAAAATTTTTTCGCGCCGGGGTTGATGGAGGAAACATCGGTGTAGACTTTTCGCGCTTTGTGCTCCTGCCAGAATTTGAGTGCGGCGTCAAAGAGCATGCGGCCGATGCCTTTGCCGGTGGCGTCGGGGGAGACTCCGATGCGATTGAGCGTGCCGAGTTGGTAACGGGTGTCGATCACACACTCGATGCAGCCGAGGACGATATTTTTTTCATCGACGGCGACAAAGGCGCGGCGCACGATATCGCCGTCCAGCGGGCGCAGATTTTCCCGCCATTCTTCCGGCGTTTCCTTGTTTTGCAGTAAATCCCCGAGATAGGTTTTGAAACTCGCGTACATAACTTCCGCCACGCTTTGGGCGTCGGCATCGGCAAAAAGACGGATCACAATGCTCATGTTTTTTACCCCAACTGGAAGAATTTGATCGCATTTTCACGGGCGATCTTTTGAAAGATGGTTTCGGTGATGCGTTTTTCCTCGCGCCATTTGAGGAGAATTTCCATTGTCCCGAAGCGTTGTCCGATGCCGCAGAAGTCGGTACCGAAATAGAGGCGATCCTGAAATTCCGTCACGAAATCCGCGCAGTAGTCGGGATCGGCTTCAAAGATCGCCGCCGCGTCGGAAAGTTCGCCGAGGAGATTGCCGTAAGTGCGGAAAAGTTTCGGCACGACGCCCTCCTCCTGGATCTTGCCGATCGGCATCGGCGAAAAGACGTAATCGGCGTTGTCGTTGAAAACCGGTTTGCGCTGAGCGGGCGTTGCGAGTTTGGCGAGTTCCGACCAGAAAATGGGACCGTGCGCGAAAACGACAAGTTTCGGGAATTTCACGAGGACGCGCTCGTAAAGCGGGATCCCCGGCAGATCGAAAAGTCCGAAATCGCCGCCGATGCGGTCGGAACCGTCCCAGGTCACCGGCAGTCCCACTTTTTCGGCACAGCGGAAAAGATTCTGCACTCTTTCGTCGTCGGTGCGCAAATTGGGCATGATCTCGCCGACGCCGCGGCACCCTTTGTCCTTGTAGTAGGCGAGCACGCGATCCAGCGGCGCGTGGCACGAATCGGAAAGAGCGCGCGGGTCGACGTTGCAAAAGGGGATGATGCGGTCGGGGTGTTTTTCCGCCATTTCGAGGATGTCCTCATTCGCCTGCGGCAAGTAGATCTCGCTGTTGACGATGGGGAGGATGCAACCTTTTTCGATGCCGCACTCGTCGTAGCGGGCGAGCAATTCGTCGCAACTCGGGAAGCGCACGACAAAGGGATTGGGGATGCGGTAAGCGTGGGCGTGGACGTCAATGAACATTTTTTACCTCTCTTATTTTTGGGCTTCTACGACGCGAAAGGCGTAGTCCGCCGTGATGTGTTGCAAGTGGTTTTTCCTTTCGATCGTATCGACGATCGCTTTTTTGAGTTTGGTGTAATCCCTCCGGACGGTTCTGATGCGGCAGTTGCTCTGCGGGATCGTCAAGGTCAGCGCGTCGATCTTGCGCGTACCGAAAAGTTCGCCGCTTTCAAAACTCGCGCAGTGGAGATTGTGCGCGACAAACAGCGTCTTTTCCGGAAGCGCGGCGGCGATATCGGCAAAATTATGCGCCGCTTCGGCAACGGAATTTCCCATTACGGGAAAAAATCGCAAGGAGATGTTTTTTTCATCAAGATAACTTCTCATTTCGGTAAACGCATTTTTGTCGTAGTTGCCGAAAGGCAGTTCCCAGTAGGCGAGCACCAAATTGCGGTAACGCTTTTTCGCCGCATATTTCGCCGCCGTCAGCAATAATCCCGCCGAATTGGGGGAGATCAACTGCGCTTTTTCCGGCAGTTTGCCCGAGGGCGGCATTTCTCCGAGGAAAATCACCTGATAGGGGAGTGCGAGACATTGACGCATCATTTCCTCATCGAGCGGGGAATAGATCAGCGCGCAGTCGATGAAACCCAGATTGTCGAGCCGAGCGATCTCGCGTTCAAGCCGGTCGCGGTCAAAAGCGGTCGCGGAGGAGACGATCCGGCTGAAAAAATCGTAACGGCAACCGGGGTCCGATCGGAGGATCATCTCGTTGACCGCCTGATAGATGCCGTGTGCGCCGAGTTCATTGCCGAAAGCGAAAAAAAGAATTTCCTTGGCGTTGTCGCGGGCGGAACGCGCTTTGACGAAAATGCGGCGGCGCTGTTGGCGGACGAGGAGATTTTTCTTTTCCAATCGGTCGATCGCCGAGAGGATCACCCGTTGGGAAAAACCGAATTCCGCCGCGAGTTGTCGCGTGCTCGGAAGCGGCAGATTGGGCGGATATTCCCCCAGAAAAATCTTGCGCTCCAAGATTTTCGCAACTTGCGCGGAATGCGGTAAATTGGACGACGATAACATATACTCCTCAAATCTGATGCAATCTGATGCAACTATTGTCAAAAAAAGAACCGCCGATCATACGGCTTTTTTTAATCTATCATCACTTGCGCTTTTTTGCAAGGGATTTTTATAAAAAAGAGATGAGAGATGAGTTATGAGAGATGAGATACTCCCCGCGCAAGTCAACGCATCGCGCCGTCGGCGCGAAATGGATCGTCCGGGAGCAGTAAGACCGGTAAGACATACGCTTTGATCCTGCCAGTCCCACTGCGTTGCGTTCGCGGTTACGTCCACGAGAGAAGCATCGGCGCGGGGCGTGTCGCCCATCGGGCAGTCGGGCGGGCGAAGCGGCAGAGCGGAGCAGTAGCCCGCGTGGGACGCAAGCCTATTTGCAGTAACAAATATAGACGACCGCGGAGATTTGCGGGGACATTCGGTGAGAGCGCGGACAAAACGCAAATTCCGCAAATATCTGCGGCAGGTACAAAATCCAGCCCGTGGCTGGTTGAGGGGAGTTTCAGAGGGGGCGAAACAAGCCCTCTCTGACTCCCGCCGCGTTCATTATCGCCTTTCAAACTCGCGTTTGAAATCCCGCAAGACATCCATCACATCGTCGGCGATGCCTTGCGGAGAAAAGGGGATATCCCAAGTGGTGACGCCGCCGTGATCGAGGATGCGCCGGGTGATTTCCGCCATTTCGCGACCGGTGAAACGCAAGGGGGCGGCACCCCATTCGGTGCCGGCGTAAGTGAGGATATGCAGTTTGAGGGCGGTGTCACGGGCATCGGCGGGGAAAACGAGTTCCTGCGGCTCATTGATCTCGCCGGCGAGATAATCTTCGTCGCTCTTGGCGTAATTGCGGTGCGGAGGATTGTCGACGCCGCCGTTGAGCGCGACGGCGGCATCGGGATTGCCGGCGCGGAGGGCGCGGCAGCGGGTGTGACCGTTGATCTCGTCGGGGAAGTCGTACATGTATTCCGAATAGTAGGCACCGTCGCACCACCACGCTTTGATTTTTCTGCCCCAGCGGAGCGACCATTCCTGCTGCATTTCGTTCCAGATGGATTGGAAATGTTCGAGGCGCGGGTCGTTTTTGCCGGGGGAATCGAGGTCGTTGTATTGCAATTCCCACTCTTTCGCGGGCCACGCGGGGGTACAGTGCAGTTTTTGGATGATCTCGTGCGGCTTGCCGGGGGCGAGCGTCGTCACATAGGCGCAGGCGTCGATGCCGTGCCGCGCGAGCGCGTCGGCGAAGTCGGAAATGAGATCGCGTTGCGAGCAGAAGCCCTTGCCGACTTCGCGGTCGTAGACGCGGCTCGGGGTGCAGTAGTAGCCGGAATTCTGCCCCGTCGTCAAAAAGGCGTATCCGGCACCGACTTCGGCAAGTTGCGCGGCGATTTTTTTGACATCGAAACTTGCGACGTAACGCTCCCACATTTCTGGCGGCATCGGATGATCCTGACCGCGCTGCTCCTCGGGGAGGGCGGGATCGCCGTTGTTGAGGAAGTGAAAAAAGAATCCGTATTTTTTGCCGTCGAAACAGTAACGCATTTTCAGATTTTTTCCTTGATCGCTTTGAGGGCGCGTGCCAACTGGTCGGGGCAACTCGTCGGCTTGCCGCCGCAACGGATGCCGTCGAGTTTGGCGATCGCATCGTCGATTTTCATCCCGGCGACGAGGCGGGAAAGTCCCAATGTGTTGCCGGGACATCCCCCGATGATTTTGAGCGACCGGATCGATTGTTTATCGTCGGAAATTTCAATTTCCATTTCGCGGCTGCAAACGCCCTGCGGCTGATAGCGGTAGATCATTTGGTCATCTCCAATTCTTTTTGCCAGAAATCAAGTTGTTTGGCGACCTGCTTGAAGCCGGTTCCGCCCGTGAGGTCGCGCTTGGCGACGCTGGCGCGCGGATCGAAAAGCGCGGGAAATTCCTCCGTCGCTTCGGGAATGGTCTCACGCATTTCCGCAAGCGTCGGCTCATCGAGTTGCTGATTATGCTCCTTGCAGTATTTGACGAAACTTCCGATCTTGCGGTGGGCGTCGCGGAAAGGCACACCGAGTTCGACCAGTTTTTCCGCGAGATCGGTCGCCATCAAGGCGGGGTCGGAAGCCGCTTGCGCCATTTTGTCGGCTTTGGGTTTCATCGTTTCGATCATCGGCGGATAGACGGCGAGGATCTGCTCAACGGTGTCGATCGCGTCGAAAAGGGCGACTTTGTCCTCCTGCAAATCGCGGTTGTAAGTCATCGGCAACCCCTTGCAGAGCGTCAGCAAGGTGGTAAGATCGCCGCAGACGCGGGCACTTTTGCCGCGGGTGAGTTCGCAGACGTCGGGATTCTTTTTTTGCGGCATCAGACTGGAACCGGTGCAGAAAGCATCGTCGAGTTCGATGAAGTCGAATTCCTGACTCGACCACAAAATGAGGTCTTCGGAAAGGCGCGAAACGTGCATCGCAAAAATGGCGAGCGCGCTCGCCATTTCGATGGCGAAATCGCGGTCGGCGACGGAGTCCATGCTGTTGCGCGTGACGCGGGAAAATCCGAGTTCGCGGCAGACTTCCTCGCGGTCGAGCGGCAAGGTGGAACCGGCGATCGCGCCGGAGCCGAGCGGCATCACGTTGATACGCTTGCGGCAGTCGGCGAGACGCTCGGCGTCGCGGTCGAGCATTTCGACGTAAGCGAGCAGGTGATGGGCGAAAAGGACGACCTGCGCGTGCTGCAAATGGGTGAATCCCGGCATGATGAGTTCGGGATATGCCGCGCCGACTTTGACCAGTGCCTTTTGGAAATCGCGGATGCCGGAAATAAGTTTGTCGGCTTCCTCGCGCAGGTAGAGCCGGATGTCGAGCGCGACCTGATCGTTGCGGCTGCGCCCGGAGTGGACGCGCGCGCCCTCGGGGCCGAGTTTGGCGATGAGCGCGCTCTCGATGTGCATGTGGATATCCTCCATCGCGATGTCAAAAGCGAAATCGTTGTTGTCGATTTTCTTTTCGATTTCGAGCAATTCGGCGCGGATCGCGTCGGCGGACGCTTGCGGGATGATGCCCTGCTTGGCGAGCATTTTGACGTGCGCGCGGCTGCCCGCGATGTCGCAGTGATAGAGCCGTTTGTCAAAGGAGATCGATTCGGAATACCGCGTGACCTCCGCCTGTGTCTGACCGCTGAAGCGGCCTCCCCAAAGAGCCATGATCTTTCCTCCGGAAAAGTTGTTTGTCTGCTTTCGATATAATCTAATGCCAAAAGGGGGATTTTGCAATCCGAAGACGTATCTTTTTTGAGGCGCGCGCCGCTATTTTTTTGCCATCACGAGATTGACGGCGAAACTGCGCAACGCCAGTTCCTCCGGCACGTTGAAACGCAATGTCGAAAGGAGCGTTTCCGCCTCGTCGAGGATCGCCTTGCCGCGCGCGGGATCAAGTTTCGGCAGTTCGCCGGGGAAAACTTCCCGGTTGGGCAAGTCGTCGGCGGGGATGTTTTGGCTGAGCATATAGCACTCGGCGGCAAAGGTGTGGATCGCCGAGAGAAGCATTTTGCGCATCCGCATATAGTCGCCGCTTGCGGAATCCTGACGGCGTTCTTCCAGGTTTTTCAGAAAAACGGGGTCTTCCAGTTGCTTGGCGACTTTGAACTGATCGGCGAAATCCTCTTCGCTTTTAGCCTCCGCTTCGTCGGAAATTTTGCCGAAAAGCGCGATCAGCGTCGCCGCGCCCTCCTCGGCGGCGCCGAGGTCGCCTGTTTCGCAGGAGATCAGGTGATTCAAGGCGGCAAAAAGCGTTTCCGCGCCGGGGAAAGTGACGCTTTGATGCTCGACGGCGAGCGAGATCAGTTGGCAGCGGCTGCGCGTCGTCGGCAACAGCGAGGAAACGTTGGCGGTCGAGAGGATGATGAAAGTTTCCTCCGGCGGCTCCTCCAAAGTTTTGAGGAGCGCGTTTTGCGCGGCGTCGTTGAGGCGGTCGGCGTCGCGGATCAAGCCGATCTTGATGGGACACGCTTCACTGCCCGTCAGCGCAAGCGTGTCGAGAAAACTGCGCACGGTGTTGGGTTCGGGACGGCCGATCTCGCCGACGCGGATCTGGTACATTTTGCCGCAGGGCGAAAGCGTGTGAAATTCGCTGTAAGTGCCTCTTTCCAGTTTTTCGCAGTAGGGGCAATCGGTGTCGGGAACGCCGTTTTTGCTGTGCGGACAGCCGCCGATCTGGGCGAGGACGACCGCGAATTCCCGGCGGATGGCTTCATCGTCGCAGCGGATGAGGAAACTGTGGGCGAAACGCCCCGTCGCGCGGGCGTGACAGAGCCGCGCGATCTCCGTGGGGTAAAGTTGAGCGTATTTACGAAAGAAACTCATCGACGATCCGGAGGATTTCGGCGGCGACGGTTTCGACGTCGCGGTCGGCGTTGACGACTTTGACCCGCGCGGGCTCCATCGCGGCGAGTTGGAGGAATCCGTCGCGCACCTTGTGGTGAAATTGGAGATCTTCTTCCTCAAAACGGTCGACCTCGCCCTGCGTTTCGACGCGGCGCCGGGTGCGCTCGAAACCGCGCTCCACCGGGAGGTCGAGGAGGATCGTGAGATCGGGAATGCAGTCGCCGCAGGCGAAATCGTTAAGACAGCGCACGGTGTCGGTGCCGATCCCGCGCGCGATGCCCTGATAGGCGGTCGAGGAGTCGGCGAAACGGTCGCAGAGGACGACGTTGCCTTTTTCGAGCGCGGGAGCGATCACTTCGCGGACGTGCTGACTGCGCGCCGCTTCCATCAGCAGCAATTCCGTTTTGTCGTGCAGTTTTTCACTGCCCTGATGCTCTTTGAGGATGGCGCGCAACGTTTCCGCAAGCGGTGTGCCGCCCGGTTCGCGGGTGGCGACACAAGTGTATCCCCGCCGGGTGAGGGCTTCGGCAAGCCGTTGCAACTGGGAACTTTTGCCCGCCCCCTCCGGTCCTTCAAACGTGATAAAAAAACCTTTTTTTTGCGTCATAATCCGGAAAATCGAAAAAATTTCATAAAAATTCACTTATTAAAGATAGTTCCATTTGCCGATAAGTTCAACTCGTGGTATATTTTATTTTGTGATTTTATCGCAACATTTTCAACGAAAGGCGTGTTTTATGGCAAAAGAGTTGTCCCGTTCCAGTTATCTGGAAAAAAATGTCGGCAGTTTTTCACCCGAAATCGAAATCTGCGGCCGTCGTTACGTCAAGATCGATGATCTGCGCTATGGAACCAATCCCCATCAGCCGGCGGCGTGTTACCGCCCGGTGGACGGCACCGGCGTGATCGGCGATATGAAGATCATCAAAAACGGCAAGAGCGGTCTGTCGCAGACCAATCTGGAAGATATTTCCGGCGCGCTCAACATCGTCAAGTTTTTCGACGAACCCGCCTGCGCGGTGATGAAGCACGTCAACCCCTCCGGCGCGGCGGTCGCTACGCCCGGCGAAGCGTTACGCGACGTCTACCTCAAAGCGCGCGACGCCGACGCCCGCGCGGCGTTCGGCAGCGTGATCGCTTTCAACGTCGAAGTCGATGCCGACACGGCGCGCGAGATCATGTCGACCTTTGTCGAATGCGTCGTCGCCCCCGGTTTCGCGCCCGGCGTCGCCGAGATTTTCAGCGATGCGGAAACCTACAAGCTCAACCGCCACGTGCGCATTTTGCAGTGCGGTGATCTGAAAAAACTTCCCCGCTTCACCGAAGAAGTGAATGATGACTACAATACTTTCAAAGTGCTTGCCGACGGCACCGTCGTCGTCGCGGCGCCGCTCTCGACGTCGCTGCACGGCATCGCCGATCTGAAAAGCGCCGAGGCGGAAAACGCCCGTTGCGGCAAGCAGAAGTCCAATTTCACGGCGAGCGAAGCGCGGCTCAAAGATCTCCTTTTTTCGTGGTACGTCAATTTGAGCGTCCGCTCCAACGGCGTTGTGATCGTCAAGGACGGTCAGACGCTCTCGGTCGGTACGGGCGAACAGGATCGCGTCGGCGCGATCGAGCAGGCGATCGCCAAATTCAAACAGAAATATACCGGCGCCGGGACTTTGGACGACGCGGTGATGTCGAGCGACGGTTTCTTCCCCTTTGAAGACGGCGTCGAAACAGCGGCGGCGGCGGGGATCAGAACGATCATCGCTCCGGCGGGCTCGCTTCGTGACGCGGACGTCATCAAGCGCGCCAATGAACTCGGCGTCGCGCTTTATTACGCTCCCGAACGGATCTTTTCGCACCACTAAAATGAAGGAGATTTTCCCTATGGCGAAAAAAGAAATGCAGAAAAAAGAGTTGAACCGTCAGATCGGTGCCGCGCTTTTCAGCGATACCGAGCGGATGGAAATGTGGTTTGCGGAACATTGGAAAAGCGTCATCGCCGTCGCCGTCGTCGTCCTCGTCGCCGGCACGGCGACTTTCGGCGTCTGGAAGTATCGCGAATACCGCTATGAGTGCGCCGTCAGCGCGTTGCAGAATGCGGCGACGGTCGAAGCCTTGCAGCAGACGCTTGCAACTTATGCCGACTGCGACGCCGCTCCGGCGGCGCGTTACCGTCTGGCGAATCTCCTCTTGCAGAAAAAGGATTACAAGAATGCGGCAAGCCAGTTCCAGACGATCTCCGACACCCCGGCGGTATCGCCTGATCTCGCCGAAAATGCGCGCTTCAAAAAAATCGTCTGCGCCGAACTTGCCGGCGACATCAAGCAGGCGGCGGAGCAATATGCCGCATTCGGCAACGATACCCGGATGACTCCCGCCCGCCGCGCGGAAGCGGATTACGCCGCCTGCCGTTTGTTGCTTGACCTCGGCGACGTCAAAACCGCGGAAACGATCCTCGCCAAAGAGCGTCTCGTCGGCAATACGATGATGCTGTTTCACTGGACCGGTCAACTGGACGCGCTCGCGCTTTCGATCAAAAACGGCGATTACCAAGCGGCAAAAAAATAAGGCGTTTTTATGCAGACGCTCAGCCGACGGGAAAAATCGCTTCTTTGCGCTTTGTTGACGCGGGGCGGACGCAAACGCTCCCATTGCTGCCGCTGTGAGGGGCTTCGCGCGGTGCGCGAAATGCTTTCCGAGCGGCCGGATTTGATCGAATTCACCGTCGGCACCGAGCGCGGACTCGCTTCGCTCGGCGGCGTCGAACCGCCGGATTTCCGCCTCGTTTCGGAGGAGGAGTTCGCCCAATTTTCCGCGACGGTCAACCATCAGGGGATCCTCGCCGTCGGCAGAATTCCTGAATTTGCCGAAACGCCGCCGCAAGGGGATTTCATCCTCGCGCTCGACGGCATTGCCGATCCCGGCAATTTCGGGACGATCTCGCGGACATTCCGCGCGATCGGCGGCAAGGACGTCTGGTATACCGAGGGGTCGATCGATCCGTGGGGCGACAAGGCGATCCGTTCGGGGCTCGGCGCACAGTTTTCATTGCGTTTCCGCCGATTTCCGTCGCTGGGCGAGTTGGCAAGTTGCGCCAAAAGTTTCGGATTCAGCACCCTTTTTGTCGCCGATCCCCACGACGGGGAAGTCTGCTTCGACTGCGACGACCTTTTCCGCAAAACGGTGCTGGTGATCGGGGGGGAAGCCAACGGCGCATCGGCTCCGCCCGACGGCAGCCGCCGCGTCATCATCCCGATGCCGGGCGATTATGAATCGCTCAACGCGGCGCAGGCGGCGACCGTCATATTGCTCGAATATGTGCGCCGCACCCGAAAGGGAGGTGTCGGATGTTGAGTAAAATCGCCATTCTTGCCTTTGCGGGCGGGCTTGCCGCCGCTTTGCTGTTGACACCCTGCGTGCGCGCTCTTGCGTGGAAACTCGATATCCTCGATCGCCCCGCCGACAATCACAAACGCCACCGTCAGCCGGTCGCTCTGCTCGGCGGTTTTGCCGTTTTTCTCGCGTGGGCACTGGGGATCGCTTTCGGCGTTTTTGCGGCGATGCGCGGCTGGATACCGGGGATCTCCTTGGAGTTGCAGACGTCGATCGTTTCCGGATTGAGCCGGACGGTGAAGCCGCTTGCCGCCATTGCCTCGGGAGCATTGCTCGCGCTCGGTTTCGGCTTTTACGACGATTTCAAGCCGATGTCGGCGAAGTGGAAGTTTTTGTGGCAGTTCGCCGCCGCACTGATCGCCGTGGTCGGGGGCGGCGTGCGCTTCAACTGCTTCATTCCGTGCGATTTCGTCGAGGCGGCGATCACCGTTTTCTGGCTGATGCTGATGATGAATTCGATCAACTTTTTCGACAATATGGATGGCCTTGCCGCCGGGACTTTGGCGATTGCATTCGCGCTTTTTTGCGTGATCGCGCTCCTCAACGGACAATTTTTCATTTCCGCTTTGAGCGCGTTGAGTTGCGGCGCCGTCTGCGGTTTCTGGTTTTACAATACGTCTCCCGCGACGATCTTTATGGGCGATTCCGGAAGCCATTTCCTCGGATATCTCGTCGCCGTCATCGCCGCCAAAACGACTTTTTTTCACAGTGGATATTCGCTGTCGCGGCTGCCGCAACTGATGCCGCTTTTCATCCTCGCTTTGCCGCTTTTTGACACGGCGATGGTCGTCGCGATCCGCACGTGGCATCGTCGTCCTTTCTGGATCGGCGACCTTAATCACATTTCCCACCGCTTCGTCCGGATGGGGTTGAGCCGGCTTCAAGCGGTGATGCTGGTGCATCTGCTCGCCCTTACCGTCGGCATCGGCATCTTGCCCGTCTACTGGGGAAATTTCGCCACGGCGGCGGTGCTCGTCGGTCAGTCGGTTTTGACGATCGGAGTCATCACCTTTTTGCAGTTGACGCTCTCCGACCGCATCGACCACAAATAAAAATCATTTCCTGCCGGGGTAATAATCCCGGAAGAAGATACAAAAAAAGCCGGAGAAAAATTTATTTTCTCCGGCTTTTTTCGTTACGACGTTCGCTTAGAGCGAAATCGCTTGCGCGGGGCATTCGCCGACGCAGGCGCCGCACTCGACGCAATCCGCACCGACGACCGCCTTGCCATCCTGCATGGCGATGGTGCCGACGGGGCAGGTATTGACGCAGGTTTCGCAACCGCAGCACTTTTCGGGATCAACTTTCGCAGCCATTTTTCATACTCCTTGAAGGTTTCTTTTTTTCCCCGTGAACGGGGTCTCAACAATAATATAACCGGCTTTCGGAAAAAATCAAGCGGTTTTTATTTTTTCTCACCATTCCGCCGGAAGTTTATCGAGCGAATCGTCGGCAAGGATCGCTTCGGCGTGCAATGCATCCCAATCCCGTTTCAGGCGGCGTCGCGCTTTCGGCGACGAGGTGCGCCGTGCGTTCGGTACGGGGTTGATGATCAAAGTCGCGTGATTGAGGTGACAGATATATCGGCTCATTTCCTCGGCGTCGATCTGTACGGTACGGTAATTGCGGGCGTTCATTTCCAGATAGAGATGGTAGCCTGCCGTGTCCGGCACGTCGAATCCGCCGCATTCGCGCACGATCTCCGTGCGATAGAGCGCGCAATGGGTGCGGGGGTAAGGCGGATATCGGCGGATCTTGCGCCCGAGAAGTCTGCGGAAAAAGGTCTCGATTTTCTGGAAAAACTGTTTCAGTTTGGGAACGATTTCCATTTTGTCGCAGCCCGCGGCGGCGGCACGTGGATCGTCTTTGATTTTATCGAGCAGGTAATCCAACCAGTTGTCATCCAAAACGATCGTATCAGTGTGAAAGACCAGCACGTAGGGAGTCGTCGTCATCTTGATCCCGAGATCGAGGGCGCGTTTGTGCATCAATAGACCGTTTTCATCCGTCGTGTCGCGCTCGACCAACGTGATGTAGGGGATCTTTTTCAGATATTCGAGCGAATCGTCGGCGGAGTTGTTGTCGATGACGACGATGCGGATCCGGTCAAGATCGGTGTGCAGACGGAGCGAACGCAGGCAGAGTTTAGTCAGTTCCGCTGTTTTATCATTGGGGATGATGATGGTGACTTCCGGTTGCATCAGATAAACTCCTTGATAAAAGATTTTTCTTTAATATATTTCGTCCGATATGAAAAAGCAAATCAGGGACGATCGACCTTGAAATCGTAAAAGCGGTTGATCCCCTCTCCGGCGACGATGCCGATGCGGTAATTGCCGGGGAAAAAGTTTTCCTCCGTATAGCCGAAACATTCGCCGTTGCAAGTGACCGTGATCGCCGCGCCTTTTCCGTTTTTTTGCGGTTGGATCTTGACGGCGAGACGATAGCGCGTATCGGGTTTGAAAAGCCGATGCTTCGTCAGATGCGCGGCGAGCGTCCACGTTTGCCTGCCGTCGACGAAACGGTGATGCCAGACGTTGAGACCGTCGTCGTAAAGGATGACTTCGTAATGCTCTCTGAATTCAAGTTTCCCTTTGCCATTGACGACAGGCGTTGCGGCGATGACGATGCCCGGTGCCATCCGGTCGGTGAATTCCATCGTGCATTCCATTGCCGCGGCACCGGCAAACGGCGTTTTCAAAAGCATCGCGGCATAGGTTTCGCCCGCCCGCTGATTGCGCATTTCGCGCGGCGTCGCATCTTGGGGCACGCGGTTTTCGATGGAATCGCCGTTTTGCAAAAAAACGCCGTCGAAATCGAACCGCCAACTGCGCACCATTTCCCATTTCGTTCTGTCCCAACCGGGGGTGAAACTTGTTTCATAGAGCGTTTCTCCCGCGCCGGCAACGGCGGTCGTGAAAGCACTGAAAAGGAGGGTGAAAAATTTCATTTTTTCTCCCGTCGGCACTGAATGGTGAGGACGACGACAAAAATTGCGGCGACCGCCGCAAACGCGGCGAAAACGGCAAACATCGACAAATAGGCGTCGCGGCTGTAAATTTTGATGCCGCAGGATTGGATCGGAGGAAAGGCGTCGAGCACTTTGCCGCAGACTGTTCCCATCATCGCCGTAAAAAAGTAGGAAACGGCATTGCAGACGCCGACGACCGTCGCCAGCTGTTTTTTTTCGCTGCGTTCCCGCAAAAAAGCGACGAAAACGGGGGCGATATTCGCCATGGAGGCGGCAAGACAGCAGAGCAAGGTGAAGATCCACGCCGAATGGCAACGGATGCCCAGCATCAGGACAAAGCACAGTTGCACCAGAAGTATCCCGCCGGCGGAATACCAGAGGATCGGGAGTTTCCGGTTTTTCAGCAGACGGGAGACCCACGCGGCGACGAAGCCGTTGACCGCCGAGATCACGGTCATCGCAAAAAGGACGTTCCCCGCTCCGACCGGGGTGAAGCCGGCGTAGTCTTCCAGAAATTTTTTGCCGATGATCGCCATAAAGGCGTAGGTGAGCGCAAAGGGGATGCTGGTGAGAAAAAAGACGGGAAAATTGCGCAGCGAAAAGGCGTGCCCCCATTCCCGAAACGAAAACGCTTCTTTTTTGGTCACGCCGGACTTCGGGACAACGGCGAAAATCGCGAGATAAAGGAGATAGATGGCGAGGATGAAGATCCCCGCCGAAAACATCATTTTGACGTAGCCGAAACGGTGGACTCCCGCGATGAAAGGCATCGTCCCGGCAACCAGACCGAAGTAGCCGACGATGAAAATCACGCCGAGGACGAGCGGAAATTTTTCACCGAGGAAACTTCCGGCGTGCTGGATCAAACTCAAATAGATCATCGCCGCTCCGGCGGCGGTGAGGATGCGGCATATCACTAGCACCGAGGGCGAAACCGTCAACGCCGAGCCGAGGGAGCCTGCCACCAATAGACTTCCTGAAACAGCGATCAATTTTGCGCCGGAAAAACGATCCGCCAGCGGGCCCGCGACCAACTGCAACAGGGCATAAGTGTAAAAAAACGCAGCTCCGAAACGGGTGACCGACGCCGCATCCAGTTGAAAGATCGACTGCAATTCGTTGAAGGTCGCTCCCGGCACCAGAACTTTCTGCAAATTGGAGCAAAAATAAAAAAGCGTCGCTCCCGCGAGAATGAGCCACGGCGCAAGTTTCGGATTGATTTTCATAAAAACCTCTTTGAGTTTTACATAAGATAGCACCAAATTATGGAAAAACAATACCCCGACGGGGTCGCAAGACGAAGATGGACGCAGCGACGTTTGCGAGACAAACATTGGCGTAGGGAGTGTCGCACATCGGGCAGTCGGGCGGGCGGCTTGTCACGGCGTAGCCTTGGCGAAGACGGAAGCGGCAAAGCGGAGCATTAGCCCGCGTGGTGCGCAGACCAAATTGCAGTAACAAATATAGACGACCGCAGAGATTTGCAGGGATAATCGTAAAAAACGCGATCAAAACGGCAGTCGCAAATATCTGCGGCAGGGTACAAAATCCCGCCCGTGGCGGGTTGAGAAAGCCGCGAGAGGCGAAACCAGCCTCTCGTGCTCCCATCGCGTCGGAGAGCGAAAAAAAAGGGCTGTCGCAATTTGCAACAGCCCTTGGGTGGAAACGTGATTATTTCTTTTTGAGGACGATGATGCTTTCCGGCTCGACCGAAGTCGGGAGTTTGCCGTTAAGTTTCGTTGTTTTGCCGTTGCAGAAGACGCTGTCGGCGACGAAACCTGCGGGGAGGGTCGCTTTGAGATTTTTGACGCCGTTCCAGCAGAAAAACGCGCCGCCCTTGTCGGCGATCCACGTCGTGCCGAAAGGCGTTTCGCGGATGAAAGGCATTCCGAAAGAAAGCACTTCGTTGATCGTCGGCACGAAACTCACGGCGTGGCGGGTGAGATCGTTGACGCCGAAGCCGGTCTCGAAGTTGAAAGTGACGCCGTCCATATTCATCGGCCAGAAAACGTCGTACATCGCCAAACGGAAGTAGGGGCTGTTGAAGCCGCCGCCGTTGCACTGCGCGCCGATCATCGCGAACTCGTTGCCGACGGGCTTGTTGTAGACGTCTTCGCGGAAAATGTAACCGTCGATGACGCAGGGATTCATCCCCTCGGTGACGACCCAGCCGCCTTTTTCATAATAGTAGCGGAAAAGTTTCAGCTGCGGCACGAGACCGATCGGGCTTTCGGGCGTTGCGAAGTTGACGCCGCCCGACGCCGCGCCCGCCATATCGTACCAGACGGTTTTCATGCCTTGCTCCATCATGAAGTCGATGAGGCTCTTGTGCCACTTCATGAATTCCTCGTTGTTCATATCTCCTTCGTAGAAGTGGCCGAAATACTGCGTGAGTTTGCCGCTTTCGTCTTTGAGATACCATTCGGGATGCTCTTTGACCGTGCGGGTGACGTCGGGCGAGTGGCAGCAGGGGAACCAGGGATAACCGGCGAGGCCGCGGACTTTGCAGTCGTTGAAGCAGCGGTGCGGTTTTTCAAAAAGCTCCATCGGGGAGGGGCAGAAATTGAGCGCGTAGAGTTTGAAGCCGTGCGCGGCGGCGTAGTCCATACACGCCAATTGCTGATCGTTCGTACAGGTATCGCGGTTCTGCGCGTTGGGCTGGGCGGGGATCTCGGGGAAGTTTGCGACCTGCCGCAAGTGCTTGCGCTGGAACTGGTACATCGCGATCCAGTCGTTACTCGTATTGTACTTGGCGTCCGTCACCATCTGCCAGAAAAGCGGGGTCTTCTGCGGCGCTTTGACGCGGCCGAAACCGAAATTGACGCGTCCCGTCGCGAAATCGTCGCCCTTTTTGACCGTGTAACTCAAAACGGTCGACTGCGGCGTATCGACGAATTCGGAAAAGACCGCGTCGCTCCCCTCCAACCAGCTGAAAGGCTGGGCGGCGGAGAAAAAGCCGAGATTGCGGGTGAAATTGTCTTCTTTGCCCGTCATATCGTAATCTTTGTAACCGCGCGGCGGTTCATAGCAGGCGAAACGGCGGAAGTTTTTGTTGCCGACGTCGACTTTCTGCACGAAGCAAATGTCGGCGAGCAGATGCTTGGGCATCGTGTCGAGCGAGACCTGCTGACCGAAGCCGATGAATTTTCTGCCGTCGACGTTGGCTTCGCCGGTGATGATCGTCCAGGTGTAGGCACTGCCGTCGTCGGCGGAAACTTTGATCGTGAGTTTGTCGCCGCCCGTGACGGAATCGATTTGCCATTTCGCCTTGGAAGCGCGGACTTTCTTTTTGGTGCCGACGGCTTCGGCGGTTTCCAGAGAATCGACCTTGTCCGCCTGGTCGGGGTAGGCGATCGCCGGAAGCGAAAATTCACGGATGTAGGGCTTTTTTGCGCCAGGGAAAGTGAGCGAGATCGACTTTTTGTTGTCGGCGACGACGACTTTGGCGCCGTTGCTGAAAGTCGCGGTATTGCCGTCGACTGTGACGGTCGTCCTGGTCGGCGCGATGCCGAATTCCGGCACGGTCAGGTCGACTTCCGCCGTATCGAGGATGACCGGTTTCGGCGCGTTGTCCTGTTTTTTGAGCGACTTGTAATAGATGTTTTGCGCGTTGACTTTTTCCGAGGGGTAAAGCGTTTCGGCGATCGCGCCCTGCAACACGGGGGTGTACGCCCAGTTGAAAAGCGCCATACCCTGTTGAAGCCTTTCATATTGCGCGTTCCAGAACATCACTTTGCCCTTGCCGTAGTTCATTTCGACGAGGTAGGGGCTGAGCTTGTTGCCGTCCGCAGTGACGATGTAGGAAAGGACGCGGGCGTCCTTTTTCGCCTGGCAGTAGCGGAAATAAGTGTGAAGCAGCCATTTTTCCGGCAGGATCGAGAAAGGCTTGCCCTCGGGCCGCTCGGCGTAGAGGTTCTCCATGCTTTCTTCGCTCATCGACTCTTCGGAGGGGACTTTTTCGACGGGGAGCAAGTCGCCGAGTTTTTCCGGCACGTTGACGGTAAAGATCACGTTTCCGCCCTCGGAAACGTATTTTTTCAGCGTTTCGATGCGTTCGGGGGTGAAAAGTTTTTCCTGACACGCCATCGGCATCGTCTCAAACGCGACGATCTTGTACTTGTTGAGTTGTTTGAATTCCGGCGTGATGCCGTCGAGTGCCTTGGGTTCGATCGGGTCGGTCGGGGTCTGCTTGATGCTCGCGCCGCCGAGACCGTCGAGGTAGACGCTGTTGAGGAGCATCACGCGATATCCCGCCTGCGAATAATGTCTGCTGTCGGCGTTGCCGACCCACGGACGACCGCCGGCGAGCAACAGCATATCGGGGCCGTCGCCCTCCGGTTTCGGACGGCCGAAAATGCCTTCAAGTTCGCGCGCCGATGGCTGGCGGTTGGGGTTGGCGACCGGCGCGGGCGCCTTGGCGCAATCGAAATTTTTGTCGGTCGAAAAGATAATGCGGTCGATCCGGGTAAAATCGGAATTCGCCACCATTCTGATCGTGTTGTTTTCGGCGTTGAGGTGAATTTTCCGTTTGAGCGGGACCCAGCGCCAGCCGCCTTTTTCGCCGTCGGCGAGTTTCTCGTCGCCGGCTTTGCCGACTTTCAGACCGTTGACGGAGATGTTGGCGTGGCGGAAGCCGCCGCCGTGGGTCATCGCGCGGACAAAGACGTAGTAATCGCCCGGCGTCGCATTGAACGTCGTCTTGGCGACGCCCTTGATCTTGCCGCCCATCATCGCAGTGGCGTTGGCGTAATTGACGCTCTGCCAGGTGCCCGGCTCCTTGAAGTCTTCCGCCTCGATGATGATCTCCGTCGCGCCGAGTGAAAACAACCCGGAAACGAGCAGGGCGGCAAGTTGCAGTTTCTTGCGTAAATTCATTGAAAAATCTCCTTTTTTTGTGGAAAAGTGCAAATGCTGTTGTTATACAATAGCACTTTTAAGAAGAAAAGGCAAGGTGTTAAAAGAGGAATTTTTGAGGTTTATTTGTAACACAACAGTTGCCAAAAAAATTCTTTGTGTTATATTAGTTTGAAACGTATGAAAACGGCATCCGTGGAGGGGTAAAATGAATACGACGGCGGAAAATCTCAAAAGACATCTTTCTTATCTGACGGGAAAAATCGGGGTGCGCCTTGCCGGTTCTCCGGCGGAGCGTCAGGCGGCGGAATACATCGCATCGGAGTGCAGAAAATACGCTTCCCGCGTCACGATCGAGGAATTCCCGGTCAACGAACGCTGTGTGATCAGTGAAAAACTTGAAGTCGAGATCGACGGCGTCTACCGGGAATTTCCCGCTTCGCTTTTCAGTTCGGCAAGCACGACCGACGGCAAGGTCGTCGAGGCGGAGCTGGTCACATTCGACCTTGCCAGCGGCTATCAGCGCAAGGATTTCTCCCATCTCACCGGCAAGGCGGTCATCCACCTCGGATGTCACCTCGAAAACGAAAACGACTACCGCCGTCTGATGGAGGCGAAGCCCGCATTCATTTTGTTTGTCGATGTCCGCTATACCGGGACGATCCCGCTCGCGGACGGACTCTTTCCCGCTTACGCGGCGAAGTACGGCGCCTGTCCCTGTTTGGACGTCGCCTATATGGACGCGTGGAAGTGGGTGCAGTCGGGGGCGAAAAAGGCGCGTATCTGCGTTGCGGGCGGCAGTCGCAAAAGCCAAACGACGGTCGTCGTCTGCGAAATTCCCGGCACCGATCCCGATGCCGGAGTCATCTACGCCGGAGGGCATCACGACACGCAGGCGGGGACGGTCGGCGCGGACGACAACGCGATCGGAAGTGCCGCCGTGATCGAAATGGCGCGCATCTTGTCGCAGACGCCGCACAAAAAGACTTTCCGTCTTTGCAGTTTCGGCGCCGAGGAGCAATTGTCGCTCGGGAGCGCGAGTTATGTGCGCGCGCACCGCGCCGAAATCGAAAAAAACGGCGTTTTTATGTGCAATTTCGACTCGATGGGCTCCGCGCTCGGCTGGAATGTCTTTACGACGAGCATCGACGACGCGTTGCGGCAAAAACTCTATGCCGTTTTCAATCGCAACGACCTTTATTTCAAGGAAAACACGGCGCCGGATCCCTACACCGATCAATTCCCCTTTGCCGCCGCCAAAGTTCCCGGAGTCCGCATCGGCAGAAAAAACTGCACTGCGGGGATATACTATCACCACCGCCGCGACAACGATATGTCGGTGATCGGTTTCGACGTCGCGGCGAGTCTGGTCGAAGCGGCGGCGCAATTCGTCGCGGAAATCGCCGATGAAACGGGGCGTTATCCCATCGATGCCGCGCAACAGTCCGAGATCAATCGCCTTTTCAACGCGGTCTACGGGGGATTTTAAGCGGTGACGGACGGAAAAAGGTTTTGCGCGACAAATCATCTTGCCGCCGGAAAAACGCCGGAAACGGATTTTTTGGCGATCCGCCGCGCGATCCAGGCGTGTGCCGCCGCAGGCGGCGGAGTTGTCGAAGTGCCGCAGGGCGTGTGGCATTCAGGAGCCATCGAACTTGCAAGTCACATTCATTTGCATTTGGCGAAAGACGCCGTGATCGAATTTTCCCCCGATCGGCACGATTACTTTCCCGCCGTTTTCGTGCGGTGGGAGGGCGTCGAGTGTTTCAGCACGCGTCCGCTCATTTACGCGCGGGACGCGGAGGACGTCGCGATCACGGGCGAGGGCACGTTGCGCGGCAACGGTGCGGCGTGGCGGCAATTCAGCGCGAAGCCGGAGCACCGCCGCCGCGCGGAAGCGTTGCGCGCGATGTGCGGTATGCCGGTCGAGCAACGCATCCTGGATAAGGAAGAAAACTTTTTGCGCCCCTCCTTTGTCCACTTCGTCAACTGTCGCAACGTTTTGTGGGAAAATTTCACCATCGAAAACGGCCCGATGTGGACACTTCACCCCGTCTACTGCCGAAATCTTGTCGCGCGCGGTCTTACCATCCATACGGCGGGCCCTAACACCGACGGGCTCAATCCCGATTCGTGCGACGGAGTGCTCATCGAAAATTGCGAATTTTCCACCGGCGACGACTGCATCGCGATCAAGTCGGGGTTGAATTCCGACGGATGGCGGGTCGGTCGCCCCTGCCGGAATATCCGGATCTTTCATTGCAGAATGACGGGCGGCCACGCCGCAATCGCTTTCGGCAGTGAATTGTCCGGCGGCATCGAAAACGTCGAGATCCGCGATTGCGACGTCAGCCGTACCGGATTGGGCATCCGCTTCAAAACTCTCCCCGGTCGCGGCGGATTTGTCCGCGATGTCAACGTGAAAAACGTCGCAATGCGCGATCTCCGCGGCAGTGCGCTTCACTTCGATATGGATTACGTCCAGACGACGTTGCCCTCCGCCGATTGCCGGGGGACGGTGCTGGAAAATCTTTTCTTTGATCACGTTGACTGCCGCAATGCGGAAATCGGTGTTTTTCTCAAAGGACATCCGGCGATGGCGGTGAAAAATCTGAATTTTTCCGCCCTGTCGATCGAGGCGGCAAACCATATTGTCCGCGAGGGGACGCCGATCGATTTCACCCTGAAAGAGGAATGAATTTTGCAAAAAAATTTTTTTCCGGCTTGAAAAACGATAAGTTCCGGGATATTTTATAAGTATTATGATGAATATCGGCAAACAGAATTTCACGTGGTGGCGCCGGCGGTGATTTCCGTCGTGGCGCAGAGATTCTTTTGCAAAGGCGGAGCGATGAAAAAGATCGTTCCTCAAATCAAGCCCCGATGGAAAACCCACCGGGGTTTTTTCATCGATGTGATCAATATGATTGATATAAGGAGGTCATTATGAGCAAGGAAATTCCGATCAAGATTTATCTGGACGAAGCGAGTTTGCCCAAGGCGTGGTACAATCTGCGCGCGGATATGAAAAACAAACCGGCGCCGTTATTAGACCCGAAAACCGGCAAAGTCGCCGATTTCGAGATGCTCCGTCAGGTTTTCTGCGACGAACTCGCCCGGCAGGAACTCAATGAGACCGACCGTTTCATCGAGATCCCGCAGGAGGTGCGCGAGTTTTACCGGATGTACCGTCCGTCGCCGCTCGTTCACGCCGTCTTTCTGGAAAAGGCGCTTGATACGCCAGCTAAAATTTTCTACAAATTTGAGGGCAACAATACTTCCGGCAGTCACAAACTCAATTCCGCGATCGCGCAAATCTACTACGCCAAAAAGCAGGGATTGAAAGGAGTCACCACCGAGACCGGAGCCGGGCAGTGGGGCTCCGCCGTTTCGATGGCGTGCGCTTTTTTTCACCTTGACGCGCACGTTTATATGGTGAAATGCTCCTGTGAGCAGAAACCTTTCCGCCGCGAAGTGATGCGCACTTACGGCGCCGAAGTCACGCCGTCGCCTTCGCAGACGACCGAGGCGGGCAGACGCATCCTTGCTGAACACCCCGGCACCGGCGGCAGTCTCGGCTGTGCGATCTCCGAAGCGGTCGAAACGGCGCTCAAAACGCCCGGTACCCGCTATGTGCTCGGCTCCGTCTTGTCGCAGGTATTGCTGCATCAGAGCATTATCGGACTGGAAACCCAAACCGCGCTCGAAAAATATGAGATCAAGCCCGACATCATCATCGGCTGTGCGGGCGGCGGTTCCAATCTCGGCGGATTGATCGCGCCCTTTGCCGGAGAAATGCTGCAAGGCAAAGCCAATTACCGGCTGATCGCGGTGGAGCCGGCGTCCTGCCCGAGCCTCACCCGCGGCAAATTCGCCTACGATTACTGCGATACCGGAAAAATCTGTCCGTTGCAAAAAATGTATACTCTGGGGGCGGGCTTCATTCCGTCGCCCAATCACTCCGGCGGTTTGCGCTATCACGGAATGAGTTCGATTTTGTCGCAACTTTATCACGACAAACTGATGGAAGCGGTTGCCGTCGGACAAAAGGAAGTCTTCGACGCCGCCGTGCTTTTTGCCCGTACCGAGGGGACTTTGCCCGCGCCCGAAAGCAGTCACGCGATCTGTCAGGCGATCCGCGAAGCACTCCGTTGCAAGGAAACGGGCGAAGCCAAAACGATCGTTTTCGGCTTGACGGGCACGGGGTATTTCGATATGGCGGCATATCATAAATACAACGACGGCGAAATGACGGATTTCGTCCCGACCGACGCGGAGCTGGAAAAAAGCTTCGCCGACCTGCCGGTCGTGCCGTAAGCAGTTATAACACTATGGGAGCGAGAGAGGTTGTTTTGCCTCTCGCGGTTCTCTCAACCCGCCGCGGGCGGGACTTTGTACCTCCCGCGAAATAAGGGTAAAAACGGACGACAACGGACCCTCCGTCGCGCAAGTGCTATGGAGGGCAGGCAAAGGCGTGATGGGAACAAGCAAAATCACGCGATGATGACGCGTCCGTTTTGTCCGTTAATGTCGGTTTTGTCCGTAAAAGTCCGTAAAGGATGACAACGCACTTGCTCCGTCCGCCCGACTGCCCGACGGGCGATACGCCCCGCGACGATGTCAGCCTTGCGGACGATGCCGCGAAATAAAGGCATAAAAATGGCGTTCCCAGTGCGGTTCGAACGCACGACCTGCTCCTTAGGAGGGAGCCGCTCTATCCAACTGAGCTATGGGAACGCGAAAAAAAAGGCGGCGCATTTGACGCCGCCTCGCGCAAATCAGAATTATTCTCCGGTCGGAATGATGATCGGATCACCCTTTTGCAACATCTGCGCGCATCCCTGATTCAACTGACGCAGCGTGTCGGCATTGGTGTTGTGCTTTCTGGCGAAGTCTTCAAGCGAAATGCTTTCCTCGGTGACTTCAACGATCGTCGTCTTGGAAAGATCGATCACGGGAGTCGATCCCCCGACCGGCGGCGGTGGAGGAACTACGACCTTCGGCTGACCTTCCTCCACAGCCACGTTGCCCTCCGGAGTTGTCCCCTCCGGATCTGTCGTCTCCGGATTTTTCGCCGCCGGAGTTGCCGCCGCCGGGCTCTTGCCGGGGATCACGATTTTCTGACCGATCTGCAAACGGCGCGCATCGGCTTCCGTCATATTGTTCGCTTTCAGAATGTCCGAAACTTTGACCTTGAAACGGGATGCGATCTTGCCGAAACTGTCTCCGCTTTGAATGACGTAGAAACCGTCTTTGTTCAACTTGCCCGTCGCCGCCGATTTCCCCGCCGCTTTGGCTTGTTCCTTGGCGGATTTTACCGCGACACCGCCCGCGGGGATCGTCAGTTTCTGACCGATTTTGAGGCGTTTGGCTTTTTGCGCATCGAGGTTGTTGATTGTCATCAGAGCACCGAGTTTCACTCCGTGCGCCGCGGCGATCTTGCCGAGCGTATCGCCCTTGCGGACGGTGTAGGTCGACGCTTTGCCGGGGATCGCGCCCGTGACGGAATCGACGCCTTGGGACGAGACGACTCCCGTCATCGGTTCATATTGAGGAACTTGGGGCTGGGCAGCCGGCTGCCGCTCCGCTTTCGGCGGCGGCAACTGGGTGACGGACTCCGGTTTGGGGCCGAAATAATTCCGCTCACCCATCACATCGTTTGATTTACATCCGGCGAGCAAGAGCGCACCGGCGGCGGCGATCCACAGCGTCTGTTTCATTTTTCTCTCCTTCGATGGCCGCAAACGCGGCGATTTTGAAAATAAACTTCACTACTGATATAATATAGAAAACAATCTTGTAAATTCAACCGGATTTTTAAGAAAAAGAGAAAAAATTTTTATTCTTTTTCCGCCAGATATGCCCAGCGGTCGATGGCGGTTTCGAGTTCCGCTTTGAGCTGCGCCAATTCCGCTTCCAGTTTCGGTTGTTCTTTGCCGTAACGGGCGAAAAAATCGGGCAGGGAAAAACGGTTTTCCAACTCGGCGACGGCGTTTTCCAATTCGGGAATTTTTTCTTCCAGCTCCGCAAGTTCGCGGTTTTCCTTGAATGTCCGTTTGGCGGACGCCGGCTTTTTGGGGGAAGCAACCGCCGTTTTTTTGTTTTCCGCAGGGGCGGCGGGTGCCGTCGGCGCCGCTTTTTTCCGCTTCGCGCAGTAATCGTCGTAATCGCCTAATGAATAAAGGGTTTTTCCGTCGGAAATGCCGAGGATCGCGTCGCAGAAGCGGTTGAGGAAGTAGCGGTCGTGGCTGACGACGATCACCGTGCCGGAAAAGAGAGCGAGTGCTTCTTCGAGCATCCGCAGCGAGGAAAGGTCGAGATCGTTGGTCGGTTCGTCGATGACGAGGACGTTGCCGCCGTATTTGAATTGTTTGGCGAGGATGAGCCGGGCGCGTTCGCCGCCGGAAAGGTAGCGGATCCTGGTGTTGATCCTTTCATCTTCAAAAAGATAACGGCGCAGATAACTGCGGACGGAAATTTTTTCGCCGTTGAGTTCGACGTGATCGACTCCGGCGGAAATTTCCTCGTAAACGCTTTTTTCGGTATCGAGTTTTTCGCGGTACTGGTCGATGTGGTTGACGCGGACGGCTTCGGCGACTTTGACGCTCCCCTTGTCGGCTTTGCGTTCGCCCGTGAGAATGGAGAGCAACGTGCTTTTGCCGCATCCGTTGGGGCCGACGATGCCGAGTTTGGTGCCGGGGGCGATTTCCAGATCAAGATTCTGAAAGAGGACGCGCTCTCCGTAAGATGCCGACAAATTCTGCAATTCGATGCACTTGTCGCCGAGGCGGTCGGGGTAGGGGATGACCGGTTCGATGTCGGCGATGCGCACCGGCGCCGATTTCGCGGCGATCTCGTTGAAGCGGTTGAGCCTGCCCTGGTTGCGTTTGAGCCGCGCCTTGGGCGAACGGCGTACCCATTCGATTTCCGAACGGAGGAATTTCTGCCGTTTTTCCTCTGCGGTGTTTTCCCGGAAGATCCTCTCCTCCTTGGCGGCGAGAAAGTCCGCGTATCCGCCCTCGCTGCTGTAAAATTTGCCGCGGTCGAGTTCGACGACCCGCGTCGCGATGCGGTCGAGGAAATAGCGGTCGTGCGTGACAAAGAGAGCGGCGCCGCGGTAACGGCTCAAAAAATCCTCGATCCACTCGATCGCCTCGATATCGAGGTGGTTGGTCGGCTCGTCGAGCAAGAGGAGATCCGGTTCGGCGACGACCGCCGCCGCGAGCGCGGTCCGCCGCTTTTCGCCGCCGGAAAGCGTTCCGATCGTCCGGTCGAGATCCGGCAGATGAAGTGCGCGCGCCGTCTGGTCGATGCGGGGAGCAAGATGCCACGCGTCGTGAAAATTGAGGATGCTTTCGATCTCGCCGCTCGGATGCTTTTCGTATTGCGCGAGCAATTCTTGGTAATAGCGCGTCCCTTCTTCCAGCACTTCGCGCACGGTGCGGTCGGGCGGCAGCAGGAAATCCTGTGTCAACGTGCCGATGCGCAGATCGCGTTTGCGGTTGATCTCGCATCCGGAGGGCGTCGTCGCGCCGAGAATGACGGAAAGCAACGTGCTTTTGCCGCAACCGTTGCGCCCGATCAAAGCGACGCGCTCGTTTTCGTGAAGCGCGAGTTCCGCGTGATCAAAAAGCACCTGTGTCCCGATCGCGTAGTTGAGATCGGAAATTTGCCAGAGCACTTCCCCCATTACATCAGCCTCACGGGAAGATGACGCGCCGCCAATTCCGCTTTGATGCCGCGACAGGTGAAGCCCCCGGTATGCACCATCGACGCAACGAGCGCGGCGCTCGCTTTGCCGACGGTCAGCACCTCCGCCAGATCGTCGACTTTTCCCGCGCCGCCGGAAGCGATGACGGGGACTCGCACGGCTTGGGCGATCAAACGGGTGATCGTCATTTCGTACCCCTGACAAACACCGTCGGTGTCGATGGCGTTGAGGCAGATCTCCCCCGCACCGAGAGCAACGGCGCGCCGCGCCCAGTCGAGCGCGTCGAGTTTTTCCGGGCAACGTCCCCCGCAGGTGACGACCTGATAACCGCTGGCGAAATCCGGATTGCGCCGGACATCCATTCCGAGGACGACGCATTGACTGCCGAAAGCCTTTGCCCCCATTGTCAGCACTTCGGGGTGGCGGACGGCGAGGCTGTTGAGCGATACTTTGTCGGCACCGGCGAGCAGAGCCGCGCGCATATCCCCGACGTTGCGGATGCCGCCGCCGACGGTAAACGGAATGAAAATGTTTTCCGCCGTGCGCCGCACCATATCGAGGTCGATCGGGCGGTTTTCCGCCGAAGCGGTGATATCGTAAAAAACCAATTCATCCGCGCCGTCGGCGGAATAAAGTTTCGCCATTTCGACGGGGTCGCCGAGATCGACGTTGTCGCAAAAGCGCACCCCTTTGGTGACTTTTCGGTCGCGGACGTCGAGGCAGACGATCAGGCGTTTCAGCAACACTTTGTCGCCTCCCATTCCAAAAAGTTTTTCAGCAACGTCATCCCCGCCTTGCCGCTGCGCTCCGGATGAAACTGCGTCGCGAAGAAATTATTTTTTGCGACGACCGAAGTAAAGCGCAGTCCGGCGTATTCGGTCGAACCTGCTGCGTCGGAAGCGTTTGCGGTCGATGCATAATAGGAATGGACAAAATAAAATGCCGTTCCGGAGGGGATGTCGCGCCAGAGCGGATGCTTGGCATCGTGCTCGACGGTATTCCAGCCGATGTGGGGGACTTTGACGTCAATATCGGTGAAGACGAACTTGCGGATGACGCCCGGGATCAAACCGAGCGCGTCGACGCCGCCATCCTCTTCGCTGTTGTCAAAAAGCATCTGCATGCCGAGGCAAATGGATAAGACCGGCTTCCCGGCGGCAAAGGCGTCGGAAAGCAACGCGTCGAATTTCCGCGCGCGCAACCCCTGCATTCCGCTCGCCGCCGAACCGACGCCGGGAAAAATGATTTTATCGGCGTACGCGGCATCCGAAGCGGAAGCGGCAAGCAAAGTTTCCGCGCCGAGGTGGTTCAATGCCAGACACACGCTCGTAAGATTGCCTGCGCCGTAATCGAGAATGGCGATCATCATTTGTCCATTTCCCCGTTTATTCGTAGTGCAACGCCTCGATCGGGTCGAGTTTCGACGCTTTCCACGCGGGATAAAAGCCGAAAAGGATCCCGACGGCGGCGCTGACGACGAAACTTGCGACCACGGCGGAAGGACTTGCGGCGATCGGCCAGTTAAGCTGGGATTCGACGAGGAGCGCGGTTCCGTGACCGACGATGATGCCGACGATGCCGCCGAGCATACAGAGCACGATCGACTCGATGAGGAATTGTTTCAGGATATCGCGCGACCTCGCGCCGACCGCCATGCGCAGACCGATCTCGCGGGTGCGTTCGGTGACGGAAACGAGCATGATGTTCATAATGCCGACGCCGCCGACGAGGAGCGAGATCATCGCGACGATCAACAAAAGATTGGTCATCAATTCGGAAGTGCCGTGCATCATATTGAGGAAGTCGGCGTTGTTGTGGATGCGGAAATCGTCGTCGATCTCGTCGCTCAAATGGTGGCGTTCGCGCAACAACAGCGAAATTTCGCGGACGGCGTCCTGGACTTTGTCGGTGTCGGTCGCCGCGACGAGGATCTGGGTGAGGCGGACGAATTTCGGCGTCCACAGATAATCGCCGGCGCGGTTGGAATCCTGCGCCGGATAAAGCGCGATGCCGGAGCCGCTGTAAATCGCGCCGGGGGTGCTGGAAGCCGTGCGCGAAGTATTGGTGGCGGAGCCGTTGCTGCGCCCCGTGATACGCATTCTCACGGTCGTCCACGGCGCGAGGATGACGTCGTCCTCGTCGCCGCCCCACATACTGGCGCCCTTGGCTTTCATCACGCCGATGACGCGGAAAGTCGAATTGCCGATGCGCAGTTCCGCGTCGATCGGGGATTTGCCGCCGAAAAGTTCACGCAAAACGGTTTGACCGACAAGACAGACGCGTGCGTTGGTGTCCAACTCTCGCTGGGTGAAAAGGCGTCCCTCCTCGACATCCCAGTTGCGGATGACAAAATAATCGGGATCGACGCCCGTGATATTGGCGGGGACCCAGTTGTTGTTGCCGTAGATGAGCTGGATGTTGCTCGCGCCGACGAGGGCGGAAACGTATTGAACGCTCGGGCACTCCTTACGGATCGCTTCGGCATCGGCGGGAATGAGCGAGATCCAGCTGCTCGTACCCATACTGATGCCGGCGACGCGGCGGGCGCCGCCCATCACGACGATCGAATTCGCCCCCATCCGCTCGATGTTTTTGCGGATCGCTTCGGCGGAACCGTTGCCGATCTCCATCATCGCGATGACGGCGGCGATGCCGATGACGATGCCGAGCGTGGTGAGCAACGCGCGGGTGGGATTGCGGCGCAACGCTTTGAGCGCGACCAAAATGGTATTGACGAAACTCATTTGCCGCTCCTTTCGCTGACGATGTTGCCGTCGACCATGCGGATCTGGCGGCGGGCGCAGTTGGCGATCTCGTCGGAGTGGGTGACGAGGATCACGGTGATGCCGGCTTCGTGCAGTTTTTCAAACATCTGCATCACTTCGACGCTCGTTTTGGAGTCGAGGTTGCCGGTCGGCTCGTCCGCCAGTACGACGGGAGGCTTGTTGATGAGCGCGCGGGCGATGGCGACGCGCTGCTGCTGACCGCCGGAAAGCTGCGAGGGGTAATGCCCCATGCGTTCGGCAAGTCCCACTTCTTTGAGCGCGGCGATGCCGCGTTCGCGCCGTTCCTGCTGGCTCATTTTGCCCGCGGTGTAACTCAACGGCATGATGACGTTTTCCAGCGCGGAAGTGCGCGGAAGCAAATTGAAACTCTGAAAGACGAAACCGATTTTCTGGTTGCGCAAAATGGCGCGGCGGTCGCCGGAAACGCGTCCGACTTCCTCGCCTTCAAAGAAGTAATCCCCTCCCGTCGGCCGATCAAGACAGCCGAGGATATTCATCAGCGTGCTTTTGCCGGAGCCGGATGCGCCCATCAGCGCGACGTACTCTCCCCGGTCGATCGAAAGCGACACGCCTTTGAGCACCGGCACGTCGATCTCGCCGAGGAAGTAGGTCTTTTGGATGTTTTTGAGTTCGATCAGCATTATTTCTGCCCCTTGGCGGCCTTGGCGCTGTTGCGGACGCGGGTCGGCGGTTTGTTGACAAAGGGACTTTCCTTTTCGCCTTTGGGATTATCCTTGCCGGCAGCGATGGTGAGGATGCGGTGCGCGCTGACGATCTCCATACCTTCTTTCAGATCGGGGGAGGAAACTTCGACGGTCGAACCGCTGGAAACGCCGGTTTTCACCGCCACCGGGCGCAACAATTGATCCTGACCGAGAAGCCAGACGGTGCGTTTGCCGCGGCCGAGATAATCGGCGAGACGGTCGCGGTATTCGGGGGCGACCAGTTCCGCGGAGGGGCGGTAACGCAGTGCCGCGGTCGAAACGTAGAGGACATTGTCGCTCTGCGCCTTGATGAATTTGACGTTGGCGGTCAAGTAGGGGATCAGACGACCGTTGGAGTTGTCGGTGTCGATCTCCACGACGTAAGTGACGACGTTTTGCGACATCGTCGCGTTGAGGCGGACTTTGGAAACCGTGCCGATGAATTCTTCATTCGGGAAAGTGTCGACCGTGAAAACGACAGGCATCCCCGGCTTGATGCTGCCGATATCGGCTTCGTTGACCGACGCCCAGACCTGCATTTTTTTCAAGTCGGCGGCGATCAGGAAAATGCTCGACGTGCTCATGCTGGAAACGAGCGTCTGTCCGACGCTCACGCGGCGGTCGATGATGACGCCGTCGATCGGGGAAATGATCTTGCAGTAACTCAAATTGCGTTCCGCCTTGACGAGCGCGGCTTTGGCGATCTCCATCTGGGCTTCCGCCTGTTTGAGCGAAGCCTGGGCGACTTCGACGTTGGCTTTGCTGACGAGATATTCCGCCTCGGCGGCGTCGTAATCGCTCTTGGAAAAAGAACCTTTGGGATGAAGTTCCTGCGCCCGCGTCCAGTTATGCTCGGCGAGCGCGAGTTTCGCCTGCTCCTGATTGAGCGTCGCGATCGCGCTGAGGATCTTGACTTCCGCTTGAAGTTTGCTCGCATTCGCTTCGCGGAGCGCGGCGTCGTAGAGAACTTCGTCGATTTCGGCAAGCAACATTCCCTTGGTGACGCGCGAGCAGTAATCGACTTCCTTGCCGTCGGCGTCGGTGCCGAAACTCATGATCTTGCCGGTCACCTGCGCACCGACGTTGATCAATTCCAGAGGCTCGACGGTTCCGCTTGCGCTGATGGTCGAGGCGACCTTGCCGCGCTGAACTTTTTCCGTAGTGAACTTGATCTCCTGTTTTTCACCGTAAAAACGGTTCCAGAGCAGGACCCCGAGAGAAATGACGGCGGCGATGATGACCAAAGTCAAGGCGTAGCGGAGAAATTTTTTCATAACCCAATCATCCTTTTTTTATTGCGTAATTGGTTGTTTGACCTTATAACGTATCAACTTTACAATTTATTGCATCTTTTTCGCGAATTTCGGCAATCGTTTGCTGCGCGGCGGCGGCGGAAAAGCCGCGCGCGGCGAGAAAACGAAAAAGTTTTTCCCGCTTTTTCCGCGGATCGCTTTCCCGGCTCAAACTGCGCCATTTCGCGCTCGCCGCCTGACGGCACGAATCGATCTCGCGATCGTCACTTCCGGCAAGCGTCTGCTGAATTTCTTCGTTGCCGATGCCGCGTCGCGCGAGTTTCATTTTGATCATCCGCGGGCCGTTTCCGGCGCGGTACAATTCGTCGGAAAAAGCCTCCGCAAATTCCCGGTCGTCGATGAAGTGCCGCTTCCGGCACTCCGCCAGCGCGGCGGCGATCTCCGCCGCCGGATAATCGAAACGGAAAAGTTTTTCCCGTAATTCACGCTCGGAGCAGGCGCGCCGGTCGAGCTGACGCAATGCTTCCTCAAACGCCGAGTGACGCGGAATTTTCTTTTCCATAAAAATCAATCCAGTTCAAGCAGTTTTCTGACCAACTGCGTCCCGCCCAGAAATCCGAGCGTTCCCTGCGGCGCAAGTTTTTCGCTGAAAGCAGAGATCCCGTCGCACTTTGCGCAACTGCCGCAAACGGCGAGCGGTACCGGCGTCGTCGTATGACAGCGCAGTTTGAGCGGCACGGGGTGATCGGGCAATACCGCGAAATTGATCTTGCGATTTTCCAGAGCACGCAACACCGGTACGACGATCTTGGCGTCGAAGTCCTCGATCGCCCGCATTTTGAGTTTCAGGTCGCCGAGGTGGGAACATTCATCGATCGCCTCGACGTGCAGATAGACGAGATCGTGCGTTTCGATCGCTTTGAGCGCGGCTTCGACTTTGCCCGCGTAATTGGTGTCGAGAAATCCGGTCGCGCCGGGCACGTCGAGGACGTCCATTTTGCCGCAATGCCCGATCCCCTTGATGACATCGACCGCGCTGATGACGGCGGCACTGCGTCCGGGATAAAGCAAGCCGAAAGGCGGCAGTTTCGGCATTCTGCCGGGGCTCCACGGCCAGATCGCGTTGGCGGGCATTTTCCTGCCGCGGTTGACGGGATGATCGGCGAGAAACGCCGCGCATTTGGCACAAAGATCATTCAAAAAAGCGACCGTTTCGCGCGCTTCGGCGGAATCATCCTTTGCCGTCAGCGGACAATCCGCGACGGGAATATCCTGCGAGGCGTCGGGTTTGTAGTAGTCGATCGCACTTGAAAACCGCTTGCCGTGCAGGACGAGGAGATTGCGGTAACTTACGCCCGTGTGAAACGTGACGAGATCGGAAGCGAATTTTTTTTGCAGATCGCGCATCAAGATCGCCGCGTCTTCGGGCGCGATATGCCCGGAGGAGTAATCGCGCAACACGCCGTCCGGGGAAACGCTGACCAGATTGCACCGCCACGCGACGTCGTCGGGCGCGAGCGCGATGCCCTGCGCCATCGCTTCGATCGGACCGCGCCCCGGATAGTTGCGGACGGGATCGAAGCCGAGGACGGACATATTGGCGACGTCCGAAGAGGTCGGCAGCCCCTCCGGCAAAGTCAGAAACGTGCCGCTTTCGCCGCGGCGCGCGATCTCATCCATTCCGGGGGTATGCGCGGCTTCGAGCGGCGTCCTGCCTCCGAGTTCCTCCAAACTTTCATCCGCCATACCGTCGGCGAGAAAAATGATCGCTTTGGGATTCATGGTAAAACTTCTTTCACTTTTTCCATCAACTCCGCGGAATTGCCGCGGATCAAAAATTTTTTGTCACGGCTCTTTTCGCCGGAAATCAACTCCACGTTGCGTGCCGCGACGCCGAAAAAATCCGCCAGAAAGCGGATGACGGCGCAATTGGCGCGGCCGTCGACCGGCGGCGCGCTGACGGCGATTTTGAGTCGCTCTCCGTACATCCCCGCAAACGCTTCGCGCCTGGCTCCGGGTTGAAGATGAACTTCGATCCGGAGCCCGTCGGGGACGATCGAGCAGGCGTTATTATTGTCCATCGCTTCCATCACCGGTCGGCGCGGCGTTTCCGCTGTCGTTTGGCGTATTGACGCTGATCGTAATGTCGGAAGTTGCTTCCGGAGCCGTTTCCGGAGTTTCCTCCGTCGCTTTTTCCTGGATTTCCTCCGGCGGCGTCGGCAAGCCGAGCAATTCGCGGATCTCGGCGATGTCGAGCGTTTCCTTTTCGAGAAGCGCCTGCGCGAGCTTTTCCAGATCTTCGCTGTGCGCTTTGAGGGTCGCGCGGGCATTGTCGAGCGCGTCGTTGACCAGTCGCCGGACTTCGAGGTCGATCTCGCGCTGCGTATCCGTCGACGGCATATCCGCCGGAGGCCCGTCGATGCGCAGATGCGGATGATTGGAGAAATCCCCCATCTTGGCGGGACCGATCTTTTCACTCATTCCGTAAATGCAGACCATATGCTTGGCGATCGCGGTCAGATGCTGGATATCCGCCGACGCGCCGGTCGTGATGTCGCCGAAAATCTGCTCCTCGGCGGCGCGGCCGCCCATACACATCGCCATTTCGGCGAGGAGTTCGAGGCGGCTCTTGGTGTAAACGTCTTCCTTGGGCATCGTGAAAGTCGCGCCGAGATAGGCTCTGCCTCGCGGAATGATCGTCACTTTGTGGATCGGCGTGCAATGCTCGTTGAAAAGCGCGACGAGCGTATGCCCCGCCTCGTGATAGGCGGTCAATTTGCGTTCGCGGTCGGTGATCTTGCGGCTGCGGCGCTCGGTGCCGTAACTCACCTTGTCGCGCGCTTCCTCCAAATCGCTTTGGAGGACGGTTTCGCGACCGCGGCGGGCGGCGAGCAACGCCGCTTCGTTGCACAGATTGGCGAGGTCGGCGCCGGAGAATCCGGGCGTCGTGCGGGCGATCACGTCGAGATTGATCGCCGCGTCGGCCTTGATTTTGCGGATGTGGACGTCGAGGATCTGACGGCGGCCGTGGATGTCGGGCAAGTCCATCACGACCTGACGGTCGAAACGGCCCGGGCGCAGAAGCGCGGGATCGAGCACGTCGGGACGGTTGGTCGCCGCGAGGACGATGACGCCGGGACGGCTTTCGAGACCGTCCATTTCGACGAGCATCGCGTTGAGCGTCTGCTCGCGCTCGTCGTGACCGCCGCCCCAGCCGGAGAAGCGGGAACGCCCGACCGCGTCGATCTCATCGATGAAAATGAGGCAGGGCAGATGTTTGCGCGCTTCGGCGAACATATCGCGCACCCGGCTCGCGCCGACGCCGACGAACATTTCGACGAAATCGCTGCCGCTGATCGCAAAAAAAGGCACTCCCGCTTCGCAGGCGACCGCCTTTGCCATCAGCGTCTTGCCGGTGCCGGGTTCGCCGACGAGGAGACATCCTTTGGGGATCTTGCCGCCGACGAGTTGGAAACGCAGCGGATCTTTGAGGTATTCGACGATCTCGGAGATCTCCTCTTTGGCTTCGTCCGCGCCGGCGATGTCGGCAAACGTGACGTGCAATTCATCCGGCGGCACCATACGCGCTTTGCTCTTGCCGAAGTCGAATGCGCTTTTGCCGTTCATCCGCATCTGCCGCGCCGAGAAGAAATAGATGAATCCGGCGATCAGCAGTACCGGGAGGATCCCGACGAGCAGGAAATTCCACAGACTGTCGTGATTGGTTTCGATTTGAAGTTCCGTCAGCCGCAGCCGTTCGGCGAGGAAAGGAGTCAAGATCACCCGCGTTTTGTAGGGGACTTCCTTGCGGCCGATATTGGCGGTGCCGCCGGATTCGCGGGACTGGACTTCCGTCCCCATTTTGCCCTCGACGGCAAAGACCTGATCGCCCTCGGAAGTGAAGTTCGCCGTAAAAATGCGTCCCTCCGCCAGATATTTTTCAAACGTATTCTGTTTGAGGATCTCCGTGCGGGATTCCCCGAAGTCCTTGAAAAGCAGCAAGCCGCCGATCAGAAGCATCACGACGAGCCAGACGAGCGCGGAACGCGAATTCCGCCGCTCCGGCGCCGTTTTGTTTTTTTGCGGCGGAGGGGTTTTCGGTTTTTCACCGGCAGGGGGGGCTTCCGGAGTCTTTTTCTTTTCTTCGTTATCCATAGTTCTCCTTGAAACAGCGCAAAAATCCCATAAAAAGGATCTGCGGGAAATCCATTAAAGCGACATCAGCATTAAGACGATCATCGCCAGTGCCGCCAGACCGACGATGCCGATCCCGACGTAAAAGGCGAGTTTCGTCCAGGAACTTTTTGCCGCTTCCTTGCCGGCGAGCGGATTCAGATTGGCAGTCTGCCGGATCACGCCGGTGTCGAGTTTGGAAATATCGATCGTCGGAGCGGTGCGCGTCGCGCTCGCCTTGGCGTCTCTGGCGTCAAAAAGGACTTCCACCGCGCCGAAAAGGATCAGATCGGAATTTTTCAATTCCTTTTCGGTGATCGGTTCGTCGTTGACGCGGGTGCCGTTGGTGCTGTCGTTGTCGCGCAGAGTGTAGATGACTTTGCCGTCGCGCTCACCCCGGATCAGGTCGGCGTGGTGACCGCTCAAACTGCCTTCGGGAATGCAGATGTCCATCGATTCGCGGCGGCCGATGCTCATCACTTCCTTGTCCAGCTCGAACGTCTTGCCGCGCATCATCTCGTGCAACACCGTCAATTTCGGATTGTTCGCCATAAAAAACGCCCTTTATTTTGATTGAAAAGTCAAAAGACTCATTATAATACACTCAGTTATGAATATATCACGAAATTTGAAAAAAATCAAAAGATTTTGAGAGAAATCCGTCCTCTTTTTCGCAAAATATCGGAAAAAAATGTCCACGGCATTGAAAAAAGTGCCGCGAGGTGGTATTTTCAGAGTATTCAACGAGAGTGAAATCATGAAAAAAACCGTACTTTTTCTGCTTTGCGCAGTTCATTTTCTTTTTGCTTTTGCCGAAGACGCTCCGGCATTGCGCGGCCGCATCGCCGAATTGGAAAAAGAAAACCTTCTGCTGCGCGGGGAGTTGAAAAGTCTGCGCGTCCAATCTGCGGAAAACGCCGCCAGGCTCGCCGAATTGGAGATCGCCGTTGCCGGAGTTCTCGATAGCGGCGAGATCCAGTCGCCCGAACGCCGCGAAGCGCGACTTTTGCTTTTGCTGGAAGAAATTTCCCGCCGCGGCACGCGTCTTGCGCTCCATACGACCGATCTGATCGCCCTGTTGCAGAAAAAATATCGGGCGATGCCGGAAAATTCCGCCGACCGCGCCGCGATGCTCCTCAAACTGGAACAGCTCGAAATGGAAAACAACCGCTTCGTCGCGTTGCTGAAACCCGTTGACACCCGCAACATTTCTCCCGTCCAAATCCTCGCCGTCGACCGCGAAAACCGTCTCGCCGTCATCGCCGTCGGGAGCGTTCACGGCATTTTCCCCGGAGTCTGTTACGACGTTGACGGCTTGCCGCTTCAACTTCGCGTCATCGCCACGCGGAGTTTCGTCAGTGCCGCCGCCGTCGAAAACGGCGATGCCGCCAAACTCAACCCCGGAATGCGTTGCACGATCCGCGAGAAAAAAATTGAAGTCAAACGTCCGCTCATCGAGAAATGATCCGAAAAAATCCGGCTTTTTTTCGTTTCAGATTTGACTTTTCGCATATCCGCGCTATTTTATAAGACAAGGCGGCGGGTTAGCTCAGTTGGTTAGAGCGTCGGAATCATAATCCGCAGGTCCCCAGTTCGAGTCTGGGACCCGCTACCACTTTCACTACCGACCAAGGATCGCAATTCTGCGATTCTTTTTTTTGCATCTTCGACGGTTTATGATATTTCCTGCGCTTTTTTTGTGGGGATATCCCATGGAAGTCAAAGCGGAAGAAACGTCAGGATTTCTTTCGCTCGACAGAGCGAGACCACCTATGACGTGGCGTGAGTGCCCTCTTGTTTCCATCCGGCACCGACTTACGACCGCAAAAAAAGGGCGACCGTTTTTCGCGGCCGCCCTTTTGTGCATATTTGATTACTTCAATTCGGAAGTGTGGAGCGCGTCCATTTTGGGACTGAAAGGCTTTGGGCCATTTTCCGTGATGAGGTAGCCGGTTTCGATGCGGGCACCGTTGAATTCGGGATGCCCGAAGAAACTCACGTCGACGCAGACGGTCATACCGGGAGTCAGCACGTCATCGCTGTTGGGGCCGAAAAAGGGTGCTTCGGCTTCGAGCAGACCGATGGTGTGGGCGAAGGGGCAGACGAGATAGCGCAGCAGATCGTGCTTGGCAAAGTATTCGCGGCCGGGGGCGTCGATCTCGCGACCGGATCTGCCGACCTGCAACATCGCCTTGGTGAGGCGGAAAACTTCGCGCAAGTGATTGATGCAATCCTTTTGACGCGCGGTATATTCCCCCGAAACGGGGACGGTGTCGCCGAAAACGCCGGCGTAGCCGCGCCATTTGGGGGCGAGACCGAGCATCACGAGTTCACCGGATTCAAGCACTTTGCTCCCGGCGGTCGGGACGACCGCATTGGCGCGCGCGCCGCTGCCGACGATGGCGGAAAAGCCGAAACCGCTCGCGCCGCGGCTGCGTACGGCATATTCGCCTTCGGCGGCGACTTCGATCTCGCTCCTGCCGGGCTTGACGGCGGAAGTCATCGCGTCGCAGGCGGCGTCGGCGAGGTTGAAAGCGTGTCCGATCTGCTCGATCTCCCACGCGGATTTGATGTGACGCAGCGCGAGGAAATCATCGGTGATGTCAACGAGTTCCACGCCCGCGAAACCGGCGAGGATCCCAGCGTGGCAGGCGGTCGGCATACGGTCGAGACCGACGAGACCGACGCGGGAAACCTTGCCCAGCATCGCATTGAGTTCGGCAAAAAGATGCGGGAAGTCGATGATCGTTGCGTTGGGATATTCTTCGTCGGGAACCATGAAAACGGGGAAGTTGCGCGTTTCCTTGATCGCGCTTTCCTGCTTGGCAAAGGGTTCGCTTTCGGGGCCGCCGAGGATCATCGGGGTGCCGACGCGCGGCACGAGCACCGCGCCGCTTTCAAACTGGGGGCACCAGCCGGTCAGAAACCAGCCGTTGCCGATGTTGAATTCATCGTAGTAGACCAAAGCGAGGTCAAGTTTTTTCGCTTCGAGGATCGCGCGGACTTTTGCCAGACGCGCCTGCGCTTCGGAATCGATCAAGTAACCCATGATTTTGTCCTTTCTTTATGAATAATGAGGGTTTTTTGACACAAAAATTGCGTAAAAAAGAGAAAAGGACAAGTTTCAGAGGTCGGCGACCCGTTGGGGGATGTAAGCGGCGTCCATCCCGTTGCGGAAAAAAGCGGAAAAAGGCAGGGATGCCCTTTTTATCGTTTGAAAATTTGTGCCGCAATGTCGCATCGTAAATTCGCCTTATTTTCCGCTGACGGAAATAATATACTCGATGAAAAACGCTTTGTCAAATACTTTTCAAATCGAAAAAAGCGTGTTTTTACCGCGTTTTGGAGGAGGGACGCCAACGCCCGCTCACGAGATAGACCAGCGCGATGATGCTGCTGGTGAAAGACGCCAGCGGCGCCGCGAATCCGACGTGGGCGAGCGTCGCCCCCGCCATGACGCTGAAAATGTAGGAGACCGGCACCCGGATCGCAAACGTGCAGAATAAATTGTTGGACATCGAAAAGAGCGTCCGTCCGCAGCCGTTGAAAAAACCGTTGGTGCAAAAGACGATCGGCACTAAAATATATTCCCAACTGAAACTGCGCGCGTACAACGCTCCCGCGCGGATGACATCGGCGGCTCCGTCGCTGTTGCGGTCGATGAAAAGCGCGACCAGCTTGTCCGGGATCGTCTGAAAGGCGAGCAGAAAGAAAAATCCCATCGTCATCGTGATCGCGACCGCGAGCCACAGCGTTTTGATCGCGCGAATGGGGCGGTTCGCACCGATATTCTGCGCCGTGATCGCCGCCATCGCCATCGAGAAACTGATGGCGGGCAACATCGCGAAACCGTTGATCCGGTTGACGATGCCGTAGCCCGCCGCCGGAGCGGAATCACTGCCGCCCATCGCGTTGACGATCGAAACGATGAAAAGGAAAGAGAGGCTGATCAGAATTCCCTGGATCGCGATCGGCATCCCGATTTTCAGGTAACGCCACGTCAGACCCCAGACGATGCGGAAATTGGGCAGGGCGAAACGGAATCCGAAACCGCCGTATTTCAGATAGACGATGGCGAGGATCATACTCAAAGCCTGGGAAGCGATCGTCGCATACGCGGCTCCCGGCACGCCGCAGGAAAAAACGGCGACGAGCAGGAAATCCCCGATGATATTGCAAGTGCAGGCGATCCCGGCAAAAACGAGCGGTGCCAGCGAGTTGCCGAATCCGCGGAAAATCGCCGAAAGCGCGTTGTAGCCGAAAATGAACAAAATTCCCCACGAACATATTTTCAGATAAGCGAGCGTGTCCTTTGCCGCCTCCTGCGGCGTGTGCAATGCCTGTACCAGAAGCGGAGAAAGCAATACCATCGCCAACGTCGCCGCAATGCCCATCAGCGCGGAAAAACTCAATGTCATTCCGACGCTCCGGCTGGTGTTGCGTTTATCTCCCGCACCGAAAAACTGTCCGATCAGTACCGTCGCTCCGGTGGTCAGCCCCATAATGAAAGCCATCACCAGATGCATCATTTCACTGCCGTTGGAAACCGACGCGACGCCGATCTTGCCGCCGCCGAAACGCCCGACGACCCACAAGTCGACGGCGCCGTAGAGTGCCTGCAATAAATTCGCAAGAAGAAAAGGGATCGCAAAACTGATGAGATTTCCGGTCAGACTGCCCTTTGTCAGATTTTTTTGTCCGTTGAAATTTTCCGCCATCGTAAAGCCTCGAAAATGATCCATATAATATAGCACCGCCGCGCAGCTTTCGCAATCGGACGCCGATTTTTTCAAATTACGCTTGCAAAAAGAAAAAAACGCGACTATTTTATATGTAACAATGAAACGGAACCCCAAACTACTTAAAGAAAGGGATGTAAATATGGGTTATACGATTCCGACTGCCGAGTATTTTGAACGCATCGCCAAATTTCAGGCGAGGATCAAAGCGGCGAAACTCGATGCCTGTCTCGTGCACGGCACCGAGTCCGACTTCGCTAATGTCCGTTATCTTTCCGAATACTGGCCGACTTTTGAGCAGGCGGGCGTTTTCGTCCCCGCGGAGGGCAAACCGGTACTGCTGATCGGTCCCGAAAGCCTCAAATACGCGCAGGGCCGCAGCGTGTTGCCCGATATCGCGCAGATGCTCAACTACCGCGAATCCGCAGAACCGGATTATCCCGGTATCCCGCTCGCGACTTTCCCCGACGTCGTCAAGCAGTCGATGGGCCGCAAGAAACTGAAAAAACTCGGTCTCGTCGGCACCGCCGTGATGACGAAGCCCACGCTCGACGCGATCGCCGCGCAGTTGCCCGGCGTCGAAGTCGTCGCCGCCGATGAAGTTTTCCGCCCGTTGCGCTGGTTCAAGAGCGAAAACGAGATCAACTGCCACCGCAAGGCTTTCAAAGTCGCGGAAAAGGCGGTTCAGGCGATCCTCAACGAAATGAAACCGGGTATGACCGAATTTCAGGTGATCGGTATCGCCCAGCGCGAGATCTACGCCAACGGCGGCGAGTATGAGGGCCATAGCCTCTACTGCTTCGGCGGCGACCGCACCAGCAACGGCATCAGCCGTCCGACCGGCGCGAAGATCAAGAAAAACGAGATCATTCAGCTCAACATCGGTGCCCGCGTCGGCGGTTACAGCTCCTCCATCGGTCTGCCCGTCTGGTTCGGCAAACTGCCGAAAGAGCAGCTCGCGCTCGTCGAATTCGGTCTGCGCGCCCACAAGTACACCTTTGAACTGATGAAAGCCGGCGTCGAAGCGTCGAGCGTCGCCAAAAAGTACACCCAGTGGGGCATCGATCAGGGTTGGGGCGATTATATGCTCTACGGTCCCGTCCACGGTCTCGGCATCATGGAAACCGAAAGCCCCTGGATCGAAACGACCAGCAAGTACAAATTGCAGGAAAATATGACCTATCAGATCGACACCTTCTTCACCGGCAACGGCTACGGCTTGCGCTGGGAACGCGGTTGCATCGTCAAAAAAGGCGGTTGCGAACTGATGTCCAAGAAATTCATGTCGATGGATTGCTGCAAACTCGACTGATATTGTCATCTTGCTTTTTTCCCCGATCGGAAATCCCGGTCGGGGATTTTTTTCTTTTCGCGACTTGACTTTTTCCGTCGTCGGGAGTATTTTATAAAAACACTTACGCGGAGAGATGGTTGAGTGGTCGAAGGCGCCGCATTGGAAATGCGGTGTACCGCAAGGTACCGAGGGTTCGAATCCCTCTCTCTCCGCCATTTATGAGCATACTTACGGCGAAAATCACCGGTCAAAATATTCCCGATCGCAAATGAAATTTGCATCGGGAATTTTTTTGCCTCTTCGACGGTTTATGACACAAGTTCATGCCTCTTTCTCGCAGGAAATCTCCGGTAATTGGAAGATTTTCAATTTGAAGTATTCGCGATCCCGGAAGCCGTAGGCTTGCCGGATCAGCCACCGGATCTTGTTGTTGAATCCCTCCATCGACGCATTGCTGATACGGCGGAAAGTCCAAAAACTCACGATACCGTCCATCTTGTCGCGAATCGTTCCCGCCATTGTTTGTAATTCCGGAACTTTCGTTTCTTCCGCCAATCGACACCATCGGTGAAAAGCGATTCGGGCGTGATAAGAAGTCTTTGCCTGCTTGTAAATGCCTCTTCGACGGTTTATGACATAACCTATCGTATTCGCCGTTGAGATGCTCGCTTCGTGTCTCATAGTGTTAAGTCGGTAGTGCCCGATATTTTGCGTGCGTTTGTTTCTGACTGATCGCAAAATGGTCTGCTCTTTTCGATCAGGCACGCGTATGATCAAATGGCGAGTGCCATGATGATGCCTGCCACCCCGCCGAGGAAGAAGCCGAGGATCTGCAGAAGCGTTAAATTATCGTTGGAGGCCTGGACGACGAAATGATGGAGTTCTGCCATATTCATCTTGTCGATGGCGTCTTCGATCTTGCCGGGAATATCGACTTTTGCCAGCAATGAATTCCCGTCGCCGCGAAGTTGTTTGACAACGTAAAGTTGCAGGGCAGGGAGCGCTTTTTCCTGAAGCATCGTCCAGAACTTGTCCTGACTTAAAAGTTCATCGGCAAGCACGGGAATTTTTTCCGCCAGATAATCGCCGACGTATTTTTCCGCCGATTGCCGTTTTTTATACAAAAAACTGTCGATTTTTGCGAAGTTCTGCGGGCGCTCCGCCCATTCCTTGCCCATCAGCAACGCCTGGCTGAAATATCCCGCGATTTTTTCCTGCGTCTCTTTTTTCTCCAAAGATGCGAGCAGTTCCTTTTCTCCTTTGCTCCAAAATTCCTGCACTTCGTCCTCAACTGAACTGTCCGAAAAAATTTCCTTGCACCAGTTCAGGAAAGGATGCTCTTTTTTGAATGCTTTTGCCACCCGCTCCGCGATCGCGTTTTTGAGATCGCTGGAAAAATTCGGCAGCAGATCCTTGAAAAGTGTCACTGCGCCGCGGACGGTTTTCATTCTGGTGTCGGCGTCCGTCAGGAAATTCTGTGTGATCATCTGGCAGAACTGATTGAATTTTTCCCGGGTCATCGTATCGCGGAGTGCCTGAATCGCCAGATTCTGGACGTACGGGACAATGACTTTTGCCATCTTGTCGCTGTGTTTGGCGAGCAATGATTTCACATAGACGCGGATTTTCTGCACAAAAAGCGGATCTTGCAGGTATTGCAGTGCGACTTTGCCGATTTGAGCCGAGATTTTTTCCGGTTGCAACAGGTGTTGCGGAATCAAAATCCCGAGTTCGCGGCCGAAACTTTTTTTCTGACCGGGGATCACGCCCTGCGGCCAGAACCAGTGTTTTTCATACGGTTTGAAAAGCATCCATATCGCGATGGCGTTGGTGAGATAACCGACTGCCGCCGAGGACAAAATCGGGAGCAGATATTTCCGGATCGCGCCTCCGGCGGCAAGCCAACCGGGCAGATGATCGCCTGCGGAAGTCCGGGAAACGATCAGCAACACCACCATAAAAAATAAAATGGAGCAACTGGCGATCTGGCATCCGCGATCGATGATTTTTACGATATTTTTTTCCTTTTCTGCGATTTTTCCCATAACTCATCCCTCTGATGTGCTGAAATTTTTCATAATATATCAAAGGCTCTATGACAAAAACTGTCACATCAGGAATTTTTTTCAAAGATACACTTGCCGGCATCGCGGATCTTTTCTCTCAATGATGCCGGTTCCAAGACCTGGATCCGTCCGGCTTCCGCGAGGATCCAGCGGATGACTTCGTGCTCGACGGCGGGGTTCAGCGAAACGATCAGGGAATCATCGGCCTGCCGTTCGATTTTGGAGTTGAACTTTTTCTGCTGTTCATAAATGTAAAAGGCGATCGAACTGTCGCAGTGAAGTTTGATCCCGGAAATTTTTCCGTAATTGAAAAGTCCTTTTTTTTGAGTTTCATCCAGCAGTTTTTTGTCCGTTTCAAAGCAGTCGATGCCGCTGTGAAGGTCTATGATCCGCTGGATGGCGTACAGCCGGATCTCTTTCGTGCCGTATTTGTATCCTTTGGCATACCAGACGCCGCGATGAAACGCGATGATGTGAGGCTCGAAGTCGTGTTCGGCAATTTCTCCGCGCGGATTTTTGTAGGTCAACCGGACGACCTGTTTCAACCGCCACGCGTCAAAAATTTTTTTGAAAACGTCGGGATCGATGCTCGCTTTGATGCCGGAAGCGCAAAGAATGGATTCGATCATCGCCGAATCAAAAAAATCGGATGAGTTGGTCGCCAGAGTCTGGGCGACGGCATTGTCCACATCCTGTTTCAGCGGGGAGGGCAGGATATCTGCCGCCAGTCTTGTCCCCAAAAGCGACATACTGATGAAATCTTCCTCAAAAACCGGGACGCTGAACTCCCAATCCGGATCGCGCAGATAGTATCCGCGGTTTGCCGCATCGTATTCCAGCGGCGCTTTGTGAATTTCGATCAGATCCTTGATATCGCGTGCGACGGTACGCGCGCTGCAACCGAAAGGCTCTCCGTCTTCGTCTTCGTATTGGGTGAGACGCTTGGCAAAATCGCTGGCGTTGGGATAGTTGTTTTTTTTCGCCTCCGCGATGAATTTCAGTTTTCGCATCAACTGTTCGCTTTTCTTATTCATAACACCGTCGCGCCGTCGGAATAAATTTTTACGCGCCTCAATATAATGTAGCGGCGCGAAAAATTCAACCGGAAAAACAATGGAAATCGAAAGCAGATCAACGGGTGCGACATCTTTTGGCATGGCAACTCCCATATATTATGTCAAAAACGAAAGGCGAGCGGGTATGAAAGATCAAAATCAGAGGATATTCTTCCGCGAGATGGTTCTCGATTTGCATTATCGTCTCCGTATGGCGGATGAACTTTTTTGCGAAGCCGCGGAAAGTTTTGTGGCGTCAGTCGCCTTTGATGAATGGGAAAATCGCCGCAAAGTCATAGGGAATATCCGGGAATACGCGCGGGCGCTTCAAATCATTGATGCCGATTTCAGCCGGATCGTGACGGGCAGACAAGTCGTTTTTCCGGCGGAACTCGGCGAATGGATCTACGATTTTGCCGACGGCGAGAGCAAGGTGCAGAGCCACCTTGAACGTCTTCGCGCGATCGCCGACGGATTGGAAATGGCTGTTGACCGGGAGTTGCTGCGTATGGAGTTAAGCGATGAATAAGATGCGGTTCGGCGCAATGCTTGTCTCCGCGGGCGGAGATGTCGGATTTTATCTTTCCCGCCGCGTGGTGTTGACGGTGTTGCGTCCCGGCGCGGTGCGCGCCGTATCCTACGAAGAATTCGGGAAATGCCGGGTTTTCGCGCGGGACGGCGTTGCCGTCAGTTGGTTCGACGCAATGTTGCGGGCGGTGAAAACAAAGGAAAAATTTCAAAATTCGCGCGAAATGATGTGCAAATTGTTGAATCTGCCGGAAAAATCAAAAATGGATGACTTATATTGCTATGTCAGGCGCAAATACGGCGCGGTGATGGAGGAGTTTGAAATCGGAAGGACAAAGGAAAATATGAGAGACAAAAACGATCGGCAAGAGGTGAATGAAATGGAAAAATTCGACGTCAAAAAAGAATTCAACAGCAAGTATGAAGAGATCCGGGAAAAACTCGGCAAACGCCTGAATATCCTCATCTGCGGTTATACCGGCAGCGGCAAAAGTTCGTTGGCAAAGGCCATTCTCGGAGATGTGGTTCCCGTCTCCGCCATCGGCGACGGCGCGCCGCGCACGATGGGGTATGACTGCTACGAAAACGATCTCGTGAAAATCTGGGATTCCAAAGGGCTGGAACTCGGCGAAACGGAAGACGAATTCACGGAGCAGACCCGGCAGTTTGTGCGTGCTCAACAGGAAGACCCCGATGTCGATCACCACATCCACCTTGTCTGGTACACGATCCAGGGGCCCGGAGCCCGGGTGACGGAATGCGACAAAAATCTGATCCGCAACATTTTCACCACCCGGAACGTGATCGTGGTCGTGACCAAAAGCGATATTACGCGTCCCAATCAGAAAACCGCGCTGAAAAAAGTCATTATGGAAGCGGGGATACCCGAGGAACGCATCGTCTTTACCTGCGACGAGGAGAGCGGGGCGGCAGGTTGCAAGGAGTTGATGAATCTTTCCTATGCGATGCTGCCGGAAGCCTACAAGGATGCCTTCATGGAAGCGCAACGCGTTGACAAGGAGTCGAAAATCCAGGCGGTATATGACAAAGCGGACAAGGCAAAGGCGGTCATTGCCACCGCGACTGCCGCGGCGGCGGGAGTCGGCGCCGTGCCGATCCCGCTTTCCGATGCGGCGATCATCATTCCGATACAGGTCTCGATGATCGCGACGCTCGCCGGGCTTTACGGACTTCGTGAGGAGGCGGTCAGGCAATCGGCGCTCCCCTTTGTCGCAAAACTGGCGGGGATTTTTCTCGCGACCAGTCTGCTGAAACTGATCCCCGGTCTCGGCAGTGCGGTCAACGCCACCGTCGCCGCGGCGTTGACTGGCGCGATGGGGCTTTATGTCAAAAGCAACTTTGAGGAGTGCGCCGTCGCCAGGATCGAGGGACGGCCGATCCCCGAACTCGGTTTTGATGTGGAACTTTTCAAAAAATTCTACGAGGAATACAAAAAAAATAAGGAGGAGAAGTAATATGAAACCGAATATTCTGATTTGCGGCAAGACCGGCGTCGGCAAGACCAGTCTCATTCAGGCAATCACCCACGCGGGAACCGTGCCGGACGAAGCCATCGGCGACGCCGAGGCGACGACCCGCGGATTCGATGTGTACGATACGGAGATCGCCAATTTCATCGACAGCGAGGGAATGGAGCCGGGGCAGACCGTGGAAGAGTATTCCTCTTTCATCATAGGGGAGGTGGTGAAACGGCTGGATTCCGATTCCGCCGCCGAACTCGTTCACAACATCTGGTATTGCATCGACGGCTCCGGTGCGCGGGTGCAGCCGGCGGATGCCCGGTTGATCCAGCGGTTCTCCGACAAGGTACTGCTGGTCGTCACCAAGTCCGAAACGTTGCGCAAGGAGCAGACCGAAGCGATGATGTCGCAACTTCTGGATCTGCTTCCGGCGGAAAGGATCGTGATGGTTTCCAGCCACAATCAGACGGGACTTGCGCAGTTGCTCGACAGGGCGTTGAAAATGACCGCGCAAGCCGTTGCCGATGCCGACGATGAACTTCGCGATTTCCACCGTCGCTGGGAAAATTATTACCGGAATATGTTCAAACGCTGGGAAGAGCAGGCGGGCAAAGAGGCGGATGAATATATCAACTGGGCGGCGGGCCGCGCGGCGGCGATCGCGCTGATCCCGCTTCCGCTGGCGGACGTCGCTCCGCTGATGGCAAACGAAGCGTATATGATCTACCGGATCGGAGCCGTTTACGGCTATGCCGTGGACAAGAGTATTCTGACGATGCTCGAGGGAGTCGCGGGGGGATCCATCGCGGGAAAACTCGCGGCAAGTTTTCTGCCGTTTCTGAAAGTTCCGATCGCCGCCGGGATCACCTACGGCGTCGGCAAAGCCGCCAAGGCTTATTTTGAATCGGGAATGTCGCTTGATGTTGACGAGTTGAAGGAAAAATTCGTCGCGGGCGAAAAGGAATCCAGAAATACCAACTGGAAAAATCACAAAACCAAGGAGGAGTGAAATGAGTAACGAAAAAAAGACCCGAGCCGTATCCGGAAATGCCGTTGACACCGTCGTCGATGCGATCCGGAAACTGATGGCGGATATCGGCGACGATGTCCAGACCAAAGAGAAGTTGCAAAAGGCGTTGTCCGGCATCATTGAGGAGGAAAAGCCGGAACATCTTCCGGATGAGGATGTTGCGGACTCCGATGAAGTCGACGACACCGACGAGGAAATCGAAGAGGAAGAAATCGACGACGACACCGACGACGACACCGACGACGATGACGACGATGACGACGATGAACTTGCCACGGCCTTGGCCGGGGTCGTGATCGGCGCCGTGCTGGTCGGCGGAGGTGTGCTGTTGCACAAACTGCTCACGAGAGATTAGTTGACCGCATCCGCCATATTATTGAAATTTCTTTGATAATATGGCGGAAATTCGCCGGGATATCGAAAATCTACTGGAAAAAAGAAGTGAAATGCTATATTGTAGATATTGAAATTGTAATCAAAAGGAGTTGAAAAATGAAGCTTGCCAATCTTTTTATCGATCTTGTCGTTTCCGGAAAAATCAATGATATTTCCATGCCCAACATTCCGTTTCCCACGATGGGAGGCAAGGTTTTTTGGAATGAACTTGCCGAATGCGATGGCTGGCGGTTGCAGAAAAATATGCTGACTGGGCATTGCCGGATCCTGAATCCGGATGACATCCGGGTCGCCTGGGGCGGCGAGGATGCTCTTATGCGGCTTTTTCAGAGACTGAATAAGTGAGCTGAAAAGCATCCGTCATCGGTGTAACGTAAGGTACGGAAAATATGGATACTCAGACCATTGCACGATTCAAGGAACTGGTGAAAGCCGGAGTCATCAAAGAAACGCTTCGGGGACAGGCGAGTATGAATATACTCTGGAAACCGGTCAACGGGCATATTTTCTGGCGGGATCTGGTATCGTGCCGCGGCTGGGTGATCCAACAGCGTATCGGGCCGATCTACGGACCATACGATCATTACCGTATCCCTGGACCGGACGGAGTGCGTTATGCCTTCGGCAATTCGGAATTTTTATCCAAGCGCGTTATGGAGGTCAGTATCAACAAACTTACGGAGATCTCGACCGCGGTCAGAGAGCAACTCTCCGGCAAAGGCGCCGTTGCCGCTTCCGCAGACAAACAGGTTTATGCGGAATTCCGCCGTCTTGTCGACTCCGGGGAGATCATAGAGCGTCTGACGTATCAGACAAGCACCAACGCGGAATGGGAAACTCTGGGCGGAGAGGTTTTCTGGGATGACCTGTGCTCCCGTAAAGGGTGGCGGATCCAGCAGAATAAGATCTTCAAAAATTGCCGGGTGATTTCTCCCGACAACACCCGTTATACGTGGGGATGCAAGAGTTATCTTTTCCGCCGGATCATGGGGCAGCCGATCAATTACGTCACCGGTTATCTGAATAACCCGGAAACGGCAGAAGAGCACTTCATGAATTACCCCGCACTGAAATCTTCGCGGGGAGTGGTCGTGCTGATCCACGGCTGGGGATGCCAGGCGAAAAATATGGAGTGGCTCGCGCGGGGACTCAATGCACTCGGATATGACGCATTGTGTTATGATTACCGCAGTTCCAGAATGTCCATTCCCGATCTGGCAAAAGAGTTGCTGGATTCTCTTGCCGTTCTGGTCAAAAAAGGCAGAAAGAAAAAACTTTTCCTGCTGACTCACAGTATGGGGGGACTTCTTGTCCGCAAAATGCTGGAATTGGATCGTGATGATCGTGTCAGTTCCGCCATCAGCCGGATCGTTATGCTCGGGCCTCCGAATCAGGGGTCGGGAATGGCGGATGCGGCGACTTGCTGCGGCGTGTCTTTGGTCAACAAGTCCATCAAAGACATGCGCTTGCATCCCGACGCCGAGGTGCATAAAATCGGTCGTCCGGCGCATTATTCCGGAAAAATCGGCATCATCGCCGGAAAGTCGGATTTCAAGGTGCTTCCGCAAAAAAGTGTGGAGATCCCCGGGATGATCAACGGCGTTGATTATGAGATCGTCAAGGTCAAAGCCTCTCACGCCGGATTGAAAAGTTCATACGCTGTCCTCAGCAATGCGATATACTTTTTTCAACACGGTTCTTTCCCGGAGCAGGATCGAAACGGTGTGAAATAAAAAACAAGGAGATGAAAAAATGCCATTGCCGGAAGAAGAAAAAAAGCAAATCGATGCGATCGAAAATGCCGTGGAGAGCGAAGAGCCGGTCGAAAAATTGCTTTCTCCCGGGGAAGAATCTCCGGAAAATTCGGAAATTATAATTATCCGGAATTCCGGAATATGTGCCCACGATCCCCATGGAGTGAAGAAAAAACTGGCTCCCCGTGAAAAAAAGTTACGGAAAAAGAAGGAATGGATCGGCAGTTACCGGACTTCCGGGATAATCACACCGATCCTTTCATCGCCCCTTTCGGAAATCTTTTCATGGTTCGGAAGAATTCTGAAAAAATTGAAAAAATGAACGACCTTCCGGAACTTCCGAAAAAAATCCCGGCGCACCTCGTTCTGGAAGTCACGACGCAGTGCAATTATCAGTGTCCGTACTGTTATTGTTTCTGGCACGAATTTCCGGAAAAAAAGCCGACTCTCCTCGATACCGCCGGGTGGAAAATTTTGATTGACCGCTGTCGGGGAAAAGGGGTAAAAGAATTTACTTTCACCGGCGGGGAAGCTCTGCTGCGGCAGGATATCGGCGAACTGCTGGATCACGCCGTTCGTGCGGGGGCGAGGGTTTCTCTTTTCACCAACGGAAGTCTGATGGACGAAAAAATGTTTTCCTTTTGCCGGGAGCGCGAAATCGCGATATCGACCAGTCTGCAAGGCTTGCGTTCCCACGGCAAAATGACCGGAACCGCATTCGGATACCGGAAAACGCTGGAATTGATTGCGCTGGGGCGTCAGGAAAATTGGCCCGTCGCCGTGAATATCACGGTCTCCCGGGCAAACCGCGATGAGATCGGCGATGTTTTTGCGGCGGCGGCGTTATGCGGGGCATCCCTGATCCAGCTCGGGCCGATGATGCCGGAGGGGCGCGGTCAATGTCACATCGATCAGGCTTTGACCGCAGACGAATGGGAAAATGTCAAACAGGATATCCGCGCGGTGAAAGAGTGTGAAGTCCCGTATGCTTTTTGCGATGAGATCATCTGTCAATGCCGACCGCATTCACCGGAGATCTTGCGGCGGTTCTCCGTCGCCCCCTCGCACCCCTGCAATGCGGGGAAAAATTTCGGCGTCATCGGTCCGGACGGGAAATACCGGAAATGCCTTCATTCTCTCCCGGTATAATATAGAAAAGACGCTCCGCAGTTACGGATGTCTTATTGTCCGCGTTTCTCTGACAGCGTTTTCCGGTAATTCCGGACGGCGTCGAGGAGTTGCCGTTTCCGAATGCGGTATTTTTCCGGCTCATTGGCGATCTGCGCGGCGGCAAGATCCGCATTTGCCGTGATGATGTTTCCCCGGTCGGTGGCGGTAAATTTTTCCATTTCCTTTTGCGCGGCGGCAAGTTCGCGCCGGATGACGGCGCCGTCGCGCCGCAACGGAGGGGAATCCAGTTCGTTTTGAAGCCGCCAGATCGTGCCGCAAAGTTTGGCGTATTCATCCATCCCGTGACCGGAAGTCTGCGTGACGAGCGTGTAAATTTCGTGATCGGCATCGTCGGTGAAAAGTCTTTCTTCCCACGGCGCGTCGATCGGCTTCTGCACGGAAACGGAAGATTTTTTGCCGGATCTCGTAGAGATGAAAAAGAGCATTGCCAATAAAGTCAGCAGGAGCGCCGCACTCCAAAGAAGCGGCGATTTCCACCGCGCGGTGCCCTGTTTGGTCAACGCGATTTGCGCGCGCCGGAGCTCCGCGCGGAATTCTTTTGCGTCGCGGAAGCGGAAAGCCGGCGTTTCGTGCAACGCTTTCACATAGATTTTGCGGATGATCCGGTAACTTGCGGGATCGATGTTTTCCCCCGGCGCGGGATATTCTTCGGCGGCGCGCAAATTATATGCGCAGTAAAGCAGTTTCCCGACGGCGTAGAGATCCATTCCCGGCTGAAATCCGCCCTTGACCTTACCGAAAACTTCCTCGCGCGGCATATAGGCGGAAGTTCCCATATCCGCTTCGCCGTCCCCGAAAGGGGCAGTCAGCCCGAAATCGGCGATTTTAGTTTTGCCGTTGACAAAAATGATGTTTTCCGGCTTGATGTCGCGGTGAATGTATCCGGCGGCGTGGATCTTTTCGCAGGCGTCGAGGATGTCATCGACGATGCCGAAAAGTTGTTTCGTTTCCATCGCGCCGTTTCGCGCAAGACGGTTCGCCAGCGTGTCGGGAATGTATTCATTGCCCGCGCTGAGATTGTCGGCGCACTCCATAAGGTAGTAAATTCTGCCGTCGGGAAGTTTCCCCGCGGAATGGATCGCCGCGAGACCGTCGATGCTTTTAAGTTGGTCGCGGACGCGGATGAAACCGGAAATTTCCGTTTCGGCGCGCGCGTTGAGAGCCTTTAAGGCGAAGCGTCCGCCGGAAACGTCGCGCACGAGGTAGACTTCTCCGAAGCCGCCTTTGCCGATGAGGGAAACGACGGTCAGCGAATCGACGGTTTCGCCGGGAGAAAGGATCTTCATTTTGCGTTACAGCGCAAGATCGGGCTCGTTTTCGCCGATCTCCTGCAAGATACGGGTGATCTTTTTCGTACAGCGGCTCTTGGCGGCGTAAACGCTGTCGATGGAAATATCGAGCGTTTCGGCGACTTTCTGCGGCGGAAACTCATTGCGGATGAGCAGGCAAAACGCTTCAAAGGTCGTCGGCTGAACTTCTTCTTTGAGCGCGTCAAACGCCATATCAAGCAGATATTTCCGGTAGGAAGCATCAAAAACTTCGCCGAATTTTTCCTCGACGGGAATTTCTTCGGGCAGGGCTTCTTCCTGCTTTTTGCGCGCGAGATCGATGATCTTATGCTTGACGATGGTGCGCAGGAAACTGCGGAAATTCCCTTTCGCGCGGTCGAAACGCCCGACACTGCCGTTGGTGAAAATTTTGACCATCGTCTGTTGGAGCAATTCATCGGTCGCGCCGGGAGACAGGCGGAAACCGGAAGCGATCCCCCGGATAAAGGGAGCGTAGCGGAAATAAAATTCCTCCCAGCCGATCTCGTCGCCGGAGGCAAGTTTTTTCAATAACGTGGTGCTGGTCGTGTAAGCCATTGCTGGACTCCTTTATATCGGTGATTGTTTGCGCTTTAATTTAGCAGACGGAAAAACGGAAATCAATCATTTTTTTTCGAAAAAAAACAAGATTTTTTTACGGAATCGGTGTCAGAAAACATTTTTTCGCCGCGTTTTTTATTCATAGACGGCAAAAATGCCGAAAGAACAGGAGGATTATCGAACCCGTTTCAAAAAAATAAATTGAATACAGAAATCCATAAAAGATACTTGCAAGCCCGAAAGAACAACGGATTTGCCCGTTATGCTTGACAAAGGATTGACTTTATGCTATATTTCAAACTGTTCCGCAATGGCGGCGCAAGAAAAAAGTATGGAGGATATGCCTATTATCAAGCGTAACTGAGTAAAAATTCATAGTTGACCGTTTTCTCATCGAAAAACTTGCAATTTTTTTGGAAGAAAAAAACGGTGTTCCGACTGTGTTCTGCAATCATTGTATTCTTGCAATGATTTTGTATTGGACATACTGTTTGGGCCGTTGTTCTTCCGGGTTTGCAAGTACCTTCGATGACACGGTTCAGGCAGTATGTTTTTTTATTGCCCTTTTATATGTGTTTTTATGTGAGTTTTTGGCATTGGAAAAATCAAATTGCTCCGGTTGCCGGAGAAAAACAAAACTGAAAATAAAAAAAAGGTGAAAAATGAACAAAAGAAATCTCGGGAAATTTTTAGCGTTGACGCTCGTTTTAAGCGGTTGTGCGTCATTTGAGGAAATCAAAAATCAAGCGGATGCGGGCAATGCCGAAATGCAATATGAAACGGCGATCCGCTATCGGAAAGGTGACGGCACCGCCGCCGACAAGGACGCCGCTTATACGTATTTGAAAAAAGCGGCGGATCAGGCGTATATCCCCGCAGTGGTCGCCTATGCGGAGGAAGCCGTCGGCCGCAAAGACATTTCCGAGCCGGAACTTTTTCTGAAACGCTATCAGTCGATTTTCCGTGCGACGCCGACTTCTTTCGGCGCGATCAGTGCAAGCGTTGTCGGCAAGGCGAAATATCCCCAATTGTGCATCGCTTATGCGTCGGCGATGCGGGATGCCGACAAAGGAAGCGAACTTGCCGAATTCCGCAAACAGGCACTTCAATACTTCGATGCGACGCAATGCGGCGTTTCGGGACGCCGGATGCGCGATTACGCCAAACAATTGAAATCCATCCAGTCGCAAAAGGAAATCGCCGAATTGGAGCAGCAGCGTCTGGCGGAAGAAAAACGCCTGGCGGAGGAAAAAAAGTGGCAGGAAGAAGAAAAAGCCAGAAAAATCGCCGAGGAAAAGAAACGGCTCGCCGACCCGAAATTCCGTTTCCCTTATGAAAAATCGGTGGCAAACCATATCCGGCTCTACAAGGAATACTTGTCGGGGACTTCTTTTGAGTATTTCATCGCGGATCTCCTGCTCAATCAGAAAACGCTTGACTCCCTTCTCGTGATGACGGCTCCCGCGGGAGATTTGTCGGAAGATCACAAAATCGTCAAATTGCTCGTCACGCCGGCGGAAAACAAAAATATCACGTTTATTTTCCTTATGGAGTCCGATGACGCCAACCTTTCCGGGCGGGATCAGCGCGTTTGGGAGGAAAAAATGTGCGCCGAGATCAAGGAAATGAAAAAGACGTCATACAAGGGCGCATTGGTCGAATGCGACATCAAATTGCCCGGAGACATCGTCAAGCCGGAAGAAGTGATCGCGAAATACCAGAAAGAATTCAAAAATCTTTCCGTGTCCCGCGACGAGGAAAAATACCGGAATCTCATCCCCGGAATGCTCGGCGGCGCCAATATCCTGCATACTGTGCGTATGAAATCGCCGCAGGTTTCCATTACGATCGAATATCGTCAGTTGCTTGACAGTTTCGAGTTGCAGAAACTCAATCCGCAACTTTTTGAAGTTTCGATTTCGATCACGGACAAGGTGATGGAAAAGCACATGGAGGCTCTCGCCGTCGCCAAAAGCCGGAAAAAACAGGCGGAAGCGGAAGCCGAACGCGCCAAAGCCGCGAAATCCAGTCTTGACTTTTAAGTCGTCAACTGCGAAAACAACGCAGTGATTTCCAAAAATACAAAGAAAGGAAAAAATCATGGAAGAAGAAAAAAAGACCCCGGAAGTGAAAATGATGCTTTGCCCCCATTGCAAAGAGCAGATCATCAAAGGGGCGAAAAAGTGTCCGCATTGCCACGGCAAGATCAAGTCGAAGTTCCGCAAATACGTCTGGCCGGTCATCCTCATTCTGATCGGCTTCGGCATCTGGCACAGTTGCAACAGCAAAGCGGAGGCGGGCAAATTGCAGGATAATCTGAAAGAGATCAAGATGCTCTCTTATTCGCTTTGCAACGGACGCATCCGCGGCGATGAATTGATGTCCACGCTCGTGACGATCGAGAAAAAATCGCAAGTGAGCAAGGATCTTCTGGAAAAGATCAAAAATCCGGCGGCGAAAGAAGGACTCCGTCACAGTGAGCCGGCTCTCGTCGACGCGATCGATCAGTTGCAGTCGATCAACGCTTCCGCGAAGCGCGCCATTCAGCGGCTGGAAAAGAACGACATCCAAGGTGCGATGCTTGAAGTCAACAGCATCCACAGCAGCATCAAACTGAAAAAATAGATTTGTTTTTTCAAAAATCCCCCGGTGCGATCGTCACCGGGGGAGGGGTGCTGACTATCGTCGCCCATACGGAGAAAGGGTTTTCCCTTTCTCCGTTTTTTTATGCCGTGGTGCGGGGAGATATTAAAAATATCGTAAAAAATGACGGAGCGCGGCAAAAAAGATTTGATATTTCTTTGGAATCGCTTATATTTATAATGGCGGAGATCTCCGCGCAGCGGATGTCGCCGCCAGAGGCAGGCAACGACAGAAAGGAGAGTGCAATGATGAAAAAATTCTTCCTGACCCTCGCGATCCCCGCAATGTTGCTCATATGTGCCGGATGCAATTCGGCGCAGTTGACTGCCGATATCCCAGCGGTTCAGAATTTCTCTCTGGAAAAATATCTCGGCACCTGGTATGAGATCGCCCGGCTTCCGCACTCCTTTGAACGGGATGTCGCGCAGGCAAAAGCCGAATATCTCCTGATGCCTGACGGCAAGGTCAAAGTCGTCAACAGCGGTCTTAAAAACGGTGCTCCGACAAGTGTCGAGGGCGTCGCCGTGATGAAAGACGGCACCGGCGTCGGCGAACTGCGGGTTTCGTTTTTCCGTCCTTTCTACGGAGATTACCGGATCATTTATCTGACGCCGGATTATTCGGTGGCGATGGTGACTTCCGCGACGCGGGATTACTTCTGGCTTCTCGCGCGGACGCCCGAAGTGAACCCCGCTCTTTTGCGGGAATGTCTCGACCGGGCGGCAAAATGGGGTTTCGCCGTGGAATTGCTGCAATATCCCAATGGCGGCGTTTTCACGCGGTGAATAGATCCAAAACAAGGAGGTGAACGATGAAAAAGAACGACATCCTAAAATGCGCGATCTGCAAAATGACGGCGGAAGTTTTGGAAATCGGCAGCGGCATTCCTCCCATTTGCTGCGGAGAGCCGATGACCGTGATGCCGGAGCAGACGGCGGAATTCAAATTTGAAAAACACGTGCCGTATCCGGAGGCACTCCCGGACGGCGGGATCCGGGTCTTCGTCGGCAAGGATGCCGCGCATCCGATGACGGAAGCGCATCACATCGAGTGGATCGAGGTGCGAGACGGGAAAAAGGTCGTCCGCCATTATCTCGACCCCGCGGACGCTCCGGAAGCGGAATTTGACATTCCTTTCCGCAAAGGACTGGTCATCCGTGAATTCTGCAACTTGCACGGACTTTGGGTATACGAGATCGTGTAGATTTTAAGTTGCAAAGACATTTTTGGGCTGTTGCCAATGGCGACAGCCCTTTTTTGATAATCCAATATCCTGCGGCTTGTCAATGACGTAACGGTGCAACTGCGTTGTCATCCCTTACGGACATTAACGGACAAAACGGACGCGTTATCGTTCGTTTTTGCCTTTATTTCGCCCGATAGGGCGAGACAAACATTGGCGTAGGGGAGTGTCGCCCATCGGGCAGTCGGGCGGACGAAGCGCGAAAGCGCGAAGTATTAGCCCGCGTGGGACGCAAGTCCATTTGCTGTAACAAAACATACGAGCCCGCGGAGATTTGCGGGGACATTCGATTAGAGCGCGAGCAAAACACAAGTTCCGCAAATATCTGCGGCAGGTACAAAGTCCCGCCCGTGGCGGGTTGAGGGGAGTTTTAGAGGGGGCGAAACAAGCCCCCTCTGTGCTGATATCAGGCGGTGTCAAAACTCTGTTTGCATGAATTCCCGGAGCGCGTCGTGCCAGTCGGGCATCGGCGGCAATCCCGCTTTTTTCAACATCCCTTTGACGAGACGGGAATTGGCGGGGCGGGGGGCAGGGCGGGGAAATTCCGCCGTCGTGCAGGGGACGACTTCCTGCTGAATTCCGGCAAGACGGAAAATTTCGCGGGCGAAATCGCACCAGGAGGCTTCTCCCTCGCAGGTAAGGTGCCACGTGCCCCGGTATTCGGGATGCCCGATGAGTTCGCGAAGTTTGCGCGCGACGGCAAAAGTGGAGGTCGGATTGCCGATCTGATCGGCGACGACTTTCAGTTGCGGACGCGTGCCGTCGGCGAGTTTCATCATCGCGTGGACGAAGCTCGGCCCGCCGGGGCCGTAGAGCCACGAAATGCGGCAGATGAGGTGATTTTTGCAGTATTTGCGCACCATTTCCTCGCCGCCGAATTTGGTCTTGCCGTAGACGGTTTGCGGATCAGGCGTATCTTCCTCGGTATAAGGACGATCGGCATCGCCGCGGAAAACGTAATCGGTGGAAATGGCAATGAGTTTCGCCTTGCAGTGATCTGCGGCGACGGCGACGTTGCGCGTCCCTTCCACATTGAGGAGTTCGGCAAATTTTTCCTCCGTTTCGCAACGGTCGACCGCCGTCATTGCGGCGCAGTGGATGACAACGTCCGGCATAAAGGCGGAAAAAAACGCCTGCGTCTTTTGGGCATCGGTGATGTCGCATTCGGGGAGGTCGGCGATCCGGAGTTCCTGGTCGCGGAATTCTTTCTGCAAAGTGCGGCCGAGCATTCCTTTGCCGCCGGTGATGAGGATCTTCATAGTTTTACTCCCAGTATTCCGCATCGGCGAAGCGCGGATGACGGCGGTCTTTGTCCGACAATATCCACGTTTCGGGTTTGACTTGCCAGTCGATGCCGAGGTCGGGGTCGTCAAAGGCGATGCCGCGCTCCGCGCTCGGCATATAGGTATTGTCGCATTTGTAGGCAAAGGTCGCTTCCTCGCTCAAAACGGCGAAACCGTGCGCGAAACCGCGGGGGATGAAAAGCTGACGCTTGTTGTCGCCGGAAAGAACGACGGAAACGTGCTTCCCGAAAGTCGGCGAATTTTTGCGGATGTCCAGAGCGACGTCCAGTACGGCACCGGAAATGACGCGCACGAGTTTCGCCTGCGTGTAGGGCATCGCCTGATAATGGAGACCGCGCAACACGCCGAAACTTGATTTGGATTCGTTGTCTTGAAGCCAGACGCAGTCGATACCGGCTTCGGCAAACGCCTTCTGGTTCCACGATTCAAAGAAATAACCGCGCGCATCGCCGAAAATGCGGGGTTCCACGATTTTGACGTCGGGGATCGCTGTCGGAATGATCGTCATTTTACCAAGTCCAAAAGATATTGACCGTAACTGGTCTTTTTCATAATGTTGGCGACGGCAACAACTTCGTCCTTGCTCATCCAATGATTGTCATAGGCGATCTCCTGCAAACAGGCGACTTGAAGTCCCTGCGTCGTTTCGATGGTGCGGATGAAATTGCCCGCTTCCAGCATCGAGGAATAGGTGCCGGTGTCGAGCCAGGCGTAACCGCGTTTGAGCAGTTCCACGTGGATCTGACCGCGTTTGAGATATTCGTTGTTGACGGTGGTGATTTCAAGTTCGCCGCGCGCCGACGGTTTGATGTTTTCCGCGACATTGATGACGCTGTTGTCGTAAAAGTAGAGTCCGGTCACGGCGTAATTGGACTTCGGCTGCGCCGGTTTTTCCTCGATGGAGATCACTTTGCCCGCCTCGTCGAATTCGACGACGCCGAAACGCTCGGGGTCGCGCACATAGAAGCCGAAAATCGTCGCGCCCTGCTGTTTCTCCGCCGCATGGATGAGCCGCGAACGCAGCCCCGCGCCGTAGAAAATGTTGTCGCCGAGCACCAGTGCGACGGAGTCGTTGCCGATGAATTCCTTGCCGATCAGAAACGCCTGCGCCAAACCTTCGGGTTTCGGCTGGACGGCGTAGGAAAGGTGAACTCCGAAACTCGATCCGTCGCCGAGAAGCCGCTGAAACGCGCTCTGGTCTTCGGGGGTCGTGATGATCAGGATGTCACGGATCTTTGCCAGCATCAGGACGGAAAGCGGATAGTAGATCATCGGTTTATCATAAACCGCGAGCAACTGCTTGGAAACTCCGAGCGTGATCGGGTGAAGCCGGGTGCCGGCGCCGCCGGCGAGAACAATACCTTTCATTTTTCACCTCCCGTGCCGAGCCGCTCCATCCGGTAGGCGCCGGAAAGCACGTGCGCGCACCAGTCGTTGCGGTGCTCCAAATACCACAATACCGTTTTGCGGATGCCGCTGTCAAACGATTCCAGCGGCTTCCAGCCGAGTTCCCGTTGAATTTTGGCGGCGTCGATGGCGTAACGCAGATCGTGACCGGGGCGGTCTTTGACGAAAACGATCTGATCAAGATAGGATTTGCCGTCCTTTCGCGGCTGTAACTCATCGAGCAAGCGGCAGATCGTTTCGACGACGTCGATGTTGCGTTTTTCGTTGTGGCCGCCGATGTTGTAGGTCTCGCCGGGGACACCCAGCGTCGCGACGAGGTAAAGGGCGCGCGCGTGGTCTTCGACGTAGAGCCAGTCGCGGATCTGCAAACCCTTGCCGTAGACGGGAAGTTCCCTGCCGTCGAGCGCGTGCAGAATGACCAGCGGGATCAGTTTTTCCGGAAAGTGATACGGGCCGTAGTTGTTGGAGCAGTTGGTGACGACCGTCGGCAAGCCGAAAGTGCGTTGCCACGCGCGGACGAGATGATCGCTCGACGCTTTGCTCGCGGAGTAGGGACTGCTCGGCGCGTAAGGCGTCGTTTCGCGGAAGAAATCTTCGGGCCCGTTGAGGTCGCCGTAAACTTCATCGGTCGAAATGTGGTGAAAACGGAAAGCCGCCTTGCCGGCTTCGTCGAGCGTCGAAAAGTACTTGCGTGCGGCTTCGAGCAGCGTGTAAGTGCCGACGATGTTGGTCTGGATGAATTCGCCGGGACCGTCGATCGAGCGGTCGACGTGGCTTTCCGCCGCGAGGTGCATCACGTGCGTCGGAGCAAACGAAGAAAAAACGCGGTCGAGTTCCGCTTTGTCGCAGATGTCGACTTTTTCAAAGCGGAAACGGGGGGAGTCGGCGACTTCCGCCAGATTTTCCAGATTTCCGGCGTAAGTCAGTTTGTCGACGACGCAGATGCTGTCCTGTGTGTCTTTCAGGATGTGACGGACGACGGCGGAGCCGATGAAGCCCGCGCCGCCGGTGACGAGGATGCGGTTTGTCATACTGCAATTCTCCATAAGTTTATCTATTGATGAAAAAAATACTTACATATGGATAAAATGCCAGTTCGTTTTTTTATTCAAGCATAAGATACACCCGCAATGGATGAAATACCAATTTTTTTGTTATTTTTTCTGCAAAAGCAAAAATTTCCGGATCTTTTTCTGACGATCATCGGCAACGGGCAGTTGTTTGCGGCAGATCCGCAACGATCCTTTGAGGAAAAAGAGTACTTTCGCACCGTTGATCCGGATGTAGTCGAAGCACAATTTCCCGTAGTTCCCCTGCGGATTTCGGGTTTCGTAGCGGATGACGCTTGGACGCAGACCGTGCAGACGCGCTTCCCACCATTTCGGCGAAAAACGACCGGCATCCGTCATCGCGTTTTCGGCGTTGGAGTGCCATTTGGCCGGAAATAGGAGCATCTGACGGAATTCCGTGCAGATTTCCGGCGGAAACGTTTCTTCGGGCATCCATTTCTCCGGGAAAAAATCGGGGAATGCGCGAAAGAGCAAAGCGGGATATTGGAGATGCCATTTTTGAGAAATCGCGTGCAGTTTTGCCCAATCGATCTTTTCCGCTTTTCGCAGTAAAAAACCGTAATCCGTCAGCATCGTGATCGTTTTGTGCCACTGGTGCGCCGCGCCGTGCTGAAAGAGCATCAGTAAATTCCATTCAAGACCGAGATGAGGAATTCCCTCCGTCGTTTCAATGGCGCATTGCCATACTTCCATCATCGCTTTTTCGGGAAAATCCGGCAGTTTGTGATGCAATTCCAGACAGATGCCGTTGCGGAAAAATTCCGCTTCGTGATTGGCGTTTTTGTATCGGTACGGCTGCTCCCAGCCGTTTTTTTGCAACAAAACCAAGGCGCGTTTTCGAGCCTCCTGCGGGATCAGCACGTCCAGATCGCCGCGTTGACGCAATGCGCTTTTGGGGTAAACGCGCGCGGCGAGATCGGCGCCTTTGATGGGGCAAAACGGAATTTGATTTGCCGCAAAAAGCCGGGCGATTTCCAAAAATGTCTGCTCTTGGGCGAGATCGGCGGCTTGCAGTTTCAGAAAATGCGCTTTGGCTTTTGCCGCGATCTCCTCCGGCAACCGCTCCGGCAAGATCCCCGCCGCCAATGCAGCAAGATGCAGTTTGGTCAGAAAATCATAAGTCAGTTCTCCTGGATCCTGCTGAAAAATCCATCGGGAAAGAGCAGTGAGCGCATCGGAAATCATCATTTCCCGTGCGCGATCCAAATTTTTTTTGACAGTCTGATCCATAATTTTTTCAACTGAAATCGCCGGAGTTGAGAAGGGTATCCAACAGCACTATACAATAGCATCTTTTCGCAACTTTTCAAATTCATCCCCGGTTGTCGTTTCGATAAAGTGATCGAAATAATGTTCAGAAACTGTTTTGAAAGGTGGCGAAAGGCGATAAAATGCGGCCGCGGAGTTTTATGAAAAAGCGATGGTTTCGGGAAACACAAATTGAAGACAATGCTCCCGATCGGTTTGAAAAAAATTTTTTTTATGCTATATTTCGTCAAAGTATTTTAATTGAATAGACGGAACAGGCTTATGGCGAAAATAACCATCGTGACGATCACGCGCGACCGCGAGCTCCTGTTGCCGCGTTGCATCGCAAGCATTCAGAAGCAGACGTTTCAGGACTATGAGCATATTATCGTGGACAACTCTACGAATGATTTGACGCAACATCTTGTGGAAAGTTATCACGATCCGAAAATCCGCTATTTCAGAATGTCTCCCGGTCTCCCCGTGACGGATTATTGGAATGCCGGTTCCGACCGTGCCGAAGGCGAATTTTTGACTTACCTCGACGACGATGACGAATATCTGCCGGAAAAACTCCAAAAACAGTATGATTTCATCACTTCTTTGCCGGAAGACGTGGGGATGGTCTATTGCTGGATGGATTATTTTGATCAGCGCACCGGCAAATGGCTGAAAGGGCATCATCCGGCTTTCCGGGGAAACGTTGCCGAACTTGTATTGGAAGTCCCTACCGTTTCCGGAACTCCCACCTTGCTTTTCAGAAAAAGTGCCTTCCAAAAATGGGGCAGGTGGCGCGATAATATCGTCAGCGACTGGGAAATGACCGCGCGGTTTTGCCAGCATTGCAAAGTTGATTTTCTGCCGGAAGTTCTGGTCAAGGTTTACGAGCATCATCCTTTCTTGCGGATGACCCAGATGAATCAGTGGCGGAACCGGATCCATTTCCATGAAACATTTCTTGAAAATTACAAAGACTTCTTTGATCGGAATCCCCGTAAAAGACATTACCACTTTTACAATCTTTGCTGTTTTTACTTTATGACCGGAGAATACGGAAAATCTTTCCGTTACTGGCTCCGTTGCCTGAAATACAAAGTCACGTTGAAATACCTGCTTGCCCCCGCGATCTCCTTTGTGCGAAAATACATTTTGCAGCGGGGCAAAAAATGATGGATGACGTAAAAAATCAGTCGCTGGTCGCCGTGACGGTGATCGGTTATAATCGTCTGGATCTTTTGCAGCGTCTCCTGAAATCACTGGAAGCCGCCGATTATTCCGGATGCGAAGTCCCTTTGATCCTCAGCATCGATTGCGGAGGAAATGAAGAACTGAATCGTTTCGCGTCGGAATATCATTGGCCTTTCGGAGAAAAATTCGTCTGCCTGCAACCCGAAAGACTGGGGTTGCGCGATCATATTTTCCTTTGCGGTTCGCGGAGCCGTTATTTCCGCGGCGTTATTTTGTTGGAGGATGATCTGCTCGTTTCTCCGGAATACTACAAATTTACCATTCAGGCATTGGACGCGTACGAAAACGAGCCGGAAGTCGCGGAAATATCCTTGTTTTCCTACATTATGAACGGCTTCGTGAATCTTCCTTTTTTCCCGTTGCACAACGGCGCCGACGTATATGCGATGCAATCGGTCAGTACTTCGGGCGAATGCTTCACGTGGAAAATGTGGTCCGCTTTTGAAAACTGGTTGAAAAACTGGGATCAGGATTTTTATGCGGTCGACCTTTGCGATGAAGAGCGCGGCTGGAAAAATGCCTGGTCAAAATACTACGACGCCTATCTTTCCGATACCGGAAAGACCGTAATTACTCCTTACGTCGGTACGACGACCAATGGGGGGGAGGGCGGAACGCATGCTTCCGTAGGGAGTCGCGCGCAAGCGCAATTGGAAATGGGGCACCGCAAATTCATTTTGCCTCCGTGTCACGCGTTGATCCGTTATGACGGACTCCGGAACTATCTCGGCTTGTATGATGTTTTGGGCGTTCCTCCCGAAGAAACGTGTCTGGATATCTGGGGAATGGGCAGGGAGCATATGATGAAGAAAAAATATCATTATCTGTTGAGCACCAAAGCCTATCTCTATCCGGTATTGAAAAGTTACGGTTGTATTCTGACTCCTCTGGAATTGAATATCGTGCAGAAGATCGAGGGGAACGATATCTTTTTATATGATCTGCGTCATGTGGAAAAGTTGGCAAAAGGAAAATTCCGTCTCTCTACGATCACATACCATTTGCGCGGGTTTGAATTGCGCCGTCTGGTCTGGGCTGTTCCTATGATGACGTTGATCCGGATCAAGTTGAAATTGGAAAAATTTTTTCGCATAAAAAAGCATAGGTGAATCTGATGAGTTCTGCTTTTGTCGAATTTCTGAAACAGCAAAACTGGCTTTATTCCGGTTATCAGCGCATTTTGCGTTTTTTGGGGCCGAAATTCCCCGTAGCCGTAGATAAATGGCAGTTCAAAAGATTGACCGGGCAGCCTTTGCATCTGGATCCGCCCCGTTCTTTTTCTGAAAAGATCCAGTGGCTCAAACTTTACGATTACGGCAACAATCCGCTGGTCATCCGATGTGCGGACAAATACCGCGTGCGTGAGTATTTGCAGGAGAATGGCTGCGGCTCCATTTTGAATGAATTGTACGGGGTCTACGAAAGCGCGGAGGAAATCCCGTGGGACAGTTTGCCGGAGCAATTTGTCATCAAATTGAATACCGCCGCCGGTTATAATCTGATTTGCCGGGACAAATCCGCTTTGAATGTGGAGCAATCGACAAAAGAGATCAAAAAATGGTTCAAGAGTCCGCGCGGCGAATCCACCGTGGAATTGCATTACATGAAAATCAAACCGTTGCTGGTCTGCGAACGGTATATCCCGACGTTGGATACGGTATTTCCCATCGACTACAAAATTTTCTGTTTCCACGGCAAAGCGCTCTTTACCATGCTCTTTCTGGAACGCGATAAGGAGCTCAAACGAATTGCCGTGGATAAGGATTATCAGGTCATTCACGGGCTTTTGGATTCACAGTATGAAGGAGAACATCTTCCGGAGAAGCCTCCCCGCTTTGCGGAAATGATCGAATATGCGGAAAAACTTTCCCGTCCGTTTCCTTTTGTGCGAATGGATTTTTACTCCGATAGCGGGAATGTGCTTTTCGGCGAAATGACATTCACGCCGACCGGCGGTTTCAACAATTATTTCCCCGCTGACGTCAACCTGCGTTTGGGCAAGGAGATCCATCTGCCGTGCGACGCGGAATAAGAGCAGGAGTTTGATGTGGCATTTCAAGACTTCATCGTCCGGCATAAAGGAACTCTGACCAACCTTTTGGTTTATTTCCTTGCATCCGTGGTTCCGATGGTTCTCAACATCGTTTCCATGCCGCTTTTTTCCTGTTATCTTTCGGCGGAAGATTTTGCCGTTGTCGGTTTTTACAGTTCCTTGTCGCTTCTTTTTGCTCCGCTTATTTCCTTTTATCTGCTGCACAACTATATGCGAAGTTACTTCCAGTGCGACGAAAAGGGGCGGGAGCAACTTCACGTTGAAACCACGCAGCTTCTGGTTTATTTTTCCGCGGTGCTCGCCGTCGTCTCCGTCGCTCTGATCTGGGGATACCAGAATTGGTTCAACCGGAATTCCCGGATCGCCGTCCTGCCTTATGCGCCGTACGCGATGTTTTATCTGTCGGCGGCGGGACTGCTCAATTTGAAGCTGACGCAATTGAAGATGCAGAAAAAAAGTCTGCCGTATTTTGTATACAACTCCGTCAATGCGGTGCTTACGGTCGGATTTTCCGTCTTTTTCGTGATGCTCGGCGGCGGCAGCGCCGGTAAACTGGGCGGCGTTTTTCTCGGCGGTTTTCTTTTGTTCGGGTATTTTCTTTGGGACGCCAGAGAATATCTTTTCCGCAAGATGCAATGGGGATCGATACGGCGGATGCTTGTATTCTGTTTCCCGTTGATGCTTGCCGCGATGCTGGGATTTTTTTCCAACGGTTACGACAAGGTTTTTTTGGAACGCCATATTTCTCTGAAAGAATTGGGATACTATTCCGTCGGGGTGTCGATCTCCCATTTTCTTTACGTTTTTTCCGATGCGATCAGTTCCACATTCAGTCCGGATATTTACGAATCGGTAGCAAAAAAAGATTTCAGGCGTTGCTCTTATTTCGTTCTGTTGAAAATCGTGCTGACTACGCTGATCGTGATCCCGTTTGTCGTTTTTGCGCCGCTGATCGTCAATCTCCTGACCGCATGGAAGTATCAGAAAGCGATTCCCTTTTGCGTTATTACCGCGTTTTCCTCGGTTACCGCCTCTCTTTACTATTCCCTGTCTCAAATCACCATTGCCATGAATCACAATAAAATCCCGCTGCTCACCCGCATCGCCGGTTCCTGTCTGACGATCGGGATGTTTTATGTGCTCATCCAAAAATGGGGGACGTACGGAGCCGCGTGGGGCGTGGTTTTGAATTTCCTGGTTTACTTTTTGTGCAATTTCCTGTTTTTGGGAATTACGCTTTTGAGGGAAAGGGCACACAAAAAGTTTTCGACGCCGCTTCCCGCCGTTTTGGATTTGAAAGAAAAATGCACCGGTTGCGGTGCGTGCGTTGCCGCCTGCCCGGCAAAATGCCTTGAATTGAAATTTGACAAGGATGGCTTCTGGCGTCCGGCGTTGACGCTCCCCGATGCCTGCAAGCAGTGCGGTCTTTGTGCCGCGGCGTGTCCGGTATTGTCGCCGCTTACCGATCTTCCCGCATCCGAAGAGGGGGAATTTTACAGTTATCAGGCGAAATCGGAAACTGTTTTGCGGGAAAGTTCTTCCGGTGGTGTTTTCACCCTTCTTGCGGAAAAGGTTTTGGCGGAAAACGGAATTGTTTTCGGCTGCGCGTTCAATTACGCTCTCGGAATTCCGGAGTACACGGACACGGATCACGTCGCTTTGTCCGAATTGCGGAAATCGAAATACGTGGAGTCCAAGACGGGGCAGATCTTCCGGGAAGTCCGGAAACAGCTTTTGCAAAACCGCCGCGTGCTTTTTTGCGGGACACCGTGCCATATTCAAGGGTTGCGGAAATATCTGGGCAACGATTTTGCCAATCCTTGCTTGACGACGGTGGATTTTGTCTGTCACGGCGTCCCGTCCGCCCGCAATTTCCGTTCGTATGCCGGCAAAGGATTGACCGCCGTCGATTTCCGTTACAAAGACTTTGCCGTCAAAAACCGCGGGTGGAAAGACTATTGTTTGAAAATGGAGTATGCTTCCGGCAAGATCTGTTATACATCCGTATATGCTTCTCCCTTTATGATCGCGTACGGGAACTCTTTCGGACTTCGCGAAACGTGTTATTCCTGTTGCCGCGTACTGCACAGCGCCGCGGATTTCACCATCGGCGATTTCTGGGGACAAGCCAAACTGCATCCGGAAAATCAGGACAACCGCGGCTGCTCCGTCGTTGTCATTCATTCCGCCCGCGGCGGGGATCTCTGGCGGGAGTGCGCCCCGGCAGAGTATGGGAATGTGGAAAAACTTCCGCTTCCCGCCGTCCGGTATTTTTTGCATGACCGACACGTTCCCTCTTCCCTGCAACGGCGGGAACGGCTCTTTCGTCTGGCGGTTCGGATTTTCTCTTTTCTTCCGGCAATTACGCTCTTTTGTCCCAAAACGGTGATCGGCAGAGCATTCAAGAAAAAGTTGAAATCTTTGTATGAAAAATGAAAAAAAAGCTGTCATCTATACGCTGAACCACATCAATTACGGTGCGGTATTGCAGTGTTGCGGACTGGTGAACTATCTTCGCGGGATCGGCGTTGACGCGGAAAGTCTGAATTTGAATACCCCGTATCATCAAAAACTTTTCCGTGTTTTTGCCCCGTACTCCGATTCCCGTTTGCGCCAGATGTTCTATCATTTTTTCTGTCTGTTGCGCTACGCTCCGCTGAAACGGAAGATCCGCCGTTTCATCCGGTTCCGTCAGGAATGGCTTCATCTGAATTTGCGCGCGTATGAGTCGGAGGAGGATGTTTTGAAAAATCCGCCGTCGGCGGATGTATACGTCAGCGGAAGCGATCAGGTTTTTCAGCCGGAAGGGAAAAGACGCCGTATTTTTTATCTGAACTTCCCCGTCGGACAGAAACAGAAAAAAATCGCGTATGCGGCAAGTTTCGGTACCGATACCATCAAGCCGGATACTCTTGATATCCTGAAACCGTGGGTCGAAGATTTCTTTCAGTTGAGCGTGAGAGAGGAAAGCGGCGCGCGGTTGCTGGAAAAAATGACCGGCTCGCGCCCTCCCGTCGTGCTGGATCCCGTTTTTTTGCCCGATGCATCCTTTTGGCAATCTCTCGCCGGGGAACGCCTTTTTCCGCAAAAATACATTGTCGTATATGAATTGAACGGGGGAAACGCGCTGATCCAAAAAGCGAAGGCCATTGCCGATCGTCTCCATTTGCCGGTTTACGTCATCACCACGAAACCGCACAAGTTTTATCCTGTTGAAAAACAGCTTTACGATTGCGGGCCGAAAGAGTTTCTTTCACTTCTGCGTCACGCCGAATACATTGTGACGGATTCTTTTCACGGCACCTGTTTCGCATTGATTTTCCGTATTCCTTTTATCACGATGGCGGCAATCCGCGAGAGCAGCGACCGTCTGGTCACGCTGTTGAAAAATGCGGGGATGGAAAAGCGGTTGATCTTTCCGGAAACTCCGATCCCCCCGGAGGACGGAGCATCTGCGGAAACCGAAGGGACTGCCCGGTTGACGAAACTTCAAGACTTATCCCGGGCATACTTGAAAGATATTTTTATCAAGGATAAAGAGTATAACGAAAGGGCTTAAACTATGCAACTCGTCTGTTCTGTCTGCAAGCAAAAATATGAATTGACGGCACAACGCTACAAATGTGACTGCGGCGCGCCGTTGAATTTGGATCAGTCGTTTTCCTTTCGCGTTTCCGATATAGAAAAGGATGATTTTTCATTGTGGCGCTACCGGAATTTTCTTCCGGTGGAAAATTCGGAAAACATCGTTTCCCTCGGCGAAGGTATGACGCCGCTTCATCCGTTGAAAAATTTGTATTCCGGTAAATTGTATGCGAAATTGGAATATATGAGTGCCACGGGATCTTTCAAAGACCGCGGTGCTTCCGTGATGATCAGTAAATTAAAGGAGATGAATGTAAGCAAATTGGTGGAGGACTCCTCCGGCAATTCCGCGTGTTCCATTGCCGCATACGCGGCATCTGCCGGAATGGATGCGCATATTTTTGTGCCATTCACCAATTCCAAGGTCAAGTTTGCGCAGCTTCACGCCTATCACGCTTGTATTTGCAGTGTGCCGGGAAGCCGCAAAGATTGCGCGGTCGCGGCGGAAAAAGCCGCGCAAGATATGTGTTATGCCAGTCATTCATGGAATCCCTTTTTTGTGCAGGGAAACAAAACCTTTTTCTATGAAACGGCGGAGCAGTTGGACTGGAAAGCCCCCGATTATATTTTTATTGCCGTAGGAAGCGGATCGCTCCTGCTGGGAACCTGGTTGGCGATCCGGGAATTGTATCAGGCGCGCGTGATCGATCATATGCCGAAACTGATCGCGGTGCAATCGGAGCATTGTGCCCCCGTTCGGGAAAGTATGGAACCCGGTTGGAAAAGCATAGCCAGCCCCCGCCCCGCGCTCGCGGAGGGGATCGCCGTCGCCGCGCCTCCCCGTCTTGCTGAAATCGTTTGCGCCGTCCGCTCTTCGGGGGGGGACTTCGTCACCGTATCGGACGATGAAATCATGGACGCCGCCCTTACACTTGCCAAAAACGGGCTTTTTGTGGAACCGACCTCCGCGTCGGTTTACGCCGCATTCATGCGGTGTGTGAATCAGATCGGACAAGACAAAACAGTGGTTTTGCCGCTGACCGGAAGCGGCTTGAAAACGGGAATGATGTATTATGACTATTTTTCCGCAAAAAATATATAAACAAATCAGTTGGTATTGGCAGTATATTTTTTACAAATGGGAGATGTACTGTCAGGAAAAAGCGCGGTTGCAATATGCCGATGTATCCGCCTTTCAAAGTGCCATTCTGATGTTTCACGTTATTTCCTCAAAAGAGGGATTGTATTCCTGTACCATGACTCCGGAGGAATTTGCCGGATGTCTGGATTTTCTCGCCGACCAATGGGAAGTCCTCGCGTTGCCGGAGGCGGCGGAGCGCATCCGGGAGATGAATCCGCAAAAAAAGCGGTTCGCCGTCTTGACTTTTGATGATATTTCTGCTACATTTTACACGGCGGCGTGGCCGGAACTGAAAAAAAGAAATATGCCGTATACCATTTTTGTGGCGCCGGAGTTGATCGATAAAGAAGATTTTATTTCCAGAGAGCAGTTGGCGGAGATCGTCTGCGATCCGTTGTGCACTCTTGGCGGTCACAGTATGAGTCACGGTATGTTGCGGTTCAGCCCGGAAATGGGAAAAGAAATTCGGGGGTCGGGGGAGCACTTGCGTGAAATGTTTCACGTGCCGGTGCGTTTTTTTGCCTACCCTTACGGAACTCCGATGGCGGTTTCCGGAAAAAGCCGGGATGTCGCCCGGCAGTCAGGATACGAGATGGCGTTTTCCGCGATCCCGGGGACTTTGAATCCTGCGCTGCGGGATTTGTTTTGGATCCCGCGTGTACACAGCCGTCTTTTTATGGAATGGCATAAAACGGAAAGTGTGAAAAGCAGATGATTATGGAAGATGATATAGCCGCTTTTCGTCAATTGAAGGCAAATCAGTTTTGTACGGTTTTGCTCCTTTGTCTCTCGGTGAATACGATATTTTCGCAACTGGTGTATTATTTCCCCGACAGCGTTTTGTTTTCCTTTGTCCGTTTGGCGATGGTTTGCGTTTTTGATATGGTCTCCATTGTCATACTGCTGATGTTTTTCCCGAAAAACAGCAGCGGTGTCGGCGGTTGGATTTTTATCTGTACACTACTCATTCTTTTGCTCTATACCATACTTATTCCGATCCTGCCGTCCTATCAGAACTTCGTGAAGGATTATTTTCAGGCGATCTTTTGGGTGTTGTGTTTGAGCGGGAGTTATGCCGTCGCTTATACAAGACCGCAGTGCCTGGGGAAATTTGTGAAGTTGTTGCCGTGGCTTTTGGCGATACATTTAGTTCTCGTACTGATATTTTATGATTTTTCCGTACAGATTTCTCACGATCAGGAAAAGGAAGGGATCGAAGTTATTTCAACGATGTTTTTTGTCGTCCTGTTGTTGCCGGGGTGCCTGATGCTGAAAAACGGAATACGGAAAAACATCGTCCTTTTCATCCTCATGTCGTCCGGTCTGATCGGAATGAAACGCAGTTTGCTTATCGTATCGGTTTTATCCATTGTCGGTTACAGTCTTTGGCGGCCGAGTTCGCAAAAGAAAAGGGTGTTGAGAAATATCTTGATCTGCATATCGCTTCTGGTCGTTATCACAGGTGTTTTCTGTTATTCGACCTATGGCGCACAGGCGATGGCTCGGTTAGAGGCGATGGTGGAGGACGGAGGAAGCGGACGGATCGAGATTTATGAGGATCTTCTGGCGGAGATCGAAACCAATACCGAAAAAGAATGGATGATCGGGCATGGCCCCAACGCGGTTCAGCAGTATTTTTCTTCGATATTCGGGGCGATGTTCCGCAGCGCGCACAATGATTTTCTGGAAATGATTTACGATTACGGCATTTTGGGATTCGCCCTTTACGTTTTGTTGCATCTCCTGCTTCTGGTATACTGCATTAAATTGAAACGCCGTCACTCGGAATACTTCGCTCCGTTTTTTTCCGCCTGGGTCTTCTTTTTAGTCCTCTCTCTGGTAAGTCACATCATTATTTATCCGTCGTATCCGGCTTATATTTTGATCGTGATGGGAATGATCGTTGCGGCGGATCAGCGGAAGTATTCCCTGTTTCAAAATAAATTTTTGGAGAGCGGGAGCGATCTTTTGGCGGAACAGCCGGAAGAGGATTGGAAAAAAGGAAATATCGGATGAGTCCTTGCCCTAAAATTACGGTCGTAACTCCTTGTTACAATGCGGAAAACAATATCGAGAGATCGATTTTATCCATCCTTTCCCAGAGGTATGAAAATCTGGAATATATCGTCGTAGACGGCTTTTCGACGGATCATACGATAGATGTGATAGAAAAGTATCGCGACAGGATCACCTGCGTGATCCACGAACCGGACAAGGGGATGTATGACGCGATCCGCAAAGGTTTCGCGCGGGCGACGGGGGATGTGTTGTGCTGGCTGAATGCCGACGATCAATCCATGCCGTGGACATTGCGGACGATCGGTGAAATTTTTGAAAATCACCCGGACGTGGATTGGGTCATGGGAGTGCCGGCGTTTCTCAATGAAAAATATCAGTTGACGAAAATCTATACGCAACCCGCCGCGATCCCCAGGAAATATATTCAAAACGGATGGTGCCGCAGTGATGTGCGGGGGTTGCTTCAACAGGAAAATATGTTCTGGCGCAGAAGTTTGTACGAAAGAGCCGGCGGCATCGACTCTTCTTATCGCGCCGCCGGGGATTTTGAATTGTGGACCCGTTTTGCGCGGTATGCGGACTTGGCGACGGTCGATATCCCGTTTTCCGCTTTTATGAAGCGCGCGGATTCCTTATCCCGTCGCGATTCGACATACGAAGATGAAGTGGAAACGATTTTACGCGGCAGGAAAAAATATCCGTCGTTTTTGTGGAAGATCGGCGCAAAAGTATCCGTGATAAGGGCGCTGATGAGACTTCTTGTACATTATAAAACACCATTGATTTATTATTCGGAACGTCGCCAGTGCTTTACCAAAATAAATTCCTGGCGTAACGTCTCCGGTAATTCTCTTTCAGAAATCATACGGTATGTGCTTCACAAATAGCGTATCCCAAAAAATAGAAGAGCGGCTTTCCTCGATCGCGGAGTGGATGCAAAAACACGTCGGTCTGGTTTTGTTTCTGATCGTCATCGTCGGGTTCGTTGCCCGCTGGTTTCGCTATGTGCTTTGCCGGCAACTGTTTCGGGATGCGTGCTTTTATTTGCTTTTTTTGCAGAAGTGGGCATCCGGGACGTCGTGGAATGCGCTTGGTCTGGGAAATGGCGAATTCGCATCTCATCCGATTTTGCCGGGGGCGTTTATCGTCCCCGAGATGCTGATTGAAAATTTTGATTTCCCGTTGGAGCCGACGGCGGTGTGGTACAATATCGTTGTCGGCACGCTGCTGATCCCGGTGTTTTTTTTCAGTATTCAGGTGCTTTGGCCGCAGAAACGGATTTGTGCTTTATCTTGTGCGCTTTTGGTGGCAGTGCATCCGTCTTTGTGCGAGAATTCCGCGACGGTTTTGCGCGATACGACTTACTTTTTGTGGTGCGGTTGTTTTTTTCTTTTTCTTTTCTGCTGGATCAAATCTCCGCAAAACAGATATGTCGTCTTGTGCGGTATTTTTACGGGATTGGCAGTTGTGACGCGAATCGAAGGTTTTGAATTCATTTTATTTATGTTGACGGCGATGGGCTTCTTTTTGAGACCGTTTTTCAGAAGGATCGGCATTCCCTTGTTGTCTTTTCTTTTAGCCGCCTTGGTAACGATTGTACTGATTTGCATATGGGCGGATATCGACCTGTGGAATGTACTGACTTATTATGCCGTTGAGCGGATCCTGCCGCACTTTCATTAAAGGAAAAATATGATAGAGGTTTTATTCCAGAAGATTCCGGAACTTTTGTTTCCCCCGGTCGCGATTTGCGGTCTCGCCGGATTGCTCATCTCTATTTGGGCGTGGAAAAAACAAAAAACGGATAATGTTCTGGCGTTTTTGGCGGTTATCAGCATATATATATTGCTTTCCCGGACGATAGCCCGGGTGTCGTCATCGCGTTATGCTTTGATCCTGATCGGATTTGCGATCCCGTATGCGATATGGATCATCAGCCCGCGTTTTACGCGTCATCTGGGGGTGTTGCAGCCGAAGATGTGGTCTTTTTTGTTGTTGCTTTGTTTGATCGTTGCCTGCTGCGTAAAATCGTTTCGCACGGAGGATAATTATTTTCTTCGCGGTATGGACGCACTGAAAAGGAGTATGCAAAAAACCCCGGATCATTCCGTGACGCTTCTCTATCCTGACGGAAAGGATTTTTGGCGGATCCGATACTACACCGGCGCGGAAAACGTGACGGCTTTGAAGTATTCCGATATGGGAATGCAGCAGGCTGATTTTTTGAAGATGCTCGATCGCTATGAAAAACCGCTCTATCTGATTTTTACGGAAAAAAATTGTCGAGTCCCCTCTGAAATCGAAAAATTGTTGGAAAACGATCCGCAAAAGAAATGGGAGATCGTTTACCAGTCCTATACCAATCGCCGCAAAAAGGATCGCTTCACCATTCTCTTGAAGCGCGAAACTCCTCCGATGGAAGTTCCCTCTTTGGCGGGGAAGCGGCAGGAAATACAGAACGGGGATTTTGAAATTTCCGCCGGAGAAAAGGAAAAAGATGCGATGCGGGAAATTTTCGCCAACAGTTGCCGCATCCCGGAAATGAAAGATGAAAAATGGGATATCCCCGCGCATTGGGGGTTTGATTGCAGCCCCGTCAGACCCTGTGATTTCTTTTTCGAAAAAACGAAAGTATTGGATCACGACGGCAAGGAAAGCGAGGCATTGCATCTCCGGGGAAGTGATTTATCGCCTTATTTCCGTTATTTGCCCAAGATCCCGCTTGCGGGGAAAAAGTACCTGGCTTTTTATGCCAAAGGAGTCCCGCATTCTCAATACATCGTTACATTTTTTGTGTACGATCGGGAAAACCGTATGCCGAATGTGCACTATTGGTTCGTGTATCATAACGACGGTGATTGGCATCGTCAGCAGATCGCGTTTGACAGTCCGGCGTTGCGGGGCGGGGATTCCTGCTTTCTCGTGCTGCATTTTCTTTCCGGAGATGTTTTTTTTGATGATTTTACTTTGTATTCAGATTAAATGGGGAATAACAGACAATGATCCAATCAAAAACTCTTTTTCAAACGGGAAAAATTCACGGCATTCCCATTAACGTTTCCAATATCGACCAGGCGTTGTCGGAAGTTGAAACATTGATCCAACTGCGCGAACATCATTACGTCTGCTTTTTTGAAGGCAATCTTTTTTTTCACGCTCTTTTTGATAAAGAAGTGCACGATGTGATCGCCGGCGCGAGTTTGATCTATCCGGACGGGATCGTTCTCCAAAAAGAATTGGAGTGGCATCTGCGTCAGTGCGTATCACGCGTTTCCGGTCCATCTTTTATGTTGCGTGCCTGCGAATACGGTGTCGCGCGCCAATGGCGGCATTTCTTTCTCGGGGGAGGGGATGGCGTCGCGCAGAAACTCGCCGACAATCTGAAATCGAAAAATCCCGGGATGATCGTTGCCGGGTGCTATACGCCGCCATTTCGTGATTTGACGGAAGAGGAAGAAATTCAGGTCAAGGCGATGATCGAAGAGAGCCGCGCCGATCTGCTCTGGGTCGGATTAGGCGGGCCGAAACAGGAATTCTGGATGAAACGGCATTTGAAAAAGATCAATGTGCCTGTTATGCTCGGTGTCGGTGCGGCGTTTGACTTCCATTCCGGACGCCGCACGTGGGCTCCCCGCTGGGTCCGCAAGCTGGGATTGGAGTGGCTCTACCGCACTTTTTGCGGTGGAAGCAGGATTTTTATGCGCAATATGAAAACGATCCCGCTTTTGTGCCTCTGCGTATTGTTTGATTACGTCGCCCGTCTTTTCCGTCCCGCCGCAAAAATCACAGCCCGCGTCCCGGGACAGCAAAACTGAGATTTTGCAGGTAAAGATTTTTAACGCGACGCGTATCCAATGCGTCTCCGCTTTTTTATGCCTCTTCGACGGTTTATGACATACCCTCACGCCTCTTTCTCGCAGGAAATCTCCGGT
>JAEDIJ010000047.1 GCA_016292515.1 Victivallaceae bacterium
ACCCCCGAAAATCGACCGAAGCCGCGAAGCGGGGCGCACCCTCTCACGGGTGCGCCGGAGATTTTAAGGGGGCAGGGGGATATTTAACAAAAAGTAAAAACTACCATACGCGAAGCCGCGAGTACCGGAGGTGCGGAGCACCGAGGAACGGATGCGCGGGAGCGCGGGGGCACCCCCGAAAATCGACCGAAGCCGCGAAGCGGGGCGATGGCTCTCACGCCATCGCAGGAGATTTTAAGGGGGAATTACCGCATCGGTTGCAGATTCCCGGACGTTTCCGCCGGGCTGTCGGGGATCAGCGTATAGGTCGTCTGACGGCTGAAATCGTCGATTTTGAGGGTGTTTCCGGCGAGGCGGAGACCGAAATAGAATTTCCAGTTGCGCCATTGCTCCTCGGTCATTTTCAACGTCACTTCGCCGGTTTTTTTATCCAATTCGTATTTGCCCGCCCAATCGTTGTTGGAGCCGGGGCGATTGGAATTTTCCGGCATTTTCACGCGCAGAAAAATGATGTCCTCGTAGACGCACGCCAAACAGCCGTCCGTCGGGTTTGCCGGTTGATAACAGCCGCCGGGAATACGAGCCGAAGAGCATCCCGCGAGAATTGCGATACCGGTGATCGTCAACAGAGTCTGCCACATTTTTTTCATCTTGATCTTCTCCTCAATCCTGAAAAACTATCTTACAAAAGGTTGATTTATTGCCGCTGATGCACTATATTTATATAGGTGCGCTATTATTATAGCCCGTTTTTGCCGTTTTTTCACGTCAAAAATGAAAAAAAACGTTAATTTTCCGGCTGAATGCCCAAAAAAGAGGAAAATCACGGTGGATACCAACAGTTATTGCAATCCGTTGACCGATCGTTACGCCGATGCGGCGATGAGTCATATCTGGTCCCCTCAATTCAAACATTCGACCTGGCGGAAGCTGTGGCTGACGCTGGCGCGCTGTGAAAAAGAACTCGGTCTTGAAATCACCGATCAGCAGATATCGGAACTCGCCGCGCATATCGAGGATATCGATTTCGACCGCGTCGCCGAGTATGAAAAATCGTTGCGCCACGATGTGATGAGCCATATCCGCACGCTGGCGGAGCTCTGTCCGGAAGCCGCGCCGATCATCCACCTCGGCGCGACCAGTTGCTTCGTTACCGACAACACCGAATTGATCCAGATGCGCGAAGCGATGAAGTTTCTGCGCGGCAAGTTGCTGAAACTGATTTCCCAGCTCGCCGATTTCTGCGATGCCAACAAGGATCTGCCGGTACTCGGTTTCACCCATTTGCAACCGGCGCAGTTGACGACGCTCGGCAAGCGTTTCGCGCTTTATTTGCAGGATTTTTACTTCGACTTCCAGCGTTTGGAGCGGGAAATAGAAAATCTTCCTTTCCGCAGTGTCAAAGGTACGACCGGTACGCAGGCGAGTTTTCTCGCGCTTTTTGACGGCGATCACGACAAGTGCCGCGAATTGGAGCGCCGCGTCGCCGCTGAAATGGGCTTTTCGCACGTCGTTGCGGTTTCGGGGCAGACTTACACCCGGAAATTGGACTATTTCGTCCTGTCGATCCTTTCCGGACTGGGGCAGTCCGCCTCCAAGATCGCGACCGACATCCGGCTGATGGCGAATATGAAAGAATTGGAAGAGCCTTTCGGTGCCAAGCAGGTCGGTTCGAGCGCGATGGCGTACAAGCGCAATCCGATGCGGAGTGAGCGCGTCACGTCGCTTGCGAGATATCTCATCACATTGCCGCTCAACCCCGCATTCACGACGGCGACGCAGTGGTTCGAGCGCACGCTCGACGATTCCGCCAACCGCCGCATCGTGCTTGCCGAGGCTTTTCTTGCCGCCGACGTGGTGCTGTCGATCCTGCTCAACGTCACATCGGGATTGCAGGTGTGGCCCAAGGTGATCGAGCGTCACATCAAAGCGGAACTGCCCTTTATGGCGACGGAAAATCTCCTGATGGCGGCGGTCAAGAAAGGCGGCGACCGACAGAAACTGCACGAAGTCATCCGTACGCATTCGATGGAAGCGTCGCGTCAGGTGAAAGCCGAGGGGCTTGACAACGATCTGCTCATCCGGCTCAAAAGCGATCCCGCTTTCGCCGCGATTTCCGACGATTTCGACGCCTTGCTCGACCCCAGAAGTTTCGTCGGTCGCGCGCCGCGTCAGGTCGAGGACTTCCTCAACGAGGAGATCCGTCCGCTGCTCGCCGCGCACGCGGCGGAAATGGCGGATGCCGCGGAAGAATTGAGAGTATAACTTTTCAGAAAAGGTGGTAATATGGCTTTTTTGGATGATTCCTATCTGATCGGCAACAAGACCGGCAAGGCACTTTTTGCCAAAATTTCCAAACTCCCGGTCGTCGATCCGCACAATCACGCGAATTTGCGGGAGATCGCCGAGAACCGTTGTTACCGCGACGCGTGGCAACTGTTTGCCGCCACCGACCACTATGTGTGGGAAATGATGCGCAAGCGCGGCGTGCCGGAAAAACTGATCACCGGCAAGAGCGCGAACCGCGACAAATTCTGCGCACTCGGCAAAATTTTTCCCGAATTGATCGGCAATCCCGTCTATGAATGGATCCACCTTGATCTGCGCCGCTATTTCGGCATCGAGGAGCAGCTTTCGGGGAAGACGGCGGAAACGGTTTATGACGCGGTCAACGCCAAACTGGCGACCGATGAATTCCGTCCGCAGGCGTTGCTTTCCAAAAAACTCAACGTCGAAGTGATGTGCTCGACCGACGATGCCGCCGACACTTTGGAGCATCACGACCGCATCAACCGGGCGATGGGGCGGATCCTCGTGCGTCCCACCTGGCGGCCCGACAAGACGATAAAAATTTTTGCTCCCGGCTGGCGCGAGGGGATGGATCGGTTGGAGAAGCGTTTCGGTATTGAGCTGAATAACTTGAAAGCACTTGTTTCCGTGATGAAATTAAGTCACGATTTCTTTGCCGAGCACGGTTGCCGCGCGAGCGATCACGGACTGCTTATCCTGCCCGACGTCGAGGCGGATTACAAGCAGGCGAACCGCGTTTTCCGCCGCGCGATGGCGGGCGAGGAAGTGACGAAAGAGGAGGGGCGCATTTTTATGGGCTACCTTTTCGGCGAGATCGCCGAATTCAACGCCGAAAGCGACTGGGTGACGCAACTTCACCTCGGCGCGGTGCGCGACGTGCGCAAATCGCTTTTTGACGCGCTCGGTCCCGATGTCGGCGGCGACATCAGCGACCACGCGCTCGATCTGCGGCCCAATCTGATCAAATTCCTCAACCGTTTCGACGGCAGGTTGAAAACAGTGCTTTACTCGCTCGATCCGGCGCACTATGCGACGCTCGCGACGATCTCGCGCGCTTTTGGTGCAAAAGTTTCGCTCGGTTCGGCGTGGTGGCTCTGCGACACGCCGGTCGGGATGCGCCGTCAACTGGAATACATTTCCTCGGTGGATACGTTGAGCAATTTCGCCGGAATGGTCTCGGATTCGCGTAAACTTTTGAGTTACGGCTCGCGCTTCGAGATGTTCCGCCGGGTGCTTTCCGACGTGCTCGGCAATCTCGTCGAACGCGGACAGGCACCGCTTGACGGCATCGAAATTCTGATTGAAAAAATCGCCTATTCGGGCGTGAAAAAATTCTGGAATCTGTAAAAACATCATCTGACGATAGGAGAAAATCATTATGGCGGCAAAAAGTGATCTTTACAAGGCGGCGGGCGTCGATATCGATCTCGCGACCGATCTTCTGACCAAAGTGAAAGGCGCGCTCGCGTCGACCCGGCGGCCCGAAATGCTCGCCCCGATCGGCGGTTTCGGCGGGCTTTTTCAGATCGACCTTTCCAAATACCGTGAACCGGTGATGGTTTCGAGCATCGACGGCGTCGGCACCAAACTGATGGTCGCGATGAAAATGCAGAAGTACGACACCGTCGGCTGCGACATCGTCAATCACTGCATCAACGATATTTCCGTACAGGGCGCGGAGCCGGTCTATTTTATGGATTACATCGGCATCGGCAAACTCCGCAGTCCGCTGTACGAGGAAGTCCTCGGCGGCATCGCCCGTGCCTGCAAAGCGGCGAATTGCGCCGTGCTGGGCGGCGAAACGGCGGAAATGCCGGGAATGTACGGCAATGATTTCGACCTCGTCGGCGTCATTACCGGCATCGTCGAAAAGAGCGAACTCATCACCGGCGAAAAGATCAAGGCGGGCCACGTCGCGATCGGTATCGCTTCCAACGGCTTGCATACCAACGGTTTCAGCTTGGCGCGCAAAGTGCTTTTCGATCAGGCGGGGCTCGAAGTCAACGATCGTCCCGACTGCCTCGGCGGCGAGTCGGTCGGGGAAGCGTTGCTTCACCCCCACACCTGCTATTATCCGGCGATCAAGGCGGCGCGCGCTGCCGGTGTCAGCCTTGACGGCATCGCCCACATCACGGGCGGCGGTCTCTGCGACAACGTCCCGCGCGTGTTGCCCGATGACATCGACGTCGAATTCAACGTCGCGGGTTTCCCCGTGCCGCCGATTTTCAAACTGATCGTCGAGCGCGGCAACGTCGGAGATGAAGAAGCCTACCGCGTTTTCAATATGGGCGTCGGTATGGTCTGGTTTGTGCCGGAAAATGACGCGGAAAAAGCCCTTCAAGCGATCCGCGGCTGCGGCCTTTACGCCGATTGCATCGGCAGGACGGTCAAGGGTGCGAAAAGCGTTCGCGTGACGACGAAATAACGATGTCGTTTTTTTCTTCCATCGGCAGGAAACTGAATATCTCCAAAGTGCCGGAAGCGCTTCGCCGCTCCGCCGCTTCGGCGATCGACTTTCTCGTTCACGACGATGAGGGAAATGTCCGTCGCGGTCTGGCGGGGATGATCAAAACGTTGCTCGTTTCCGATTCCGGTGAGATCACGGCGGAGCATTGGACTTCTTTGCGGGTGCTCGCCGACGTTTTTTCTCCGTCGCAATCGGTCGCGTTGCTCGACAGTATTCAGGATGCGAAGCCCGTAGCTCCGGACGAAGCGGCGGCATTGCTGAAAGATCTTCCGCCGGAAGAAAAGAAAAAGGTGATTTATTTTCTCTTTTCTCTGGTGTTGCAGACCCGTTTGCCGGAAGCGCGGCGCGATCAGGTGTCGGAGTTGGCTCTGAAACTCGGATTTTCGCAGCCGGAAATCGCCCGGATGATCGATTTCGTACAGAGTTCTTTGCAGGAAAAGGCGGCGTTGCGCCGTTCCGGGGTAGGAGTTCTGATCGTCATCGGACTCATCGTCGTTTTCCTTTTGCTGGCGACGTGGTTGCGTCCGGTCGCTTTCGGCTTGATCATCGCCTATTTGCTGTTGCCGTTGGAAAAATTTTTCGAGCGCAGGCTTCTGGCGAAGCGGGGATTGGGATATCGTTTCTTTCAGTTGCTGCACTGGTTGCTCGCCCCGTTGCGCTATATCTCCGGTGCGATCAAACGCAAACTGCACCGGACGGACGAGGAGTCGGAAGCGAATCGGAAAAGGGACGCCTACCGCAGGATCATCACCAAGGCGGTATGGGAAACGGTCTTTACCGTCGTCGTTGTCATCACTCTTTTGGTGACGTTTTGCAGTAATTCGCTTTTTCAGCAGTTGCGCGACACCGGCAAGTCGTTCGGCAGTTGGATCATGCAGGGAAATACCGCGCCCGGGGAGAAAGTGAAAGTTTCGCCTTTCGCGCCGGCGGTTGACTACCTCGACCGGACGGCGGAGAAATTTTCCAGGATACCTCCCGTTCAGGAAATGATCCAAAAGGTCTCGGCGGTGCTTTCCGATCCGCAGCAGATGCGGGATGCGATCGAACTTCTATTGCGGAAATCGGGCGGCGCATTTTCGTTGACGAAAGGATTTCTCGGTATTACGATGGGATTTCTCGGCGATCTTCTGCTGACGGTTTTTTTCAGTATTTTCTTTTTGGCGAAACTCGCCGAATTCTGCCATCTCGACGCAAGTACCGGCAAGCAGGGGGAATATCTCGTGCGGATGCTCTACAACGGCAAGTGGCTGCCCGGGGCGGAAAAATCCGCGCTCGACGAAGCGACCCGCTTGACCGGGGGGATTTTTATGCGGTTGCGTATCTGGCTTCGCGGATACCTCACTTTGATCGTGCTGGATACGATCGTCTACACGTTCTTTTTCGGCATTATCGGCGTGCCTTATTTCCCGATCCTCGGAGTGATCGCCGGGTGCAGTCAGCTGCTGCCTTTCATCGGCCCCGTCGTGACGCTTTTGACCACGTTGACCGTGACGCTCGCCTGCGGCGGAAGCGGGACGCAGATCGTGCTGATCGTCCTGCTTTATCTGATCTACAACACGGTGTTGGAGCAGTTCATCATCTATCCCGCCGTTGTCGGCGATTCTTTGGGCTTGACGACGTTGGAAACGATCATCGTCGTTTTGGTCGGCGCAATCGTAGCGGGCATCCCCGGAATGATCCTGGCGATGCCGACCGCTTCGATCGCGAAATATCTCGTGCCGCAGATATACCGTTGTTGGGATGTCCGCCGCAATGCGTCTGAAAAAGAAAAACTGGAATTTGACCGATAAGGAGAAACAATTATGATGACATTGACGAGATTTGGTTTGAAAGAGTGGGGCAGTGCGCTGATTATCGCGCTTCTTTTGTGGGGCGGATGCTACGCGCTGATCCGTTTCGGGCATCCCGTTTTCGGGTGGAGTCTGGCGGCATTTGTCGCGGTGGTGCTCTTTTGCTTCTGCGCATTTTTCCGCAACCCCGTGAGGGAGATCCCCGCGGACCCGCTCGCGGTGACGAGTCCGGCGGACGGCGTCGTGCGCGACATCACGATCCTCGATCAATTCGACCAGTTCCCTGCGGGCGTGAAAACGGTCAGGATCGGTATTTTCCTCTCGGTTTTCAACGTCCACGTCAACCGCGCTCCGGTCGCGATGCAGGTCTTGGCGAAACATTACCGCCCCGGCGAATATCTCGACGCCCGCCATCCCGACGCGGGGAAGCGCAACGAGGCGATGACGATCGTCGGCATTTTGGCGGGGCGGGAAAAATTCCCCGTCGCCGTGCGGCAGATTTCCGGCGCGATCGCCCGCCGCATCGTCTGCCCCGATTACGTCGGCAAAAACCTGGATAAAGGTTTCGTCTACGGGATGATCAAATTCGGTTCGCGGACGGAACTTTATCTGCCTGCCGATCAGGTCAAAGTGCTGGTCAAGGTCGGCGACGCGGTCAAGGGCGGCGAATCCATTCTGGCGGAAATCGTTTCGCAGGGAGAGGAAAAATGAAAAAGTATCTGGAATTTCCCCGTCGCATCGTCAAAAGCATTCCCAATATGCTGACGCTCTGCAACAGTTTGTGCGGTTTCGCCGCGATCCTTTACACGTTGCGGGCGTATGGGCAGGCACCGGAGATCCAGACGCGCATTTTTACCGTCAGCGCGATCATGATTTTTTGCGCGATGGTTTTCGATGCTTTTGACGGACTTGCCGCGCGTCTGCTCCACGCGGGCAGTATGCACGGGCTTCAAATGGATTCGCTGTCGGATATGGTCACATTCGGCGTCGCTCCGGCGGTGCTGGTGTCGGTGATGACGCACGCGATGAGCGGTCATACGCTGATCCCCCGGCAGGAATTCATGGTCTACGCGCTCGCGGCGGTCTACCTCGGCGGCGCCGCGCTCCGTTTGGCGACTTACAACATCAAGGCGATGTTTCCCGGTACCGAGGAGGAAAAACACGACTTTTTCAGCGGTTTGCCTTCGCCCGGTGCGGCGGCGGCGATCTGCGTCGCGGTCTTTTTTGCGTCGACGCTCGATCTCGGCGAAGCGGGATTGCGCAACGTCGCTTTCGGCTTGCCGATCTATGCGGCGTTGCTGGGCTTGCTGATGGTCAGCAAGTTCCCGTATCCGCACGCGGGGAGACTGATTTTTTCGATGCGCAAAAGCCGTTGGAAAATGTTGCTTTTCATCGCGCTGGTGATCGTCTGGGCGGTCTTCAAGACGCCGGGGCTTTTCGCGATCGTGACCGGTTACATCCTTTCGGGACCGGTGATTGGTTTGATCCGCATCTGCAAAAAGTAAGTTTGACAAAGGCGGAGAGATCCGCCTTTTATGTTACAGGAAACGGAAAAATGAAAAAAACAACGATCGGAGTTCTGCTGATGTGCGCCTCTTTTCTGTCGGCGATGCCGGAAATCTATTTTACCTACCCCGGTTGGACGCGCAAGGCGTTGACTTTCAGTTTCGACGACGGCGTTCAAGCCGACCGGAAACTCGTTGAAATTTTCAACCGTTACGGGATGAAAGGCACTTTCAACGTCAGCGCGGGCAGGGCGGGCAGCAAGAAAAATTTTCTGAAACTGGAAGAATACGCCGATTTATACAAAGGTCACGAGATCGCTTCGCACGGATTTCATCACCTCGCGATGGCGAAACTTTCTCCGGAGGAGATCGAGAAAGAGATCGCGCAGGATCTCGCGGCACTGGAAAAGGTCGCCGGATATCCGATCCGCGGCTTCGCCTATCCCTTTGGACAGACTTCTCCGGAAGTGCGCGCCGCGCTGAAAAAGCACGGCATCGTCTACGCCCGCGGCACGGGGGAAACCGGCAAGTTCTTTGAGGAAAAAGATCCCTTTTACTGGGTGATGACGGGGCATAATTTCGCGCAACTTCCCGCGATCGCGGAAAAATACCGCGATTACAACGGCTGGGGCGGCGTGTTGAGCGTCTGCTCCATCTGGGGGCACAGTTATGAATTCGACGATGCGAAAAACTGGGACGTCATCGAGAATTTCTGCAAAACTCTGGCGCATCGTCCCGACATCTGGTATGCGACCAATATCGAGATCGTCGATTATATGGCGGCGTGCCGCAAGTTGCAGGTGAGCGTCGACGGAAAAATCCTCGTCAACCCGACGGCGATCCCGATCTATCTCTGGATCGACGGCAAAAACGTCCTCGTCGAGCCGAAAAAGGAAACGGTGCTTCCGACGGTTTCCGGGATCACTTATCCGGCGGGGAGTTATCCCGTTTTCCCCGGCGGGCGCACCAAGGCGTTGACGTTCAGTTACGACGACGGCTTTGAATGCGACCGCAAACTCGTCGATATTTTTGACCGTTATCAGCTCAGAGGCACTTTCAACGTCAACACCAAGCGCAAGATCGATTATTCGATCTACCGCAATCACGAAGTCGCGACGCACGGTTTCCGCCACGGCTGTTATCAGATCAATCCCAAGGAATCGATCCTGCTGGACATCTACCACGACCGCGCCGTCATCGAGCCGCAGGTCGGCTACATCGTGCGCGGCAACGCGTGGCCCAACGGCGCGCTGTGGTCGGACTTCCCCGCCGCCCGCGACGTCTACCGCGCGTGCAACATCGTCTATTCCCGCGCCACGCACAACGCCAATTTGAATTTCGATTTGCCGCAGGACGACTGGCTCGCGTGGGCGCCGACGGCGCATCATATCAAGGACGGCGATCTGCAGGAGATCGGCAAACGCTTCCTCGCCACGGAAAAAGTTCCCGCGCTCTGTACCATCTGGGGGCACAGTTTTGAATTCGACCGCGCGAACAACTGGGACGTGATGGAAAAATTCGCCGCCTTGATGGCGCATCATCCGGAAATCTGGTACGCGACCAATATCGAGATTTACGATTATATGCAGGCGGTCAATTCCCTGCAATGGAGTTGCGACCGCACGCTCTGCCGCAATATGTCGGCGACGACGGTCTTTTACGTGGTCAACGGCAAACTTTACGTTTTCAAGCCGGGGACGACGACGTCAATTTTGTGACGCGCATTCCTTTTCCAGTTCGGCGAAAAAGTCGGTCATGAACTGCAACCTTTGAGTCGCGAGCGCGCGGCCGGGCTTGGTCAGCATCTTTTCAGGCACGTGGCGGAGTTTGACGAGATATTCGCGAAATGCGGTGTCCTCTTTGCCGTAAGGCTCCCCCGCGAGGGCTTCGGCTCGGGTGTTGTGGACTCTCGCCCCGAATTTCCCGGCGAAGTGAAAGGCTCTGCCGACACCGACGGCACCGAGCGAGTCGAGTTTGTCCGCATCGTAGACGATCATTTCCTCAATGCTTTGCGGAAATAACTTGCCGCGGAAACGGTGGCGGGCGATCGCGGATGCGACCCGGTCGGCAAGAAAGGGCGCGACTTTCGCTTGAAGCAGGATCTCCCTGGCCTTGACCGCCCCCAGTGCCGCGTGATCGACTTTGCCGCCGGAAGCGTCTTCCTCGGCGCGGGCGCAGTCGTGCAAGAGTACGGCGAGCCGGACGATTTCGGGATCGGCTTCCGGCAGCACGGCAAGGAGTTTTTCCGCGTTGGCGGCGACGCGCAACGTGTGATCGAAATCGTGACAGCCCGCCGAATCCTGAAAGAGTTTCCGGGCGGTTTCAAAAATTTGTTTTTCCAGTTGATCCATATTTCTAACATAGCGGAGAAGCTGCTTTTTTTCAAGCGGGAGTCCGTTTTTTTGCCGGAAACCGGTATTTTTTCAGAAAAAATGCGTCTTATGCTTGACAAGTATGCAATATGGTGTTTCATTACATACGGAACAACTGTCTCTCCTGGTGAGGGAAAAAGAAAAAGCGGAGATCATGATGCGGTATTTTACGGAAGAGCACGAGTATGTGGATGTAGTGGGCGATGAAGTGACGGTCGGCATTACCGAGTATGCCGCCAATTTGCTCGGCGACATTGCGGATCTTGATCTTCCCGACGAGGGCGACGATTTTATCGTCGGCGACAGCGTCGGCATCATCGAGGGGGAGGATTCCGATCTGCCTCTGGTCTCTCCGTTGAGCGGCAGCGTTTCTCAGGTCAACGAGACGATCCTCGAAGAGCCCGAGATCATTGTCGAGTCCCCCGAAGACCGCGGATGGCTTTTTAAGATCACCGATTTCGATTCTTCCGAGCTGGACGATATGATGACGGAGGACGAATATCTCAAAATGGTGGAAACGCTGTAAAGCTCCTTCCGCTGAAAAAAGCAAGTCGCGTCAGCGCGGTGAAAGCATCACCAATGCGGGAAGTCCCGGCAAGTTGTAATGCCGCAGGATCTCCCGCGTTTTTGTGTCGCGGATATCCTGCGCCTGAAATTTGACGAAGATCACTTTTTTGAGTGCGTTTTGCACTGCTTCATCCTGCAAGACTTCCCGATCGAAACTTCGGCAGTTGCCGCACCACGTCGCCCAGAAGTCGACGACGACGATGCGGTTTTCCTTTTCCGCTTGCGCGAGCGCGGCTTCCAGTTTGGCGATCTCCGCCTGCGGCGAAACGTTTTCCCACATCAGCTGAAATCCGGAAATTCCGTAGCGGATCGCCGCGATCAGCAAAATCGCGGCAAAGCCGTATTTGACGTAAAGCATCACTTTGCCCGGTTTCGGCAACGCGGCAAGTCCCGCCCCCGCGATGGGCCACGGCAGTCCCATTCCGACGCCGAGCAGAAAGGGCAGAAACAATCCCCAACTTTCCCCGGCAGCGTAGCGTTCGGCGGCGGTCAGCAACACCGCTCCCGCGACCGGAGCGACGCACGCTCCGGCAAGGAGTGCCGCGAGCGCACCGAGCAGAAATGCGACAAGCATTTTGCCGCCGCGCAACTTCCGCGCGTCGACGGCGGCGAACCGCGAGAGATCGAACTGGATGACGCCTGTCATCGCCAGCGCGAAAATCCCGAAAACGGCGGCGACGCAGAAATTGAAAACCGCCGAGCCCGACCAGTCGCCGAACCGCGCCCCCGTCAGCACGACGGCGACGCCGAGTACGCCGTAGGCGACCGCCATCCCCGAAGCGTAGGCGAAACCGCGCAATGCGCCTTTGCCGCCTCTTTGCGCCCCGATGATGGCGAGATTGACGGGGATCATCGGCAACACACAGGGAGTGAGATTGAGCAGAAATCCTCCGGCGATGACGGCAAGGAGCCATAGCCAGTTGACACGTTGCGCCGCAGTTTGTTCCGGCGCGTCGGCATCGAGCCACGCGAGAAAATCCTCTTTGCTCATCGCGCCCGAAAAATTTTTGATCAGTTTCGCGCGCGCGATTCTCGGCGGCAGGGCGTTTGTTGTTTGTGCTGTATGAACTGCGGAAAAGTTGCAACTTTCCGGCAAAAGACATAGCGGCGGCGCGTTTTTGGCGGCAAGACGGCATCCCTGATAGGAAACGGAAAAGTCATTCTCCGCAACGACGAGCCAATGCCACGCGCCCGCCGGAAAAATCTTTTCCCCCGCTTTTTCGACCGGCGTCGGCGAAGCGACGACCGTCGCTCCGTCAAAGGAAACGGAATCGGCATCAAGATAAAAATTTTCCGCGATCTCGACTTCGACCCGCGTTTTTGCGCCCTGCGGCGCCGATTTCCACGCAAACGGTGCCGCCGTCAGTATCGCCGCGGCAAAAAAGAGGCAAAAGAGCAATTTTTTCATCGGGAATTTCCTCCGTCGTCCATACTGTAATGGAGCGCATCGCTTTTTTCAAGTGCAAAACGGATTTTTAACCGCCGATACCCACTGATTCACGCTGATATACTCGCGACTGCGCGCAAGGTGTTTTATTTTTATTCGCGTAAATTCGTGCTCATTCGCGGTTTCATAATCTCCGTCTGCACAAATTCATCGTTCATTTCGCCCGGAGGGCGATCCAAACTTCCGCGCGGGGGTAACTCATCTCTCATCTCTCATCTCTCATAACTCATCTCTATTTGTGTTTATTCGCGGTTTCTCTTGCCGGATAATCGTCGAAAATCAGGTTTTTTTCAAAAAAAATCGCATATCAACTTGCAAAAATCCTGATCGTGTAGTATTTTAAGAGACGTTGTTCGGATTGGACAGCATTTTTTCCGGCGGGTTGATAGCTCAGTCGGTAGAGCATCGCCCTTTTAAGGCGGTGGTCCCGG
>JAEDIJ010000048.1 GCA_016292515.1 Victivallaceae bacterium
GACGACCGCAGAGATTTGCGGGGAATTGCGATCAGAGCGCGGGCAAAACGAATGATCCGCAAATATCTGCGGCAATTACAAAGTCCAGCCTGTGGCTGGTTGAGGGGAGTTTCAGAGGGGGCGAAACCAGCCTCCTCTGACTCCCATTGCGTCAAAATTGACTCTACTTCGCAAACGCTTCCGGTACTTTGAAGTCGTCGGTTTTCGTCGTGAAAGTCGGACGGGGCGCCGGCGGATTGCTGTGATTGTTGCAGACGAACCAGGTGATCGACTTGGGGCATTTCAGATTGTGGTACATCCGGGCGATGCCGGCGGGAGGGCAGATGAAATCGCTCAAGCCGGCGCGGGTGATCTCCACGGGGCAGTGGATACGTTTGGCGAAATTTGCCGCATCGAAGTAGCGGGCGCCGGCGGTGTAGGTGACGCCCCATGATTTCGGCATGAAGCCGAATTTTTCCGTGCCCAGATTGCAACACCAGGGAACAAAGACCCGGCAGAAAGAAACTTTTTCGTCAAGAGCCGCCGCCCAAAGCGACTGCAAGCCGCCCTGACTGCCGCCGTAGACCATCAGATCTTTGCCATTCCATTCAGGAAGACTGCGGACAAATTCAAGGGAGCGGAGAACGCGAAGCACCATACTGCAAAAATAGGCGTTCTGGGGATCGGCGGTGTCGTCGAGCGCATAGCGATTCAGCTTTTCAGCAAGTTGCTTGATGCTTTCGCGGGTCTGTTGAAGCGGCATACCGTGCGCATTGATCTCAAAGAAGATACGGTCCTCGTGAGGAAACGCGCAAGTGGGGGTGCGGACGCCGTAGCCCTGAAACGCGACGGTGGCGGGCAGTGTCTTTTTTGCGGCGTCGCGCGGAACGACGAGAAATCCGGTGACGGGCGCGTTGCCGGGGCAGGGAACGGTCACTTCAAAGGTACGGAAGTTTTTCGGATCTTTGCCTTCGATCTCTTTTAATTCCGGTTTGAGCGGCACGGTGGCAAGACGCGCTTTCTGCTTCGCCCAAAAGGCGTCGAAATCCTCCGGTTCGTCGATCTGAAAGATCTTTTCCTCATCGGCACCGACGCAACTGTCGTATTTTTCCGAACCGAGATAAAGTTTGCCGTCCTTGTCGTGAATGGTGAGGATCAGCCGGACGAAACCGGGTTTGGTCAGCGTCGTCGTCACGCGGACGCTCTTGCCGTCGAGTTTGACGGAACCTTCCGACTTTTTGCCGTCGTCGCCGATCAACGAGTAGACGATCTGCCCTTCGGAGAGCGGTTTGCCGTCAAGTGTCGGATGAACGACGAAAACGATCGGCTCGTTGCAGTGATACGCGCCGAAAGGGGCGCGCTCCGGCGCGCAGTTGAGTTTGAATTCACCGAGATGCTTCGTGCCGTTTTTGGTCGTGAGATGTTGAAATTTTTGCGGCATCGAATCGTCGGGGATCGGTTTGGCTTCGCCCTTGACGAGCAAAAGCGCATCGCAGCGGGCGTTGGGACCCGTCGATTGCAAAATGATCTGATGCTCGCCTTTGGTGAGATGGACTTTGGCGATCTTGCACCATTCCAGTGCCGGACGCGTTTCGCCGGGCGTGTCGCCGCCCGAACCGACTTTTTTGCGGTCGACGTAGACGTCGAACGTGCGCAATTTGTCGCCGAAACTCAAATTCCGCAGAAAAATGGTGTAGTCGGCTTCCTCCGGAATATCGTAAGTCCCCCGCGCGAAAAGTCCGGCTTCGTTGGCGCGGATCAATGCGTTGCCGGAGCAATCTCCCGTGTGCGTTTCAAATGCGCCGAGGTCGTCCATTTCCTCGGCTTCGATGAGGTAACAGGAGGGCTGACAGCAAGTACAGCCGGCGGCGAACAACGCCGCGAAAAAAGAAAAAAGCGTTTTTTTGTCCATTGTGAAATTCCTTTATTTGGTCGATTTGAAATCGTCGCTTTGATAATGGTATTCCCGCGAACCGGGGAGCGGGGCGAAGTGATCGTTGTTTTCGATCCACGTGATCGCTTTGGGGCATTTCAGATTGAAGTAAAGCCTTGCGACGCTGGACGGCGGACAGAGCGTGTCGCACAATCCGGCTCTTTCGATGTTGACCGGGCATTTTATGCGTTTGGCGTGATTGCCGCCGCTGTAATAGGTGAGGGCGGGGAAAAATTCAACGGCGCACCCGACGGGCTTGATGAGACCGAGTTTTTCGCCGCCGAGGTTGCTGTTCCACGGGACGGTGACGTTGCAGTAAGTCACCTTGTCGTCGAGCGCCGCCGCCCAGATCGATTGGAGCCCGCCCTGACTGCCGCCCTCGACAACGAGATCGGCGCCGTTCCATTCGGGGAGGGTGCGGATAAATTCCAATGAGCGCATCACGCGCAACGCCATCTGATGAAAGTAACAGGTCAGCGGATCGGCACCGTCGTGCATCGCGTAGCCTTGCAACGGCTTGAAAAATTCGCGGTAGAATTCGTCGCTCTGACCGAGCGGCATCCCGTGGGCGTTGACGATGAAGCGGATGCGGCCGCCGTAAGGATTGGGAAAGCCCTGCTTGTGAAGCCCGTAGCCTTGGAAACAGACGTTCGCGGGCAGACTTTTGGGCTTCGCGTCGCGCGGCATCACCATATATCCGGTCACGGGACGCGGTCCGGCACAGCGGACGCTCACTTCAAAGGTGCGGAAATGATCGGGATCGACGCCCTTGACTTCGCGGAGTTTTGCTTTAAGCGGCGTTTGGGCGAGTTCCTTTTTGCGCGCTGCCCAGAATTCGTCGAAATTCGACGCTTCGGCAATTTGCGGGATGTTTTCCACGTCCGCGCCGGCGCTGGTCGTGTAGATCGCGTTGTAAAGTTTGCCGTCCTTGCCGCGGCAGAGGGCGAGCGCGCCGTCGGTGTGAGCGAGTTTTCCGTAACACCAGACAAACCCCGGCTTCGCGAGCGTCGTGGAAATCGTGATCTCTTTGCCGTTCAACGGGATAAGTCCTGAAATGTCCTGCCCGTCATCGCCGAGGAAACGGTAGGACAACGCCCCCGTCGTAAGCGGTTTCCCGTTGGCTTTGGGGAAAAAGACGAAATCGATTTTTTCGCCGCAACGTTTCGTTTCAAAAGGGGCTTGTTTCGCACGTCCGTTGAGCTTGACGCGCCCCTGATAGATCTCGGCGTCGAGGCAATCAAGTTTTACGGCGTTTTTTTCGCCGGAAGCGGCGTCGGCTTTGCGGGTGAGCAGCAAAGCGTCGGGTTTGGTGTTGGCTGACTTGGCGGTGAGAATGATTTCGTGCTTGCCCGCCGTCAATTCGATCTCGCCCGCGCGACTCCAAATGAAACCGTGCGTTTCGTCGCCCGCCGCGCCGATCTCTTTGCCGTCGACGGAAACGGCGACCTTGCGGCGGTTGTCCCCGTAACTTAAATTGCGCAGATAAACGACGTATTTGCCCGCGTCAGGAATTTCATATTGCCCGCGGCAGGAGGCGTCGGCTTGCGGCGAGTCAAGATAATAACCGCCCGACGCCTTGGCGTTGCCGTGAAGCACGTAAAAGGGGGTGCGCGCCATCGTTTCCGCTTCGATCACAAAGGAGGGCTCCGCCGCCGCGAGCGCGAGACAAACAAAAAAGGCAAATAAAAAATTCCAACGTTTCATAATTTTCTCCGGGATTTTGGGGAATGTACTTTATATTACTATAACTGAATATCGCTGAAAAAGCAAGGTTTTCACTTGTAAAAACGCGCTCTTTGCCTTACTTTATGCCTGTGGCAAGGAGAAAATATGACGACAACTCAGGCGACCGAAAGAATTTTGACGGTGAGTGAGGTCAACCGCGCGGTGCGCGACTTGATCGAAGGTTCCTTTATGTCCTTTTGGCTCGCGGGCGAAGTGGGCAGTCTCGTCGTTCATAATTCGGGGCACGTTTATCTGACGCTCAAAGACGGCAAGTCGCAACTGCGCGCTTGCTGGTTCGGCGGCGCGGCGGCGTGCCGGAAACTCGGCGTCGTCAACGGTTCGCTGATCGAAGTTTTCGGACAGTTGAGCGTCTACGAGGTGCGCGGCGAATATCAATTCAACATCCGTCAGGCGCGGCTCGCCGGAGTCGGCGACTTGCAGAAACGCTTTGAGGAACTTAAAGCGAAACTTAACGCCGAGGGGCTGTTTGATGCGGCGCGCAAAAAGCCGATCCCCCTGTTGCCGGGGCGCGTCGGCGTCGTCACGAGCCGCGACGGCGCGGCGTTGCGCGACTTTTTGCGCATCATCGGCGAACGCAATCCGAAACTTGACATCCGCATTTATCCCGCCGCCGTGCAGGGCAAAGGGGCGGCGAGGCAGGTCGCGCAGGGGGTGCGCTTTTTCAACACGCTCTTTCCGGTCGACGTCATCGTCGTCACCCGCGGCGGCGGCAGTATGGAGGATCTCTGGGAATTCAACGAGGAAATCCTGGCGCGGACGATCGCCGCGTCGCGCATCCCCGTCATTTCCGCCGTCGGCCACGAGATCGATTTCACCATCAGCGACTTCGTCGCGGACTTGCGCGTGCCGACGCCGAGCGCGGCGGCATTGCTCGTCAGCGGTCAGATCGAGGAGTTGACCGAAAGACTCCGGCGTGCCGTCCGGGATATGCGGCAATTGACGAGTTCCGCGCTCGACCGATCGAAATTGAGATTGCAGAAACTGCTTTCCGGAGTATGGTTGCGCGACCCGGTGCGTCTGGTTTCCGACAAACGGCAGTATCTCGACGAATTGTCGGGCCGCGCCGACCGCGCCGCCGCGCTTTGGCTGACTTCCAATCGGGAAAAAGTGGCGCGTCTTGCGGCGACATTGGAAGCACTTAATCCGCACCGCCAGTTGGAAAGGGGCTACGCGATCGTCACCGACGAAGCGGGGCACGTCGTTCAGCGCACCGCCGACGCACCCGTCGGTAAACACCTCGCATTGCAACTTGCCGACGGCAAAGTCGGCGTGACGGTCAATGATTCGGGGGCGCGCTCGGAAAAAGTTCCCGCGCCTTAATTTGCCACATCCGCGCTTTTTCTTCATCGCCGCGCAGTGCCGCGACGGCGGCGAGCCGTCGGCAAAGCGACGGCCGCGTCGGAGATAAACGCCACGCTTCAAGCCAGAATTTTTCCGCCGTTTCCACGTCGCGGCGTCTCCACGCGGCGTCTCCGGCGAATTCCCGCAGGAAAGGCGCATCGGGCGCGGCGGCAAAGGCGGCGAGCCGCCGGGATTCCTCCTCCTGCAAATTCCGCCGCGCGACGGCTTCGCAGTAGCGGCTGTAAGTGTAATCGCGCCGGAGCAGTTGAGCCGACAAAAAAAGTGTGCAAACGCCTAAAACAAGTGCCGCCGAGAGATTGAAAAGACCGCTTTCCCCGGATGTCGCGGCCGATTCCGGCGATGCCGTCCCCGCGACGGCGAGAATGCCGAAAAGTCCCCAGCTTGCAGGGACAAGATGATTCAACTCCACCATCGAGTGAAGCAAAAACGCCGCGACCCCGAAAAAAAGCGCGCACTGCCACGCGTCAAGAGATCTCATTTTCCAGAGGCAAAGAAGCGTCAGCAAGAGCGCGCAAATTATGGTCAAGCCTCCCGCAATGCCGCATTGGGTGAGGAAACACAAGACGACGTTGTGGGGATCGCGCGGCGTTTCGTCGGTCGAAGTGGTTTTGTACTTCATCTGATCGAGGAAAAAACTTCCCCAGCCTCCCCCCGCAAGCGGCGAATGCGCGGTGATGCGCCAGGAGGTTTTGAGGTAACTTATTCTCTCCTGTGCCGAGGAAAATCCGCGGCCGCGGGTCTGGATGAAATACGCTCCCGCGCAGATCGCGACGGCGAGGAGTGCCGTTGCGGCGATCTTGAAAATCTTTTTGATCGGCGCAAGCCAGACGGCGAGCGAGAGCGTCAGCAAGGCGGCGAGAAATGCGCCGCGCGTTTTGGTGAGGAGCAAGACCGTGCCGAAAAAAAGGATCGCGGCGATCCCGCAAATTTTTCCGGAGCGGGGATCGTTAAAGAGTCTTTTGCCGAGTTTCGCCGCGCCGACGACGCCGAGCGGAGAGGTCAGCAACAGAAATCCCGCAAGGACATTGGGATTGGTCATCGTCGCGAAAACGCGGTCGTCGGCGATCTTTGCGAGCATCGGCGCGGAGTAGGAAACGCCGCGCGCTGTTTCCGAAGCGATGAAAGCGCGCATTCTGGCGAAGCCGAAAAAGTACTGTTCAAGTGCCGCCGTGCCGACGAGCAATGCGGCGACGCCCGTTGCGGCAAAGAGGAAACGTTTTCTTTTTTCATCGTTCCCGACGTAAAGTTTCGCCGCGAGAGCGAATGCGCCGCAACTGAAAAAGAAAGCGAGGTAATCGCCGACGAGCCAGCTTTGCGGAGAATCGATCGCGCCCAAAAGTGCGACAGAGGGGATCGCAATGCCGAAACAAAAGGCGAGTCTGCCGGATGCGTCGTCAAAGGAAAGCCGTTTGCCCGCAAATACTTCTAAAAGCAGAATGCCGGCGGAAACGATGCCGGAAACGGATTGCGGAAACCCGACGAGCAAAAATCCTGTAATGTTTTCGGGGAAGATCGCCGGCATTTCCGGCACGGCGGAAACGGCACCGAATTTGAGTGCCGCCAAGGCGACGGCAAGCAAGAGGAGCACTCCCGCCGTTTCGTCCGCGATCTTCCGGAAAAGTTTCATCTGCCGAAAACGATCGTCCGACGGTTGGAAAGAATGATGCGGTGTTCCAAATGGGCGGTGACCGCCCGCGTCAAGACCCGCCGCTCGATGTCGCGCCCGATCTCACGCAGTTTTTCCGGCGTATCCTCGTGGGAGATGCGCACGACGTCCTGCTCGATGATCGGGCCTTCATCCAATTCCGCCGTCGCGTAGTGGGCGGTCGCGCCGATGATCTTGACGCCGCGCTCCCACGCCTGACGGTAGGGGTCGCTCCCCTGAAAGGCGGGCAGAAATCCGTGGTGGATGTTGATGATGCGCTGGGGATATCGCCGGATGAAATCATCGGACAATATCCGCATATAACGCGCCAGCACGATGAGGTCGATGTGGTGCTTTTCAAAGAGAGGATAAAGCGCGGCTTCCTGCTCCGCTTCCTTGCCCTTGACGACAGGGTAGCAGTAAAAGGGTACGCGGAAACGGTCGGCGACCGCTTCGAGGTCGGGGTGGTTGCCGACGACCATCACGATGCGGCCGTTGCCGAGCGTGTTTTCCTCGGCGTGCATCAAAAGATCGTAGAGACAATGCGAAGTTTTGGTCACCATCACCGCGATATTCTGCACTTCATCGGAGTAGTGGATCGTGTATTGGAGGCGCAATTTTCCGGCGAGTTCGGCGAATTGCGTTTCCAAGTCGTGCCGGGTGCTTTCTGCCGAGAGGTCGATCGCGATGCGCATGAAGTAACGCCCCTCGCGCAGATCGGTGTACTGGCGGCACTCGATGATGTTGATGTTGCGTTCCGAAAAGAAACTCGTCGTCGCCGCGAGAAGTCCCTGCCGGTCGTCCGTCTGGATGAGAAAAATAGCGTGTTTCATATCAATTCCTTTATATTGAAAATTAAAGTAATTCTTCGTCTTTCAGCACTCGGGGAACAGTGAATTCGCCCGCGCTGTGGAAATCTTCTTCGTGATTTTTGAGCAACAGCCGCACCAGCGTCGGCACGGGCAGCGTCGTCACGATCGAAAGCACGATGATCGCGTTGAAAAAGACCGGTTGCAGGATGCCGAGCGTTTTGCCGATCGCCGCCGCCGCCAGCGTCGCGGAAAGTTGCGGCACCGTCATCAGCCCCGCGGCGACGCTCGCCCTGCGCTTGAAGCCGCAGAAGCGCAACGCCGCGTAGCCGGAAAGCATTTTGCTGCCGATCAGTCCGACAATGGTGAGCGCGGTGATCGTCCAGCCTGCGGTTTCGCCGAAAACCGAGAAGTCGGTGCTCATTCCGATCGAAATGAAAAGGAAGGGGATCAGAAATCCGTAACCGATGCTCTCGAACCTGCGGAAAAGCAATGCGTTTTTGCCCTTGACGACCGTGGACAGCGCAAGTCCGGCGATAAAGGCGCCGACGACGAGGTTGATGCCGCAGAGTTCGCCGAGGACGACGGCGCCGAGGATCACGGCGAGCATGATGGTGATCAGCACGTCTTCGCCGGGAGTGAAGTGCTTCATCAGTTGTTTGCCGATGACGTTGACGATGAGGATCGTCGCGCAGAGATAGCCGAGGACGACGAGGAGAAAGACCAAAATCATCGCGTGACCGGAAATATGCGAGGAGAAACGGTCGAAAAGGGAAAGCCCCGCGTCGATCGCGGTGACGACATTCTGCGACTGGCGGAAAATCTGTACGCTGACGGCGAGCAGAATGATACTTGAAATATCCGTGAGCACCGTCGAGATCAGCACCGATGCGCCGAAGCGGCTTTGCGACAGTTTGAGTTCGCGGATGACGGGAAAGACGATGCCGACCGAGTGCGAGGCAAAAAGCGAGGCGTAAAGGAGTTTTCCCGCGAGAGCCTGCGGCAGGAAATAACGGTAGACGAAATATCCCGCCAACGCCGGGACGGAAAAGGTGAGGATGCTCAACACGATCACGGGGACGCGCACCGATTTGATCAGTTTGAAATCCGCCTCCATCCCGGCGAGCGCCATCAGAAACATCAAGCCGAGCGAACCGAGCGAGGCGATCAGCGTGTTGAAGTGACTTGCCGTCGTCGCCGCTTCGGATGCGCCCGCGCCGTGGATCCACGCGGTGAATTGCGAGAGATGCCCGACGAGATCGATGCCCGACGGTCCGATCAGCATCCCGACGAGAAGCAACGCGATGACCTGCGGAATCTCCCAGCGTTTCAGCAGAAACGGGATGACCGCCATCAAGGCGATGAGGGCGATGAAAATAATCAGAAAACTGCCGCTGCTCATAGCGCGAAAAAAATCCTTTCTCTCCAAATCGGAGCGTTGTGAGTTAATATATATCCCGTGCGGGATTTTTTCAACGGCAAAAAAGGGGGCTTTTTCCAGTTTTGAAACTTGAAAACGCGGGACAAAAAGAGTATCTTAAAGAAAGTATAGTGTAAACTACCGTAATGAGGAGATTTTTCATATGGCGGAAGAACTGCAAAATCTGTTGGACAAAATTTATGCCGAGGGCGTGCAAAAGGCGAATGCCGATGCGGAAAAGATCATTTCCGCCGCCAAAGAGGAAGCCAAAAGTATTGTCGCCGGAGCCAAACTTGAAGCGGACGACATCCGCGCCCGGGCGCAGGAGTCCGCCGCAAGTCTGCAACAGCGCGCCGAAAGCGCGGTGCGACAGGCTTCGCGCGACATTTTGCTGCAACTCAAAGCGGAGTTGGAAAAACGGTTGCGCGCGGCGGTTTCCGGTGCCGCCAAGGAAGCGTTGACGCCGCAGTTGATGGCGCAGATCATTTCCGATTTCGCCAAAGCCGGTCCTGACGCGGAAATTTCCGTGCTTTGCCCCGAGCGCGACGTCGAAGCGTTGCAAACGGCACTTTATTCCTCGCTCGGCAGAAGTTTCGCCAAACAGCCGAAAGTTTTTGCCGACGCCTCGATCGAGGGCGGGATGGAAGTTTCATTGCGCGACGGCGAATTTTTCTTTGATTTCACCGTGCCCGCGGTGACGGAGCTGGTCGGCGAACTGGTCGGCGAACGCATCGCCGCCTTGCTGGAAAAGTAAGATGTATACTTTTTTGCTCGCATCTTTACCGCCTCTGACGCCGGGAATGACGCCGCCTCTGACGCTTCGTCAACTGGACGACGCGGTCGATGCCGCATTGATTCCCGCCGACGACCGCGCGGCGTTGAATTCCTTTGACGGAAATTTTTCTCCGTCGGACGACGGAAAAAATCTCCCCCGCGTCTACCGGGAATACCTCGAATTTGAAATTTTTCTGCGGATGCGGATCGCCCGCAAACGCGCCGACCGCAACGGCGTCGCGCTCGAACTGCCGCCGACAGAACTTTTTGACGCCGAGACCGCGCTCCGCGTCGATCAGGCGGCGTCGATGCCGCCCGTCGAGCGGGAAAAATCGCTCGATGCGCTGCGCTGGCGTAAAATCGGGGAGATCGCGGAATTTCACGATTTCGACTTCGACGCGCTCTGCGTCTACCGCTTGAAACTGATGCTTCTTATTGCGCACAGCCGCCGGGATACGGCGCGAGGAAGGGCGGAGTTCGCGTCGCTCCTCGACGAAAAAGCGGCGATGGCTTAACACCAAATAAAGGATAAAAAATATGGCTGAAAAAAATCCGGTTATGGAAAAGGTGATCGCCGTCAACGGCAATATGATCACCGTCGAATACACCCGCCGGGTGATGCAGAATGAGGTCGCTTACGTCCACGTCGGGGATTCCCGGCTCAAAAGCGAAGTGATCCGTATCCGCGGCAACCGCGCCGACTTGCAGGTCTTTGAAAGTACCAACAAGATGAAAGTCGGCGACGACGTCGAATTCACCGGCGAATTGTTGAGCGTCGAGCTGGGTCCCGGACTGTTGAAACAGGTCTACGACGGCTTGCAGAATCCGCTCAACTTGCTCGCGGAAAAATCGGGCTTCTTTTTGCAGCGCGGCATTTATCTTTCCGCCCTCGACCGCACCGCGCTCTGGGATTTCACCCCGATCGCGAAAGCGGGCGACAAAGTCCGCCGCGGCGACCGCCTCGGCTCGGTGCCGGAGGGGATCATCAAACATTACATTATGCTGCCCTTTGCGTGGCGCGGTGAGTGGACGGTGAAATCGGTCGTTCCCGCCGGCAAGTACAATATCGACACCGCGATCGCCGTCGTCGAAAACGAGCGCGGCGAAGTCCGCAACGTCACGATGACCCAGTTCTGGCCGGTCAAGATCGCGATCGACGATTACAGCGAGAAACTCCTTCCGGAGGAAACGCTCGTCACCCAGCAGCGGTCGATCGACACCTTTTTTCCGGTCGCCGTCGGCGGCACGTTTTGCACGCCGGGACCTTTCGGCGCCGGCAAGACGGTTTTGCAGCACGCGATCAGTCAGCACGCGCAGACCGACGTCGTCGTCGTCGCCGCCTGCGGTGAGCGCGCGGGCGAGGTGGTCGAGATCCTCCGCGAATATCCCGAGTTGGAAGACCCCCGCACCGGGCGTTCGCTGATGGATCGCTCGATCATCATCTGCAATACGAGTTCGATGCCGGTGGCGGCGCGCGAAGCCTCCGTCTACACGGCGGTGACGCTCGCGGAATACTACCGGCAGATGGGGTTGAATACGCTTTTGCTCGCCGACTCGACTTCGCGCTGGGCGCAGGCGTTGCGCGAGATGTCCGGCCGCTTGGAGGAGATCCCCGGCGAAGAAGCGTTTCCGGCATATCTGGAATCGCTGATCTCCGGCTTTTACGAGCGCGCGGGATTGGTCAAACTGCGCAGCGGAGAAACCGGTTCCGTCACGATCGGCGGCGCGGTCTCGCCCGCCGGCGGCAACTTCGAGGAGCCGGTCACGCAGGCGACGCTTAAAGTCGTCGGCGCGTTTTTGGGGCTTTCGCGCGAACGCTCCGACGCCCGCCGCTACCCCGCGATCCATCCGCTCGACAGTTGGAGCAAGTACAAGAGTCTGGTCGATCCCGCGAAACTCGCGATGGCCCGCTCCATTTTGCGCCGCGGCTCCGACGTCAACCAGATGATGAAAGTCGTCGGCGAGGAGGGCACGAGCCTCGACGATTTCGTCCTCTATATGAAAAGCGAATTTCTCGACTACGTCTTTTTGCAGCAGAATACCTTTGATGCCGAGGACGGTGCTTCCTCCGCGGAGCGTCAGCGCGAGATGTTCAACGACGTCTGCCGCGTTTTGGAGAGCGATTTCACCTTTGCCGACAAGGAGGGCGCGCGCGTTTACTTCCTCGAACTGCGCCAGCTTTACCTTGACCGCAACTATATGGCGTTGGGCGGAGAGGATTACCGCAAGCAGACAACGCTGATCGATCAGAAAATTTCGGGGAGTGTGAAAAATGCGTAAAGTTTATCATAAGATCATCCGCATCGCCGGCAACGTCATCACTGTGGAAGCCGACGGCGTCGCCTACAACGAACTCGCCGAGGTTTCCGGTCTGCGCGGTGTATCGCTCGCGCAGGTGATCCGGCTCGACGGCCGCAAAGTGTCGCTCCAAGTCTTTGCCGGCAGCCGCGGCATCGGCACCGACGACGAAGTGCGCTTTTTGGGGCGCGAAATGCAGGTTTCCGGCTCCGACGCATTGCTCGGCCGCGTTTTCAACGGCCGCGGCGCCGCGCGCGACAACCGTCCCGACATCACCGAAAATATGATCGACATCGGGACGCCCTCGGTCAACCCCGCCAAGCGCATCATCCCGCGTCATATGATCCGCACCAATATCCCGATGATCGACATTTTCAACACGCTGGTCGAATCGCAGAAACTGCCGATCTTTTCGGTCGCGGGCGAGCCGTACAACGAATTGCTTTCGCGCATCGCGTTGCAGGCGGAAGTCGACGTGATCGTCCTCGGCGGTATGGGGTTGAAGCACGACGATTACTTGACATTCAAGCGCACGCTCGACGAGCACGGCGCGCTCTCGCGCACGGTGATGTTCATCCACACTGCGAGCGACCCCGTCGTCGAATGTCTGATGGTGCCGGATATGTGCCTTGCCGTCGCGGAATCCTTTGCCCTCAAAGGCAAGCGCGTGCTCTGCCTTTTGAGCGATATGACCAACTTCGCCGACGCGCTCAAAGAGATCGCGGTGACGATGGAGCAGATCCCCGCCACCCGCGGTTATCCGGGCGACCTTTACAGCCAGTTGGCATCGCGTTACGAAAAGGCGGTCGACTTCGACGGCGCGGGCTCGATCACGATCCTCGCGGTGACGACGATGCCCGGCGACGACGTGACCCACCCGGTGCCGGACAACACCGGCTACATCACCGAGGG
>JAEDIJ010000014.1 GCA_016292515.1 Victivallaceae bacterium
AAAGGGGTGGTTAAGGCGGGGAAAGCCGGCACGGCTGTCCCTGCCTTGTCCACACGCGTCAGGTATTTCCACTCACCACCCTGTTTTTCTTGCCAAGTACCCCCTTACGCCTGTTATGGGAGATGCAAGAGTTTCGCGGCGGCGTCCGCGAGACTGACATCTGCGCGGAGCTCTCTCATCTCTCATAACTCATCTCTCATAACTAAAAAAACCTCCGCCGCAGCCGCGACGGAGGTTTTTGGATTTCCGGGTGAAATTACTCGGCGTTTTCGAGGACCTCGACGGCGTCGGCGACGGGACCGTCAACCTTCGCGGGATCGAATTCCGGATTGTCGCTGAAAATCACGCCGCCGAAACGGACGCTGCCTTTGCCGGCATCGACGATCTCGACTTTGATGACTTCGTTATCCGCCTTGGCGGTGTAGGGAAGCATCATCTTTTTCCAATAGCCCGTCGGCTTGGTGTAATCCTTGCGCTTTTCATCGCCGAATTTGCCGAAGGGAGCGCCGTTGATCTTGATCGTCGCCTTGCGCCAGCCTTCGTTGCGGGTTTCGGTAAGAACCCACACGGTATATTTACCGGCCTTGGGCAGAGCGTAGGTACCACTGGCGACCACGCTGCCTTTTTTGGAAACGAGGATGCCGGCGGGAACGCTGCACGCCCAGTCGTCGCTCTCGTAAGCCATTTCCTTGGCGACGACCATGTATTCCGCCGCGCCGACTCCGGCAAACACCATTGCCGCCAACAGTCCGAAGATTTTCTTCATTTTTCTTTCTCCTTTGAGTTATGACGGACCATCCGTCAGGTTATTTCTTTTCCAGCAAATAGATCGCATCGGCTTTGACGTCGGTGAGGACGTTGCCGTTGACGCCTTTGATCTTCCAGCCGTCAGGCAGATTGACGGTCACCTTTTTCGCCGGATTCCAGAAAAAGAGCGCGCCGCCCTTTTCGCCGATCCACGTCGTGCCGAATTCGGTTTCGCGGATGTAGGGCATTCCGGTATTGTCGAGTGCTTCGTTGAATTTCGGCACGAGGCTCACCATCCGGTTGGCGCGCACGACTTCGTCGGCGACGCGATCGAATTGATACGCATATCCGGTCAATTCGGTGATCAGGAAGCAGCCGTACATACCGGTACGGAAGAAATCGAGTTCCAATCCCTCGTAGAAGTTCGCGCTCGGCACGCTGCCGACGAGAGAAAATTCATTTCCGGCAAAAGGCGTGTAAAGTTGCGGACGATACCAGTACTCGTCGATCGCCAGGGGATTCATGCCCTCGATTGCGACGCGGCAGTCATTCTCGTGGAAGAATTGATAGACTTTGATCTGCGCCGCCATCCCGTGAGGGCTTTCCGGCTTGGCGTAGTTGATACAACTCGCCGCGGCGCCGTCCATATCGCGGTAAACCCAGCGGATGCCGGCGTCGATCGCGGGCTTGGCGAGTTCGCGGAACCACTTGGCATATTCCGTATTGTTGAGGTCGAGCACCGGGTACTTGGGATCGTCGTAGGCGAAAATTTTGCCGTTTTTACCGCGGACGAACCACTCCGGATGATTGTTGTAGATCCAGCCGCCGTCGCCCTGAACGTAACTTCCGGCAGTCCAGATATGCGAATAGACGCCCTGCTCGGCGAGTCCCTTGACCAGCTCGAAACGATTCGGCGAATAACTGACGTCCGCCGGTTCCTCGGCGCCGGGCAACGCGAGGAAGCGGTAGCCCGCCTTGACCGCGGCGGCGCGGGTCTTCGCCTGTTCCGCCTTGGAAACCTGGAAACTGTAACGGCAGATCGGGTATGCGGGCAATTCTTTCAGTCCCGCCTTGCGGCGCAAGTCCTGACGCTCGAATTGATACATCGCCAGATAATCGTTGTGACCGCGTTCGGGACCGACGCTGTACCAGTGCCAGTAGTTCTTGCTGGCGGCGGGCGCGTGGATGCGGCCGAAACCGACGTTGCGGATATTGGTGATCGCCTTGGCTCCCTTTTTGCGGATCATCTGGGGCGAGACCGGCTCCGCCTCCTCGACGTTGGCGAGGTAGACGCCGTTTTTGCAGACGAGCAACTCAAACGGCTGACCGGAGCCGAAAAATCCCCAGTTGTGGGTGTCGCTGTCCTTTGCGCCGGTCATATCGAATTCCGAGTACCCGCGCGGCGGCGAGTAGCAGGAATTGCGGCGCGCAAAAAGCGGTTCCGGCGGCGTGAGTTCCGAGTTGAAAGTGACCGTGTTGATGTAAAGCGGGCATTTCACGATCTCGACGCGCTCGGCGACGCCGGTGAATTCACGACCGTCGAGATCGAGTTTGCCGGCGGTAAAGATCCAGCGCATTTCCGAATCGGGCGCGGTGTAGGTGATGACAAGTTTGTTGCCTTTCGCCTCAAAGGAAGAAACTTTCCACTTGATGTCGGCGGCGGTAACGGTCGCGGCGGCGTCGGTCGCCTCGGCGGTCTTGCTGTCAAAGAACGTGCGGTCGGTCGAGAAACCGATCGACGGCGTCTTGAATTTGCGGATGACGGGTTCGGCGATGCCGGGATAACTGATGGAAACACTGCCGTTGACGCCCAGTTGAACGCTCACACCGTTGCCGAATGTCGCCTTGTCATCCTTGACGACGACGGTTTTGCTCTCCTCGGTGATGCCGAGTTTCGGCTGTTGGATGTCGACGACGACTTCGCCGACATCCTGACGCGCCGGGATCGGCTGCATGCGGGGGATCTGCGGCTCCGGATCAAACGGGACATCTGCGGCGGCGGCGACCACCGAAAGGAAAAACGCCTTGCCGTAAGCCCAGTTGGAAAATTCTTTGAGCTGGTGGGCATAGGTGTGTTCGCCGTTGAAGAAAGTGACCGTACCCTCGCCGATCTTTTTGCGGACGATGTAGGGGCTGATCTTGTTGCCCTGCACCGTGATCCAACTCAATACCTCGGCGCCGTCGACCGGCTGACACACCTGAAAGTGCTTGAAAACGGGGAAAGTTTCGGGATAAGAGGAAAATTGCGGCAGGCTCGGACGGGTCGCGACATAGGGCGTATCCTCATCGACCGACTCCACTTCGCCCGCGAAAATAACCGGCAACAAATCGCCGACTTCAAGCGGGCAGTTGTAGGTAAAAAGCACGTGACCGCCCTTTTCGACGTAGGCGCGCAGCGCCGCGATGCGTTCGGGTGTCAGGATCTTTTCCATATTGACATCCTTGATGTCGTGGAACATCACGAGTTTCTTGCCGAAAAGACCCTTTTCGCAGAGAAGCGGCGTGACGCCGTCCCACGGTTTGGGCTCGCGCCGGTCGGTCATATTCTGTTTGAGCGACGCACCGCCGAAACCGTCGAGATAACGGCTGTCGACGTTGACGGCGCGGAAGCCCGCCTTGGAGATCATGCCGCTGATCGACTGCCCCTGCCACGGGCGGCCGCCGTTGAAAACGACGATCCTCGCGCCTTTGTTGCCGAAAGTTTCCGGCTTTCTTATTTTGTTGGCGGCGGCGGCGACGAGCGCGCTGCCGAGAATCAATGCGGTCAACAGTTTTTTCATACGCACTTTTCCTTAAATTTGAGGGTAAAAATCCGGTACACGCATTTATAATAGCATATCCCGCAAAAAAATGCAAGTCCGGCAATGCGGCATTCCCGATAAAAAATCGGAAACGGGAATTGCTTTTTGAAAAAAATGAAAGTACGTTAAAGAATGTATTTTCAGGAAACACGTTTCATATCATAAGGTGGCAAACAATGCGAAAAAAATCCCGGCTTCTGATTTTGACGGTCGCATTCGCCCTGCTGGCAGGGGCGGGATGCAACTGCTCTGGTTCAAGGACGCGGGGGAATTCATCCAGGCATCCGTCGATGACGCGTGGAGCAGCATCCTCTACGGCGTTGCGCTGACGGCGCTGATCCTTTTCCTCTTTCTGCACGACGTGCGCACGACATTCATCGTCATCGTTTCGATGCCGATCTCGATCGTCGTCACCTTTGCCGCGATGCACGCGCTCGGGTATTCCTTTAACATCATGACGCTGCTTTCGCTCGGTTGCTCCGTCGGCGTTCTCGTCACCAACTCGATCGTCGTCATCGAAAACATCTACAAACGCATCCGCGGCGGCGACGCGCTCGACACGGCGGCGGGGGAAACAGGTTTCATCAAAAAACTTTTCGCCCCGTGGAACCGCGCTTATGATCTCGTCTGCGAAAAATTCAATTCCTCGATCGTGTGGACGCGGAAACACGCGATGACGGTCTTTCTTTTGACCGTGATTTTCAGCGCGGCGATCTACTTTTTCGTCGTCCCGCAGGTCGGCACCTCGTTCATCCCGGACGCCGATCAGGGCGAAATGACGATCCGTCTGGAATTCCCCACCAACTACAATATCCAGACGACGGAAGCGCGCACGCGGGAGATCGCCCGGCAGATCCAGACGCATCCGGAAGTGAGAGGCATGGTCGTCAACATCGGTTTCGCCCCGGGAAGCGGCGGCGGACAGATCTCGCAGGCGGTCTACGTCGCGCAGATTTTCTGCAAACTTTCCAAAAAGAATGAACGCAAGGAAAGCATTGAGGATATCCTCGAATCGGTGCGCAAGATGCTCGCCAAAACCGACGACTGCATCGTCACTTTGACCTATCCGCACATTTTCGGCGGCAACGGCGCCTCTTTGCAGGCGCGCGTGAGCGGCAGCGACCTCGCCGAACTCGAAAAGGCGGGGCGCAAATCGGTGGAAAACATTCAAAAGACCGGACTTGCCAAAGATATCGACAGTTCCGTCCGGCAGGGCAAGGCGACGGTCAACCTCGTCCCGCGCCGGGTGATCCTGCAAAATCTCGGCATCCTCCTCGCCGCCTTGAACAACTCCGCAAAAGGGTCGCTGGAAGGGATCGAAGTCGGCACCTACCGCCTCGGCTCCCGCAGTTTCGACATCCGGGTCAAGCAGAAAGAGGAGCGCGGGATGATGCAGATCGAGCAAATGTCCGTACTGCCCAACGAGGGCTTCCCCCTGCCGTTGAGCGCGGTCGTCGAGATCAAAGAGGAGACGAAACCCGTTTCCGTCAGCCGCTACGACAAGGAACGCGCCGTGATGATCTACGCCAATCCGGCGGCGGGACAGGCGCTCGGCACGGTGGCGAAATCTTTCCGCGAAGAAATTTCCAAAACGCTCCCGCCCGGCTACCGCACCAACAACGTCGGCCGCGCCGAAAGGATGAATGAAACTTCCAAGGAATTCGCGGAAGTCATCGTCCTCGCGATCTTGCTCACCTATCTGCTCATTTGCGCGATCCTCGAATCGTGGACGAACCCCTTTCTCATCATGTTCACGGTTCCGCTCGGATTTCTCGGGATGTACCTGACGCTTTTCCTCTCCCATATGTCGATGATGGGCTTGCTCGGCGGCGTGATGCTCATCGGCATCGTCGTCAACAACGCGATCCTCATTATGGACGAGTGCGGCAATCTCATCCGGCAGGGCGTCACCACTCACGACGCGATGCTCCAAGCCGTCCAGAATAAATTCCGACCGATCGTGATGACCAGTATCGCCGCCGTCGCCGGAATGCTGCCGATGGCACTGGGAACGGGGCTCGGCTCGGAATTGCGCGCAAGTTGCGGCGTCGGCGTGGCGGGAGGACTTACGATCGCCTCGATCCTGACGCTCTACGTGATCCCGGCGTTCTATTTCCTTTTCGTGCCGGACAACGCGCCCGACGCGAAACATGTGTGGCGCGAATTTTTCCGGAAACTTTTCCGCAAAAAAGCGTAAAAGGGATTTGTCAGCGGAGCCGGAGCGTTTTCACCGGATGCCGGAAATCGTCGCCGCCGTAGAGCGTAAAGATCACGCTTTCGTCGCTCACGTCGAGCGTGGCGAATCCGGCGGTGTTTGCCACGCAGTACTGTTTGAGATAAGGGGCGTAATCACAAAGCAACGTCTGCTGATCAAGTTTGCTCGTTTTCTCGTTTTCATTGGAAACCTTGGCGGAAGCGATCACTTTGCCGTAGTCGGCGACGTCGTCGAAACGGAGATTGAAATTTTTGAGTTTTTCCGCGCGCCAGACACTGCTGATGACAACTTGATCGACCCTTTTGCCCTCTTTTTCCAATAAATGATAGACGAAATGGTGAGTGTGCCCGGCAAAGAGGAGCATTTCGCGCTCGAAATAAAGTTCCAGCATCTCGCGCCGCAGAGCGTCGGACTGCTTCCCGAAAAGCATCCAGCGCGAATTTCTGGTGTCGTCCGCGACCGCGGGCCCGTGCGTGAATAAAAAGCGGTAACGGCCGCCGGGCGCGCGGCGGATCACGTCGGCGTCGGGGAAATTGAAATCGACAAAGGTGAAACTGTCGCCTTTGCGGGCAAAGGAGAAATTGCCGGAGGAAACGGGGATCTTCAAGGCATCCGCATTGTGGGCGGGATAATACATTTGCGTCGCCTCTCTGGCGCCGTCGCCGCGCATTTCGTGATTTCCGGTAACGATGACGACGGGAGTATGGAAATACCCCGTCAGCATTTGAAGCGCGTCGCTCAAAAATTTGCGGTGGACTTTTTCGTCGCCGCAGTCGCCCTGAATGAGGTCGCCGAGCTGAACGACCATCAGCGTATCGGGGGTTTCAAGTTTCGCCGCCGCGGCGAGAAGTGCCGGCATCCTTTTTCGCCACATGTCGGCATTGCGTTCAAATTCCTTTAAATGGCGACGGGATTTTTGGAGAAATTTTCCGTGATAGACTTCCTTTTCGGCATCGAAATGCAGATCGCCCAAAAGGATGATCCGGTAGGACTCCCCCGCGGCGAGAGCCATCGCCGCCAGCGCAAACAGCAGTAAACAAATTTTTTTCATTGACACATTGAAGTTAACGGTTTTCATTTGAACACAGGATTTTCGACAACGCCATACAATAGCATTTTTCAGCAACTTTTCAAATTAATCCCCTGTATTGTTCCGACAAAACGGCGGATATTTTCCGCGCAACGACAGTTGCCAACCCGCCTCTACTCATAAATTACCACAAATCGGGGATTTCTTTGACGATTTTTTACCGGACGGCGAAACGATATCGGGGTATGAACTTGAAAAGTTGCTGAAAGATGCTACTGTATAACATTGTTGGGTCTCCTACGCTCAAATTAAAGTGAGTTAATAAACTATGTACACACCTCCATTTACCATATCATCTGAAGCAATCAACCGAATAGCAAATATTTCAAGATTGATTGAGAGATACGCATTGCGTCTTGAATCGGTAGACGGAGTACGTCTGCGCAAGGTAAACCGGATCAGGACTATTCACAGTTCTCTGGCGATTGAAGGCAACAAGCTGTCCGAAGATGAAGTTCGGGATATCATTGACGGTAAAAATGTCGTTGCTCCCTTGCGCGAGATTCAAGAAGTAAAGAATGCCATCAAAACCTATGAGTTGTATCCGAAGTTGGATGCATTTAAGGAATCAGATTTATTGTCAGCTCACTCCATGATGATGGAAGCGCTTGTGGACAATGCGGGCAAATACCGTCAACGCGGAGTGGGAGTATTCAGCGAACATGGCTTGGTACACATGGCACCGCCTGCCGAGCGTGTTCCAAGCTTGATGGGCGATCTGTTTGCCTGGCTAAAAAAAGCCCAAGATCATCTTTTGATTCGTTCCTGTGTATTTCATTACGAATTTGAGTTTATCCATCCGTTTATAGACGGAAACGGCCGAATTGGACGTCTGTGGCAATCATTGATTCTTGGCAAATTGGCATCAGTCTTTCAATATCTTCCCGTGGAGAATATGGTGTTCAATAATCAGCAGGCATACTACGACGCCATTAGTGCCAGCACAACTGCCGGAGAATCTGGGCCGTTTATTGATTTTATGCTTGGCGAGATATTGAAAACGCTCAAGGAACACCAAGATAAGGCCATTGAATCGGTTCCTAATAAAGTTCCTGATAAAATTCCTAATAAACTAAGGGCACTCTACCCGGAAATTACAGAAACTGCATGGCGAGTGTTTTCAGCAATCCGCAAAAATGCATATGCAAGTAATTTGGAGTTGTCCAAGCAACTCAACATATCTGATCGTATGATTCGCAAACACATTTCGCTCCTTAAAGAAAAGGGACTCATTGAACGAATAGGGGCCAGAAAGAACGGTTACTGGCAAGTTAATCATCCCGCAAAGGAGAATTAGTATAATTATACAAAAGTTCTGTCTGTGTCGGCACAGTGATGAGACGACTTACTTTCGGGCTCTGCCTTCATTTTGGCGAAATGATATCGGTCGCTTAAATTACGTTTAAGTGCCGTGATCGGGACAATGAATACTCCGTCCTGACGCCGATATGCGGCGTTGCAAAGTCCGCCATCCGGTGAGATTTTCAAGTTTCATTCGGTAATTTTTTTGAATTACATTCAGAAAGATTCAAAACTTGCCGGAGCGTTGCGCATAGAGGTATTATAATCAGATTTTCGGCGGCTCAAATGAAAGACGTCTGATACTTAATACAGTAACGAAAGGATCTCTTCCGTCATCTGATCGACCGTCAAGCCGTTCTGACGCAGAAATTCGTCGGCGTCGTAGCGGTCGGCAAATTTTTTCGCCGCGCCTTTGACGAGGACATTCATCGCGCTTGCGCCGTAATAACGGGCGATTTTTTCCCCGAAACCGCCGTCGATGACACCGTCTTCGAGCGTAATGACAAGCTGATGATCGCGTTTCAACGCTTCCAGTGCGGCGGCGTCCAGAATCGTCGCCCCGCGCGGATTGACGAGCGTCGCATCGATCTGCTTTGCCGCCAGCGCGGCGTGAAGTCTTTGCCCCAACTCATAGAAATTGCCGAGCGCGAGGATGGCGACCTTGCCGCCGCGACGGGTGATTTCATAGGAGCAATCCGCATAATCGGCGAGAAGCGCACATTCGTTTTCGCGCACACCGTTTTCCGGCTGACGGATGGCGACGGGGCGTTCCGTTTGCGCGATCGCCCAGTCCATCATCGCGAAGTATTCCTTTTCGCAGGTGGGGCAAAGATAAGTCAGATCGGGGATGTTGCACAAAAGCGGGATGTCGAACCAGCACAAATGCGTCACGTCGTTCATCCCGAGCAAGGTGGCGCAACTTACGAGGATCACCGCCGGATTCTTGTTGATGCAAAGATCCTGACTCAACTGATCGTAGGCGCGTTGCAGAAAAGTGGAAATGACGCACCACACGGGGCGCGCGCCGCCTCTGGCAAGTCCGGAAGCAAAAGCGCAGGCGTGCTCCTCGCAGATGCCGACGTCGACGAATTGTTTCCCCGCAAGTTTCCGCTTTTGCGGCGTGAATCCGGCGACGGCGGGGACGGCGGCGTTGATGACGACAAGTTCCGGCATTTCCTTCATTTTCCGCAAAAGATGATCGGCGACGCGGCCGCCGAGCGAGTCGCCGCCGTCGCGTTTTCCCGTGACGAGATCGAAACCGGGCGTCGTCCAGTGCCACGCTTCCTTGTCGGCGACGGCGGGCGCGTACCCCATTCCCTTGACGGTGTTGACGTGGATGACGACGGGGTGATCGATATTTTGAACTTCCCGAAAAGCGGCGATCAGGGAGTCGATATCGTTGCCGTTTGCCACATAGCGGTAATCCAGACCGAGCGCGCGGAAAAAGTTGTCTTCACATTGACCTTTCGTCCGGCGCAATTCGGCGAGTTTCAGATAAATTCCGCCGTGATTTTCGGCGATGGACATCTGATTGTCGTTGAAAACGACGATGAAATTGCTTTGCAATTCGGCGAGATTGTCCAGCCCCTCAAACGCCTCGCCGCCGGAAAGAGCTCCGTCGCCGATGACGGCGATGACGTTGAATTTTTCCCCTTTCAGATCGCGCGCCTTGGCAAGCCCCGCAGCGAGGGAAACGCTGGTCGAAGTATGCCCGATGACAAAGTGGTCGTGCGGTGATTCCGAGGGTTCGGAGTAACCGGAAACATCATCGTCGTGCGCGGGATCGGCAAATGCCCGGATTCTGCCCGTCAGCATCTTGTGAGGATAAGTCTGATGGGAAACGTCGAAAACCAGTTTGTCCGCAGGAGAATGAAAGACGTAATGCAAGGCGATCGTCGCCTCGACGAAACCGAGATTGGGACCGGCGTGTCCGCCGTGACGTTGCAGTTTTTGCAAAAGGAACTGCCGCATTTCGGCGGCGAGCGCGGGAAGTTCCGGTTGCGGGATCTTTTTCAGATCGTCGGGCGACATAATGTCCACAAGTTTCATGATCGGCCTTTTTTGGAAAGTTGCAGGAAATCCAACTTACTATACACCCAATCGCGCGGATGTCAAATGCGGCATCGGGACAAAAAATCCCCCTCCTGATTTTTCGGGAAGGGGACGGCAAAGACGTGATCAGAAAACGATTTCTTCGGGCGCGATCGGGCGACCGAGTTCCGCGCTCAGCGCACGGGCGATGCCCTCGCGGCTCATATCCGCCACGTGGATCGATTTCATCTTGGAAAGATTGACGTCCGCCTTATTTTTTGCATTCATTTCTTCGACCGAATAGTAGATCGTATCGTTGGAATAGTCGACGATCAACGCGACAACGCCCGGCACGATGCCGAAAATGAGCCCGACGCAGTCGAGCGCAAATATTTTCACGTCAACTTGATGCGACGGCTTGGAATCACGGCGCTCCCCTTTCAAAATGGTTCCGCAACTGCAGCAGGCAAAAGCCGTAATGACGGCAAGGGAGAGGGAAAGAAAACGTTTCATAAAAAATCCTTTTTTTTGAGGCGTTGCACCGCGCAATGCCGATCTCGTTGTAAATATAGCCGGTTTTTGTGGAAAATGCAAATCTTTTTCGACCATAAACTCAACGGTTCTTCCATTTTGAAAAAGAGTTGACTTTTCCCGCATCGCCAATATATTAAAGGGCGGGTCCACTTATTCAGGCGAAAGGGAAATATGGAAAACGAAAATTTCAATCTCAAAGCGCGGGACGACCGCTTTTTCCGCGCGGCGGCAGACGTCTTGCAAAGATACAAGATCCTCCGCCGCAAGGAAATGGTAGACGGTTTCGTCGTTTTTGACATCATCGGCGGCACGCAAAATTACGTGGTCAAGATCCACCCCGAATGGCTGACTGCTCCGCAATGTTCCTGCCCCGACGCCGCAAAACGCGCCAAAGAAAACACGCGCGGCTACTGCAAACACATCATCGGAGTTCTGCTTTACGACGAGGAATTCCGCTACCAACTGTTGGAGGCGTTTTTATGAGCTTGAAGCACAATCCCCGCAAGATCGGGTATACTTTCGATCAATTGTTCCCTCTGATCAGTTCCACTTTGGAAGCGGGAGTTTCCGTCCTGCTGCTCGGCGCGCCCGGCATCGGGAAATCCACCCTCGCCGCCAAACTGGCGCGATCGATGAAAAAACCGCTGATCGACATCCGGCTCGCCCAGAAAGACCCGGCGGAACTCGGCGGCGTCTACTTCCCGAACCGCGAAACGCAGACGCTGGAACTTTTTCCTCCGGCGTGGGTCAAGCGGGCGTGCGCCGAACCCTGTCTCATCTTTCTCGACGAACTCAACGCCGCCGTCACCAAACTGCATCAGGCGGCGGCGTATCAGATCGTATTGGAAAAACGCATCGGCGAATTTCAGTTTCACCCCGGCACCGTCGTGCTGGCGGCGGGCAACCGCGAGGAGGACAACGCGATCGTCACGCCGCTGCCGAGCGCGCTCTGCAACCGTTTCGCCCACTTCGAGATGCGCGCCGACGTCGCGACCTGGCTCAAATGGGCGGCGGCAAACCACATCCACGAACACATCATGGCATTCATCCAAACCTACGGCGAGGAAGTGCTTTTCGCGCCGTCGGACGAGCACAGTTTCCCGACGCCGCGCAGCTGGGAAATGGCGAGCCGGGTCATTGCCAAGACGGACGACGCCGACCTGAGACACGCCGTCGCCGCCTGCGTGGGCTTGCCGATGGCGGATCGTTTCTGCCGCTATCTGGAATTGTACCGGCAGGTCAATGCGGAAAAGATCATCTCGGGCGAGGAAAAGATCGACTTCACCCAACGCCCGGAGCCCTCTTTCATCTACGCGGTGATTTTCGCCGTCGCCGGATTTCTCGCCAACACGGCGGTGCCGGACAAACATCTGGACAACGTCGTTTCCTTCATCACGTCGCCGGGCGTCGGACCGGAATATCAGATCCTCTTTTTGCGTCAGCTCCGCAACCGCGCCGCGAAACTTTTTGCCCGCCTGAAAGGAGTGAGGGATTTCCGCAAACTGGCGCAGAAGATCGTGAATCTGCGGGCTTCGCTTTATCCCTTCTAATGATGGACTCCACACAAAAAATCGTTTCCGCCGAAGCCGACCGGATGGCGGCATTGCAGATGCAGATGCTGGAAATGCATCCTTTTTGGGGATATCTGCTGTTGCAGGTGAAACTGGTACCGGCACTGCGGCTGCCGGCGTATGCCGCCACCGACTGCATCCGGCACATCTGGTACAATCCGCTTCTGACGCAGGATCTCTCCGCCAAGAAACTCGGTTTCGTACTGGCGCACGAAGTCTGTCATCAGCTTCTGGAAACGGCTTCGCGGCGTTACGGTCGTGAGCAATACAAGTGGAATATGGCGACCGACTACGCCATCAACGCGCTCGTTTCCGACATCACCATCCCGGGCGAGGCGTCCAGCAAATGGACGGATTATCACCTCTACCAAATGCCGGATGGGGTGCTTTTCGATCCGGTATACCACGATTGGATCGCCGAAGCGATCTACGAGGATCTCTGTCTGTGGAAGATGAAAAACGCCCCCCGCAAAGTCGAAGTCACCCTGCCGAGGCAGAACGGGGAAGTCCGCCTTTCCGACATTTCCGATCACGGCGGGGGGATCGACATCCATTTGCCGCTGGAATTGGACGACACGCAACGGGAGATCCTGCAACAAAGGATCGCCGCGGCGGTGGAAGTTTACCATACCAGCGACGAGCGCGGCGATTTCCCGGGCGGTATGCTGCGACATACCGGCATCTTCGACCCGCCGAAGATCCCGTGGCAGAGAATTCTGCATCGCTACGCCGACACTATACTCAACGGCGACGATTATTCTCTTGCGCGCCCCAATAAACGGTATTGGAGTCAGGATCTGGTGGTGCCGGGACATTACGGCGAAAGCATCGCCAATCTCGTGGTGGCGCTGGATACTTCCGGCAGTATGACGGAGGAAGACATTCGCGAAGTCGCCAAGGAGATCCGCGGAATGGTCGCCAATGCGCAGAGTGTCACGCTGATCGTCGCGGACTGCGAGATCCGGCAGGTCGTCCCGCTGGATGAACTGGAAGAACTCCTGAGATCCGGCGCATTCCGCGGTGGCGGCGGCACGAATCACATTTGCGTTTTCGACTACATCGCCAGACATCGGTTGAATCCGCGTCTTTTCATCGGGCTGACGGATCTGTACAGTACATTTCCGGAGAAAAAGCCTCCCTATCCCGTCTTGTGGCTGGTGACGAAATATCACGCCGATCCCCCCTGGGGCAAAGTCATCGAACTGTGATTTTCCGCACACGCCGGCATAAAGCGTCTATACAAAATCGGCGTATGAAAAATTTTGCAAAAGATAAATCCTCGCCATGAGATATCTTTGGAGTGCGACGATATTGCTCTTTGCCCTTGCCGGATGCCGTTCGGCAAACGATGACACGGCACCGCGTCTGCTTCTGATCGACTGCCGGAATCAGAAAATCCACTCGCTTTCCGGGCAGGAGATCACCGACGGCGACCCGCTCGCCCCCTCTTTCATTCCCGCCTCGGAAATGCCGGACGCGGCACAATAATTCCCCCTGCGGTTGCGCAAGGAGCGGTTACTTCACGCGCAGAATCAGCGGAGCGTAGCAGGGCAATGCCTTTTCCACCACGATCCCTTTGGCGTTTTGCGTGAATTTGAGCGGCTTGTAGATGCCGTCGCCGTCGAGAAATTCGACGGAGGAAACTTTTTCAGTTGTGCGTAAGTCGATCTCCGTCATCGCGTCGAAACTTAAATTGACGAGCGCGAGCAAATATCCTCCGCGATCGTGTTTGCCGCAACGGAAATGCACCGGCTGATCCTCTCCGATATAGAAAGGCACAAGTGCGGGGTCAAGACGGCGGAACATCCTGACATACAGGCGTTTGAGTTCCGGCCATTCGTCGTTGACGCGCGAAATGCCGACCGCCATCGCGCGGGTGACGACCGTGCCGCCGTAGGGATTTTTATAGACGATCATACCGGGGCCGAGTTTCGCGCCTTTGTTTTCCGCGCCTTCGCCGGGGATGATCCGCGTCCATATTTCCGCATCGGGGGAAACTTCCGTCAAATTGGGCACGCTCCCGTCGGATTCAAAGTAAATACGGTGCTTTTCGTCGCGGCACTCCTGTTCAAAATGCGGATAGATCTCCTCGACTTTGGGCGTACAGCCGAGGTAATCCGCCATGCCGCGCCGGGCGATCTCCAACGCGGCGTGTCCGTCGACGACCGCCTTGCCGCTCAACACGGTTTTCAATTCCTGATCGGTCATCGCCTTGGCGATCTGGCGGTTGACAAGATAAACGCGGTTTCCGCCGATGAAATCATACTGCGCGGGAATACCGTAACGGTTGAGTTGGAGCACCTGCATATCCATCACGAAACCGACGCCGCTCGAAGTGTGCGTCGCATTGAAACGATCCCTTTCGTTGATGATCGGCGTCGTCGGTCCCTGCCAGTTGACGTGCGCCATTTCAGCGAGAAGCGCGTCGTAAAAGGTGTGATGCTTTTTGACGATGTCCTCGTATTCGCGGTTGGATTCCTGAACATCCTTGTTGAGCAGATTGGAAAGCCAGAGTTTCGCGCCGCTCATCCCGTAGAGGATGCCGCCCGTGATGTGACTGTGCATACTGACCGCGCTCTTGGAAAAACGATGGCGGTTGAGCGTATCGGATTCGTCGAGAATGTAATCGACCTTGCCCGCCATTTTGGCGGCGTAGGCGCCGCGGTACATCACGATATTGAACTGCTGGGGTTCAAGTTCCTGAAAATTCGCATTGTGGATGCGCAAGAAGGATTCGTTTTTGCCGGCGAGCGCGCGGGCGATGTCGCCCGCCATGATGTTTTCCGCGCCGCCGGAGCAGTAACCGCACGGAATCGAGGGATCGACCTCGTCGATCGCGTCGCGGATGAGTTTCGCGTGGGAAAGCAGCGTTTCGCGCCGCACGGCTTCAAAAACTTTGACGCAGGGATCGTCCGCCGGGGCTTTTTCGAGATAGGAAACCAATTCGCGGTCGTTGGCGAATTTGCGCGGCATCCTTTCATTGTAGATTTTCATATGCGACTTGCAGAAACACTCCGCGCCGTAGACACTGTTGTTGACCTGCCGGAAATCGTCGTCCATCAGAAAGAAAGCGGGGTGCTGTTTCGCAAAGATCACGATCGCGTCGTGGATGTGTTTGCGGAATTTCGGGTCGCGCAGACACATCCGGTAATTGAGTTCACCCAATTGATTGACAGCATACTCCATCGGTTCATAGAGTACTTTAAGACAGGTTTTCCACCCCTGACCGACCGAAGTCGTGATGAGGATGCCGGGTTTGACGCCGGAATCTTTCAATCCCTTCTGCAATTTGCCGAAAGCCCTGGCATCCTCCTCCGTCTTTTCGAGGCGACGGCTCGGATAGATCATAAACAAATATGCGGGATGATTGACCGAAGTCGCGGCATAAGCGCGCTTGGCGTCTTCGACCATAAAGGGAATGTCGTCGGGATAAAAATTGACGATGCTGACAAGTTTCATCTTTTTCGCGCCGGGATCGGCGAGAAGCGGAGAATTTTTCTTCGTCGGCTCTATATTCGCATGCAGGATATCAGCAAGAAACGACGAATTTTCCTTCGTCGGCTGAATCGATTTTACTTCATACCCGGCAACGCCGAGCAACAACGCCGCCGACGCGGCGGAAAGCCATTGTTTATTCATCCGTCTATCCCCTTGCGTTTTTTGCGATTTTCGGTAAATATATCATAAACGGCGGAAAAATGCAAGGGGGAGTTATGAGTTATGAGAGATGAGAGAGTCCCTCGCAGATCAATGCGCCGCACCACAGGCGCGAAAGAAGCGTGAGTAAGTGGGATGGGGGGAGGAGTGAGATTTGTGAGAGATGTGGGACAATACGCCCTTTATCGCACCCATTACCGCAGAGTTGTGCACCTCGCAGGATTGCTTTATCCCACAAATCCCACAACTCTCACCTTTCCCATCGCCCCGTAAATTTCGCGGCGGCGTCCGCGAGACAAACATTGGCGTGGTTTCTCTCATCTCTCATCTCTCATAACTCCCCTCTGCGATGCAACATTTTTCCACATACTTGTTACAAAAATACAATTGCTTTTGTTGTTTCAAGGTGGTATACTATAATCGTCGGCGGTTACCGGGAAACCGGTTTCCAATGTAAAATCGCAAGATCGAACGATAAAAAACAAGATGATTCTTGTTTTTCTCCGGATGCGATGTATCGTAAGAAAAGATACAAAAAGACAGGAAATTAGAATATGATTTATCCCGCTTTGACGGATGCGCAGATGAAAAAAAGTCAACGCTTTTTCATCGGCTTCAATCTCCTCAACGGCCTGGGCTATATGTGCGTCGGCGATATGGTGATGACACTGCTCGGCAACCGGCTCGGTTTCCCCGATGTCGTTTTCACCACTTTCGGCGCGTTTTTCAGTTTCGGCTGCATCTGGATCCCGCTCGGCAAGATCGCCGCGCAGCATTGGGGTGCCGCCCGGACGCAGTCCAATTTCTGGCTGTGGCGCAATCTCGCCTCCATTATGATGGGCAGTTGCGCGATTTGGGGATTTTTCGGGCATCTTTATATTGCCATCGCTTTCTTCCTCACGGGCGGATTCCTTTTTTGCGCGTGCCGTTCCGCCGGCGGCGTGATGACCAATACGCTGGTCGGCAACATCACGCACGAAAACGAACGCGGCAAACTTCTCGCTTTCGCCTCGATGTCCCACAACATCGTCACGGCATTTGTCATCATCGCGCTGACCTTGCTGTTGCACCGTGTGGAGCGTTTCGGCAACACGACGGCGATCTGGGCGCTGTTTGCCATCGTCCTTTTCGGTGCGGTGTGCGGCATCCTTTCCGCGATCTGCATGCGCTGTGTCGATGAGAGCGAATCCATCCGCGAAGCGGCGAAGAAACCGCTGATCACCGACGGGTGGGTGTGTCTGAAAAGTTCCGCTTTCCGCCGGATGGTGACGGCGCAGATCTGCTTCGCGGTCGCGATGGCGCTGACTTTTTCCATCAATATGCTCGTTTTGAAACGCGGATTCCAGATCTCCGACAGCATGGCGCTGGCGATCAACTTCCTCGGCAGTCTGCTGAGCGTCGCGCTGGCGCGCCCCGCCGCGTGGCTCGGCGACAAGATCGGTCCCCGCAAAGGATTGATCGTCGGGTACAGTTTCAATTTCCTGCTCATCCTTTTCTGGCAGCTCGTGCCGGGAGAATTTCACTGGCTCACCGTCGTGATCCTCTTTTTCCTGACGAGCTGCTGCTCGATGTGCTGCGGCATCTGTCAGGGGCAGTACTTCCTCAAATGCGTTCCCGTCGAGCATCAGCCCTCCGCCGCGACACTGCAATCGCTCATCAACGGCATTCTGACCGGAGTCATCGTAATGGGACTCACCATGCTTTTGTGGAAAGGCTGCGACTGGATCCTCGGCCCCGAAATTTCAATCGCGCGCTATCGGCTTTTCGTCCTGCTCGGACTTCCCTTTGTCGCTTTGGGATTCATCGGGATTTGGAGACAAAAAGAGGTGTAATTTTATGCAAATGAAAGAGATACAAGAAATCCAACTGACGGGATTGTGGGATTTCGGCTACTCCGAAACGAAAAAGATCCCCGTCTGCGATGCGGTCGTGACCGTCCCCGCCTGCGCGGACGCGCTGGCGCAGAATTTCGGACGCGAGGGCTATGCCGCTTTCCGCAAAAAAGTGAAAATCGGCGGCTTTGTCCGTCTGCGCGTGACGGGCGGTCTCCACGTGCGCGTTTTCTGGGATGACCGCGAAGTGGGAGAAAGTTGTCTTGCCTACACCCGCGAAGAATACGATTTCGACGCGGGCGAGGAAAAAGAGCATACGCTTTTGATCGTCACCGACAATTTCAAGGACGATTCCCCGTCGTCGGTCTTTCGTCCCTATTATGATTTCTACGGCTACAACGGCATTTACGATGTCGTTACGATCGAAAGGCTTACGCCGGGAATGATCGACCGCGTCCAAGTGACGCCGCTCGCCCCAAAACCGGGGAGCGTGCGCATCGCGCTTCACGCGGTTTCCCCCGCCCCCGCCAAAATCGAAATTTCTTTTGACGGGAAACCGGCAAAGCGTTATTCGTGGAGCGATGTCCTGACGCTCGCCGTCCCCGACTGGAAATACTGGTCGCCCGATTCCCCCCATTTGCACACCGTGGAAGTCAACGGCAGAAAAGCGTCTTTCGGCATCCGTTTTCTCGACTGGCGGGGACGGCGTCTGTTGCTCAACGGCAAGCCGCTGAAACTTGTCGGTGTCAACCGCCACGAGGCACATCCGGAATTCGGCGCGGCAACGCCGGAGTCGTTGATTTGGAACGACTTGCTCGCGATCAAGCGGCAGGGCTTCAACTTCATCCGCGGCAGCCACTATCCGCAAAAGGAAGTGATGCTCGATATCGCCGACCGCCTCGGCCTGCTCGTCTGGGAAGAGGCTCTCGGCTGGGGCAACCGGCTCGAAAGCCTCACCGATCCCCTTTTCGCCGCCCGGCAGGAAGAGCAGTGCCGCAAAATGGTGCGCAAAAGTTTCAACCACCCCTCGGTCATCCTCTGGGGCTTCCTCAACGAGTGTCAGAGCGATTTCGAGACCGCCCGCCCCCTCGTCTGGAAACTGCGCGACGTGCTCCATCAACTCGACGACAGCCGTCCGGTAACTTTTGCCACTTACAAAAATCAGCTTGACAAGTGCATCGCCGATATGGACGTCGTTTCCATCAACACTTATCCCGACTGGTATGACGACAACCGCACGACCGCAGATTTTTCCGCCATCGGCAGACGTTTGCAGGCACTGTCGGACATCTTCCCCGATAAGCCCTTGATCATCAGCGAGATCGGATGCGCCGCCCTCTACGGCGATCACAGCGGCTACCGCTGGTCGGAGGAGTATCAATCCGAATACGACACGACCGCCATCCGGGAAATTTTACAGCGCGACGACTACTCCGGCATTTCCCTGTGGCAGTATTGCGACACCCGCACCTGTCACACCACCCGCAGTATGTTGGGCACCCCCCGCGGCTTCAACAACAAAGGCCTCGTCAACGAATACCGCTTGCCCAAACTTTCCTGGAAAGCCGTCAAAGAGGTTTTGAAGAAATAAAAGCGAATGGGAGCAAGAGGGCCGCTCACGCCGCGCCCTCTTGACTCCCAACGCGCCCGCCACAGGCGGGATCTGTACCCTGCCGCAGATATTTGCGGAATTTACGCTTTGTCCGCCCTCTAAACGAATGTCCCCGCAAATCTCCGCGGGCTCGTCTGTTTGTTACTGCAAACCGACCTGCGTCCCACGCGGGCTAATGCTTCGCTCTGCCGCTCCGCCCGTCCGACTGCCCGATGGACGACACTCCCAACGCCAATGTTCGTCTCGCGGACGCTCTCCGCGAAAATTGCGAGGCGATGGGAATGTTGAGAGTTGTGGGAATTGTGGGATTTGTGAGATAAGACAAACCTGCGAAGTCTGACACAAAACGCAAGTTGCAACTCTTACGTCAGAGATTGCAGGCGAGAGCGTACTGTCCCAAATCTCCCACGACTCCCAATCCTCACAAAAATCCCACCGTATCACGTCCGTTTTGTCCGTTAATGTCGGTTTTGTCCGTAAAAGTCCGTCAAGGATCACAACGCAGTTGCACTGCCGCTTGCTTTTTTTGTACACCGGAGTTATATTTTATTGTAATGAGCATTCTCGATTGCAGGAATGATTTCATTTGTTGTTTGAAAACCGATATATTTCAGCAAATGCGCGAGAAACCGACCAAGTTCAAAAAGTATTTGCTACGATTTCAGGTGAAATGTATCCGGTGAGGCGTTGTGTCTACGTCTTGCCGGGCGCTTCTATGCATGTCGTAGCCGGTTCTTGGTCGGACCTCTCGCGCAATGCGTGGGAGCGTTCGGCTTTTTTATGCCCCTCTCCCGCGCGGCAGGTTTCCGCGCCCCCTTGGAAAATCAATCATTATTCTCTTACGCGCCGCGAAATCCTGCATCGGATTTCGTATTTTTTTCAAAAAAAGTGTAAGATTTTTTCAAAATTGATAAGTCGGATAAAAAAGATAACAGCGATCTGTTTGGGCTTTTGCCGCAGGTGGCAAAAAATTATAACATAGGAAGGAGAAAGTATGGTCGTTTCCTGTCCAAAGTGTGGAACTCAATACGAAATTGAGAAATCCGGTCGCTATGAGTGTGAATGCGGATGTGCGTTTGATGCCGAGGTGCCTATTCGAAAAGCAAACGAGACCCGGAACGACTCGGAAGGCTCGTTTTCACAGTGCGATACTTCGTCCACTTCAGACACAAAAATTTGTCCGTTTTGTGGAAAAATCATTAAAAGAGCTGCAACTATGTGCCGTTTTTGCAACAACTCGTTATCACAACTTGTCGTGATGTGTGAAGAATGTGGTTCTTTCATAAAATTTACTCCCGAAAATTTAGGAAAAAAAATGACGTGTCCCGCCTGTGGGGAACTTCTGCTGGTACAACCAGCCAAAGATAGAATATGCCCCTGTTGCGGAGAAACTGTTAAATTTGAAGCAAAAGTGTGCAAATTTTGCCACGCTTCATTGCCGCCGCTTGACATTATCGATCTCCGAGGGGGAAGGATTGAGAAAAGCGTTCCTCTGCAGGGCGGGTGTGCGCTTCCTGTTTCCGATTTGTCGCTTAAAGACAAAATGTCGAAGTTATGGGCGAATTTAAAGCTTTGGGCTATTCTAGGGCTTGCTAGTTTGCCCTTTGCATATTTTGGGGTTCCGCTTATATTTACTGCTGTCGCGGTGGTGTTTTTTTGCATTTATCTTTACCAACTGCTGGAGTGCTATTGGCGTTATGTGGGACCGGAAAAAGGATATACTTCCGGACAAATGGCGGGCTTTAATTTTATTCCCTTTTTTAACCTTTATTGGATTTTTGTTTGCTATGGGAAGCTTGTTCGCAAGATTAACCAAGCCAATGCCAACGCGGTGAATGAATCATATGCCATGATGTATTGTATTTCAATGTTTCTAACCGGCATTCCTATTGTGGGACTGATTTTTAACGTTGTGATGTTTTTTATTTTGCATTCTCAACTTAACCAAGCGTTTGTTGGCGACCAACGATAATATGCAGAGGTGCGTGGTTTATTATCTCCGATATCCTTTTGCTCTCTGTGATTAAAATCTTTAGTTGCGCTTATGGTTGCGTTGCAGTATTGCCGATGATTTTTGTCATACTGTCGGGAATCTGTGCGATCCGAAACGCGAAGCGCGGTTGACCGAAACGTTTTTTTCGGCAAGCGGCAATTTTTCCAATTTGGAAAAAATTGCCGCTTGCTTTTTTGTATTTTTTCAAAAAAGTGCAAGAAAAATCCGCAAATATCTGCGGCAGGTACAGATCCCGCCTCTGGCGGGCGCTTGGGGAGTCAAGAGGGCGCGGCGTGAGCGCCCCCTTGTGCCCAATCGGCAAAGAATTCCGGTATCCGTACCCGACTCCGTTTGATTTACTACCGGAGATATGCTATATTTCAAACAAATGTTGCAAATTATCGGGAGATTTTTATGCTTGCTTTGGATCATAATGTCGAACAACCCTCGGCGACGGCGGCGATATCCGCGGATGCGCCGCTTCGTCTGGACGGGTATTTCTGCTCGCACGCGGTATTGGAACGCGACGCGGTCATTCCGGTTTCCGGATATGCCGCGCCGGATACGGTCGTCGAAGTCGATTTCTGCGGCGTGACAGCGCGTGCGGTCGCCGCGCCCGACGGGCGTTTCACCGTCAATCTGCCGCCGATGCCGGCGGCGCGGGATCAGCGGCTCCGCGTGACCAACGGCAAAAACGAAATTTGTCTTGACGACGTTTCCGTCGGCGAGGTCTATCTCGTTGCGGGGCAATCCAATATCCAGTTTTCGCTCGCGGATTCCCAGCCCGGAGCGGAAGCGGCGAGCGACGCGGATTTCGCCGCGTTGCGGTATTTCAAGATACCGCCCAAAAGTTACTACGGCAAACAGCATACGCTCCGCGGTGAATGGCGGAAAATTTCACGTCAGGACGTCGCGATGCTTTCCGGCTGCGGATTCTTTTTCGGCAACGCCGTCGCCAAGGGCGCCGGCATTCCGGTCGGGATCATCGACGCGAGTTTAGGCGGCATCAATCTGGAAAGTTGGGTCAGCCGCGAAACGCTGCTCGGGCATCCGGCATACCGTCAGGAATTGCTCGATTACGAAAAGGCCGTTTCGTTCGGTTGGACGGCAAGCAACGGCAAACTCCCCGATCTCAACGACAAGATCAATCAGGGACTGCAAAAACTTTTCCCCGAAGTCCCCGACGACGGCAAATTCGAGGCGGGTTGGGCAAAGGAAAACTTCGACGACGGCGACTGGGACAAAATGCTTCTGCCCGACAGTTGGACGGAGGCAGGGCACAATCACGCCGGGATTTTCTGGTTCCGCCGCACGGTCGATATCCCGCAAGCGTGGGCAAATCAGGAATTGGAACTTCATCTCGGCGCGATCGACAAGTCCGACAAAGTCTATTTCAACGGCACTTTTGTCGGCGGGATGGGCAATTCCTGCTTGTGGGACTACTGGGCGACCCGCCGCGTTTATCCCGTCCCCGCCGCGCTGGTCAAAGCCGGAAGCAATCAGATCACGATCCAGGCGGGTTCGATGGCGAGCATCTGCACCGACGGCGGCGTTGTCGGCCCCGCAGAAGAAATGTACCTTGTCCGCAAAGCCGCGCCGCAGGCGGAAAAGATCCCGCTTGCGGGCGAGTGGCGTTACCGCGAAACGCTGGATGCCGGCACGATCGGAATGACTTTTATGCGCACGTTGGGCGCGGGCGCGCCCCAGTCGCTGCATATGCTTTACGACAATATGATCTATCCGCTTGCAGGGATCCCGATGCGGGGCGTCCTCTGGTATCAGGGCGAAGCCAATGCCATTTGTATGGCAAAGCACTATGAAACTCTGCTGCGCGCGATGCTGAATGACTGGCGTCGCACCCTCGGCGATCCGGAACTCGAATTTTTCATCATCCAGTTGCCGGATTACCACAACCCTCACTATTTCGCCCCCTTTAATCAATGGACTTTGATCCGCGAAGCGCAAAACCGCGTGGCGCAGGAAGATCCTTTCGCCGACTGCATCGTCACGTTGGGGTATGGCGACGTCGTGGAATTGCATCCCCGCAACAAAAAAGCCGTCGCCGAAGCCGCCGCGCGTTGCGCGCTCGCCCGTCTCCGCGGCGAAACGCCGCCATCCGGTCCCGCTTTTGAAAAAATGACGCTTCAAAATGACGCGCTCGAAGTCTCTTTTACGGGCGGAAAACTTCCCGCGATCGGCACGCCGATCCCCGGCTTCGCCGTCGCCGGCAAGGACGGCAAGGCTTTTATCGCACACGCCGAAGTGATCGCCGAAAATATCATCCGCGTTTCCGCCCCCGATGTTTCACGCCCCGTTTTCCTCTGGTATGCGTGGGCGGGCAATCCGCGCGAAACGGGGCTCCAAAGCCTCGACGGCATCAAGGCGTCCCCTTTCCGCGCCGCGTTGAACGATTCCCCGGAAAAAGCGACGGCGTTTAATCTGATCCCGTAGGTCGGAGAGGAGACCAACGGGATCGGAGCAAGAGGGCCGCTCACGCCGCGCCCTCTTGACTCCCAACGCGCCCGCCACAGGCGGGATCTGTACCTTGCCGCAGATATTTGCGGAATTTGCGTTTTGTCCGCGCTCCAAACGAATGTCCCCGCAAATCTCTGCGGTCGTCTATATTTGTTACTGCAAATAAACCTGCGTCCCACGCGGGCTAATGCTACGCGCTTTCGCGCTCCGCCCGCCCGACTGCCCGATGATCGACACTCCCCGCGACGATACGGGATCATCGGGGAAAGGAGCGTTGGATAAAGTCGACGATCTTCTGATAGATCTCCGCCTCTTTTTCGGGCGGCTGAAATCCGTGTTCGCCGTCGCCGGAAAGAAATTCGATGTCCTTGCCGAGACTTTTCATTTTGCGGTGAAAATTTTCCGACTGGGAAAATTCGATCACCTGATCCTGTTGATAATGGACCAGAAATATCGGCGCCGTGATCTTTTTCGCGAGAAAAAGGGGACTGATGTCGCGCAACGCCTTTTCGGCGTCCGCCTCGCGGGTGTCGCCGTATTGCAAACGGTCAAGCGCGGCATCGGCGTGAGATTTTTTCGGAAACGAGCGCAACATTTCCGGCAGATCGGACGCTCCGAAAAGACAAATGCCGCATCGGTACAATTCGGGGTAAAAGCAAAGCGAAGCCAACGTACAATAGCCGCCCCACGATCCTCCGAGGATCACAACGCGGCGGGGATCGGCGATGCCGGCGTCGGTCAAATGCTTTGCGCCCCGGGCGATATCCTCCAAAGCGGCGCGGATCCCCTCCGGCTTCCACCCTTGAAGCCGGAACGCCTTGCCCCGACCGGAAGAACCGCGGTAATTGGGTTGCAGAACCAAAAATCCGTGCGCATTCAAAAAAGCCACGCGCGGATCAAAAAAGGGCAGTTCCACACTTCCGGGGCCACCGTGAGGAAAAACGACAAGCGGCAAAGATTTTTTTCCGAAACGCGATGAGGGATAAGAGAGGACGGCAGTCAACTCCATGCCGTCGCGGGCGGGAAACGTGATCCACTTTTTTTCACCGCACTCCGGCAAAGGCGGAGAGAGCGTGGAAACGGTTTCCCACGTCTGACTTCCGACATCAGCCGTCAGCCAGACGGCGGGGCGGTCGGGCAATAACACTTCAACGAGCCATTCCCCCTGCCGGAGAGGAGACTCCTGCCGCCAAAGGGGACACGAGCGGGGATAACGGTCGAGAATTTGCCGATGCAATGTTTGATACTGCGGATCAAAAAATTCATAACTGCGGTCAAAATACAGGATCCCGATGATCTTATGACGATCGTAAATCACTTGCAGCACGTCGGAATCGTGAATTTTGCCGACGGGAAAAACATTTCCGGCGGCGGGATCCCATTGTACGAGCGTCAAAAACGGATATCCCGCTTCGGAAAGAAGATATTTTTTGCCGGAGAGGACGGCACAGGGGAAAACCTTTTCTCCCGGCAGACCTTGCAGATGATTTCCCGCAAGGTCATTGATCCGGTAGCATCCGTCGGCGGTGATCTGAAAAGATATTTCCGGCTTGGGAAATTCTGATTTTTGCGGTACATCCGGGGTTTTTACGGGATTTCCGTCGGCGTCGAAGGTGTAGACGTTATCGGCGAAGTACCGGAAAACATCGGAAAAAGAAACATCGCTTCCTCTGCCGGCAAAAGGAAAAATCCCGATAAAGAAAATCAGCAAAAGGAAGCGATGCATAAAGGCGAAGGTATCAGCGATCAGTAAGCGCTGTTACGGCCGGTACCGCGGCAATAAGAACAATTGAACTGTCCACTAAACCCTGAACCATTGCAAAAACCGCAACGCATATTGCCCGTTTCAAGATTGTGCTGATGGTCATAATGTTGCATCAGATTGACGGCTTGAACTCCGCCGATGACGGTGGTGGCGAAAATAACAGCGAGAAACAGTTTTTTCATTTTTTTCTCCCGTGCGCCGAGCGCACATTTTTTGTTTGTTTTTGATCAAAAATCTTTCATAACGCAGAAAAATCGCGTGCCGATCACGGCAATTCCACTATTTTTTCTCCTCCTTTCCGTGGGGTTGCTCCTCTAACTTACTTCCCGCTTTTTTCCGTTTCTTACACTTTTTTGAAAAAAATACAAAAAAAGCAAGCGGCAAGGCAACTGCGTTGTCATCCTCAACGGACTTTTACGGACAAAACCGACGCGATACGGTGGGATTTTTGTGAGGATTGGGAGTCGTGGGAGATTTGGGACAGTACGCTCTCGCCTGCAATCTCTGACGTAAGAGTTGCAACTTGCGTTTTGTGTCAGACTTCGCAGGTTTGTCTTATCTCACAAATCCCACAATTCCCACAACTCTCAACATTCCCATCGCCCCGCAATTTTCGCGGGGAGCGTCCGCGAGACAAACATCGGCGTGGGGAGTGTCGATCATCGGGCAGTCGGGCGGACGGCGCGCGAAAGCGCGAAGTATTAGCCCGCGTGGGACGCAGGTTTATTTGCAGTAACAAATATAGACGACCGCGGAGATTTGCGGGGACATTCGTTTAGAGTGCGGGCAAAACGCAAAATCCGCAAATATCTGCGGCAGGGTACAGATCCCGCCTGTGGCGGGCGCGTTGGGAGTCAAGAGGGCGCGGCGTGAGCGGCCCTCTTGCACCCATAACAACGGGGGCCTTGCTTACCTGCTATATGCTCGTGGATTGGTGTTGCGCGGCGGCGAATTGGGCGTAACTGCTGACGCTGATGCGCAAGGTAGTGAGAAAAAGATCGTCCGACTCCAACTGTTTCAGAAGTTTCGCGCATTTCGGACATTTTTTAAGGTGTTCCGTGCAGGCGATGCGGCCCAATACCGACATTTCTCCGTGTCGGTAGGTTTCCAGCTCTTCCGCGGTATAGTGAGCCATTTTATTTTTCCTCCAAATTGGCGATGATTTCCTTCAATGCGGCGATGCAGCGGCTTTTTGCCGTATAGATCGACGAGACCGACATATTGAGAAATTCCGAAACCTCTCTCACCCCGCGATCCTGGATCGCGTACATCTCAAAGGCGAGATAGGTTTCCGGCTGAACGTGATTTTTCAACTCGACGAGCGCCATATTCATCACGTGTTTCTGCCATTGCGTTTCCCAGATGCCGTCCCATCTGTCTTCTGTCGGCAGATCGACCGGATGCTCTTCGTCGTCGAGCGAAACGCACGCCTTGCGCTTGCGGTAGATCTTGATCGCGTGATTGCGGATGATCTTGCGCAAAAAGTGGCGGAAACGCCCCCTTTTCGGATCGTATTGAAACGAAATGTTTTCCGGCACGTGATCGGGATCGTATTTGCCGACGATGTCCTTCTGAAAAATTTCCGCCATCACCTGCTGGACGAGTTCTTCCTTTTCGTCCTCGCCGAGTCCGCAGTCGCCGCCGCACAGCAAAATCAGCGGTCTATAAGCGGCGTAAAATTCCCCCCAGGAAATTTCATCGCCGCCGCGCACCCGCGCCAAAAGAGATTTGCTTGTCGTAAATGCCATAAGTGCTCCGATTTTTTTCGCAACACTATCTTACTTCCTCGTTTTCAGACTTTCTGACAGTTCCAACGCTTTTTTATCGAATTTCAGCGTGGAAAGCACCGAGGAAAACTGCGCTTTGCGCTGTTGATAGGTCGCATCCTTGCAGGTCAACGCGATCGACATGACGCGATCCCGGAAAAGAAAGAGGTAATTATTCGTCCGGATCACCCCAGGCTGATGAGAGAGGTCGATGTAAATGCAGGGAACTCCTGCAAACTCGGTGCGCTTGAAATCGTAGATCTGCGTTTTGTATTCAAGGTCGCCGCGGAAAAGCTGCTGTGCCGAAAAACGCAATTCGTCATCGGAGACATTTTGATATTCTTCCCCTTTGATCGGAAGCGTCTGAATGGTGATGTTGTCCGGAAAAGTGTTATCGTAGTCGCAGACAATGTACGTACCGCCGAAGCGGAGCAACTCATCCAGAAATTGCAGCCGTTTTCTTTCGATTTCCGGCAGTTTATCGCCCTCCTCGTCAATAGCTTCCTTGATTGTTTTCTGCGCCGTCGCATAAGTGAGCTCTTCCCAGTCCAGCGGCAGATCCATCGTAAAGCCGACTTCGTCGTTGCGGTAGGTCTTAAAGGGCACTTTGGCGATGTCAAAGGGCGGCTCCGGCCAGAAATACCACACCGCCGCCCCCGCCGTCAGCAAAACGAGCGACACGATCAGCCAATGGCGGACAAGCCACTTTGCGGTATGGAGGAAATTTCCCCGCGCCGCAACGCCCGTCCGGCGTGTGATATAGCGAAGTTTATCGCGCCAAGTCTCGCCGTAAAGAAGTTTGCGCTCGATCTCATTCAATTCCGCTTCCGCGGCGCGGATGTCGTCGAGGCGTTTCAAAGGATCTTTGGCGCAGAGTTGAAACGAAAAGCGCAGAAAAAATTTCAGCGGCAGAGAGAGTTTCTGCCCCGCGGGAACCGTCGGCCACTCCTGGGGCCCGTTGCCGGTCGCGGCGCAGTAGACCACTTTGCCGAAAGCGTAAAGATCGTTGCGCGGATGCGAAATGCGGCGGACAAATTCATCCCCGTCCGCCGCCCGCATTTCGGGCGGCAGGAAATCCATCGTCCCGGCGATCTGCGTCAACGTCGCGTCGAGCGACGAGAGCAATCCGATATCGCCGAGTTTCGGCACGCCTTTGACGAAAAGGATGTTGTCGGGCTTGATGTCGCGGTGAGCGAAACCGGCTTTGTGGATGCACCTGATCCCGGCAAAGATCGCGGAAAGGATACGAAAAATTTCCCCTTGCGGCAGAGGTCCTTTCTGCAATCTCCGGGCAAGCGTGTCGGGGGTGTAAACGTCGTCCGTCGCCGAATCGGCGGCTTCCATCGTATAAAAAAAGACATCGGCATCTTCTTCCACGTGAAAGAGTTGCAGAAGTTCCGGCGCGTTTTCGGTGATACGGCGGTAATTGACGACGCCTTTCAATTCCCGCTGCCAGGCGTCGCCGAGTTTCTCCTTGAAAACGATCTTGACGGCGAGCCGTTTGCCGGAAATATCCTCACCGTAGTAAACTTCGCCATACGCACCGCCGCCGCAATACCGCAACAGTTTGATGCCGTGAAAGAGCGTCCCCACCTCAAAATTCATATTTTTCCCTTTCGTAATGCCCCGATCGCGGTGCAAAGTGTCACCGGATCTCGTTTTTGCCGGAGTCGGTCACGTCGCCCGTCCGGATGAAAGAAACGATGTCGTCGAGCATTTCCCGCTGTTGCCAGCGGTCGAGCGCGTAGAAAAATCCGTGTTCGACGTTGCGGTAGCGTTTCCACCGTGACGAAATCCCCCACGCGCGGTGTTTTTCGACGATCTCCCACGTCTTTTCCGACGGGAAAATATGCTCATTTTGCGCTTCGGCGAAAAAGAGAACGGGGTTTTCCTTGCCAAGATAATTGCGAAGCGAAAGTTTCTCGTAAACGCCGGGATCTGCCGCATAAGGCACGCCCGCAATGCTTTGCATATCCTGCCATATCCACGGGAAAATGTCTTCCCACGGCGTGAATTCAACGGGCGTCGCCTGCAAGATCCCGCAAACGGGAGAAATCCATTCATTCTGCAACTCGACGGCATTGCCGCAAATGGACGCTCCGCCGCAAAGCAGCAACGACGCCAGATGCGCCCCCGCCGAAGTCCCGAAAACGGCGATTTTAAGCGGACGGCGGTTTTCTTTCAGAAACGTGACGAAACGGTCGAAACTCTCGCAGATGTCGGCAAGTTGATCCAACGCCGTGACGCCCGTCAGCCGGTAATCGGTCGAGGCGCAAAGGATGCCGCGGTCGTTGAGGACTTCCATAATTGTGTGATATTCCCCTCTGCCGCCGGCTTTCCAGCCGCCGCCGTGAACGAAAAAAAGCGCGGTGTCGCAGGTGATTTCAGCGGGGGAAAAGACGTCGAAACAGCGTCCCGGGACGAGCGGCGTATCCAGATAAAAGGATCGAAACGCGTTTATTTTTTTCATCGCGGAAAAACCCTTTTTATTTCCAGTCAAAGGTCGCCATCCAGATGCACGAACCGGGGATGTCCTTACGCAAAACAAGTTTGCCGTCAACGACTTCCGGCGCGACAGCGACCGCTTCTTTTGTGTTATGATCGAAGCGCACGACCGTCGTCCGGGCACCGGCAGGCAGATTTTTCAGATCGACCGCCCACTGCATCGCCTCCTCGCGGAAGTCCGAAACGAGCAGACACGCACCGTTTCCGGCGTCGTTCTTTCCCGCGATCATCGACACCGACTTGAATTCGGGCGCGGCGGGCGTCGGCATCCCGGCGACGCAAGTCTGGATGCGGTGCGGATAACCCGCGACCAAAGCCCCGATCATTTCCATCGAGCGGTAATTGCGGTTGACGTTGTGGAAGCGGTCAAAAAGCCCCCAGTAATTCCACGTGTTGCACTGCCCCGCACCGTAGTAGCAGGCGACGTCCAGCGGTTTGTCGTGGAATCCGGCAAACATCGCGACGTTGAATGCCGCCGAGTCGATCCCGCCGCCGCCGCGCACGTCATCCCACGTGCGCCACGCCCAGTCGAAATTGTAATGCCACTCGTTGAGGTGCATTTCCGTATCTTTGAAGCCGCATTCGTCCAAAATCGCGCGGATGCGGTCAAGATAAGCGAGGTAGCCGTAGACGTCGTAGCCGTAGAAGTGAAACGAGATGAAGTCCGGTTTGACGTTTTCCTCTTTGCACAGCGCGAGGAGATCGCGCAGATTTTTTTCGCCCAGCGGAACTCCGCAAAGTTTCTGATAGCCGGGGCCGCCGATCTTTTCATCAGGGAACTCCTGTTTCAGATACTTCAAAACGGTGACGAAAAAGCGGTTGAACTGCGCCATATCGCCTTTCCACATCTTGCAGCCGATGTCCGGCTCATTCCAGATCTCCCAGTAGGGGATGCCCATTTTGAAGCCGTCCGCCCAGCCGTAGTTGTAGTGACGGATGATGCCGGCGAGAATTTTCGCGTAATGGACGGCGTCCTTGGGCATTTCCGAGTTGAAATGGTGATCGTCGGGGGTGTTTTCGGTGCTGACGCCGAGCCGGTAATAAGGAAGCGTGCCGCACGAAACGAGATTGCTCAAAAGAAAGTCCGTCGGCTTGAAGCAGTAATTGGTGGGATCCGCCGGATCCAGTTTTTCCAGCGGGAAAACGCAGACCGTATCCACCACGCGCTCGCCGGGATTGAAAAGTACCTGATCGTGCGTGCGCGACATCGAGAAATGCAACTTCCGGAATTGCGCGTTCCCCTTGTGATAATTGCCCATTTCGCTGATATTGGGCATATAACCGCTGCCGTGCAACTCTTTTTTGATTTTTCCGGCAGGTTGACCGAAATCGACTTGAAGTTGCACCTTGTCGGCGGCAAAGAGCGCGCACGCTCCGCAAAAAAGCAAAAACAATCCGGTTTTTTTCATCGTTTTTTCTCCTCTCCTCATATACAATACCGCCGCGGGATGTCCTTTTTCAAGCGGAAAGAAGGAGATTTTTTTGACTTTTCCGCAAAAAGTATGTATATTTAGTTCAGATATGGAGGCTGCACTATGGCAAATGAAGCAAAATGGCTTTTGAATGAACTTCCGAAATTGCGCGCCGAAGGGATCCTCGACGAAACGGCGGCGAGCAAATTGCAAGCACGATACGACGATAACCCGAAACATCGGGAAGCGACCTATTTTCTGTGGATGACGTCGATCGTCGGCACGCTTCTCGTCGCCGCGGGGACGGCACTTTTCGCCAATTACAACTGGCTGATGCTCAATAATTTCCTGCGTCTTGCAATCGGCAGTGTGCCGCTGGCGCTCAGCCTCGCGCTCGGCATCGTCGCGCTGATTTCCAACAACCGCGCGCTCTCGGAATGCGCCGCGCTCTCCAACGCGGTCGCCGCGGGTGTCTTTTACGCGATCTTTCAAAGCGTCTACCACATCGGCGGGGCGATCTGCGATCTCGCGCTGCCGATCCTCGTGGCGAGCATCCCGCTGATCTACGTTTTCAACAGTTCCGCGCTGGCGATGCTTTATTCGCTCGGACTTTTCGCACTGATCCCCCAATCCGAAGCGAGCAATCTGACCTACCGGATGCTGCTGTTGCTCGCCGTCGTCCCCTTTATCCTCTACCACATCCGCTTCAACGACCCCGCCTGCGTCGTGACGCGCTACGCGGCGCTGGCGGTCGGGATCTTCGGCGCGGTAAGTTTCGCCGAATACTATTTGCCGCTTTACTTTTTCACGCTGCTCGCGCTCTTTATTTTCGGCGGCTGGGAGATCTATGAAAAAGGCACGCGGCATCTCGCCAATCCGTGGTTGCTCGTACCTTTCGGGCTTTTTGCCGCGCTCCTCGCCGCCGCCGCGACCTGCGACGAATTTTATCAGATATTCGCCAAGGCGCGCAACGCCGCCGAACTCGCCGAAATGCGTTTCAACTACTGGGTGACGACAGGCGGACTTCTCGCGCTCCTCGCGGTGGTTTTCCCGCGCCGCCGCTGGGATGCGAAACGGGTGATCCCGGTCGTCCTCGTCCTCGGAATGATCTATCCGCTCTACCACGATTTCAACGCGATCTGGATGCGGATATTCGTCACGGTGTGCGGAATTTTATTCGCATTCGCCCTTTCGCTTGACGGTGTCCGCCGCCGCAACAGTATGCTTTTCAACAGCGGCATCGTCATCTTTGCCGTGATGGTCGGATGCCATCTTTTCAACGATGCGCTCCACATTTACTTCCGCGCCGGGGGACTTGTCCTTTTCGGCATCGCGGTCATCGTCGCCAATGCCGTTTTCGCCTGGCGCATTCACCGGAAAGAGCAAAAACCAACCGCCGTCGAAGCGGAAAAACAGGAGGCTTGCGAAAAATGAAGCGTAATCAATGGATCCGGCTCGCGATCTTTCTGATCGGTTTCGCCTTTTTTCTGGCGTTGCCGCTGCATCAGTACTGGGTGCGGAAATACACCAAAGGGAACTCCATCACGCTGCCGGTCGTCGTGTTGCCTTTTCCCGTCGACGACAACAACGATCCCTGCCGGATCACCTTTGTCCATGAGGGAATCATCGCCGCCGGCAAAAATGCGACCGATCTCGGCAGCGGTTACATCTGCTTTGAAACGTCGGGGGAAACGGCGCGTTGCTCCGCCGTCGTCGCCGAACGCAAAGCGATCCCGGCAAACACGCCTTTTCTGATCCAGCGCGATCTCAAACTGACGCCGGACGGCAAACGTTATATCGTCCCGATTTTGCTGCATTACTTCGCGGAAAATCCGGCGGACGCCGCCAACTTGCGCATACAGATCGCCAAGGCGAAGTCGATCAAGCTTGAAATCGCCGTCTACCCCAACGGCGATTATTCCGTCCAAAAAGTCCGGCTCGACTGAATTTCAGCGGTTGGCTTCCAGCAATCGCTCGCGCAGAAGTTTGAAGCCCTGCGCCGTCGCGTCGATTTTCAGCGAACCGTCGGGGAAAAATTCGACGCGCGAAACGAAATCCGGCAGGATCTTCCCCTCGGGACTCGCAAGGAATTTTTCCAATTCTTCATCGACTTTCTGCTGGATCAAGCCAAGCGGCAGCGGCAGGCACCCGACGGAGATCGCGTCAAAATTGGCATTCACGCGTCTTTGCGCGATGCCGATTTTGGCTTTGACGGTGACGGGAGTCATCAGAAAACTGCCGACGGCGACTTCGACGCGGCAGACGACCCGGTCTTTTTCGGTCGCAATGCTCCGGATCGTCGCGTAATTTTCAAGATAAGGATCGCCGAGGTGGCGCAACGAAGCAAGCAACGCTTTGGTCTCGCCCGGATTGAGGGAAACGGTAAAGGTCTTTTCCGGCTCGCGCGTCCCGCGGAACATCGCCGAAGAAAGTTTCCCCGCCGCACTCATCGCGTTGTACATTTCCGCGTTGGAAATGACGACGGGCTTCTCCTCCGGCATCAGGCGCAACGTAAGAGCCGCCAGCACGACGAGCAAAAAGAGCAGAACTCCCAAAACCCACGAGACAACTTTCCAGAACTTTTTCATTTTTCCCTTTCTTTCCATAATTCGACCGCTTTCAGAAACGCGGGCAGGACATGCGCCGCCTTGACCGGGCCGACTCCTTTGATTTTTTTCGCCCGCTCCAAATCGTCGATCCGATGCGCGGCGAGTTCCTCCAAAACGTGATTGCTCAAAATTTCGTACAACGGCACTTTGCGTCCGGCGGCGATGCGGCGCCGCAACTCTTTCAAAACGTCGAGCAGCGAAGCGTTTTCTCCGAGCGATGCTTCCGTCTTGCGGGAGCGCGCCGCGCTCTTTTTGAAATCGGAAACGTGGATTTGCCCCAGCGGCAGTTTCGGCAACGTTTCCATTCCGAGCGCGGTCGCTCCGTAGCCGGCAAGCGTGATGCAGGGAAATCCCTCGCGATCAATGCGTTCCAGCAATCCGCCCTCTTCCAGGATCCGGATGTAATCGAGAATTTTCGTCTGCTGAAAATAGTTGAGGCTCCCGTAATACTCCGAACGCCGGAAATAAGGCGTCATATCCGCGCTTTTTGCGCCGGCAAGCGTTTTGGCGAGTTTGCCCGCCCCGATGCGGCCGCCGAATTCCCCGGCGGCGCAGAGAATTTTGCGTAAAACGATGCTTTCGCTTGACGTCGGCGCGCGCAGATCTTTGTCGAGGTCGCGCTGACAATGGTCGCAACTGCCGCAACGCCAATCCTTTACGTTTTCTCCAAAATAGGAGATCAACTCGCCCTGACGGCAGAGTTCCGGCGGACATTCGGCATAGGAAATGACATCGTCGAGTTTTTCCATTTCGCGGTCGAGTTTCGCGCCGAGCGCGGCATCGTCGAGCGGCACGGTTTCCGCATCGGAAACAAGTTCGATCGCCCGACCCTTGAAACTGTTGCGGAATTCGATCTCGTTGCCGTTGAGCGCATTCAATACGCGGCGGAGTTGCTCGACATTCAGATTCGCCGCGACGGCGAGTTCCTCCAAGTCGTACTCCTGAAAATCGAGGAGCGTGCGGTTGTAGCGGCGCGCGATGCGGCTCAAAAAGCGCGACCGCTGGGTGCTTTCCGCCTGGTGGACGACCGCGAGACGGCCGGGATCGCCGAGAAAGCGCAATTCGATGCGGTTGCTCCGCGGCAGACGGCGGATCAAGTCGAGCCGGTCGAGAATGCCGAGCGAAGCGTAGATTTGCCCCTCCTGTTTGACTTCCGGCAAATGCAATTGCAATTCAGATGCGGTGACCTCCAAAATCCGGCTCTCTTTTTTCGCGGCGAGGCGGCGGATCACGGCGAAAACTCTGCGGATCGTATCGGGCGGAGGATTATTCATTTCGATCAGAAACTGCTGGGTGTAGCGGTCGGCGAAAGAAAAAAGCAATACGCAATCGGCTTTTTTTCCGTCGCGTCCGGCGCGCCCCGCTTCCTGATAGAGCGCTTCGAGGCTTCCCGGCAACTGGAAGTGGATCACCTGCCGCACGTCGGGGCGGTCGATGCCCATTCCGAAAGCGTTGGTCGCCGCCAATACCGGATGCGGATCGCTCATAAAGCGGTTCTGGACTTCGGCGCGCGCTTCGTCGCTCATCCCCGCGTGATAACCGAGGATGCCGAGCGTTTCGGTGATCTTGTCGACCGTCTGCCGCGTCGCCGCGTAGATGATCGTCGTCTGCGGCGTTTCAAGCAATTTGCGCAATGCGTCGAATTTATCGGCTTCGGTACGGCACTTTTTGACCTGAAACGAAAGATTTTCGCGGCGGAATCCCGCGACGACAAGTTTCATATTGTCGCGGTGAAGCTGTTTTCTGATGTCCTCGCGGACGATCGGCGTCGCGGTCGCGGTAAAGGCGCACACCTGCGGGATGCGGAAATCGTCGGCGACCTTGCCCATTTTGCGGTAGGCGGGGCGGAAATCGTGTCCCCACTGGCTGATGCAGTGCGCTTCGTCGACGACGAGCATTTTAGGCGGATGACGGTCGAGGAAACGGCGGAAGTGCGCCGCCTGAAACCTTTCGGGGGCGACGTAGAGCAGTTTCACTTCGCCGCGGTCGGCGCGCGAGATCGCGTCCTCCTGCAAGGCGAGCGACAAAGTGCTGTTGACAAACGCCGCCGGGATCCCCCGCTTCAACAGCTGATCGACCTGATCCTGCATCAACGCGATGAGCGGCGATGCGACGATCGCGTAATCGTCGGTCATTAAAATCGGAAGTTGATAGCAAAGCGATTTGCCGGCGCCGGTCGGCATGATGATGCCGAGATCTTCGCCGGAAAGAATGCGTTCGACGATCTCCTGCTGATGATCGAGAAAACGGTCGTATCCGAAATAGTGTTTCAGCGCGTCAAGCGGAGTCATTTTCTGGCGGCTTTGCCGACGAAACGGCCGATGCGCCGGAGCGCTTCTTCAAGTTCTTCAAGGCCCGTCGCGTAACTGCAACGCACGAAACCCTCGCCGCCGGGACCGAAAGCCGAGCCGGGGATGACGGCGACGTGCTCCTTTGCCAGAAGTTTTTCGGCGAATTCCTCGCTGGAAAGACCGCTTTTGCGGATGGAGGGAAACGCGTAAAACGCGCCGTGCGGCATCACGCAGTCAAGTCCGATCTCATTCAATCCGCCGACGAAAACGTCGCGCCGCTCCTGATAACTTGCGCGCATCGCTTCCTTGGCTTCATTTCCGTGTTGAAGTGCCTCCAACGCCGCTTCCTGGGCGACGGTCGGCGCGCTCATAATGGCGTACTGATGGATCTTTTTCATCGCGTCGATGAGATCGGCGGGAGCGCAGGCGTAACCGATACGCCAACCGGTCATCGCGAAAGCCTTGGAAAAACCGTGCAGAAAGATCGTCCTTTCCCGCATTCCGGGAAGCGTCGCGATCGAAACGTGCGTTTCGTCGTAGGTAAGTTCCGAGTAAATTTCGTCGCTGATAAGCAATAAATCGTGCCGGATGACGACGTCGGCAAGCTGTTTCAACGCTTTGCCGCTTGAAGTCGCCCCGGTCGGATTGCAGGGAAAATTGACTAAGATCGCCTTGGTCTTGGGCGTGATCGCCTTTTCGATCGCCGCGGCGTCGGGAGCGAAACCGTTTTCGCATTTCGTCGCGACCGGCACGGGAACTCCGTGCGCCATCGTGATCTCGGCGGGATAACTGACAAAGGAGGGCGAAGTGTAGATGATCTCGTCCCCCGGCTCGGTGATCGCGCGGATGGCGATGTCGAGCGCTTCGCTGACGCCGACGGTGACGATGCACTCTTTTTCCGGATGATAATCCAGATGGTAATCGCGCGCAAGATAATTGCAGATCTCGCGGCGCAACGGCAGCATACCGAGGTTGCTGGTGTAACTCGTGTGACCGCGCTCGATCGAATAGATGCCGCTCTCGCGGATCGTCCACGGCGTCGTGAAATCCGGTTCGCCGATGCCGAGGGAGATCACCTCGTCCATCGTGCTGACCAGATCGAAAAATTTGCGGATGCCGCTCGGCGGCAAAGCGGAAATATGCCGCGCGACGCGCGCTTTACGGACAGACTTTGAGCCGCTCATATTCCTCGTCGTCCTCCATCATATGCCCCGATTCCTTGTATTTTTTCAACTGAAAACTCGTCGAAGTCGAGAGTACGCCGTCGATCGTCGCCAGTTTTGCCGCGACGAAATTGGCGACTTCCCGGAGGCTGGAACCGCGAACCGTCAGCAAAAGATCGTAAGAGCCGGAAACCAATGCGAGATCGCTCACTTCCGGGAATTTCGCGATGCGGCGCGCCACCTGATCGAAACCGTCTTCGCGGCGCGGCGTGATGCGCACTTCGATGAGCGCGCGCACCTGTTCCTTGTCGTAAGCGGCGTCATCGAGGATCGCGGTGCAACCGTGATAAAGACCGGATCTTTCCAATTCCTTCAACTTGGCGGCGACTTGTTTTTCCGTCAATTTCGCCGCTTTGGCGACTTTTGCCAAGTCGATCGGCGCATTTTCCGAAAGAACTTTCAACAGTTTATCCATAACCTGCTCCTAAATAATAGAAAAAACAACGAGGATCGCGGCGATCAAAGCCACTGCGGGACCGATGTAGAGAAAGCTGTCCAAAACATCGAAAACTCCGCCCATTCCCGGTATCCACTGAGCGGAATCTTTGACGCCGGCGCGGCGTTTCAACGCCGATTCGGTGAGATCGCCCGCAAAACTCAACAAGGCGAGCAAAACGCCGCCCGCAAGATAAAAATACCAAGCAAAATTGCCGAGAAAACGCCAGAAAATCACACTTACGGCGATGGAAAACGCCATTCCGCCGAAGAAACCCTCCCACGATTTTTTCGGGCTGATCGACGGCGCGATCTTGTGATTTCCGCTTTTCATCAGTTTATTGGAGATCATCCCGAAAACATATCCGCCCGTATCCATCGCCTTAGCGGTCAGCATGAGGTAAAGCAGAAAGAATTCAGAAAGACTTTGAAAGTAAAAAGAAGCAAAAAGAATATAGGTGGATCCGAAAATCCCGGCGAGCGCGAAACTGTTGAAAATTTTGCGGAACTTCACTTCATCTTTGGAAAAAAGCAACGTAAAAAGAATAAGAAGGATTCCTGACAAAATGACGATCATCAGCAACAAAGAGAAAATTCCCGACTGAAATCCGAAATAACAATTCAAAAAGAAAAGAAACGCGACGATTCCGCCCAGTTCCGCCGTAAAAACCGGATCCGTTTCAAATTTGCAGAGCGAAAAAAGTTTTCCCGCCTCGTAGAGCGCGAGAGAAATGACAATCGGCGCGCCGACGATGAAGATCCAACATCCCCACGGCTGGAAAAAAATCAGATAAAGGAGAAAAAGCAAGAGGGGAAACGAGATGATCCGGTACTTGAACATAATTTTTTCCTTATGAAAACAAAACTTCCTCTACGGCAAGGCAAAGCGCGTGATAGACCGGCAGATGATATTCCTGTATCTTATAAGTTTCACTTTCCGGTACCGCGATGACGATATCGGCAAACTTTTCGCAGATGCCGTGACGGTTTCCGGTCAAAAGGATGGACTTCACCCCTTTGACGCGCGCCGCCATCAATGCCCTTAAAATATTTTTGGCGCCGCCGCCCGTCGAAATGGCGAAAAAAAGATCGCCGGGACGCGACAATGCCCAAAGCTGCTGGGCAAAACAAAGTTCGGGATCGACGTCGTTGGCGAATGCGCTCATAAGTCCCGGATGCGACAAAAGAGAGACCGCACGCAAACCGGATTGCAGTTTTTTCGCCGTATCACCGCCCGCTTCGCCGAAAAGCGAAACAAAATTTTCCTGGACGCAATCCGGCAGCGGACGTTTGGACTTGAAACCTTTCATCAATTCGCCGCAGATGTGGTCGCAATCGGCGGCGCTGCCGCCGTTTCCGGCAAGGTAGAGGATGCCGTCGCGCCGGTAAAGTTGGAGCAATTCCTCCAAAACATTATATAACGTCTCGCGCAGACAAGTCAAAGCGGGATAGCGTTCAAAAAGTTTTTCGATTTGAGAGTTTGTCGTTTGCATTTTTTCCCTCTGCAAGATATTTTATCTATAAGATAACCGGAAAAAAGTTTTTTTCAAGGCGTAAACGGAAAAAGTCGTCGCTTTTCCGGAAAAGAGCTCTGATGATAACCGTGTTGAAAGAATGTTGATAAGTTGTGAATACCTTGTGCGGAAATTTTTCGCTGACAATCCGAAAACACGGCGTCAACAACTTATCAACAGACAAAATATCGCGTAACGCGTTTATTTTGAGCTGGAAAAAAATTTTATCAACAGAACTTGCTTTTTCTAATTATTATTATATATTAAAGAGTTTAGATAAATAGGTAGTAGAGAAGCCAAAGGTCTTTCCGGTTTTCGTGCGGATTTTTTCCTCTGCCGGAAAAAGGTTGAATAAAAAACTCTATTATGGGAGAAAATAAGATGAAATTCAAAGTCGATCGTGAAAAACTGCACCGCGCGCTCAGCAAAGTCGGAAACATGACCAACAACCGCGCCATTCTGCCTTTGCTCAACAACGTCCTTCTGGAGTGTGAAGACGGCAAGCTGAAATTGACGACCACCGATCTCGAATTGCGGATGAGCACCGCGATCGAAGCGACGGTGGAGGAAGCGGGCAAGACAACGGCTCCCGCCAAGAAACTCAATTCGCTGATCTCCTGCATGTCGGGTGCCGAAGTGGAATTTTGCGTCGATGAATCCGATCACGTCAAAATCCATTGCGGCACCGGTAAATTCACGTTGCTCGGACTGCCCGCCAAGGATTTTCCCGAAGCCGCCGGCAGCGAGACGGATCACGTCGTGACGATCAAGGAAAACGCGATCAAAAAGATGATCTCCGCGATCAATTACGCGGTGAGCGCGGATGATTCCCGCAAAGTTCTGACGGGCGTGCTGATGAGTCTCAAAGAGACCAATATGACGCTCGTCGCGACCGACGGCAAGCGGATGGCGTTGCAGGAAGGCGCGCCGACCAGCATCGAGGGCGGCGATCTGGACGCGATCATCCCGTTGCGCGCGATCAACGAATTGCGACGCGTCGCCGAAAGCGATCAGGATATGAAAATTTTCATCGGCGACAAACAATGCGTCTTTCAGGGCGGCGATTTCGAGTTGTCGACCAAATTGATCGAAGGCAATTACCCGAATTACCGTCAGGTGGTTCCGGCGACGTTCGCCAAGGAGATCGAGATCCCGACCGGTCTGCTCAAAAGCCGGATCCAGACGATGTCGCTGCTGTTGCCCGACACCAACAGTTTCATCATTCTCGGTTTCAGCGAAAACAAATTGCAGATCTCCGCTTCGAGCGCAGAAGTCGGCGAAGGCAGCGACGTGATCGACGTCAATTACAGCGATACGCCGTTTGAGATATCTTTCAATCCGCAATTTCTGGTCGAACCGCTGGTCGCGACGGATGTGGAAAGCGTCCGGATCAAGGTCAACGATCCGATCAACCCGGTGGCGATGGAAGCCGGTGAAGGTTTCCTCTACGTCATCATGCCGATCCGCAAAAAATAGCCTTTTTTGCGATGTTGCAGGAAATTAAAATCGTTAATTTTCGCAACTTCGGCGCGGTCAAGCTGGATTTTTCGGGGCGGGACGTTCTCCTTTTCGGTCGCAACGGTTCAGGCAAGAGCAATCTGCTGGAAGCGGTGCATCACTTGTCGATTCTGCGCAGTTTCCGCGGCGCACGAAGCCGCGAAATGGTCAGGATCGGAGAATCGGAATTTTTTCTCGGCGGCGATCTGAAAATCGGCAATCTGTCGGAATTTCTTTCGGTACGCGAAAGATCCGACGGACGGAGAGAACTTTTTGTCGGCGAAACGAAGTTGCGCCGTTCCAGTGAATTCATCGGTGAATTTCAAGCCGTCCCTTTTGTGCCGGAAGACCGGATGATCGTTTCCGGAAATTCCGGGTTTCGGCGGAAATTTTTCGACATTCTGCTTTCCGCGCTCGATGAAACGTATTTCGTCGCCTTGATGAATTATACGCGCGCGCTTGACCAGCGCAACCGCGCCTTGCGGGAAAATCATCCCGAGGTCGCGGCGGCGTTTGAGGAAGAATTGGCGCGCTGTGCGGTGAAAATCGGAGTTTTCCGGGAAAATTGCGCGGTAAAGGTCGCCGACGAAATGAATCATCTGCTGGCGAAAAAATACCGCTTTGATCTGCGCTATATCAAAGCGTTTCCCGGAAATGAGGAGGAATACCGCGAAAAACTCAAAAGTCAGCGGCAACGCGAACTTTTGAAAAAATGTACGCTGATCGGACCGCAGCTCGATGAATTTGAAATGCGTTTCGACGGCAAACTTCTGCGCGGTTTTTCCTCGACCGGGCAGCAGCGGCTGGCGACGCTGATGTTGCGCTTGACGCACTTCAACCTCGTGCGCCGGAAATCAACGACCCCGGTCGTCGCACTGATCGACGACGTGACAGGGGAGTTGGATGACGAAAACCTCGACCGCTTTTTGGAAAATATCGCCGTGGCGGATCAGAGGATCTTTACATTTACCGGGATCCCGGAAAAGGAATTTTTCCGCCGTTGTCAGGCGATCCCGGTGGAAAAATTGGAGCAGATAAAATGATGCAGTGGGTCTTTTTTCTTGCGGGCATTCTGATCGGCGGCGCGCTGTGCGGCGCAGTCGGATTCTTTTTGTGCCGCGCTTTTTGCCGGACGAAACTTCGCGCACAGCAGGAAATTTTCGACGCGCGTCAGCAGGAAGCCGACCGCCACGCCGGAGAATTGGAAAAATTGCGCGCCGCCCAGGGCGAACAGCTGAAACTTGAAATCAAGGCTCTTTCCGAAAAAATTTTTGAGGAAAAAAGCGTCAAACTCAACGCCGCCAACAAAGAACAGCTCGCCGCTTTGATCGACCCTTTCAAGGAAAAATTGCAGGAGTTCAAAAAGAGCGTCGAAGAGTCGCGCGGCAAAAACATCGAACTTCATGCCTCCTTGCGTGCCGAATTGACGCGGATGATGACCGAAACCGGAAAACTCGGCAACGAGGCGAAAATGTTGACCACCGCCTTGCGCGGTGAGCAGAAAACACAGGGCGACTGGGGAGAAATGATCCTCGACGATCTGTTGAGCCGCTCCGGATTGAAAAACGGCGTCCACTACGAATGTCAGAAAACGATGCGCGGTGCCGACGGCGATTTGCTCAAAAGCGATACGGATAATCTGCTTCGTCCCGACGTGATCGTCCATTATCCCGACGGCAGGGATGTCGTCATCGACAGCAAGGTGAGTCTGACAAGTTACATCGCGTATATGAATGAGACCGATGAGGAAAAACGCGCCGAGGCGTTGAAAAGTCACCTCAAAAGCGTCCGCGCTCACGTCGACGAACTCGCCAAAAAGAATTATGCGGCATTCGTGCCGGAAACGGGACGTGAAAGTTGCGGATTCACCGTTATGTTCATCCCCAACGAGGGCAGTTATCAACTTGCGATGATCCGCGAGCCCGAACTCTGGGTCTACGCGTTTCAGAAAAAGATCCTCATCGTCAGCCCGGTCAATCTGATGGCGCTGCTGCAACTGATCGAGATCGCGTGGACACGCGAGGATCAGTCGCGCAATCAGCAGGAGATCCTGAAAACCGGCGCACAACTTCTGGAGCGGGTCTACGCCTTTTACGAGGAATTCGACGCGATCGGCAAACAGCTCGATCAGGCGCGCAACGCCTTTGACAACGCCGCGCACCGCCTCAAAGAGGGCGAACGCACCCGGAGCGTCGTTTCCGCCGGAGAAAAATTGAAAAAACTCGGCGTCAAAATGAGCAAGGAAAAGGCGTTGCCGAAAATTCTGGAATTGCCGGAAAGCGAAGAGAACGGAGAAATTTTTTCCGCGGCGTCATCGGGATCAAACGTTGAAACAACATTGAAATAAAAAGGAAAAGAGTATGACCGAAACCATCATCAGCCATATCGAATACTTCGCCGCGAGCGCGAGTACGTGGGGACTTCTGACCATTTTCGTCTTTATGACGATCGAGAGCAGTTTCATCCCGTTTCCGAGCGAAGTCGTGATGATCCCGGCGGGATTTCTCGCTTTCCGCGGCGAAATGACGACGGGGATCTTCTGGGTTGACGCGTTGCTCGCCGTGCTGGCGGGACTTGCCGGATCGATGCTGGGGGCGTACATCAATTACTTTTTGGCGTACTACGTCGGCCGCGGCTTCCTCTACCGTTACGGGAAGTATTTCTTTCTGAAACCGGCGACATTGGAAAGATCGGAGGAAATTTTCCGCCAATACGGAGATATTGCGACATTTGTCTGCCGCTTGCTGCCGGCGATCCGGCAGTTGATCTCGATCCCGGCTGGACTTGCCAAAATGAAGTTCGGGAGATTTTCCTTTTTCACCGCGCTCGGAGCGGGGGTATGGATCATCATTCTGACGGCAGTCGGAGCGTGGTTCGGACATCTTGCGGGGGATATGAGTTACGCGGAATTGATCACGGCGGGGAAAAAGCTGATTTCCGAACATTACATCTGGATCATCGTCGCGCTCGTGATTTTCGTCGGGATCTATCTGACGATCGAGCATTTCGTGATGAAAAAGGGCAAAAAATAATTTGCAAAAGCAATTTTTGCGGGCTATATTATAGAACACGCAGTCCCATGGTGTAACGGTAGCACAAGTGATTCTGGTTCATTTAGTTGAGGTTCGAATCCTTATGGGACTGCCAATTTTTTTGCCAAATTTTTAAGCAGTAACCCATTTTCCCCCAACAAGTTGCACCAAAAGTGCCCGCCCAAGGTTGCCGTCCTGGCATTTGGAAGAAAAAATCTCTTTTTTCGCCTCAAAAACCTGCGATAGACTAACTATAAGCCGACCGCCTCTTTCTTTCAAGTCAGCCTTCGAAAAAAAGCCTCTTCGACGGTTTATGACACAAGTTCATGCCTCTTTCTCGCAGGAAATCTCC
>JAEDIJ010000003.1 GCA_016292515.1 Victivallaceae bacterium
GCTCAAAGAAATCGGCGCGACCGACAAGCGCGGCACCCGCGTCACGTTCAAACCCGACGGCACGATCTTCCCCGATACCGTCTACCACTGGGATACGCTCGCCAACCGTCTGCGCGAACTCGCTTTCCTCAACCGCGGGATCCAGATCGATCTTTACGATGAGCGCGAGATCGGCGCCGACGGTCAGATCAAGCACGAGCATTTCCACTTCGAGGGCGGCATCTGCCAGTTCGTCGAGATGCTCAATTTGAACCGCACCGTCGTCAATCCGCAGGTGATCTATTTCCACCGCGAGCGCGGCGGCATCGACGTCGAAGTCGCGATGCAGTTCAACGACGGCACGCAGGAGCAGGTGCACAGTTACACCAACAACATCAACACCGTCGAGGGCGGCACGCACCTGACCGGTTTCCAGGCCGCGCTCACCCGCACGCTGAACAACTACACCAAGACGATGATGAAAAACGACACGCCGCTCTCCGCGACGGACGTGCGCGAGGGTCTTTCCGCTGTCATCAGCGTCAAGGTGCCCGATCCGCAGTTCGAGGGGCAGACCAAGACGAAACTCGGCAACTCCGAAGTGCGCGGCATCGTCGAATCGGTCATCAACGAAGAACTGGCGACCTATCTCGAAGAAAATCCGCAGATCGCCCAGCAGATCGGCGCCAATGCGATGACGGCGGCGCGGGCGCGTGAAGCCGCCCGCAAAGCGCGGGAATCGGTGCGCCGCAAGGGATTGCTCGAAGGACTCGGTTTGCCCGGAAAACTTTCCGACTGCAACTTGCGCGACCCCAGCCGTTGCGAAATTTACATCGTCGAGGGCGACTCCGCCGGAGGGTCCGCCAAACAGGGGCGCGACGCTTCCTATCAGGCGATCCTGCCGATCCGCGGCAAACTGCTCAACGTCGAAAAGGTGCGTCGCGACAAGATCTTCGACAACAAGGAGATCCAGTCGCTCATCTACGCGATCGGCTGCGGCATCGAGGAGGAATTCGACATCACCAAAGCGCGTTATCACCGCGTTGTCATTATGACCGATGCCGATGTCGACGGTTCGCACATCCGCACGTTGCTGCTCACCTATTTCTTCCGCCAGATGCGCCCCCTGATCGAAGCGGGTTACGTCTACATCGCCAAGCCGCCGCTTTTCAAGGTGGAAAAGGGCAAGCAGGTGCGCTACATCGATACCGAAGACCAGCTCAACCGCTTCCTCGTCAACCTCGGACTGGACGATCTCGTCGTCCGCACGCCGGAGGGCACTCAACTGGAAGCCGACGTCGTCCGCCATCTGATCGAACTTTACGACAAGGCGGCGCATCTTTCCTCCGGCTTGCGCCGGATCGGCATCGATCCCGATGAATACTTTGCCGCGATCGACGAAACGGGCCGCTGCCCCGTGAGCCACATCACCGTGCGCGAACTCGACGGCACCAATACGGCGCGTTATATTTACAGCGGCGAAGAGCAAGTCGCACTGCTCGCCGAGATCGAAACGCGCATTTCCGCCGCTTTGCCGCCTTTGACCGGTGCGGAATCCGAAGAGGATCTGCGTCAGCGCAAAGCCGACGTCCAGCGGCACATCGATCTCATCAACATCCTTGAAGCGAGCGAATGCAATGAATTCGTCCAGACGCTCGCGGCGTCCAATCTGAAACCGAAGCAGGTCTTTTCTTCGACCGGAACTCTTTTCAAGGCGTCGATCGGGGACGGTCCCGCGACCGACATCGGCAGTCTTGCCGGACTTTTCGCCTTTGTCCGCAACAGCGGCAAGAGCGGCGGCGGCATCAAAGTCCAGCGTTACAAAGGTCTCGGTGAAATGAACCCCCGCCAGTTGTGGGAAACGACGATGGATCCGGAAACCCGTTCGATGATCAAAGTGACTCTCGAAGACGCGATCAAAGCCGACCGCATTTTCAACTTGCTGATGGGCGATGTCGTCGAGCCGCGCCGCGAGTACATCGAGAAACACGCCGCCAACGTCAAGGATTTGGATATCTAATCACAGGAGAAATACGATGGCTGAAAAAGAAACTCCGCTGGTGGACAAGGAAAAAAGTCTGCAAATCGCGATCAGTCAGATCGAAAAGGAATTCGGCAAAGGCGCGATCATGCGTCTCGGCGATTCCGCTTCCAGTTGCGATGTCCCCGTTATCAGCACCGGCAGTCTGTCGCTCGATCTCGCTTTGGGTATCGGCGGCTTGCCCGCCGGGCGCATCATCGAGATTTTCGGACCCGAGTCCAGCGGCAAGACGACGCTTTGTCTGCACGTCATCGCCAACGCCCAAAAAGCGGGCGGCAAATGCGCGATCATCGACGCCGAGCACGCCGTGGATCCCAGTTACGCCGCCAAGATCGGCGTCGATATCGACAATCTGCTGATTTCCCAGCCCGACTGCGGTGAAGACGCGCTCAACATCGTGGATACGCTCGTGCGCAGCAACGCGATCTCGGTACTGGTCGTCGATTCGGTCGCCGCATTGGTGCCGCGTGCCGAGATCGAGGGGCAGATGGGGGATTCCCACGTCGGTTTGCAGGCGCGGCTGATGTCGCAGGCTTTGCGCAAGATCACCGGTGCCGCTTCCAAGAGCCGCACCTGCGTTATTTTCACCAATCAGATCCGCGAAAAGATCGGCGTCATCTACGGCAATCCCGAAACGACGCCCGGCGGCAACGCGTTGAAATTCTACGCTTCGATCCGGATGGATATCCGCAAGACTTCGGTGATCAAGCTCGGCGACGCCGTCCTCGGCAACCGGGCGCGGGTCAAGGTCATCAAAAACAAGATGGCGCCCCCTTTCAAAGTCGCGGAATTCGACATTATGTACAACGAGGGGATCTCGAAAACCGGTTCGGTCGTCGATGTCGCCATTGATCTCGGCTTGATGGAGCGCCGCGGTTCGTGGTTCAACTTCGAGGGCGAACAGCTCGCGCAGGGACGCGATCAGACCAAGGAACTGCTTGCTTCCGATCCCGCGCTGATGCAGAAAATCGTCGACCGCATCAAAGAAAAACTGGCCGCCGACCGGCAGGTCAAAAATGGTGCTGACGCGGAAAAAACAAAATAGAATGCCGCGTTTCGGTTTCGGTACGCTGTGCGCGGTTCTTGCGGCGGAGTTGTGGGTGGGGGTGCTTTTCGGCAACCCCGCCGCGCCGCCGTCTTCTCCCGCGAAAAGCTTGCCCCCTCTGGCAGGAACGCAACCTGTTGCAGTGCAAGGAGTTGTTGCGCCGCCTCCGGTAAAGGCGGAAACGATTTCGGTGCGAAAACTTTTTGACGACGGGCAGGCGGCATTGCGTTCTCAAAAAGCGGATGACGCGCTCGAACATTTTGAAAAAGCGGCGGCGCAACCTCCCGACGAATGGAGCCGCCGCGCGGCATTGGCGGCGATCCGTCTGATCGCGCAGAAAGGCGATTGGGAAACCGCCATTTCGCGGCTTGATGTCTTTGCCCGCCGCGCCGATGCAAAAAATTGCCGTTACCGTTGCGAGACGCTCGCTTTGTGGCTTTTGGCTTCTTCCGGCAAAATCAAGGAATTTCAGACGCGCTGGCAGTCGTTTCATACGGCTTTTTGCCCCGTGCCCGATGCGGAAGTCGCCGAAGCGGTCGAAAAAGCGTATCGTTTACTGTCGGATGCAAAAGACGTCAATGCCGCGACGGAACTTCTGCAACAGTCCCTTGAATACCAGACTTCGGATGCGGCGCGCATCGTCGTCCTGCGCCGGGAGTGGGGATCGTGTCGCACTCCGGCGGAAATCGCCGCCGTCGCCGACCGTTATGCGCGCTGGTTCCCCAATATGGAGGAAACGGCAAAGATCCAGTTGTACGCCGCCGATCGGTTGTGGAGCGCAAACGTGCCGGATCAGGCGCAGAAGTTGTGGGAATTGGTCGCCGGAAACCGCAGTTATTCCGCATTTTTTCGCGAACTCGCGCTGGAATCGGCGGCGGTCGCCGCGGAAAAAAGAGGAGATGATGTCACTGCCCGCACGATGTATCAGTCGTTGATCGCGATGACCGGCTTCGGCTTTTCGCCCCGACTGAAATTCGGCGAGTATCTTTTGCGTACGGGAGATCTGCTTGAAGCGGAAAAAATTTTCCGCGAACTCTGGTTGAGCAATGATGAAAAACGTGAGTTCGCCGGAGGCAAATTGCTCCAAGTGCTGATCCGCAAAAAAAAGAGCGAGGAGGCTTTGTTGCTCGCGGCTCAACTGCGCAATTCCGCAAGTTACGGACATTATGCCGAGATCAAACTTGCCGAACTTCAAGAAGAAACCGGCGATAAGGAGGGCGCCCGATCGACGTATCAGGCTTTGCTGCGGCATTATCCGGACGATCCTTATGCCGGTCATATCGCCTACCGGATCGCATTTTTGGCGGGTGAACTTAAATTGCCGGGAGCGATCGACGAAATGTTTTCTTTTGCGGCACAATATCCCGCCGATCCAAGGGCGCCGCGCGCGCTTTTGCGAGCGATGCAGTTTGCCGGCAATGCCGATGCCGCCGCGCCTTATTTTGGATGGTTCGTCGAACATTATGACAAGGATCCCCTCTTTGCCGATGCCGTCGCCCAGCAGTTTTACTTTGAGATGGCGGCGGGGCACGATGCCAAGGTCTTGCAGTTGCAGGAAAAATACTCCGCCTTGTTGCCGGATGCGCAATTCGGGGCATTCGCCGGCTTGGCGGAACTTCGCACCCTTTTGGCGCGGGAGCGTTGGAGCGAAGCGTTGACGCTCGGAAAGTCGTTGGAGGAACGTTATCGGGCATCATCCGCCATCGGAGAGATCGCTTTTTGTTGCGGCAATGCGGAGAGCGTCCTCGGCAATTACGCGGAGGCACTTCAAAATTACGAGCGCGCTTTGAAATTGCGTCCCGCCGGAAAACTTGGAGAATCCGCCAAAGGGCGGGTCGCGGATATGTGTTATGTCCTTTTCGGTCAGACGCAAAAAACGGAATTTCTGGAACGGGCGGAAAAACTTTACCGGGAACTTGCCGAAAAAAGCCTTTCCCTTCCCGTGAAATTGACGGCTTACTGTCAACTCGGCAGAACTCTGGAATTGAGCGGTCGCTTGGAGGAGAGCACCGATTCCTACGATAAGGCACTTGATTGCGCGCAAACAATGAAAGCGGGCGATCTCCAACCCGAAGCGATCTGGTGTTACCGTGCCGCTTACGGGGCGATCCGCATCCGGATGCGTTTGCGGCACCGCAAGGCGGCGTTGAATACCGCCGGGATGTTGGAGTCGCTGGCTCTCGGCGATCACGGAGAAAATTTTACGGCATTGCGTCGGGATATTATTCGCAGAAAAACCACTAAACACAAGAGGTGAAAATATGGGGATGTTTTTGAATTTGATGAGCAACGGCGGCCCGATGATGTGGCTGATTTTGGCAGGAGGCGTTTTCGCTCTCTTTTTCTTCCTGAAAAAAACCTTTCAGTTTCACCGCGAAGAAATCAACGTCCGCGAGTTGCTGCGCGGCTTGACCAACGTCCTCGAACGGGACGGCATCGTGGAAGCACTGACGCTTTGCGACAATACGCCGGGCCCTGCCGCGCGGATGCTCGGCGCCGCGATCCTCGCCTACGAGCGGGGCGATGAAAATATCCGGCAGGTGCTCGATGACGCCGCGCTCGACGAACTGCCGAAACTGGAACGTCATCTCAATTTCATCGGAACGCTCGCGTTTGTATTGCCTCTGCTCGGTTTTCTCGGGACGGTTTTGGGGATGGTGCAAACGTTTGAGAGCATCAACAGCAGCGCATCTCTTGCCATTTCGGGAATTTCCGGCCCCATGATGTCGGCACTGCTGACGACGGCGGCGGGGCTGACCGTGGCGATCCCCTGTCATCTCGCCTACAATTATCTTGCGTCGCGCGCCAATGCGATCACGCTCGATATGGAAAAAGCGGCGGGGGAGATCGCCAGCTTTTTGGAGCGGAAACAACATAAAAAGGCGGAGAAGTAAGATGATCTCTCCTGGAATAACTTTCAATCAGCGCCGTTACCGGTTGCGCGTTTTGCCCCACCGCGGCTGGCCGATGATGATCGGGGTGATCGATATCTTCTTTTTGTCGATGCTCTTTGTCGCGCTGTCGAGTCAGTCGGCAAAAGTTTCCGGTATCAGTATCGATCTGCCGCACGTTCCCGGCGCGCAGATTTCCCGGGTGGAAAAATACGTCGTTTCGCTTACGCGCAATTCCGCCGGGGAATGCCAGATTTTCTTTCAGGACGCGCCATCCTCCTTTGAACAACTGGCGGCGGGATTGAGTCAGCTCCAAAGCGATGCAAAAGTAACGCAGATCATCGTCCGCGCCGACCGGGGAGTCCCTTACGAGGAGGTCGTCCGGATCATCAATCTGGCGCAAAATGCGGGGATCGCGAGTTTTCTCGCCGTAGTCTCCGATTCGGGAAAACAGGACACCCGATTCGATCAATAGCAGGTGTTTTTATGGCGGGATCCAGACGGAAGCATTTATTGAAAAACGGTTTTTACGACACGTTGAGCGCGCTTTTCTGTACCGCGCTGGTGGTCGCGGTTGCCGTTTTCGGTTTCCGTCAGCGGGCGGAAAAGCACAAGAAAAACGATACTCAGAAGCGACCGGGAAGTCAGCTTATAACACTTTCGCAACTGTCGGAAAACGAGCGGGATTCTGCGCTTCGCTGGTATGATTTGCAGGATCCGACCATTCCTGCCCGCGGCAATTCCGGCGTCGGGTTTTCCGTGATGCCGGGATTTCTTCCCAAGATCGTTTCATTGAAGCAACTTCACGCGACGATCGATGCGCCGGAAAAACAGCCCGATATGCCGACTTTGCCCCCGCTTGATCCAATGCCGGATCTCTCGCTGTTGCCGCCGAAAGATCTGTCGGCGTTGCCGCCGCGGAAAAATTCCGACGCCGTTATTTTGTACCAGTCGGACGGTTCTTTGCTGCCGTGCCCGGGGCTTTTTGCGGATATCCCCGCGGGTAAGGCGGTGCGTTCGACGGTCATCCGGATCATTCCCGCCGGCGGCGGACAGAGTATTTTGTTGCTGGCGGAAAAATGCGGCGACGACGCATTGGATTCCTATGCCCGCCGGGAACTGGGAAAAATAAAATTTGATGCCGGCAACGTCGTCGTCGTCTGCTGGCCGTCATCCGTGAGGAAAAAATGATCCCGATCACTTATACGGAAGCGTTTGAATTGCTTTTTCTGGCGTGGCTGATCTACCTCCTGATCCTCTGGGGACGTGAATCGGCGCGGCAGAACCGCAACGAATGGAATTTGATCCACAGTCAGCTTTTTCACTGCGATCAGTGCCATCACTCCTTCGTGCCGGATGAACCGATGAATGTGACACGCTGTCCGCGCTGCAATACGATGTGTTTCCGGAGAAAAAGATAGTGAAAAGAATTTTTTTACTTTCATTGCTCTTTGCCGTGCTGGCGGGATGCGGTACGCTCCCGTCCGGCGATCCCCCTGCCGGAAATCTGGTCGAAAACCGTACCGAAGTGAAGACCCGCGCCGAAATCGCCGGGCATCTGGCGACGAGAATGTCGCTTTTTATGGTGGAAAAACACCCCGGCTCGTCGTGGATGCTTGCCGCCGACCCCGAAGCGGAAGTCCTCGCCGCGCAGGCCGTCGGGGAGTGCGGCGTTTTCGGGTGTCCCCGCGTGGAAAAATCTCCTCTCCGGCTTTGCGGCAGGACGGCGGCGGACGGTTGGGAATTTACCTTTTTTGAAAATGACTTCGCCGTTTGGAGCGAGAAATACTTTTTACAGGAAGCAGGTGAAAAATGACGGATTTGCTGGTGATTTCGGGCGGCGTACTGGGGGCGGTGCTCCTCTATTACGGGGCGGACTTCCTCGTTGTCGGCGGCGCCGCGCTTGCCGAACGTTGCCGGGTGCCGAAACTTCTGATCGGATTGACGCTCGTCGCCTTTGGCACCAGCGCGCCGGAACTGGTCGTCAGTATTGACGCCGCACTGGAAAACGCCGGCGACATCGCCGCCGGAAACGTCGTCGGCTCCAATATCTGCAACATCGCGCTGATCCTCGGCGTCAGTGCCTGTATCGCGCCGCTCGGCGTTTCCAAATCGCTCTTTAAGGTGGATATGCCGTTTCTGGCTTTGGCGACGTTGCTCTTTGCCGGGATCGAGGGGTATTTTGTGGGCGTTTCCCGCTGGACGGCGGCGATTTTGCTGGCGGTTTTCATCATCTACCTCACGGTGCGCATTGCGATTTCTCCGGGAGAATTCGTCGCGGCGGCGAGCGCGGACAAAGATGCGGTCCGTCAAAGCGTCTGGCGTTCGCTGATGCTGACGGTCGCCGGATTGGCGGCACTGGTCGTCGGCGCGAAACTTTTTGTCAACGGGGCGGTCGTGCTCGCACGCCTTGTCGGGATCAGTGAAGCCGTCATCGCGTTGACCATCGTCGCATTGGGAACGAGTCTGCCCGAATTGGCGACGTCGGCGGTGGCGGCGTGGAAACACGAAACGGAGATCGCCATCGGCAATGTGGTCGGTTCCAACCTCTTTAATATCCTCTTGATCATGAGCATCGCGCCGCTGGTGCGGCCCATCGCGACGCCGGGGATTTTGACCATGGACATCGCGGTGATGTGCGCACTCGTCGCCGTCTTGTGGCTGATGATGGCGTTCAAACGCGAACTGGGGCGTCTGGACGGCGTGATCTTGCTGATCCTTTACGCGGGGTACATCACGTTGCTCGCGGTGCGCTGAATCAGCGTACCGGTCGCCACGCACGCGCGGCTTCGCGCGCTCTGCGGTCGCAATCGAGGATCTGCGCGAGATCGTGCTGCGGTTCGACCGGGATCGCCGCCATCACGTCGCCGACAAGTTTCCAGATGTCGGTGAATTTGATCTCCCCTTGGCGGAAACGCGCCACCGCCACTTCGTCGGCGGCGTTGAGGACTGCCGGCATCGTGCCGGAGGCTTCGATCGCTTTGCGCGCGAGAGCGATCGCCGGGAAGTGCTGATGATCGACTTCCCGGAATTCCAGTTTGCCGAGGGCGGGCAACGTGGTTTTGCCGACCGCGCCCGGCAGTCTTTCCGGCCACGTCAGAGCGTAGCGGATCGCAAGTTTCATATTCGGCATTGACATCTGGGCGATGAAACTGCCGTCGGTCAATTCGGCGAGCGCGTGAATGACCGATTGCGGATTGATGACGACGTCGAGTTTTTCGCTCGGCAGATCAAAGAGAAAATGCGCTTCGATGACTTCCAGCGCCTTATTCATCAGACTTGCGGAATCGACCGTGATCTTGTCGCCCATTTTCCACGTCGGATGACGCAACGCGTCGGCAAAGGTCGCGTCGGCAAGTTTTGCCGGATCCCAGTCGCGAAAAGCGCCGCCCGATGCGGTCAGCCATACTTTGGCGATCTCGTCGGGGCGCCGCCCCGCGAGTGCCTGAAAGACGCCGGAGTGTTCGCTGTCGATGGGGACGAGGCATCCCGGATGTTTTTTCGCTTCCGCCATCACGAGTTCGCCGGCGAGCGCGAGAACTTCCTTGCTCGCGAGCGCGACGCGCTTGCCGCGCTTCAACGCTTCGAGTACGGGGCGGATCCCCGCCGTCCCGATCACCGCGCAGAGGAGGATATCGACGTCGTCGCGCGTGGCGACTTCGACCATCGCTTCCTCTCCGGATGCGGCGCGGACGCCCGGAGGAAGTTTTTGAGCAAGTTCCTTTTCCAGCGCGGGATCGGTCGTGATGACGACGTCGGGATGAAAAATCGCGCTCTGCCGCGCCAATTCATCCAGTTGATGCCGCGCCGCGAGGGCGACGACCTGAAATTCCGCGGAATGCTCCGCCAGTTCCGCCGCCGCCGAGCGGCCGATCGAGCCGGTCGCACCCAATACGGCGACCCGGCGAGGAGAAAAATTTTTCATTTCGGCACTCCTTTTTATGACGTTTTTCATAATATATCCGTTGCCGGTCATTTTTGCCAACAGCGGAGCGGCGGGAAAAATAGAATTTGCAAAAATCACATTCCTGCGCTATATTATAAGACGTTCCGGTAAAAATACTGGTGAAACGCTTCGTCGCGGTCGTAATTCCGGGAGTCGATGTCCGCCCCGGCGGCTGCCGAAAGCGAAAACTTTTTCAGAAGGAGATCAGAAAATGGACAAAGCCACCAAGACCCAGACGATCGAAACTTTTGCGCGTAAAGCCGGTGATACGGGTTCGCCGGAAGTCCAGATCGCGTTGTTGAGCGGCCGCATCGTCGAACTCACCGCGCACCTCAAACGCAATCCCAAGGATCACAGCACCCGTCACGGTTTGCTCGCGATGGTCGTGCTCCGCAAGAAACTCTTGAACTATCTCGCCCGCGAAAACCGCGCGAAATACATCGAGATCACCGATAAACTCGGTATCCGCCGCGCGAAGTAAGCGTTTGCGCTTCTAAAAAAAGGCTGTTGCAAAACCTTAAAGGGGAAAGCAACAGCCTTTTTTGTATCATTGCACTTTGATGTAATGGGAGCACGAGAGGCTTGTTTCGCCTCTCGTGACTCTCTCAACCCGCCACGGGCGGGGCTTTGTACCCTGCCGCAGATATTTGCGGAACTTGCGCTTTGTCCGCGCTCCAACCGAATATCCCCGCAAATCTCCGCGGTCGTCTATATTTGTTACTGAAAATTGACTTGCGTCCCACGCGGGCTAATGCTACGCGCTTCCGTCTTCGCCAAGGCTACGCCGTGACAAGCCGCCCGCCCGACTGCCCGATGTGCGATACTCTCCCACGCCGATGTCTTTCTCGCCCTGCCTTCCGGCGCCAAGGCTATGGAGGGCAAGCCGGGCGAAAAAGAGGTGAAAACGGATGACAACGCAGTTGCACTGCTGCGTCGCGATGGTCTTTTTGCGGCTCAAACATTTTGCATTTTCGCACACTTCCTTTTCTTTCTCGTCAAAGAGCCCCTTGCATTTGCCTGTAAGAGACGCTATATTCTGTCGGTCACAGATTTAACGGGGAGATTTGGATATGAAAGAGCGCGTTGTCACCATTCGCAACCGGGCGGGCATCCACTGCCGTCCTTCCGGAGTCATACTCAATACGATCAATCAGGAATTTCCCTACCACCGCTTTGAAATTGAAACGGTGGAAGACAAGCGCATTGAACTCAACAGTATGCTGGCGTTGATTTCGCTCGGACTTGCGCTCGGCGCGCAGGCGACGCTTCGGTGCACGGGGCCGGATGAAGAAAAGGCGATCCGGCGCATCGGCGATCTCTTTGAGACGGAATTCGATTTCCCGGCGCGTTAGGCGTTTCAGACGAAAACGTAGCGGTTTTCTTCCAGGATGGTCACGGCGAAGTGACAGCCGAGCCGGAAACACCATTTGAGTGCTTCGGCGAGCGCGAGAAATTTCTCTTCCTCCGCCGGAGCGTTTTCACTTTGCATGAAATCCCAGAAATTCTGCGCCGCGTTTCCGGCGAAGTCGGAGCGTTTGAAACGCTCGGTGATTCTTTCTTCGGCGCAGATCGGAGCCTTGCCGTCGAGCAATCCCAATAGATCGAATTCATCGGGACGGTGGTTGGCGAAATTGGTGACGGTTTCCGCCGATTTGGCGAAAACGAAATTGAAAAGCGACGCGATCTCGTCGGCGGTAAAACTTGCCCTGTCCTTGATCTCGGCGAGAATTTTGATCAGCAATTTTTTTTCGGCTTCGGCGAATTCCGGCGCGACGGCGACCGGTTTGTCGAGAAGACCGTTTTGACGGGCGGCGTCGATGACGCAACGGCTCGCGTTTTGGGCGGAGATGGAGCGGCTGAATGTGTTTTCCGGCATATTTTTCCCTTTGAGTTGAATTCTTTTTAATATATCTCCTGCAATCGAATTTGGCAAACCGCATCTTGCGGTGTATATTAAGAGTATGGAAAGAATCACAGAACAAAAACGTCCTGAACGTCGCTGGTTCCCGTTGTGGATCATCGACCGCTACGTATTGCGGGAATTTTTGATCAAGTACAGCATTCTGCTGCTTGTGTTCGTCATCCTTTTCATCCTCAACGACGTCTACCATTTCATCGGAGATTTTCTCTCGGGCAATGCGTCGCTTTCCGCGATGGTCGCGTTTTTTCTCTACAAATTGCCGGGAAACATCCGCTTCGTACTGCCGATCTCGATGTTGCTCGGCTGTATGTGGACGATGGCGGCATTCGGCAAAAATCTGGAAATCACCGCGATGCGCGCATCGGGCGTTTCCGTACCGCGCGCCAGCGCGATGATTTTTGTCGTCGGTTTCATCGTGACGCTGATCAACATTTCCTTCAATGAAAAGATCGTCCCGATCACCGAACGCAAGGCGCAGGTTGTCTACGATCTTGCCGCCGACAACCGACGCTATCAGCACAGTCTGCTCGCCTACCGGAGCAACGATCTGAAACGCCATTGGCTTTTCAAGACGTTCAAGAGCGGCGGCGATCAGGATGCCGTGGCGATCAAGACCTTTTGGACGAAATCGATGATCCGGCAACTTTTGGGGAGCCCGCAGGATCCCGGCTACGCGGAGCGCATTCAGGCAGTTTTCCCCGCCAAGTCCAAGGAATTGCTGGCGATCACCGATCCGGAAGCGTTGCGTCAGAAAATCGAGTATCAGCTTCTGAATCGCAAGATCGACTTTTTCATCAAATCCGCGAATTACGATGAAAAGCGAAAAGTGTGGACGTGGCGGGACGGCTATTTCGTCAGTTACGACCGCAGCGACGAGACGCTTTTCAGCGGCAGCCGCGGCACATCGGAAATGCACGCCGAGATCCACTTCGATCAACTGGTTTTCACGGAAGCGGAGGTTCCAGAATCCCCCTTTGACATCCTCGCTTCCATCAGCGAAAAAGACGATCTGCCGACGGTCGATATCCTGCGGCTGATCCGCAACAACCCCGATATGGCGCAGCGGGTGCGCGACATCTACCTGACGATCTTCTTTTACCGGCTCGCCTTTCCGTGGTCGTGTTTCCTTGCGGTCTTTCTCGGTGTGCCGCTGGCGGTGCGCAACGAGCGCACGGGCAGTATGCTCGCGATCATCACGGCGATCGTCGTGATCGTCGTCTATATGGTCGTGGCGCAGATTTTTCTCGTGCTGGGCAAAGGGGGATATCTCAACCCCTGTTTCGCCGGATTGACGCCGACGGTCGCTTTTATCGCTTACGGCATCTGGCGGATGATCGGCGACCGCACTTAAACGAGATCTCCGGCGGCTTCCCTGCCGCCGAGATATTCCAGAATTTCTCCGGCGAGAAAGAGACTGCCGGAAACGACGATCTTTCCTTTTGTCTTTTCTTGCGCTTTTTTCAGCGCGTCGATACCGTCGTCGGCACTGTCGGTCGGGATCTCTGGCGCGATCTCAAAGAGCATTTGCCGTAATTTTGCCGGAGGGAAACTGGTGCGTTTTTCCGCCGGGAGCGGCGTGAAGATCATCTTTTCGGCAAGCGGCGCCCAGAGTTTCAGACATTCCGATACCGCCTTGTCCTCAAAACCGCCGTAGACGACAGTGAATTTTTCATCGGGGAAGCGTTCCGCGAGCGAGGACGTCAACGCGCCGACTCCGTCGGGATTGTGCCCCCCGTCGACGATGACGTTGCCCAAAGTCTGCATCCTGCCCGGCCAGCGGACGCGGCTCAAAGCGGCTACGGCGCGGCGGAGATCGAAATTTTCCTTTTCGGCGAGATAGCGCAACACGGCGAGGACGATCCGGCAGTTTTCGCGCTGCATTCTGCCCGGCAAACTCAAAGCGACGTCGATGCCGTTGTAAGTGAAACATTGATTGCCGTTTCGATCGACGGTGAATTTTTCCGGCACCGGCGCGGCGGGCGGGAAAAACGGCGCGTGTCTTTCCTTTGCCGTTTGGGCGATGACCGAATCGGCTTCATCGGGCAGTTTACCGGTGAAAACAGGGACGTTTTCCTTGATGATCCCCGCCTTTTCTTTTGCGATCAATGCCAGTGTTTTGCCGAGGATCTGCTGATGATCGAGCGCGATGTTGGTGATGACGGAAACGATCGGCGTCACGACGTTGGTCGCGTCGAGCCTGCCGCCCATTCCGGTTTCCCAGACGACGATGTCGCACTTCGCATCGGCGAAAAGCCGGGCGGCGAGCGCGGTGGCGAATTCAAAGTAGGTGAATTCCAGTCCCGCCGTCTGTTGCGCCAGAATTTCCGCGGTGCGGTCAAAGGTCGGTTGATCGACCATTTTGCCGTCGATGCGGAAACGTTCGCGCACGTCGATCAGATGCGGCGAAGTGTAAAACCCGGTATGGAATCCCGCGCCGCGCAAAGCGGCTTCCAGCATTGCGCCCGTCGAACCTTTGCCGTTGGTTCCGGCAAGGTGGATGAACCGCAAATTTTTTTGCGGATCTCCCGCGCGGGCAAAAAGTTCAAGCGTCGGCTCCAAGCCGAGTTTGATCGAAAACATATTGAGCCGATCCAGAAAATCGGCGCCGGAAAAGTGCATTATTTCGCCCTTGCGCCTTTTAATTTGCAGGGCGACCACGCCGGCATCGACAATTCGTACTGCATCGAGAGCAGCGTCCGGACTTTGCCGGTGCGCGTATCGACGACGACGAGATCGGAGCGTTTGCCCGAAATGCGTTTGCAGACCACCTGGCGGTTATCCGCCGCCCACGCCGGGGATTCAAAACTGCCCGGCTCATCGGTAACGCGTTGATTTTCACCGGTTTTGAGATCGAAAACGCAAATAGTGTAGCTTCCGTTGACCCGCGAAGCGTAGACGATCTTGTCGTCGCCCGACCAGTCGGGCGTCACCGCGTCGCTGCCGACGGCGGGAAGCCGCTTTTTCTGCGAACCGTCGCGGTTGCAGACGATGATGCGGGTCGAACCGCCCCTTTGTTCGCTGACGTAGGCGATCCGCGAACCGTCCGGGCTCCAACAGGGCGATGCCTCGACTTCGATGTTTTTGGTCAGCCGCCGCAGTTGCCGCGAAAAAAGCGCTTTCACATAGAGGTCGACCTGATGATCGAAACTGAAAATCCCGGCGATCTCCTGTCCGTTCGGACTGACGGCGGCGCCGGTGTTGATGCCTTTGTAGGCGGCGATGATGCGGCTCCTTTTGGGGCCGACGACGACGGTTTCGATGAGGTCGATGCCGGTGCGCCCGTATTTGGAGTAGCAGATCGAACGGCCGTCCGGCATCCAGCAAGGTTCGACGCAGAGCGCGTTGAAATTGGTCAGCTGGACGATGTTTTTGCCGTCGATGTCGCAGGCGTAGATGTTGCGGACGCCCGCCGCCGTCTTGGCGCAAAAGGCGATGCGCGAGGTACAGAAGCCCTGAACTTTGAGATCGCTGAAACTGCGTTCGATCGCGTGATCGACGATCAGTTTCGCCATCGTGCGCACGTCGGTGCCGCGGACGTGCCACGCTTCGAGCGGCGCGCCGGCGAGATCGAGATCGCAGCGGACTCCGCCAGAAGCCGGGGAGATTTTCAACAGGTAATCCCCGACGTTATTCGTCAGGTCGAACCAGCCGCAGGCGTTGAGGAGACTGCGCACTTCGCGGTCGAGCGCGGCGTTGCCGCTTGATTTCAACTCGATCGTCGGGTTGTCGCGCACCGTTTTGGAAACGATGATCGGCGCGGCTCCGAGGATCGCCGAAATGCAAAAGAGAATAATGAAAACGGCAAATTTTTTCATTGTTTACTCCTCAACGGCGTCCAGAATGACGACTTCTTCTTTGGGCACGTCCTGATGAAATCCGCGCGCCATCGTTTCGACTTGCGCGATCTTGTCGACGACCTCCATTCCCCCGACGACTGTGCCGAAAACGCAGTAGCCGTAGTATTGCGGCACCGGCGCCTTGAAGTCGAGGAAGTCGTTGTCTACGAGGTTGATGAAAAACTGGCTCGTCGCTGAATCGACGACGTTGGTGCGCGCCATCGCGATCGTGCCGCGCTGATTGGAGATCTGATTGGCGGCTTCGTTGCGGATCGCTTTCTGCGTCGGTTTCTGGGTGAAACTGCGGTCGAAACCGCCGCCTTGGATCATAAAGCCGGGAATGACCCGGTGAAAGAGCGTGTCGCGGTAAAAGCCGCTGCGGACGTAGGAAAGGAAATTTTTCACCGTTTCCGGCGCGTCGTCGGCAAAGAGTTCCAGTTTGATCTCTCCGAAATTCGTTTTCAAAACAACCATTTTTTGACTCCTTGTTTATTTGTTTACGCGATAATATATCATCAACTTGTTTTCATCGCAAGGCGCAAAAGAAAGGAAGCGCGACAATTGCGCCTTTGCCGAAGCACCAGAGCGCGATGCCGACGGCGAGAGCGACCCCGAATGCGACTCTTTGCCGTTTGATCTGGCGGTGATGCGCGATCGCGGAAATGCCGCCTGATATCACGCCTGCCAGCGCGGCGGCAAAGAGGATGAAAAACGCCCCTTTCCAGGAAAGCATCGCCGCGACCGCCGCCGCCGCCTTGACATCTCCGCCGCCCAATATCTCACGCCGGGCGAGCCGTTTGCCGATCTGCGAAAAAATGGCGAGGGCAAGGTAGAAGCCGATGCCTCCCGCCGCGGAAAACAGCATCGCTTCGAGCCGGTCGGGAGTTCCGAAGTTCAGGGGAAAACATCCGGCGAGGAGAATTCCGCCCAAAAATGCCGTCACCGTCACGCCGCGCGGAATGACGCCGTAACGGAGATCGAACCACGCGATCGCGATCGCGAAATAGAGTGCGGCGCACCCCGGGATCAGGAAACTTTTTGGCGTCCAGTCGGCAAAGATCCCGGTCGCACCAAAAGCGGCAAAAAGCAGAGCCGTCGCAAGTTCGATGAAAAAGTAACGCGGCGAGTAGGGCGCGCGGCAATAGCGGCAACGACCGCGCAGGATGAGAAAACTCAATACGGGCAGATTGTCGAACCAGGCGATTTTGTGCTGACAACTCGTACAGTGCGACGGCGTCGTCACGACGGATTCGCCGCGCGGTATCCGCCAGAAACAGACGTTGAGGAAACTTCCGAGCGACGCTCCGACGAGGAAAAATCCGCATTCGACGATCCAGCGCGCAGCGGGAATGGAAAGATCGACCGTCATATCCATCTCAAAGCAACCCCAGCGCGCGCCGCATTGCGTCGAGCGGCGCAGTTTTACCTGTCCAGATTTCAAACGATGCCGCGCCCTGATGAAGCAGCATCGTTTTGCCGTCGGCGGCGGCGAGCCCGCGTTGCCGCGCCGTTTGCAGGAAAGGGGTGTCGCGGTAGACGAAATCGAAAAAAGCCGCATCCGTTTCCGGGATCTCCAATATCGGCGGATCGTCGTCGTGCCAGCCGAGGGCGGTCGACTGGATGACGAGGTCGGCGTCGGCAAAGAAATGTTTGACATTTGCCGTGTCGGCAAAGGATGTCGCCGCGCTCTCCAGTTGCGGAAAGTTTTTTTGCAGTTGAAGTGCAAGTGATTGAGCGCGTTCCACCGTACGGTTGAGGAAAAAAATGCTTTTTGCGCCCTTGAAAGCGAGCGCGAAACTTGCCGCGCGCGCCGCGCCGCCCGCTCCGAGAAAGAGAATTTTTTTACCGTCGGGAGCGAAGTGCAACGTTTCCGCAAGCGCGCGCAAAACGCCCTCGCCGTCGGTCGAATCGCCGAAAATTCTGCCGTCGGCGATTTTAAGCGTGTTGACCGACTCCGTCGCGGCAGCGAATTTGCCGATCTCATCGACTCTTTGCGCCGCCGCTTCTTTGAGCGGTACGGTGACGTTGACGCCAAAGAGATGATCGCGGGCAAAGGAGAAAAAATCGCCGATCTCCGCGAGACGCACGCGGCATCGTCCGTAGGGATCGCCCATTTGGTATGCGGCAAAGGCGGCGTTTTGCATCGCGGGCGATTGCGAGTGGTCGATCGGGTCGCCGATGACGCAGTAACGGCAGGAGACGAGCAGAGAGAGATCCATCTTATTTTTCCGCGGCGTAAAGGATCCCGTAGAGCGTGAAATTTTCCGGCGCCGGTTTGGCGTCGGGAAGTTCCGGCAGGAAAAAGGCGGCGTCCCCTCCGGTGACGACGACGTTTTTGACCGGGATGCGCGCCTTGGTCTTTGCCAGCAACTCCTTGACCATTCCGACGATGCCGCGGTCGATCCCGAAGCGGAGATTGCCGGTCGTGTCGTTGCCGAAATCATTCGGAGCGTCGGGATAAAAAGGCAATTCCGGCAGTTGCGCCGTGCCGGTATTCAACGCCTGCCGCATCAACTTGCGCCCCGGCGCGATCGCTCCGCTGTAAAAGCGGCGTTGCGCGTCGAGGATCTCAAAGGTGATCGCCGTTCCGCAATCGATGACGAGCGCGGGAGTTTCAAAGAAGTGCGCGAGCGCAAAGGCGTTGGCGACGCGGTCGGCACCGAGTTTCGCGGCATCGACGCCGCTGAAATCAATGCTTTTATTGCAGTGCAGCGCGTCGATGAAATGCACGTCGCTCCGGGCGATGCGCGCCGATACTTCCGGGACGACCGAGGCGACCCATGTTTCGCCGCCGCCGAGCCATTGAGGGGTGATCTCCGCCGTGGAAATGGAAACAACACGCTCGAAACGCTGGTTTTGCCAGATTCCGAGTGTGCTGTGCGTATTGCCGATATTGAGCAGATTCATTGCTCCGTTACGACATCTTTTCGATGATCTTGACCAACGGCATGAAAAGGGCGACGACGATGGTGCCGACGATGCCCGCCAGCGCGACGATCATCAAAGGCTCGATCAGCGAAGTGAGCGCGCCGACTTTGTTGTCGACTTCGTCCTCGTAGGTGTCGGCGATCTTGGTCAGCATTTCGGGGAGTTTACCGGTTTCCTCGCCGACTTCGACCATACTGATGACCATCGGTTCAAAGACTTTGGTCTTGCCGAGCGGATTGGCGATGCCTTCGCCCTCCTTGACGGCGGCGTGGACTTTGGTGATCGCCTTGGCGACGACTTCGTTGCCGCTCGTGTCCTTGACAATCGCGAGCGCGTTGAGCACCGGGACGCCGGACGCCATCAGCGTACCGAGCGTGCGGCTGAAACGCGAAACCGCCGTCTTGGAAACGATGCTGCCGAAAATCGGCATATGGTACTTCAAATAGTCGAGAATGTATTTCCCGACGGGAATTTTGCCAAAAAGCTTGAAAAAGAGAACGATCGCCGCGATGGTGATGAGGTAGATGTGCCAGCGGCTGACCAGAGTATTACTGACGTTGATGAAAAATTCGGTGATCGCCGGAAGCGGCTCGCCGGGCAGCAGATCGGCGAAGATCTTGCTGAAATTCGGGACGATGAAGACCATCAAACCGGCGACGGCGGCGAGCGAGATCGTCAGCACGACGATCGGGTAAATCATCGCCGATTTCACCTTGCCGGCGATGCGGGCGGCCTTTTCCATAAATCCCGCCAGACGGTCGAGGATCGTTTCCATCGCGCCGGAAGCCTCGCCGGCGCGTACCATATTGAGGTAAAGTTTGTCAAAGGATTTCGGATGCTGGGAAAGTGCTTCGGCAAAAGTCGAACCGCCTTCGACGGCGGCGACGATCTTGCCGAGGACGCCGCGCACCGCCGGATTGCGCGCCTGACGCTCCAAAGTCCGCAACGCGCGGATGAGCGGCAGACCGGCATCGAGCAGGATCGCCATCTGCCGCGTCAGAATGATCAATTCCTTGTGCGGGATGATCTGGGGACCGAAAGAGATGTTCATACCTCCCCCGGAGGATTTCGCTTTTTTCGCCGCCGGTTTGCTGGTGACCGCCGGCTTGATCGAAGTGGGGAAAAGCCCTTTCTTTTTCAACTCTTGAAGCGCGACTTCTTCGCTGGGCGCCTTGATGGTGCTCTTTTTTTCGCGCCCCTTGCTGTCCATGGCAACGTAATCATATTGTGGCATTGACGGAAACTCCTTATGCTGTTACCGTTATGTGTTTTTATGTATAGCGCACGACTTCGTCGACGCTGGTTTCCCCGTTGAAGATCGCCTGAAGCCCGTCTTCGCGCAGCGGCCGCATGCCGAGCGCGATCGCGCGGTCGCGCAACACGTTGGTCGGCACGTTGTTGGAGATCATTTCGCGCAGATCCTGATTGATGACCATCAATTCGGTCAACGCCTTGCGTCCCTTGTAGCCGGTGTTGTTGCACTTGGGACAGCCTTTGCCGTAGCAGAACTGGATCCCCTCGACCTGACCGCGCTCCAAACCGAGACGGTCGAGGTCGTTGTCGTTGGGCTCGTAGAATTCGATGCAGTTTTTGCAGACGCGGCGGATGAGCCGCTGACCGAGGACGCCGACGAGCGACGAGGCGATCAGAAACGGCTCGACGCCCATATCGATGAGACGCGTGACTGTACTTGCGGCGTCGTTGGTGTGCAACGTGCTGAAAACGAAGTGTCCGGTAAGCGACGCTTCGATCGCGATCTGCGCCGTTTCAAAGTCGCGGATCTCACCGACGAGAATGCGGTCGGGGTCCTGACGCAAAAAGGCGCGCAACGCCTTTTGAAAGGTCATCCCCACGGCGTCGTTGATCGGGCATTGGATGATGCCTTCGATGTCGTATTCGACCGGGTCTTCGGCGGTGAGGAGTTTGTCTTCGACGCGGTTGATCTCGCCGAGCGCCGAGTAGAGCGTCGTCGTCTTGCCGGAGCCGGTCGGCCCGGTGACGAGGAGAATGCCCGTCGGCATATTGATGAGTTCGCGCAACTGGGCGAGCACGTCGGTGCCGATACCGAGCGAATCCAGTTGCAGATTGACGACGGTGCGGTCAAGCACGCGGAGCACGACGGATTCACCGTGGGTCGTCGGCAGACAGGATACACGCAAGTCGATCTGGCGGCCGTTGAGTTTCAACTGGATACGACCGTCCTGCGGCCGCCGTCTTTCGGAAATGTTCAAGCCGGAAATGATCTTGATACGGCTGATGACGGGCAGAGCCAGTCCGCGCGGCGGCGGCGGCATTTCAAAGAGCGCGCCGTCGACCCGGTAACGGATGCGGAAGTTCTTTTCAAACGGCTCGAAGTGGATGTCCGACGCTTTGTCGCGGATCGCCTGCCGCAAGACGACATCGACGAATTTGATGATCGGCGCTTCGTTGGCGGCTTCTTCGCTCGCGGCTTCGTCGACCGTGTATTCCTTGGTGCCGATTTCGGCGACGATGTCGGCGACGGAGTCGACTTTTTCCGGATAGTAGCGGTCGAGTTCCTTGTCGAAAGCTTCGGGATCGCAGACGACGGGGAGAATGTCCCCGCCGAGGATGAAACGCATTTTTTCGACCAACTGGTAATTGAGCGGCTCGCGCATCGCGACGTGGAGCGTCCCGGCGTCTTCCTTCAACGGAATGGCGCGGTTGGAACGCGCAAACTCGTTTTCAAAGCGGCCGATGGTATCCTGCGGGATATCGGTCTCGGCGGGATTCCAGACGTAACTGCCGAGGCTTTCCGCCATCATATCGAGCATTTCCTGCCGGGTGAAAAGCCCGAAATTCTCGATGACCTGCATCGCGTCCTTGCCGCTGGCTTCGCACTCCTCGGCAACCTCTTTCAAGTGTCCGGCAAGCTCGTGATCGGAGGTGCCGCGTTCGCTTTTCAAGAGGTCGATGAGAGCAGAACTTTCAATGTCAAGCATATTGCGTTACCTCCCTAACATTCATCGCGCAACGTGACGAAAATGACGTCTTCGAGCGTCGCGATCCCGGCTTCCGCCTTGCGGAGCGCGTCGTCGCGGAGCGACCGCATCCCGTTGCGCCGCGCGTACTCGCGGATGCGTCCGCTGGTCTCGTTGGCGAAAATGAGTTTTCCGATATCTTCACTGATGACGAAAATTTCGTAGATGCCGATCCGCCCCTTGTAGCCGGTGAAACCGCATTCGCGGCAACCTTTGCCCTTGTAGAACTGACGGCCGGCGAGGTATTCGTCGCTCAAACCGAGCATTCTCTGCTCGACCTTGGTCGGCGTGTAGGGCGCCTTGCAGTGCGGGCAAATGCGGCGGAGCAATCGCTGCGCCATCACCGCGCGGAGCGAAGTTGCCACCAGAAACGGTTTTACGCCCATATCGATGAGACGCGTGATCGCGCCCGGCGCGTCGTTGGTGTGCAAGGTGCTGAAAACCAAGTGACCGGTGAGCGACGCGTTGATCGCAATCTCCGCCGTTTCCAGGTCGCGGATCTCACCGATCATGATGATGTTGGGCGCCTGACGGAGCATAGACCGCAGCGCGGCGGCAAACGTCATATCGACGTAACGGTCGACCTGTACCTGGTTGATACCGGGCAACTGATACTCGACCGGGTCTTCGACGGTGATGAGTTTGCGCGCCGGCGTGTTGATCGTATTCAAAAACGCGTAAAGCGACGTCGTTTTGCCGGAACCGGTCGGGCCGGTGACGAGGAAAATGCCGTCGGGGTAGTTGATGATCTTGTTGACGAGGTCGAGGTCGTCGGCGTAGAAACCGAGTTTCGGGATGTCGAGCTGGATGCTCGATTTATCCAGGATACGCATCACGATGCTTTCTCCGAAAATCGTCGGGATCGACGATACACGCAAGTCGATGTCCTTGTCGCCGACGGAGATCTGGATGCGTCCGTCCTGCGGGATGCGCTTTTCGGTGATGTCTAAATGCGCCATGATCTTGACGCGGGAAGTGAAGTTCGCCTGCAAATACTTCGGCGGTCCGGGGATCTCGCGGAGCGCGCCGTCGATGCGGTAGCGCACGCGGTAGCGTTTTTCCATCGGTTCGAGGTGGATATCGGAGGCGCGCATTTTGTAGGCGTCGAGGATGAGTTTGGTCACCAGCCGGATGATCGGCGCCGCGTCGTCGCCCTCCACCGCCTCCATTCCCGCCTGATCGTCGAGGATCTCCAATTCGTCCTCGTCCTGCTTGACCGCCTTGCGGGTGGCGTTTTCCTCCTCCTCGACGAAGTAGCGGTCGATGAGGCGTTTGATCTGCTTCTGGGGAGCGACGACCTCCTCGACTTCGCCGCCGTAGATGTAGCGGATCGTGTCGAGCGTTTCCATATCGGTCGGATCGCTCATCGCGACGATCAGGATGTCGTCGTGAAGCATCACCGGCACCACGTTGTAGTGGCGCACGACTTCGGTCGAGAGTTTGGAACGCACTTCGAGCGGGATCTCATACCCGTCGAGATCCATCAGCTCGACGCCGTACTGCTGGGCGAGCATCGTGAGCAGATCGACTTCGCTGATAATGTCGTTTTTGATCAGCAGATCGACCGGGCTCACCGGGGTGCCTTTCTCCTCGGAATCCAGTGCCGCCTGCTTGGCGGCGAGGATGTTGTCGGCGGAGACCATCCCGTTCTCTTGGAGCAGCATCAGAATGTAATCGGTATCCTGTGCCAAAATATCACCTTGTTTTTAGTTGAAAATGAAGCTTGTCAATGAAAATACAACTTCGCGCGCGAAAAGTCAAGCCGTTTATCGGAAAAATCAAGCCTTTTTCCGCATTGCGCGTTGTGGAATTGAAAAGTCCGCGTTGTTGATGTATTTTATAATGAGGATAAAAAAGAACCGTCAAACCCCTGAAAGGAAAGGAATTTCATTATGGCGATCGAATACACTCATCCGAGCAAACTTCTGGTCGACGCGTTGCAGCGCGTCTACGATTACGGGATGACCACGACCAGCGGCGGCAACATCTCGATCAAGGACGAGGAGGGCAACATCTGGATCACGCCGAGCGGCATCGACAAAGGCACGCTCACTCCGGCGGACATCATGAAAGTCACCCCCTCCGGCGAAAAGATCGGTTGCCACACGCCCAGCTGCGAACTGCCTTTCCACAGCGAAGTTTATCACCGCCGTCCCGACGTCAACGTCGTGTTGCACGCGCACTCGCCCTCGCTCGTCGCATTCAGTCTCGTCGGCAAAAGCCCCGACGCCGCGTGGGTGCCCGGCGCGGAAAAGATCTGCGGCAAGATCGTCTTTTCGCGTTACGACATCCCGGGGAGCATTTCGCTCGGCAAGATCATTTCCGAGGAATTCGCCAAGGGTGCCGACTGCGTGATGATGGAAAATCACGGTGCGGTCGTCTGCGGCAAGACGATCGACGAGGCTTTCGCCCGCTTTGAAACGCTCGATTTCCTCGCCCGGACCCAGATCCAGGCGTCGGGCTTGACCAATCCCCCCGTGTTGCCCCAAGCCAAGTGCTGTGAGATCAAGTGGGAAACCTTTGCTCCCGTTTCCGCTTCGCCCGCCGAATGCGCCTTGCGCGACAGCATCGTCAAATTCGCCGCGCGGCTTTACCGTCAGCGGCTGGTCTATACGGGAAGTCTCACGCTTTCCGCCCAAATTTCCGGAGATGATTTCCTCGTGACGCCCAAGGGCTTTGACCCGCTCAAACTCGCCGCCGCCGACAGCGTCCGGATTCAGAACGGCCGTTGCGAAGAAGGCAAGACGCCCGCTTGCTTCGCCAAACTCTGCCGCGAGGTCTACCGCCGGTACGACTGGGCGCACGCCCTCATCGCGACCAAGTCGCCCAACTTGATGGCGTTCGCCTGTACCGCGTCGGAATTGGACAGCCGGATGATCCCCGAGAGTTACATCCAATTGCGCGATATGCCGGTCGTGAAATACGCCGACTTCGCCGCCGATTTTATGACGGCGGTCGAAAAGATCACTCCGGCGACCCCCGTCGTCATCATCGAAAACGTCGGCGTGATCGCCGTCGGCAAGAATCTGACGCAGGCTTTCGACCGTCTGGAAGTTTCCGATTTCACCGCCAACTGCATTTTGCTGGCGCGTCGTCTCGGCACGGTCAAACCGATCAATCAGGCGCAGGTCGACGAGATCATCGACACATTCAAATTGCCCCGGTAATCAGGGGAAATCCCCGGTTTTGAAACGCGAAAAAATCACGATCCGCGACTTCGCTTTCGGCGGAGAAGCCGTCGGCAATCTCGCCGACGGCAGGGTCGCTTTTGTCCGCGGTGCGATGCCGGGGGAAACGGTCGAGATCGAAATCACCGCCGACCATAAAAAGTATGTGCGCGGCAGATTGACGGAAATCCTTTCCGCTTCGGCGGAGCGCATCGACTCCGACTGCCCTTTTTTCGCCGATTGTCCGGGATGCGCCTACCGTCATATCCCCTACGAAATGGAACTTGCGGCGAAAAACCGTCAGCTTTTTTCCTTTCTCAACCGCAACCGCGCAGAGCAATGCGAAATCCTGCCGCCCGTCGGCGCGTCGTCGCGCAACTATTGGCGCAACCGTCTGCGGCTTCACAGCGACGGCGGCGGCAAATTCGGCTACCGCGCGGCGGACAATACCACGTTGCTTGAAATCGACCGTTGTCTGCTTGCGACCAAAAAACTCAATGAAAGATTGGGAAATCTCACGCTTCCCGCCGATTTTCGCGGGACTTTTGCGCTCGACGATTGCGCCGAGCGCGGCGCGGTCTGCGATTTCGATGCGGAACTCCCGGAAACGCTGACGGGGAAACTTGGTTCTTCCGGCACGTTTTGCTACCGGCGCGGCGGCTTTTTTCAGACCAACGAGGCGATCGCATCGGAACTTGCGCGCCGCGTGACCGACGAGGTGAAAAATTTTGCTCCCGAGTTTCTGCTGGAACTTTTTTGCGGCGTCGGCGTTTTTTCGATTTTGGCGGCGCGCGCGTTGCCCGCGTTGCGGAGCGTCGGCGTCGAATTCGACCGCCGCGCCGTCAAGTGCGCCGTGCGCAATGCGAAAAATTTTCAAGTCGCGGACCGCTGTGCCTTTTTCGCCGGAGACGCCGCCGACGCGCCGCAGCGTTACGCCTCTTTCGGCAAACGGCTGAAAACGCTCGTCATCGTCGATCCGCCGCGGACGGGACTGGGCAGGAAACTCACGCAAAGTCTGCTCCGAAGCGCGCCGGGGGCGATCCTTTATATTTCCTGCGGCGCAGATACGCTCCGCCGCGATCTCGACGAACTCGCGCCGAAATTTGCCGCGGTGCACAGCACGTTGCTGGATATGTTTCCCGGCACCGCGCATTTTGAATCGCTTACGTTATTGAAAAAAAGAGATACGGCAGAATGATCGATTTTCAGAATATCTCCAAAAGTTACGGCGGCCGCGATATCCTGAAAGAGGTGTCGTTCCGCGTCAATTCCGGCGAACGCGTCGGTATTGTCGGACCCAACGGGGCGGGCAAGAGCACCATTTTCGGCATTATCACGGGGACGGTGCGCCCCGATGCCGGCGTCGTCGCGATCCCGCGCGATCACCGCGTCGGGATCATGCGGCAAAAAGTCGATGCCGCCGACTTGCCGCGCACCCTTTTGGACTTCACCGCCGACGCGATCCCCGAACTCCACGAATATACGCGCGAACTTCACGAGATCGAGGCGAAAATGGATCAGGGAGGTCTTGACGACGCCGAATTGAGCCGTCTTTTGCGCCGCCACGGCTATCTGCAAAGCACGATCGAGCATCTCGGAGCCTACCACTTGGAGCAGGAGGCGAGCGAAACGCTCGGCAATCTCGGTTTCGACCCGAAATCGCTCGACCGTCCGGTCAAGGAGTTTTCCGGCGGCTGGCAGATGCGCGCCGCGCTGGCGCGCGTATTGATCTCGCACCCCGACGTACTGTTGCTCGACGAGCCTTCCAACTACCTCGACGTCCCCGCGGTCGAATGGCTCTGCCGCTACCTCAACAATTTCCCCGGCACGCTGATTCTGATTTCGCACGACCGCTTTTTGCTGCGCAAACTCGTCCGGGTGATCCTCGAAGTCAATTCCGGCGCGGTCACCCGCTATGCCGGGGGGTACGATTACTACTGCCGCGAGCGCGAAAGCCGCCAGAAACTCCTCGAATCCGCCAAGCGCAATCTCGACCGCAAACGCGAACAGATGGAGCGCGTCATCGACCGTTTCCGCGCCAAAAGCACCAAGGCGGCGCAGGCGAAAAGCTGGATGAAAAAACTCGACAAATTAGAGGAGGTCGAGTTACCCGACAAACTCAATTACAACGGCGTGATCCGTTTCCCCGACCCGCCCGACGGCGGCATCGAGGCGGCGCGCATCGAAAACATCTCCTTCGGCTACACGCCCGACAATTTGTTGCTCAAAGACGTGTCGCTCGACATCGCTGCCGGCGACAAGATCGCTTTCATCGGTTACAACGGACTGGGCAAGACGACGCTGCTGAAACTGCTCGTCGGCAAATTGAAGCCGCTCGCCGGGCGCGTCGTCCTCGGGCATCACTCGGTCCCCGGCTATCAGGCGCAGGAATTCACCGAATTGCTCAACGACGACTTGACGGTTTACGATGCGGTGCGCGGCGCGTTGCCGCCGGCGGCTTCGACCGCCAATCTGATGAATGTGCTCGGTTCTTTCGGCTTTTCGGGCGACGAGACGGAAAAGCGTTGCGGCGTCCTTTCCGGCGGCGAACGCATCCGCGTACAGTTCGCGCGGCTTTTCGTCAATCCTCCGAATTTCCTCATCCTCGACGAGCCGACCACGCACCTCGACCTCGCTGCCCGCGAACTTTTGCAGGAGGCTCTGGTGCAGTTCCCCGGCACGGTCTGTTTCGTCAGCCACGACATCGAATTTGTCCGCCGTGTGGCGACGACCATCGTCGCGCTGACTCCCGGCAAGGTGACGAAGTATTTCGGCAACTACGATTACTATCTGGAAAAATCTTCTTCCGCCGATCAGCCGTCGATCAAAGGCGGGGCTTCTCCCGCCGCATCCGGCGCCGCGACGGAATTGACGGCAAAGGAACGCCGTCAGCAACGCGCGCACGCCCGGCAGGAGATTTCCGGAGCATTCAAAAAAGCGAAAGAGTGCGTCGCCGCGTTGGAGAAAAAACTCGATAAGTTGTCCGATGAAAAAAAGGTGCTTGTCGCCAAGTTGTCGAGCGGGATGAAACTTGATTTCGCCGCGCTGAAAAAGGAACTCGCAAAAGTCGAAAACGACATCACCGCGACCGAAAACGAGTGGGAAAGCGCCGCGACCGAATTGGAGGCGCTCCGGCAGGAAAACGACCGCATCAACAGCCGGGAGTAGACGATGGACAATTTGCTTCAACAATCGGCGAAACTTCAACAGAAACAGCAACTTTCCGCGCGCCAGCGCACGTCGCTGGAATTTCTGCAATTGCCGCGGCAGGAGCTGGATGCGCGGCTGAATGAGGAATTGGCGAACAATCCGCTTTTGGAGGAGGTGTTCCCGGAGGAGTTGCCGCCGGAATCGTTTCCGGAAACGATTCCCGAAAAAGAGGATGAAACGGAATTCGCCGCCCGCTTCGCCGAAAGCGACCAGTGGCATTCGGAATTGCCGCTTCCCGGCGAGTCGGAGGAGGACGCCGCCGATTTTTGGAGCGGTATCGCCGCTCCGCCCCCGACGCTTGGCGAACAGCTCGCGCGGGAATTCGCCGGAAGTCCGCTCGACCCCAAGATCCGCGAGATCGCGGAAATGATCGTCGAGTCGCTCGATGAAAAAGGTTATCTCTCCACGCCCCTTGCCGATCTTGCGATGAGTTGCGACGCCGACCTTGACGAGGCGGAAAAAGCGTTGAAATTCGTCCAGTCGCTCGACCCCGCCGGCATCGGCGCGCGCACGCTCGACGAGTGTTTCCAATTGCAGTTGGAGCGATTCGGCAAGTGGCGCGGCGCCGTCCGCACCGTCGTCGAAAACGGCTTGGAGAATCTCGAAAAGTTTTCGCCGCGGACGCTCGCGGAAAAATATCAGTTGACTCCCGAGGAGTTTCAACAGGCTCTCGCCGTTTTGCGCAAACTCGATCCCGCCCCCGGCGACAATGATGCGCCCGCCGCCGTCGTTTTGCCCGACATCGAGATCTTTTCAACGGGACGCGGCGGTTTTGACGCCAGACTTCTGCGCGAACGCGAACGCCGTTTCGATATCTGTCACCGCTATGAAAAACTCCTGGAAGATCCCGGCGTTTCCGCCGAAGACCGCGCCTTTGTCCGCGACAAGATCCGTGCCGCGCAGGAGGTGATCCAGTCGCTTGAAATGCGCGGCAGTACCTTGCTCCGGCTCGGACGCTGGCTCGCCGAACGGCAAAGAGATTTTTTTCGGGACGGCGTCGAAAAACTGCTCCCTTTGACGATGAAACAGGCGGGGGATGCGCTTGAACTTCACGAAACGACCATCAGCCGCGCAGTTTCGGGGAAATACGCGAAAACGCCGCAAGGGATGCTGGCGTTGCGCTTTTTCTTTACCACCGGCGGCGGCGTTTCCGGCGGGAAGCCGGAAATTTCCAACCGCGCGATCGAGGAGAAGATCCGTCAGATCATTGCCGGAGAGGATAAATCGCATCCGCTTTCCGACGACGCGATCTCGGAAAAGTTGAAAGCTTCGGGCATTGTCATCGCCCGCCGCACGGTCGCCAAGTACCGCGACAAACTGCACATCGCGCCCGCAAGTCTGCGCACGCTGCGCTGACGGGGAGATCCGCCGCTTAAAAAACGTCCAGCTGCACGTTGCCGTCGATCAGCCGCTTTTTGGGCGTCACGCCTTCCAACTGCTGTTTGCAGGGGCTGGTGAAAAAGAGGACGGGACGTTCGCCTTTTCGGATCAGTTTCCTGACTTCATCCGGCGAGATGACGGGGTTTTGCTCTCCCCGTTTTTTCGCTTCGCCGCAACCGTAGTCAAGTTCTCCCGCCGAACCGAAAAGCCGGATGTCGGCGCGTTGAAGTTTCCAGGCGACGCTGTAACCGAAAGCGGGCGCGGCGATGATGTCGGCGTTTGCACTTTTGACTTCGGTTGCTCTCAAAAGCTCCGCGATGCTTTTTTCCGGCATAATGCCGTTGTCGATGCGGTCGGAAATGAAAGGTGCCGTCACGCCCGCCGTCACGGCAAGTCCCGCAAAAAAGAGCGAGAGGATCAATGTCCGCGATTGATGGCGCACGGCAAAAAGCGTTGTTCCAAAAAGGATCCCGATGCCTCCGGCAACGGCGAAAAGCCACCGCAATGCCGGCAACACCTGCCGCACGTCGGCGGGCAGATTTCCGGTGAAACGGGGCGTGTCGAAAACCGCCGCCAAAATGGCGAGACTTCCCGCCGTCCACAGGAGGATCGACCAAAAGAGGATCGTCGCGTGAAACGCGCGGTTGTCAAGCGAACTGCGCAAGTAGGTCATCACGCCGCCCGCAAGCAAAATCGCCAGCGCGGGATAAAGCGGCAGAATATAGGAAAAAAGTTTTCCGCTGGAAAAGGAAAGCAGGATGAAAGGAAAGACGAGCAACGAGATCGCCATCCGGTAAATCGGACGCGACAGCAACGCCTTGCCGCCCTCTTTCCGGATGCCGGCAAGACAAGGCAAAAAAGTGATGCCGGGCAACGCTCCGATGAGCAGTACCGGAAAGAAGAACCACCACGGCTCCGGATGCTGGCCGCGGGCTTCCTGCGTAAAACGCTGAATATGCTCGATCTCGATGAAGTAACGCCAGAAATCCGGCTCGGACTGGTGGATTTTCCAGGCGAGCGGCAACATCGTCAACAGCATTGCCGGCAGGACGAGCAGCGGCAGACGGTAAAATTCCTTCCACCGCTTATCCCAGATGAGGAATGCCGCGACGGCGATCCCCGGGATCGCCAATCCGAGCGCGCCTTTGGCGTAGAATCCCCCCGTCAGCGCGAGACCGCAGAGGATCTCCTGCGTCACCTTGCGGCGCGACCATTTTTCCTCCACCGCCGCCAGAAAAGCGAAAAAAGTCGCCGCCGTCGTGAAAAAGCAAAGCGGCGCATCGGTAAGCGGCGTGATCCCGAGGATGTAGACGATCCCGAAACTCATGTAAAATCCGAATGCGAGCGCGGCAAGTTTGGCGTCCTGCCGCCGCTGCCAGACGACGAGCGCGATCAATCCCCCCGTGAGCAACGTGAAAAATGCCGCCGGAAAGCGCAGACCAAAGGGATTCATCCCGAAAACGCGCGTCGATACGAGATTGCAGTAATGACCGAGCAGCGGTTTTTCAAAATAGCGCACGCCGAGAAGACGCGGCGAAAATTTGTTGTCGGCAAGTTGCATCTCGCGGACGATCTCCGCGTGGCGGAATTCGTCGGGCGTCACCAGCGGCCGGACGCCGATCATCACCAGATAACCGACGACAAAAAGGAGAAGTCCGTAACGCAAAAATTTCATCGCGACCGCCTTTCGGTTGAGATCATTATTTGGATGCCAGAAGTTTACGCACTCCGGCGAGTTTGGCGCAGACGCAGAAAAGCCGGATCGCCTGTTGCAATTCGGCGAGCGTCGGATAGGTCGGCGCCAGACGGATGTTGCGGTCGCGCGGGTCGCGGTGATAGGGGAATGCCGCACCGGCTCCGGTCAATTTCACCCCCGCCCCGGCGGCGAGCTCCACCGTCGCTTTGGCACAGCCGTCGAGCGTATCGACCGCGATGAAATAACCGCCTTTGGGGGCAGTCCACGAGAGAAGCCCCGTCCCCGCGAATTCTTCTTCCAGCACTTGAAGCACGAGATCGAATTTCGGCTTGATCTGGGCTCCGAGTTTTTTCATATGCGCTTTGAGCGCGTCGGGCGTTGGCAGAAACTGCATCGTGCGCAACTGGTTGAGCTTGTCGTAACCGATCGTTTCGACCGTCAGCCGCGCGAGCAATTCCTTTTTGTTGGCGGCGCTCGTCGCGACGAGCGAAACGCCCGCGCCGGGAAAAGTGATCTTGCTCGTCGAGAAAAAGTAGTAGGCGCGATCGGGATTTCCGCCCGCGTTGCAACTGGCGAAAATATCGGCGAGTTCCGTTTCGCCGTCGAGGTGATGCACGCCGTAGGCGTTATCCCAGAAAATGCGGAAATCCGGCGCGGCGCACTTCATTTTGCCGAGGCGCGCCACCGTTTCGTCGCTGTAACAAATGCCCTGCGGATTGGAGTAAAGCGGCACGCACCAGATGCCTTTGATCGCGGGGTCGTCGGCGACGAGTTTTTCGACCTGATCCATATCGGGCCCCGTCGGGGTCATGTCGATCAGGATCATCTCGAAACCGAGTTTTTCCGTGATCGCGAAATGGCGGTCGTAACCGGGGGCGGGCGCGAGGAATTTCACCTTGTCGAGTTTGCCCCACGGCTTCTCGCCCGCCGTGCCGAAAAGCGTCAACTGCACGAGGAGGTCATACATCAGATTCAAACTGGAATTTCCGCCGATCGTGATATTGGCGGGATCCAGACCGAGGAGTTTGCCGAAGTATTCCCGCATTTCGGGGATCCCGTCGAGGATGCCGTAGTTGCGCGCGTCGACGCCCGCGGCGGTGCGCGTCGTTTTGAGTAAAGCGAGCGCGCCGTTGCAGAGGTCGAGCTGGCTCGCCGCCGGTTTGCCGCGCGACATATCCAGTTTGAGATTGCGCGCCTGCCACGCCTGATAGGAGGCGGCAAGTTCGCGCTCCAATTGCCGAAGTTCTTCCCCGGAAAAATCACAGATCGCCGACATAATGAATATCCTTAAAAAATTTTTTGATGCGATAGCAACACAAACGCTTAATATACAACCGGAAAGTGTTTTTTGCAACCGGACTCTTTAATTATAACTCCGCGCGCGCATCGCCGCCTTGCAAAAGAAACGATACCGTGCTATTTTATATGGACTGAATTTTTACCGTTCAAGTTAAGGTCGAAAAATGGGCAATCTGCTTGGAATTGACAATTTGGCATCGCCGGATTACCTCGAAAGAGGTTATCTGCGCCAGCTGCAATTGCAGCGTTTACAGCGTATTATCCGCCATACTTACGATCACGTGGAACTTTTTCGCAACCGGATGAAAGAACGCGGTCTGACGCCCGAGGACGTCAAAACGCTCGAAGATCTGGGCAAGCTTCCCTTTATGAAAAAGGTCGATCTGCGCGACAATTATCCTTTCGGTCTCTTTGCCGTGCCGCTTTCGCAGATCGTGCGACTGCACGCGTCGAGCGGCACGACCGGCAAACCGATCGTCGTCGCCTACACCAAAGAAGATATCGACGTCTGGATCGGCGCGGTGCGCCGCGCGCTCAACTGTTGCGGACTTTCCAGTGAAGACGTCATTCAGATCGCTTACGGATACGGACTTTTTACCGGCGGTCTCGGCGCCCACTACGGCGCGGAAGCACTCGGCGCCACCGTCGTCCCCGCGAGCGGCGGCAATACCAAGCGTCAGGTGATGCTGATGCGCGATTTCGGCGTGACGGCGGTCTGCTGTACGCCGAGTTACTTCATCCATATGATCGAAGTCGCCGAGGCGGAGGGGCTGCCGCTGCCCGATCAGAAAGTGCGCACCGGCATTTTCGGCGCGGAGCCGTGGTCGGAGGAAATGCGCCGTTACATCGAGGAAAAAGCGGGCATCGAGGCGTTTGACATCTACGGACTTTCGGAGATCATCGGTCCCGGCGTCGCGGTCGAGTGCCACGAGCATAACGGGTTGCACATTTTTGAAGACCGCTTCTATCCCGAGGTCATCGACCCCGATACCGGAGAAGTCCTGCCCGACGGCGAAACCGGCGAACTGGTGCTGACGACGTTGAGCAAGTTCGCGATGCCGATGATCCGTTACCGGACGCGCGACATCACCAAGATCATTTCGGAGCCCTGTCCGTGCGGCCGCACCCTGCGGCGGATCGGCAGGATTTCCAGCCGCAGCGACGATATGTTCATCATCCGCGGCGTCAACGTTTTTCCGTCGCAGATCGAGAGCGCGTTGCTTCAAGTGGTCGATTCTCCCAATTACAACATCATCCTCTATACGGAGAACCGCGTCGACAACATCGAGATCGACGTCGAGATAAACGCGGGAAGTTTTTCGGATCAGGTGTGCGAGATGGAGCAGTTGCGCCGCAAGATCGCTTCCGCGGTCGAATCGGTGATCGGGTTGCGCGTGCTGGTGAAACTCGTCGGACCTCAACAAATTCAGCGCAGTGAAGGCAAGGCAAAGCGCGTTTTCGACAAACGCGAAAAATAATGAAATCAACGGCGGCGCGCCGCCATACGAGGGAGCAGAAAATGAAGTGTGTCGTTTTTGCGTATCACAATATGGGATGTGCCGGCATCGAGTCGTTGTTGAAAGCGGGATTTGAGATCAGCGCGGTCTTTACCCACCGGGACAACCCCGATGAAAACATCTGGTTCGATTCGGTGGCGGAATTTGCCGGCAATCGCGGAATTTCCGTTTTCGCCCCGGATTCGGTCAATCACCCCGTCTGGGTGGCGCGTATCCGCGAGATGAAGCCGGACTTCATTTTCAGTTTCTACTACCGCAATCTCCTCAAAGAGGAAGTTCTCGCGATCCCGCGGTTCGGCGCGCTCAATCTGCACGGATCTCTGCTCCCGAAGTACCGCGGTCGCGTGCCGATCAACTGGGCGATCATCAACGGCGAAACGGAAAGCGGCGTGACGCTCCACTATATGGTGAAAGACGCCGACGCCGGCGACATCATCGATCAGGAAAAAGTCGCGATCTCTCCGCGCGAAACGGCGAAATCGCTCTTTGACAAGTCGGTCGCCGCCGCCAAAACGATGCTCGACCGCGCTTTGCCGCTGTTGAAAGAGGGCAAGGCGAAGCGTATTCAGCAGAATGAGGACGACGCCACTTGCTTCCACGGCCGCAAGCCCGCCGACGGGGAGATCGACTGGCAAAAGAGCGCCGTCGAGATCGACCGGCTGGTACGCGCGGTGACGAAGCCTTATCCCGGCGCATTCAGTTTTCTCGGCGACCGCAAATGCCTTTTCTGGGCGACGGAGCCGGTCGAGGGCGAGGGGGCTCCCGGCACGGTGCTCTCCATCGATCCTCTGGTCATCGCCTGCGGCAAAGGCGCGCTTGAAGTGAAATTCGGTCAAATGGCATCCGGCGTCTATCAGCCGGGCGCGTTGCTCGCCCGCGATGCGCACATCACGGTCAATATGTGCTTCAACCTCGATCCGGAGAAATTGCGCCGTCTCGGCCGCAAGAAAAACATTTTCATCCTCGGCATCAACGGTTTTATCGGCAGTCATATTTCCGACCGTCTGCTCGCTTCCGGCAAATACGAGGTCTACGGAATGGACTTGCGGAGCAACTATGTTTCGCACTTGCTGGATCATCCCGACTTTCACTTCCACGAGGGCGACGTGACGATCGATCACGAGTACATCGAGTATCACGTCAAAAAGGCGGATGTGGTGTTGCCGCTGGTCGCCATCGCGACCCCGATCGAGTACACCCGCAATCCGCTGCGCGTTTTCGAGCTTGACTTCGAGGAAAACCTCAAAGTTCTGCGGCTTTGCGTCAAGTATCAGAAAAGAATCATTTTCCCGTCGACCAGCGAAGTCTACGCGATGTGCGAGGACGAGCAGTTCGACGAGGAAAACTCCCAACTCGTGACCGGCCCGATCAAGATGCAGCGCTGGATCTACTCTTGCAGCAAGCAGATGATGGATCGCGTGATCTACGCTTACGGTGCCAAGGGAATGCTCGATTTCACGCTTTTCCGCCCCTTCAACTGGATCGGCACGCGGCTTGACAGCTTGTCGGGCGCGCGTTTCGGCCGCAGCCGCGCCATCACGCAGATGATCCTCAACCTGGTGCAGGGCTCCCCGATCCAATTGATCGACGGCGGCGAGCAAAAACGCTGTTTCGTCGATATTTCCGAGGGCGTCGAGGCGCTTTACCGGATCATCGAAAACGAAAACGGCCGTTGCTCCGGCAAGATCATCAACATCGGCAATCCCGACAACGAGGCGAGCATCCGTGAAATGGCGGAAATCCTGGTGAAAAAATTTGAAGCGCATCCGTTGCGCAAAAAGTTTCCGCCTTTCGCCGGTTTTCAGGTGGTCGATTCCGGCGCGTTTTACGGCAAGGGCTATCAGGATGTCCAGCGCCGCACGCCGAAAATCGCCAATGCGAAAAAATATCTCGACTGGGTCCCCTCGATCCCGTTGGAAAAATCGATCGAAACGACGCTCGATTTCTTCCTCGACGAGGCGATCAAATCCGGTGAATACACCCGATGAGCAAACTGCTCGCATTGCGGATCGACGTCGATACGCTCCGCGGCACCGGCCGCGGAGTGCCGGCGCTGTGTGAAGTGCTCGCCGATTTCAAGGTGCGCGGCACGTTTTATTTTTCCGTCGGGCCCGACAATATGGGCCGCCATCTGTGGCGGTTGCTGAAACCGCAGTTCCTGTGGAAAATGCTCCGCACCAACGCCGCCGGGCTTTACGGTCCCGAAATCATCCTGATGGGGACGGCGTGGCCGGGGATCAGGATCGGGAAACACTGCCGCAAGGCGATTTCCGATGCCGCAAGTGAGCACGAAACGGGCTTCCACGCCTGGGATCACCACTATACGCAGGCGAATCTGATGTCGATGCAGGAAACCGCGATCGTCCGCGAACTCGACCGGGGTCTTGCCGAATTGCAGTCGATCACGGGCAACCCGGTCGCCACGTCCGCCGCTCCCGGCTGGCGCGCCAACGATCTCTGGCTGAAAATCAAGACCCGCTATCCCTTTGCCTACAACAGCGATTGCCGCGGGAAAACGCCGTTTTATCCTGTTGTCGACGGCGAAAAACTGCCGCAGTTGCAGATCCCCGTGACGCTGCCCACTTACGATGAAGTCTTGGGGCGAAACAATGTTACCGACGCCAACTACAACGATTATCAGCTCTCGCTTTTGCGCGAAACGGAACTCAATGTCCTGACGATCCACGCCGAAGCCGAGGGCGGTCGCTGCCGCGATCAGTTCGCCGCTTATCTCGCGGAAGTCTTGAAAAGAGGCTATCGCGTCATCACGCTGGGGGAGGCGGCGGAAATTTTTGCTCCGCACGCACCCGCCGGCAAAATCGTGCTCGGGGATTTCCCGGGACGGGAAGGAAAGCTCGCACTGCAAGATGGGTCCTTATAGAGAAGTCAAACGCGCGCCTTTCGGTGCACTGTTTCTGTTGCTGGCGATCGCGGCGATGATCCATCTGCCGTGGGTTTTTTCCGGCAGGGAACTTTTTCGCCAGGAGGGATTGTACGCGGTCGAAGCGACGGAGTACGATCTTGCGAAGGGCGTGGTGACGGCACACGGCATCGCGCTCACAAACGGCTTCCCGCTTTACCCCGTTGTCGTCCATTACGCGGCAAAATGGGTGCCGTTGCCGTTGGAAACGACGATGCGGCTGATCTCCATCGCGATGCTTTTTAGTACGGCGGCGGTGGTTTTTTTCGGCGCGAAAAGCGGCCGCAATGCGCACGCGGGATGTGTCGCCGCCGCGATGTATCTCACCTGCCTCATCACAATGGAAAAGGCGTGGGAGGGCAATCCCGCGACGCTCAATGCGTTTTTCCTTTTGCTGTCGCAATTGCTTTTTTTCCATTACGGGATCCGTCGCTCCAATTGGAATATGGCGTGGATCTCCGCAGGGATATTGATGGGATTGGGATTTTTAAGCGGCGGTTTCCGTTTATTGCTCTTTTTCATTCTGCCGATGTTCTTTTTCCGCCGGCCGCTTTCGATGAAAGACAAATACCACCATCCCGGATTTGTTTTCGGCATCCTCCTTTTGTGCGTCGGCATCGCAGCGTGGGCAGTTCCGCTTGCCATAGCGTATCATCAGATCCCGCTGGACTATCAGTTTTGGAGCAGCAAGTACTGGCATGATATCGTAAAATTCCCGTTGATGTTTCCTCTGCGGCTTTTGCCGTGGACTCTGATCGCCTGGCTGCCTTTCTGTCCGGCGTTGCGCGAGACGGATACGACGCCGATTTCCAACCGCTATTTGCGGACGCTCGTTCTCCCCGCTTTTGCGATCATCTGGCTGGTTCCGAATTCCGATGCGCGTGAAGTCCTCTATCTGCTCGGACCGCTTGCGATCCTTTGCGGCAACGCCTATGAACTCGGAATGCGCCGTTACGGTCTGAAAGTCAAAAAACTGCTTGTCCTCTGTGAATTTACGGCGATCGTTATGATCTTTTTGCTGACGGTGATGTTTTTTGCGCAGGGACGGTTGCCCTCCGTTTTCCGCTTCGACATCGGACGTCTGTCGGAATTCCGGAATCTGCCGGATATTTTTTCCATCAGGATCCTTTGCTATACGCTTGCGGCTCTTTTCTGGCTGTGGATTTTCATCGAACGCCGCCGGGATTCGGTGGCGCGGACTCTTTTGCTCACGGCGGCGGCGATCGGAGTTTGGTACAGTATTCCCCATCAGCGGTACTACGAACTGGAAGCGGAAAAGCGCGCTTTCGGCGAAATGATCGCGACCGCATTGGAAAATTCCCCGAAAGGTACGCTTTACAAAGCCAATATCGCCGATCTCTACGGGCCGCTTTATTATACGCATGCCCCCGTCGTCAAACTGTCGGATCCGGAAAATCTGCCGGATGACGAGAAAGTCGTCTATCTGCTCGGAGAAACTTTTCCGTTGCAGAAAAACCGCAGCTGGCGCAATCTGCTTCCCTTGGATTACAAGTATCAGGAGCACTCGCTCGGCTTGTGGATGGGAACGCGCAACGAAAAAGATGAGTAAGCAAAAAATTTTTGATAAAATAGTTTAATATCTAAAATAAAATTCATTTCCGTTTCGTTATACGGTTGAAATGAGGGAAAGGACTCCCCCGAAGCAACCAAAAGAAAGGAAATGAAAATGAAAAAGTTCTTGATCGCAGTTGTCGGATGTGCCGCATTTGCCGTAATGGCTGGACCGCACGGATGTCACCACGGAAACGACGGAGTCCGTCTGGCGGCGGATATCGTCGATCTCGTCGGGGCAAGCTTGAATATCCTCGCTCCGCAGACAGTCATTACAACGCCGGTCGTCACGACTCCGGTCGTCGCCGCTCCCGTCGTAACGCCGGTCGTCGCGCCGGTCGTCGTGAGACCCGCAGTCTATCCTTATCGCCGGTATTATCGCCCCTGCCGTCCGTGTCCTCCGCCTCGCCGCGGTCACGGCGGATGCCGTCGCCGCTGAAATCGGCGAAAAAGGGACTGTCGCACGAAGCGGCAGTCCCTTTTTTCTGGCGCAATGGGTGTAAGCGGGTGCTCACGCCGCCCCCTCTTAACTCTCCCGCGCCCGCCAAGGCGGGATTTCGTACCTGCCGCAGATATCTGCGGCAGGGTGCAAAGTCCAGCCTGTGGCTGGTTGAGGGAGCCGCGAGGGGCGAAATCAGCCCCTCGCGTTCCCATTGCGTCAAAGTGCGATGATAATCAAAAGGAAAGCATTGATGATTTTGTCCTTGTTTTTTATTTGCAATCCGGGGACTTGATGACTATATTATGCTGATTGAAAACGACACGGAAAGAGAGGGATCTTTATGGATAAAAAAATTCGGGTTGCGATTTTCGGTGCCAGCGGTTATGCGGGCGAGGAATTGTTGCGGTTGCTGTTGCGTCATCCGATGGCGGAGATCGTCGCGGTGACGTCGCGTAAAAATGCGGGGGAGCCGGTTTCGTCGGTTTTTCCGCGTTTCACCGGGTTGAAACTTCATTTCGTCGAACCTGACGTTCAGAAAATTTCCGCCATCTGCGACGCCGCGATCCTCGCGTTGCCGCACGGGCTGGCGACCGAGTATGCGGTACCGCTTCTTGAAGCGGGCGTCAAGGTGTTTGACATTTCCGCCGACTTCCGTCTCCGCAGTACGGCGAAATACAAGGAATACTACAAAGTCGACCACCCCGCGCCGCAACTTCTTTCGCGCGCGGTCTACGGCTTGCCGGAACGCTACCGCGAGGAGTTGAAACGTTGCGACCTCGTCGCCTGCGCCGGATGCTATCCGACCAGTTCTATTTTGCCGACCGCGCCGCTTCTGGCGGCGAAACTCGTCAAGCCGACCAACGTCGTCGTTTGCAGTTGCTCCGGTGTGACCGGAGCGGGGCGCAAGGTGGATCTGCCTTACATTTTCCCCGAATGCAACGAGAGCCTCAAAGCCTACGGCGTCGTCGGGCATCGTCATCTGCCGGAGATCGAGCAGGAAATGGCGGTCGCCGCCGGGGTGCCGGAAATGAAGATCAACTTCATCCCGCATCTCGCGCCGATGAACCGCTGCATCAATTCGACGATCCTGCTCGATGCCGAGGAGGGATGCACGCTTGAAAAAGTCGGCGAGGCGTTGGAAAAAGCCTACGGCAACGAGGAATTCATCCGCATCCTGCCGGCGAAACGGCCTGCCGATACCAAGTACGTCTTTATGACCAACTGCTGTGAGATCGGGTACAACTTCGACGCGCACACCAACAAGGTGATCATCACTTCGGTCATCGACAACTTGACCAAGGGCGCGGCGGGGCAGGCGATCCAGTGTATGAATATCCGCTTCGGCATCGACGAAGGCGCGGGCTTGCGCTGATTTTCCGGCGATGGGCGAACTGTACATCCTTTCGGGCGACGATGATTTCGAGCGCAAACGCCGCTCGAAAAGTCTCGTGCTGAAACTTTCCGGTCTGCCGCCCGATGCGGAGGTCGAGGAAAACGACGCATTGGAGATCGTTTCCGGTGATGCCGACGACGTCAAGCCGCCGCAGATCGCCGGACGTTTTCTCGACGCATTGCGCACACCGCCTTTTTTGTGCGACCATAAACTTCTGTGGTTGCGCCACTTCCCCGATTTCGATCTTTTCAACGACGACGCCGAACCTTTCAAGACATTGGCAAAAGAGTTGTCGGAGCCGTTGCCGGAGGAGGTGACGGTCGTCATCGACGCCCCCGGTTTCGACCAGCGCAAGCAGTTCGCCCGCAAGCTGAAAGCCGCCGGCGCGAAAATCGACGTCTGCGGCGGTTCCGGGCGCGCTTCCGACAAGAACTGGGCGGAAAGCCGCCGCGCGCTGATCGACGCTTTTGCCCGCCGCGAAGGCCGCAAGATCGACTACGACGCGATGCAGTTTCTCTGCGAGGCGATCGGCGGCGATACCGGTACGCTCACCAATGAATTGGAAAAGGTCGTCTGTTACGCGGGCAACGCTCCCGTTATCACGCTCGATATGTGCCGCAACGTCGTCAGCCGCACGGCGGAAACGCTCGGCTGGGAATTCACCGGAGCGGTGATCGACGGCAATGCGGCGCGCGCGCTGACGCTTCTGCATCAGTTGATCGGCAAAAGCGGCGACGAATTGCGCATCCTTTATATGTTGAGCAAGGAATTCAAGCAGATGGTGCAGACGCATCTGGCGATGCGGCAACTGCATCTGACGCGGGTCAACGCGCGTACCTTTGACGCGATCCCCGACGACGTGCGCGCGGCGGCGCCGGACAATGTGCTGTTGAAAATGCACCCCTACCGCGCTTTCAAAGTCTGCGAAGCGGCAATGCGGCAGTCGCCGGAGGAACTGGCGGAAAAACTGACTTCGTTGCGCGACGCCGCGCGTCAATTGGTTTCGGGGGGAAATCCGACCTTTGTGATGGAGCAGTTGACATTGCAACTGTCCTCGCGCCGCAAATTCGCCTGAAATTTGCTATTTGACAACTTTGATGTATTCGATGATGCCGTCGGCGATCGCTCTGGCGAGCGTTTCGATGTAACTGTTGGCAAGCAGTCTTTTTTCCTCGTAGCGGTTGGAAAGAAACCCCGCTTCGATCAGAATTCCCGGAGAATCAAGGTCGCGCAGCACCGCGAAGCGGGCGCGTTTCAATCCCCGGTCGGCGGAGCCCGTGCGCACGAGGAGACGCTGATGGACATTTGCCGCGAGCAGAATGTTGTTGGCATCCCAGCGGTTGCCGGGGCAGAAACTTTGATTTCCCTTCTTTTTGGCGCGGTCGTTGCTCGACGGCACGCCCGCCGGCGTCAGACAATAGGTCTCGATTCCGTGTACCGCCGGTTTCGCGGAGTTGAAGTGGATCGAAACGAAAAGGTCGGCGCGGTTGCGTTTGGCAAACGCGGCGCGGTCGGCGAGAGCGATCGTCCGGTCGGAACTGCGCGTCAGCAGGACGCGGTAGCCTTTGGCGCGCAGGATCGCCGCCACCCGGAGCGTCAGGCGCAATGTCGTCTGCTTCTCGGTCAGATAGCGTCCGGCGGCACCGCGGTCGCGTCCGCCGTGTCCGGGGTCGAGGACGATGGTGCGTACTTTTTGCCGCTTGGCGAGACGGGGCGCAAAAAGGATCCGCAGCGTCGACTGCCAGTCGCTCGCGTTGATGTAGGGTGCGCCGTTGGCAAAGACGACCTGCGACGCGAGCGCGATATTCATCCCCCGGAATCGCGCCGAAAGACTTTTGTCGTCGAGTTGGAGGATCTTGTACTTGCCCCGGTAGTAGTGAAAGGATTTTCCGGTTTGGGTGCGCCGCAGTTTCATCGCGACGGACAGATCGGTGAAATTATAGTAGGTTTTTCCGTAGAATTTCGCCTGACGCGGCGCGGCGTCGAGCGTGACGGCACCGAGGGCGAAAAGAGCGAAAAGCCAGCGGAAAAACGATTTCATTTGATTTCTTTCAACGTGATTTCATCGATCGCGTCGACGGTCGGCGGATACATCGCTTCGATGCCCTTGCCGATCTTGACGCTTTCATTAAGACTGCCGTAGATGAAGTTTTTGGCTTCGCAGAGCGACTGCTGCCACGTCATGCCGAGCGCGAATCCGGCGGTGATCGCGGCGGAAAGCGTACACCCTGTGCCGTGCGAAGCGTGGTGCGCCGCTTCCGCGACGGGGGAGGTGAGCTGGTAGCATTTCCCGTCGCAGACGGCGAAATCGATTGCTTCCAGCGAGTTGATGAGGTGTCCCCCTTTGAGGAGAACACATACGCCGAATTTGTCGGCGAGCGCGCGCGCTCCGTCCAGTTGCGCCGCGCGGTCGTCCAGTTTGCGGCCGAGCAGTAATTCCGCTTCCGGGATGTTGGGGGTGATCCACTCCGCGCGCGGAAGAAGTTTTTGCGCCAAAACCTGAATGGCGGATTTTTCGAGCAGGCGCGCGCCGGAAGTCGCGACCATCACCGGATCGCAGACAAGTTTCAGCTGATGACGCCCGACCGCATCGGCGACGGCTTCGATGATCTCTGCGGAAAAGAGCATTCCCGTTTTTGTCGCCTTGACCGGGATCGCCGCGAGGACGGCGTCGATCTGGCTTGCGACCGCTTCGGGAGCGAGCGCGTCGATGCGCGTCACGCCGAGCGGATTCTGACTGGTGACGGCAGTGATCGCGCTGCAACCGAAAACGCCGAGGGCGTTGAAAGTGCGCAAGTCCGCCTGGACTCCCGCGCCGCCGCCGGAATCGCTTCCTGCAATGGTGAGCGCGGAGGGATAAAAGTTCGTTTTGCTGGTCATAATGTCAATAACTTCCTTCTTCAAGGTCGCGGAGCGTCTTGCGCCGGATGGCTTGCAGGATGCCGAGCATCGCCATTGCGGTCATCAGAAAGGAACCGCCATAGCTGACAAAGGGCAGCGACAACCCGGTCACCGGCATCACGCCGAGACTCATTCCGATGTTGATGAATATGTGCGAAAAGAGCACCGTCGCCGTACCGACGGCGAAATAACGCCCGAAATCATCGATGGAGCGATAAGCCGCACGGAGGATCGCAAAGAGGAGAACCGTGTAGCACGCGAGCAATCCGACGATGCCGACGAAGCCGGTTTCCTCGGCGATCACCGAAAAGATGAAGTCGTTGTTGGAAACCGTCTGCGGCAGGAAACCGAGTTCGTTTTGAGTGCCTTCGCCGATGCCCTTGCCGAATTTTCCGCCGGAACTGACGGCGATTTTCGCCTGATAGGCGTTGTAGCCGCGATTGAGCCGGTCGCGTTCGGGGTTGAGAAAGACGAGGATGCGGTCGCGCTGATAATCGCGAAGCAGCGGACGGATCTTCCATACTTCGTTGACGATGACGCCCCCCGCCGCGACGGCGATGACGATGAAAATGAAAAGGATCTTTTTCCATTTCAAGTCGGCGACGAAAGCGACGGCGGCGTAGAGCGGCAAAAGGACGATCGCACTGCCGAAATCCGGTTCCGCGGCGACGAGCAAAAAGGGAACGACGGTCGCGATGCTGCTGACGGCAAGTCCGGCGAAACCGTTGATGCCGAGACCGCGCAAAGAAAAGATCAGTCCGAGGGCGAGGGCGAGCGCGAGTTTGGCGAATTCCGAGGGTTGGAGACGGAATCCCCCGACGGCAAGCCAGCGGGTCGCTCCGTAGACGCGCACCCCCGCGATCAGCACGGCAACGAGCGCGAGGAGGATCACGCCGTAAAAGGCGATGATCCCCGTTTTGAAAAGAATGGAACGGGTGTTGAGACAACTTCCCGTAAAGTAAAACACGGTGCCGATGACGATCCAAAGCACTTGCCGGCGAAAGGAAAAGGAGGGATCGCTCCCTCCGATCTGCACGCCGGTCGAATAAATAAAAAGCAATCCGACGCCGATGAGACAGAGCATCGCGCCGAATTGCAGATAATCAAATGCGGCAAAGTAGCGACCGAGAGCGGTCTGCGGTTCGCGTTTCCCTGCCATAAACGCATCCTTGCCTTAATTCAGACCAAAAAAGTCTGATCGCGGCGGGGACCGACGGAAATAATGGCGATTTCGGAGTGGACGAGTTCCGCGAGGCGCGCGAGATATTTTTTCGCCGCGTCGGGGAGATCGTCGTACTTGCGGACATTGGAAAGATCGCACTTCCAGCCGGGGAGAAACTCGTAGACCGGTTTGGCGATTTCAAGGTCGGAGGCTTCCGCCGGAAATTCCGTCGTCACTTTGCCGTTGATCTCGTAGCCGGTGCAAAGTGCCACTTCGTCGCAGTCGTCGAGGACGTCGAGTTTGGTGACGGCGAGTTTGTTGACGCCGCTCACCATGCAGGAGTAGCCGGAAGCGACCGCGTCGAACCAGCCGCAACGGCGGGGACGTCCCGTCGTCGCGCCGAATTCACGTCCGCGCTGACGCAGTTTTTCGCCCATCGCGTCAAAAAGTTCGGTCGGGAAGGGGCCTTCGCCGACGCGGGTGGTGTAGGCCTTGATGACGCCCCAGACGTCGCGCACGCTCTGCGGCGGGATGCCCGCTCCGGTGCACGCGCCGCCGGAGATCGTGTTGCTGCTGGTGACAAAAGGATAGGTGCCGTGATCGATGTCGAGCAGACCGCCCTGCGCGCCCTCAAAGAGGACTTTTTTGCCGGCGCGGATCGCGTTGTTGATAGTGTAGACCGAATTGGCGACAAGTTTTGCGAGATGCTCCGCCGCTTCGAGAACTTTGACAAGTTCCGCTTCGATGTCCATTTCGGGCGCGCCGTAGAAACGGAAAAGTTTGTTGTATTTTTCCGCTTCGGCGCGGAATTTTTCCGCGAGCTGATCGGGCTTGGTGAGCGTGATCGCGCGGATGCCGCAACGGCGCATCTTGTCGGTGTAGGCGGGGCCGATACCGCGGCCGGTCGTGCCGATCTTGCGGACGGCGCCCTGCTCGTTGAGAGCGTCCGCCATCCGGTGATAGGTGAAAATCAACTGGGCGCGGTCGGAAAGTTCGACGTTGGAAGTGTCGACGCCGCGCTCGCGCAGTTTCGCCATTTCTTCGTCGAGCGCGACCGGATCGACGACGACGCCGTTGCCGATGACGCATTTGACTTCGGGACGGAAAATGCCGGAGGGCACGAGGTGAAGCACATAACGTTCATCGCCGATCTCGACCGTGTGGCCGGCGTTGTTGCCGCCCTGATACCGCACGACCATATCGACGTCCTTGGTCAATACGTCGATGAGTTTGCCCTTGCCTTCATCACCCCACTGGGTGCCGATGAGAATGTCAACCGCCATAATTTCAGAACTCCTAATGGTTAGTCACGAAACATAACGCAGTTAATATACGGCATTTCCCTTGGAAATGCAAGTTTTTTGACGGAAAAAAGGGGAAAGAAACATCTTTGAGAGATGAGAGAGACTTGCGCGGATGTTTCCCTCGCGGACGTTGCCGCGAAAAGAACGATCGTCCCGCGCGGATGGGAATCAGGGAACCGCGAATGAACGCGAATAAACACGAATAAGGGATAGGACGCGGATGCAACTGCGATCTGGACGCGTCCGCCTCCGCCAAGGCTACGGCGGGACAGCCTTCAAAGTCCTTGCTCGCGCAATGACTTTTTACGGCTTGCTCAGCCGTAAAAAAAGCCGCCACTTGAAAAGTGACGGCTTTTTGAAGGCTGGTGGGCGTAGTAGAACTCGAATCTACGACCTTCACGATGTCAACGTGACGCTCTAACCAACTGAGCTATACGCCCTTCAAAGATTGTTTCATAATATATCCCGGCAAAAACGCTTTGTCAACCTTTTTTACGGAAAAATATCGATTTTTCCCGGAATCAGGAGGTCGGGATCAGTCCCCGAGGACGCAGGAGACCATAAAAATCAGAAATCCGCGCGGGATGTCATAGGCGTCGGAAACGGCAAATACCGCGCTTCCGCTCGCGTAATGCCCCTGATAAACGCGCCAGAGCGAACTCCCCCGCTCTATGGCGTAATTTGCACTGCCGCTTGCGTAGTGTCCCCGGTAGATGCGTAATAAACTGCCGTCGCTTTCGGCGGTGAAAGCGGCACTGCCGCTCGCGTAATGGCCGCGGTAAAGACGGCGGTCGCTTTCATCGTAGACGCAGACGGCGCTTCCGCTCGCGTAATGTCCCCGGTAAATGCGGAGAAGACTGCCGTCGCGCTCCATCGTATAGACGGCACTGCCGCTTGCGTAGTGTCCCCGATAGAAGCGGTTTTCGCTTGAGTCGTAGATGAAAAGCGCACTGCCGCTGTCGTAATGACCGGCGTAGATCCGGGAGTCGGCAAAAAGCGGCACTGCCGCGAAAAAGCATAATGCAAAAAACAAAAGAAACTTTTTCATTTTTCGTCCACGTAGTATTTGCCGTCGATCTCGACGGCGCGGATCTTGGAAACGTCCTGCCGCATCTGGTCGGTCATCGCCTGCCAGGCGGATTCGCCGAGAAGTTTGTAGGTCTCCTCCTGTTCGGCTTTGAAAGCCTCAAAGGAGCCGTATTTGGCTTGTATTTTCGGCGAAAGACACTTCCACATTTTTTCGTAATCGCGCTTGGCTTTGGCGTTGACGTAGGTTTCGACGGAAATGTCGCCTGCTGTCTTGGCTTCGCCGTCCGCCGTTGAAGATTCCCCGCATCCGGCAAAAAGGAGCGATATCCCCAGTGTCAGCAAAAAGAAACCGTGCTTCATTTTTCACTTCCCAGCAGCGTGTCGGCGTCGAAATACCATTTGCCGTTGACTTGGACGGCAAGCCTTTGGAATTGATTGATCAAAAGCATATTGACGAGGGGACGTTGTTCTTCCGGGACTTGTTTGAGCATTTTGCGGACGCCTTTGGAAAAATCCTTGAAAAGTTGTTGCGGATCTTCCTGTGCGGCGATGAAAGCCTGTGATTGCGGCGTAAACGCATCGTTGAAACACTCGAAATCGTCGGTTTTGATCGATTTGAGCAAACTGGTGGCAAGTCCCGCCGCCGAAGAGTGATTCGCTTTGGCGGCAAAGAGATTTACCGTGCAAAAAAGAGCCAGCGCGACAGCCAGAAGAAGTGATTTCGATTTCATTAAAACTTTCCTTTCCATAAAGTTGAATTGAATAAGTCAATATACACGCAAAAAAGAAAAGTTTCAAGTCTTTTCTCAATCGCCGAGCAGACAGGCGATCAGAAAAAGCAATGCGCCGCGCGGAATTTCATCGGCATTGCGGATGGTTTCGATCGCCCGGTAATCGGGCTGAACTTCGCCGCCCTCCCAGACGCGCAATGTGCCGTTGTTGTCATATTTTGCGGTTTATTCCGCCCTGTAGTCGGGTTTGACTTCCCCGCCGCGCCAGATGCGCCATTTGCCATTGGAGTCGAGTTTTGCGGTAAAAGCGGCTTTGTAGTCGGGTTGAACTTCGCCGCCGTACCACATCCGGGTGATCGCGGAATCGGTTTTGGTCGTGTAGATCGCCTTGTAATCAGGTTTGACTTCCCCGCCTCGCCAGATGCGCATCGGTTGGCGGCAGTCAAACGTGTAAGCGGCCTTGTAATCGGGTTTGACCTCACCACCGCGCCACAGCCGCAATGCCGCGGAGTTGCGTTTCAAGGTGATGACCGCCTTGTAGTCAGGCTTGACTTCGCCGCCCAGCCAGATGCGTGAAGTCGCTCCCAGCGGACTTATTCCCAGAATCGCCAAGAGAAAAAGCAAACGTTTCACTTGTATTGTTCCCCCCCATTGAATATACTGCTTACCGCGTTGATTTTGAATTACCGCTTTTTTATATGTGCCAGCAGAAAAAGGATCAAAGCGAGCGCGGCAAAAAAGACGGCGAACCCGATCGCGATTCCCGCCAGGGAATTCTGCAATCGCGTACTCCATTGCAATACTTTATTTTGTCCGCCGGGAAAAAACGCCGCTCCGGTGTGCAGCAAAAGCAGAAGTACCACAAGGATCCAAAATCCGCTGAGTGCGCCTTTCAGATCGGACGGGCTCAGGGTGATGTGCGATGCAATGGCAAAAACCGCGTAAAGCCACAGCCAGGTCTGCCACCTTTGCCAAATTCCGGGATGGGAAAAAAACTGAAAAAACGATTGAAGCGCCGATAGAAAATTTCCTCCGAATGCCGTCGGCGGTATGGAAAGCAAAAAATAATTCAACGTCAGCAGAACGGCGATCCCGCACCAGATCGGGCCGGTACCGATAAAAAAATTGCCGGTCTTGTGCCAGAGATTTTTAGAATTCCACGTGTGCTGGACATATCCCAATGTGCCGTCTTCATCCGGAGAAAAAAGTTTCATTTCGATAATTTTGTGACCGAAAAGAACGCAAAAAAATGCATGGGATAATTCGTGAACCGCCACCCCGGGGGCAGTCAGGTAAATAAACGCTTTATCGCCCATAAGTTTCCCGCAACTTCGGCGGAAACTTTGACTGCAAAATTGCACAATCAGCGCAAAAAGAATTGGCGGCACCAGAAAAAAGCCGTGCCGCAAATCGCGTGCCAGAGAATGTTCAGCACTTCCATAATCATAAACGCTATTTGTTTTCTGCGGTTTTTTCAATATGATTTACGGATTTGCGGTTTGTGGATCGGCGGGTGTTTCTTCCGCCGGGGCAGTCGGCTCCGCCGAGTTAGAAGAATTCAAAGTGGACTCATTTTGCGGGAGCAATTTCATTGACGACTGCTTGACTTGCCGGTAAAACGGCTGAATGCTTTCCTGTTTGGTGAGGATATGAAATGCAATCCAGAGCAACACCAGGAAAATGGTGATCCGCAACGGAATCAGCAACCATTTTGATAATTTCCATATAAAAGTGCATACGATCAACACCAAGAGCACAGCAATACTGACGATAATCAACGAACCCATATCAGCCTTCCTTATGATTCAAGCAGATTTTTATCTCAATGAACTTCTCTACAATATAGTTGAAGTTTCTTCAAATGTCAAGTGTGGATTGCCGCGCAAAAAAGCCCTGAAAGATGCATCACATCTTTCAGGGCGGAGTGACGCGATGAAACCGTTACTCGGATCGGATCCACCGCATCAGCCGGATTTGTCCCGCAGAACGGTATCAGGGCGGGCTGATGCTTCCGGATTTAGAACGAGTTGTCGTCAATCAGCCAGTTGCTGCCGCTTTTGCTGACTGAAAACGGCACGTTTTGCCTTTCGCGGGAAAGCGGATCCTGGACGGAAACATAGACGATCGCACGAGTGCGCGACACGTATTCCACCGATTTGATTCGGGCATCGGAAAACATGATCTGCATAGCCAGTATCCCTTCGGCATCGCCATTGCCCAGTTGCGCACCACTGTGCATCTGCTGTTTTACTCCGGATACATTTCCCGATTTTGCCGCATTCAAGAAGATTTGAACCGTGGCGCGCGGCGTCGGTCCTGCGAATGTCGCCGGGACAAGTGTCGCCCCGCACAGCAATACCGCCAATAAAAATATTTTCATGTTTTGATTTCCTTTGTTTTTTTAATATTGACATATGATGTTGATGCCGAATTTTTTCTTAAACATCAATCCTTACACCGTCCCAAGTTTCATCGCCGCCAATTCCGGCGACCTCGATCCAAAAGTATTTCCCGCGGCGATGGATCTCGGCATAGGTAATTTTCCATTTTGATGTTTGAATGGCGACGGTCCACACCTCGTCGCCCTTATCTTTGGAACTGCCCAGTCCGATTTTGACGATGATATCCTGCAGCGGATAGTGGGTATGACTGATGATTTTGATCAATTTGGCGTCTGATCCCCACTCCTCATTATTTTTCGTCAGCATTTGGATTTTTTCTTCCAGTTGCTCGTTGCCCAATGTGGAATCGCATCCCGCCAGCAAAAGCACTGTTGCCGCCGCTACGATCAGCATACAACTGATCCGTTTTATGAAAAACATATTTTTTTTCATCTTGTGAAAGACCTTTTATTCCCGTTGATTTCCGAAAACTCTTTCTCTTTTAAGTGCTTCCAATTTTTTTCTGAAATGTGACCGAGTATCCCCACTGCGATGATGCCGATGATTCCGACAACAGCCGTGAACCAAAGAATAGACATATCATGGAAGATGAATACGAGAATCGCACCCGGTACAAAACAGAGGAAAGCCATCCATCTCATCCAGCGTTTTGCGTGTCGAATTTCTTCTTGCAGTTGTTTTTCCCGTTCATCGAAATATGCCGCTTTTTCCGGTGACAGCGATGATTTTGTTGTTTTCGCCATGGCTGTTTTTTACGCCGTAAATTTGAAATTAATGGTTCATTGAGGATTGGGGCTGTTTATTATTCTCACAGATATTCCAACCAATAATGGGAACCTCTTCGATAGAGTTGGATCTGCTTATATTCCCACTCGGTCGAGGAGATGGTCACCAGCCACACCTCATCTCCTTTAAGGTTTTGAGCAGACATGATTTTTCCGATTAAATCTTGAAGCGGAATTCTACAATGCTTGTCGATGCTGAGGACTTTGATATTACTTCCTAATGTCCGATTGTTTTTCGCGACGGATCGTATTTTGGATTGCACTGCATTTGCACTCAAACTGGAGCTACATCCCGTTAGAGCGACGGTGACTGTCAGCGCGACACTCAACATCAAAAATAATTTTTTCATTTTTTGTTCCTTTCTTTTTTATGTTTTTTGCCGTCAGCAACAAATTATTGCGGCGGTCCAAATTAAATCGCTAAAAATAAATTCAGGATAAAATTTGTTTTCTGAGGACGTTCTTTTTGCTATTCCTCGAAAAAGACTATATCGAGTTCAATTTCATCCTGTTCGGTTTTATCTCCGTCAAACTCCCCCTCTTCATTCCAATTTCCTCCGTCGTAAGTTCCGGAGATGCGGATTTCGTCGAAATCGTCATCTTCGGGCTTGGCACAGTTGAAGACGATTTTTTCTGACATGTTGTCTTTCACCGTAACGGGCAAGTCGGGACAGGAAACGTCTTGGGATTTTTCATCAAGCGAATTCCAAAGGCAGATTTTAACGATTTTGACATCCTTGCCCGACTCGTTGACGAATTTGAAAGAGTATTCTTTCGCGTAAATGTTACAGATGCCGATAAAAACAGCCAGTGCAATCAACAGTTTTTTCATTTTTTATTTCCGTTTTTTCAGTGGCTTCTTTTTGCCGAAAAACAAGATCGACCACTTATTGAACATCCGCTTCGTATTCGCGACTGGAAACGGTAAATCCGGCAATTTTGTCCAGATCGTGTCCTTTTTTGGAATTACTGAATTTTAATTCCGGACGTTTTTCCCGATCCAGACAGATTTTGATGGCGCATTTCCCCCCGGCGGGAAGTTTGTACCAATTTTTACTGCTGTTGACGCATGCGCATTTGAGCCATTCCTGCGTGTTGATCGGACGGATGGCGACTTCGACGATCCTGCCGTCGGTGTCGTTTGGGATTCTGATGGTACCCGCCGGATTGGATGTCGATTTTTTGCGTGTCTGCTTGTAAAGTTTCGCCGGTATTTTGGCATTTCGCGTAACGGTGATCTTTTTCAAAGAGTCCTCAATGTCGCATTTGACTGTTTTTCCGTTATCCAAAACAAGCGTGATCTCATCCAAATCGTCGATATCGACACTTTGCGGAACCGAAACCGAGGCGGAAGCACCGGAGTCAATGTTTTTATCGATCGATGCTGTTTTGGAAAGACTATATTGGAACGTAATTTTTTGAATGTTGTTTTCTGTTTTGTTCACAATTGTGAAATCATGTGCATAGGCTCCTGCGAACATCATTGCCGCGATCGCGATCCATAACTTTTTCATTTTTCTTTTCCTTATTTTGCTATAGTGTTGCGGAAATGCTTTTGAGGTATGCCAGCACCAGAATATGCAAGTATACCATCATCAAGTTTTCGCAAGGTTGATTTTTTACAGCGCATGGTCCAAATCATAACCGCACCCGAGTACCTGGTAGCGATTTTCCCAAATCTCAAGACGCCCGATTCGGACAAAATCATAGCCTTTCCCTCCGTTGTTGAAGGTGTAACTCGTATGATTTTTGTCTTCAAAAACGACTTTGATTTCCACCGGACCGGATGCTGCGGGATATTCTCTTTTGGAATCAGGGACGCATTCTTTCCAATCATCTCCGGAGTTGAGTGCGCGCGTATATAATTTGTATTTATTCCAGCTTTGGGCTGGAATGTTGCAGCCGAACTCGAATCTTCCTTCTGAAGCGGCAATCTCCGCACGTTTGAACCATCTCATATAAATGGGATTTCTTTGGGCATCGACAAACGTGAGATCGCCGAAACACTCTTCTGCAAGATAGGCGGAAAACGTGCTGTTGTCCGCAAAAGTGACGACTACTTTGTCCCATGTATCGTCTATGTCGGAGACGGTGATCTTTTTTCTATCGGGAATCCTTTCCTGTATCTTCCGGTCCTGTTCCCAATCGATTTCGAACGAAATCCCCTTGATCTCTTTGCCTGTTTTGTTTTCGATACGAATGGATTCGGCTGTCGCTGTGAGCGTACATCCTAAAATCGCATACAGCACCCATTTCATTTTCATTGAAAATCTCCTCCCTTTGCGGATTTTTTTGTTCTGTCTGTTCTGTCCCATTCAGATTTTATCGGAAAATTGAGACGCGTCAGTACTGCAGTCACGACAAAATCAAGATTGCGATTCCGACACATGACCGACACATCTCAACCTCCTTTTAAATCACATTAAAAAAACGTTTTTCTCTGCTCTTTTATGACCCTCCTTTTGATGTGCTTCCGGGGTATTTTTTTCTGTTTTTGGACAATAAAAAAGCATACCCCGTTGCGCATTGCATCTGAGGTACGCCAATACACCCAACATCAAATGCGAACGAGGTATGCCAGCACAAGAATATGCAAGCACACCTTCATCGGCTTCGGGCGATGTCTCGTGAAATTGGCGTTTTCAGATGCACCCTTGTCCGTGAAGACAGGCTATTTAATTGTCAAAATCCAACTTTTTCTTGTGAAAAAATCCTCCGAAATTCAAGATTCTTCCACAATATAGCCGCATTTTGATCAATTGTCAAGCCTGTGCCGTCCGCAAAAAAGAAAAATGTATTGGCGCACGTCGGATGCGGTGCGCTTTTCCTCTTCTTCGCTCAATTACATATAAATAATCTGCTTGGGGGGACGTCGTCTTGCACCGGATTGATCAAAAACGCGTTTTTTTTTGACAATGGCAAGTTTTTCCCAGGAAATTAAAATAAAACGGCTTGTTATTTCAAAAAAACGTGTTATCTTAAAATAAGAGTGGTTTCAATTTGAAGTTGCGACGGTGAAATGAAACGGGGATTACAGGGGAGCTTTGAGACAATCAACACAGTCGGAGAGACGGTGCGGGCGTTTGTGCCGGCTCCGTTGCCGCCTTGTCCCGCGTTGGCGATGGACGGCGCGCTCCAAAATAAAATGGAACGCGCGGTTTTTGCGCTCGGCCGCTTGGACGGGATGGCGAAATTACTGCCTGATCCCGCGATCTTTCTTTATATGTTCATCCGCAAGGAGGCGGTGTTGTCTTCGATGATCGAGGGAACGCAGTCCTCTCTCTCCGATCTCTTGCTTTTTGAGGCGGACGAAGCCCCCGGAGTACCGATTGACGATGTCCGGTCGGTCAGCAGTTATGTGTGCGCCATTGAATATGGTATGGAGCGCATTTCCGGAGGTTTTCCGCTTTCGCTGCGCCTTTTAAAGGAAATTCACGCCGTTTTGCTTGCGCACGGCAGGGGAAGCGGAAAAAATCCGGGGGAATTCCGGCGCAGTCAGAATTGGATCGGCGGTACGCGCCCGGGAAATGCCGCTTTTGTCCCGCCGTCGCCGGAAAAGATGAATGAAGCGATCTGCCAGCTGGAACTTTTTCTCCATCAGTCGGAAATGCCGGTATTGATCAAAGCGGCTCTCGGTCATTTGCAGTTTGAAACCATCCATCCTTTTTTGGACGGCAACGGTCGCATCGGGCGACTGATGATTTCATTGCTTTTGTGTAACGCCGGCATCTTGCATCAGCCGTTGCTTTATTTGAGTTATTACTTCAAAAAACACCGCGCCGCGTATTACGAATTGCTGAATTCCACCAGGGAAAGCGGCGACTGGGAACGTTGGCTTGACTTCTTTTTTGATGCGGTCGCGGAAACGGCGACGCAAAGTTGCACGATCATTCAGCAGTTGAATCGCCAAATGGAAATGGACCGCGCCGCCATTGCCCGGATCGGCAAAGCCCGGACGACGGTGCTTGCCGTCCATCAGGCGATGTTGCGGCATCCGATCGCCGACATCAGGAAGCTCCGGGAATTGACGGGATTTTCCATCGCGACCGTTGGCAGTGCCGTGCGGCGGCTGTGTGAATTGGCGATATTGGAAGAAATGACAAAAAATAAACGCAATCGCCTTTTCTGTTACCGTAAATATCTGCAAACCTTGACCCACGGAGAGTTTTAATTATGGGCGTTTACCCTGAAACTGACCGAACGATGTTGGAACGCATCATTTCCGGCGACGACATCGCGTGGCAGGATTTTTATGATACGTATGCCGGCGTCGTCGCGGCGATCTGCCGCGCTTCGCGCGTACCGGCAAGTGCCGTCGACGACGTCGTTCAGGAAGCGATGCGCCGCTTTTCCGACCGGTCGTCGCATTTTATTTATATGCCCGAGCGCGCGAAGTTCCGCACCTATTTCAACCGGATCGTCTACGGTGCGATCGCCGATTTTTTCCGCAATGAAGCCAAGGGGATCATCTCCGGCGGCGAAATTCCCGATGTCCCCGACGATTCTCTCGCCGCCGCCGAGTTGGAGATCTGGCGCCGCGCCGTTCTCGACGACGCATTGGGGAAACTCGCACAGCGCGTCAGCGGCAAAAATTATCTCGCTTTTACGATGAGCGTGCTGGAAAATCATTCGATCGCCGAAACGGCGGAATTTCTCGATGTTTCTACCGCGCAAGTTCACCTCGCCCGCAGCCGCTGTGCGGCGCATCTGCGCGAGATCATCGCCGGCTGCAATGAAGCCGATCCCGAACTTCAATTGGCTTATCCCGGGAAATAGCGATGTTCAAAATCGGCGACACGATCGATCAATACCGTTTGACGGAGGAAATCGGTGCCGGTTCCTACGGTTGCGTTTTCGCCGCCGAAAATCTGGTGACGCATCAAAATTTCGCGTTGAAGATCGTGCCGCTCGCCGGCAACGCCGGCCGCCGGGAACTGCACGCGCTGGAACTTTACCGCGATCTCGATCATCCGAATTTGCTGAAAATCCATCACGTCGGGATGACGGAGGATTTTCTCTACTACACGATGGATCTCGCCGACGGGAAACTCGCGGAGCAGCAACTGGATGCCGGGCGTTTGCTCGAAGCGGCGGCAAAACTCGCCGATGCGCTGTCGGTACTTCACGGCGCGGGGTTGCTTCACCGCGACATCAAGCCGGACAATCTGCTCTGGCGGCGCGGCGAGCCGATCCTCGGCGATCTCGGACTGCTCACTACCGACTCGCAGGCGACTTTTACCGGTACCGCCGGATTTCTCTCGCCCCGCATTTTGAAAGCGGGACTGCCGCCGGACGAGACGACCGATCTTTATGCTTTCGCCAAAAGTTTTTACTGCCTTTTGACCGGAAATCCGCCGCGCCGCTACCCCCGTTATCAGGGAGCAATGACGCCGGAGTCTTCGCGTTTGCTCCGGATGGCTCTTTTTGTCTGCGACGGAGAAAAAGTTTTGTCGACGGCGACCGAAGTCCGCGATTTTCTGCTTCAAGGCAAGGCGAAACGCATTGTTCCCCGCCGGATCATCCTGAATCGCGCGTGGAAAACCGCGATCGCCCTACTGCTTGCTTTGGGCGTGGCGGCGACCGCGTATTTCGGCATATACCGCCCGTTGAAAGCGCGTTCACTCCGCTTGGCGGAGGAGCGGAAACGTCTTGCGGAGCAGGCGGAATTCGACCGCTGGATGGCGCGAAGAAAGGCGGCGCAGGAGTATGCGCTGAAAAAAATTCCGCTTCGCCGCCATCCCGACGGCTCCACCTACACCAGTATGAACGACGAGATCGAGCGCAGTCTTCTCGAGCGCGAATATCTCGAAAAAAATCCGTGAAATGACTTTTCCCGCTTAAAGCAAACGGTTTGCAATCGTTTGAAGACGGATATATATTATAGGCAGATGTAGGTTTTATCATTCAACCCACTAACTTATAAGGTAAGGAGATTTGTTATGGGCAATGTTATGGTCACCGGTGGCGCGCGCGGTATCGGCGCGGGAATCGTCGAAAAACTTTTGAGCGAAGGACACAATGTCGCGTTTTGCGACCTCGCCGACGAAGACAAGATGGTCGAGCAGTGCCAGACCCTCGCCGCGAAATATCCCGGCAAGCCGCTCTACGTCAAATGCGATATCACCAAAAAAGATCAGCGCGAGAACTTCCTCGCGTCCGTCGTCAAAGCCTTCGGCAGCGTGACCGCGCTCGTCAACAACGCGGGCGTCGCTCCGCTTGAACGCAAAGACGTCCTCGAAGCCAGCGAGGAAAGTTTTGAACGTCTCATCCGCATCAACTTGCAGGGTCCCTACTTCCTCACGCAGCTCGTCGCCAACTATATGGCGAAGCATCAGGAACCCGGTCAGTGCATCGTCAATATGAGCAGTTGCTCCGCCGAAGTCGCCAGCGTCAGCCGCGGCGAATACTGCATCAGCAAAGCCGGCGTCAGCATGGCGACCAAACTCTGGGCGGTGCGCCTCGCCGAATTCGGCATCAACGTCTACGAGATCCGTCCCGGCGTCATCAAGAGCGATATGACCGCCGTGGTCACCGCCAAGTACGATAAACTGATTGCCGAAGGCCTGACGCTCACTCCGCGTTGGGGCTTCCCCGAAGACATCGCCAAGGCGGTCGCGGCTTTCATCCGCGGCGATCTCGCCTACTCGACCGGTCAGGTCGTTTTCGTCGACGGCGGTATGCAGATCCAGAAGCTGTAATTTCACTATGATTACGCGGAAATTTCATACCGTTGTGCTCGGCAGCGGCGCCGCCGGTCTGGCGGCGGCGCTCCGGCTTCGCGCCGAGGGCATTGAGAATGTCGCGATCGTGACCGAAGGTCTGGACAAGGGCACTTCGATCAACACCGGCAGCGACAAGCAGACCTATTACAAACTCGGCATCTGCGGCAAAGACCTCGACTCCCCCGTGAGTCTGGCGGAATCGCTGCGCGGCAGCAGCGCCCACGGCGACATCGCGCTCGTCGAAGCGGTGACTTCGGTGCGCGCGTTTTCCAATCTGGTCAACATCGGTGTGCCGTTTCCGCGCGACGCCTACGGGCAGTTCGCCGGGTACAAGACCGACCACGACCCGCTTCGCCGGGCGACAAGTTGCGGACCCTACACTTCGCGCGAAATGTGCCGCGCTCTGATCAAGGAAGTCCAAGTCCGCCAGATCCCCGTCTTTGAACGCCGCGTCGCGGTGAAACTCGTGATGGTCGACGGCCGCGCCGCCGGCTTGATCGCGGTGGACATCGACGCCGAGCAGGACAAGATGTTCGAGTACTATATGGCGGACAACGTCGTCTTCGCGGTCGGCGGCCCCGGCGGGCTTTACGATTGCAGCGTCTACCCCGCCGTCCACACCGGTGCGATCGGTCTTGCGTTGCAAATCGGCGCCGAAGCGGCAAGTCTGCCCGAATCGCAGTTCGGACTTGCTTCGATCAAGTTCCGCTGGAATGTTTCCGGCACCTATATGCAGGTGTTGCCGCGTTTCATCTCGACCGACGCCGACGGCAACGACGCGCGCGAATTTCTGCGTCCCTACTTCCCCGACGCGGGCACGATGAACTCGATGGTCTTTTTGAAAGGCTATCAGTGGCCATTTGATACGCGCAAGATACCCGACGGTTCGTCGATCGTCGATATCCTCGTCTACGAGGAGACCGCGATCCGCGGCCGCCGCGTCTGGCTCGATTTCCGCACCAATCCGGAGGGTTTTGATTTCGCCGCGCTCTCGGAAGAGGCTCGCACGTACCTCGAAAAATCCGGCGCCGCTTTCGGCACGCCGCTGGAAAGACTTCTCCATATGAATCCCGGCGCGGTCGAGCTCTACAAGGAGCACGATATCGACCTCGAAAAAGAGCCGCTTGAAATCGCCGTGTGCAGTCAGCACAACAACGGCGGTCTTTCCGGCAACATCTGGTACGAATCGACCAATATCAAGCACCTTTTCCCGATCGGCGAAGTCAACGGTTCGCATGGCGTCACCCGTCCGGGCGGTTCCGCGCTCAACGCCGGTCAGGTCGGCGCGTTCCGTTCGGCGGAATACATCGCCAACGTCTACACGACGCCGACGCTTGACGAGGCCAAAGCCGCCGCGGAAGCGGAAAAGATCGTTGCCGCGCTCGCCGATCAGGCGAAACGCCCCGCCGAACGTACGTTCCGCGAGGAGCGTCAGGAATTCCAGCACCGTATGAGTACTTTCGGCGCGCACATCCGCGATCCCAAAAAGATCGCCGTCGCCGCCAAGGAAGCGTGGGCGCAGTACCGCAGAATGGAAAAATCCGGCGTCGGCGCCAAGTCGACGCGCGAAGTCGCGGAAGCTTTGCGCAACTTGCAGCTTTGCTACGCGCATGCCGTTTATCTGGATGCGATCGAATTTCAGCTCGCATCCGGCGTCGGCTCGCGCGGTTCGGCGATGGCGGCGGATCCCGACGGTATCGCGATCCACCCGATGCTCGGCAACGAGTGGCGCTTCAAGCAGGAAGATGAATCTTTCCGCAGCAAGCAGTTGATCACCGTCGCCGAAAAGGGATCGAAGTGGATCGACTGCCGCCCGATCCCCGAATCGGATGACTGGTTCGAGAACGTCTGGGCGGATTTCCGCAACAAGAAAATTTACCGGTAAAAGAAGATGGCATACGAAAAAATTGCCGCCTTTCACAGCGCGGCGGAGTTTCAGGATTTCCTGAAACGCGAAAATTACGAGATCCCGATCCTGACGGAAATGCCGTCGGAGCTGAAACTTGCCGAAAAGGTGATGCACCGCGGCAAAGTGATCGGTAACCGCTGGTCGATCCTCCCGATGGAGGGATGGGATTGTCTGCCCGACGGGAGTCCTAGTGAACTCACCCGCCGCCGCTGGCTCAACTTCGCCAAAAGCGGAGCGAAACTGCTCTACGGCACCGAAGCGTGCGCCGTGATGCACTCCGGCAAGAGCAATACGCGCCAGTTGACGATGAATGAAAAAAGCTACGACAAGATCGCCGCGCTGCTCGCTGAAATGCGTCAGGTGCACGCCGAGAAATTCGGCACTGCCGACGATCTTGTCATCGGCTTGCAGCTCACCCACTCCGGGCGTTTCGCGCATCCCAACGACGATCACAAGTTGGAGTCGCGCACGGCTTACGCGCATCCGCTGCTGGACAAGAAATTCCACAGCGACGCTTCCTGCATCGTTTCCGACGGGGAAGCGCGCGACATCATCGAGCATTATCACAAGGCGGCAAAAATGGCGCTCCGCGCCGGTTTCGATTTCGTCGACGTCAAACAGGCGCACGGCTACCTCGGCCACGAGTTTTTGAGCGCGGTCGACCGTCCGGGCGATTACGGCGGCAGTTTTGAAAACCGCACCCGCTTTTTCCGCGAGATCGTCGAGGGGATCAAAAGCGAAGCGCCGGGATTGGAGATCTCGATGCGTCTGTCGCTCGCCGATTTCTTCCCCTTCATCAAAAATGAAGCGGGGCAGGGCGTCGCGATGCAGTGGGAGGGCTTTTATCCCTACGCTTTCGGCGGCGACGGCACCGGTGCCGGCTGGAATCTCGACGAGCCGGTTCGTTTCGTCAAAATGGCACAGGATATCTGCGGCTTGGATATGGTCTGCGCCACGATCGGCAGTCCCTATTACAACGTCCATATCCAGCGGCCCGCGTATTTCGCGGTCGCCGACGGTTATCCGCCGCCGGTGCATCCGTTGCGCAATGTCGAAAAGCACCTTAAAATCGTTGCCGAATTTAAGAAACGCTGTCCCGATGTCCTTATCGTCGGCAGCGGTTACACCTGCTTGCAGGATTACTTGCCCAACGTCGGCGAAGCGGTCTTGCGTCAGGGCGGCGCCGACTTCATCGGCATCGGCCGTATGGTGCTTTCCTACCCCGAACTTTGCGACGACGTTTTGCAGAAACGCCCGATCGACCATTGCCGCATTTGCCGTACCATCGGCGATTGCACCAATGCGCCGCGTCACGGATTGGTTTCCGGATGTTACCCGCTGGATGATTTCTACAAGAAACATCCCCACGCCCCGATGCTGAAAGCGGCAAAAGCCGCGCAGGCGAAGGCGGCGTTGAAAAAGTAAGGGGGAGTCGCTGCGCGACAGTTATAAGTTTTTAGTTTAAAGTTTTAAGTGCTTGGTCGGGGGCTCTGCCCCCGTACCCCTGAATGCGCCGACACATCGTGTCGGCTTAAAGAGCGATACAAAACGGCAGTACGCGATTTGTTTGGTCAATGCGTACTGCTGTTTGCTTTGTTTAAGCAAACGCGATGCGTTTGCGCTGTCGGAGGGTCAGGGAGCCGAAAAGCTCCCTGCCAGGCACTTAAAACTTATAACTGTAAACTTATAACTTAAAACTTGTAATTTCCCATCCGGATTGCGAAAACGGCAAAAGGCGTGTATATTAAATACAAGTCCATTTTTTTCCGGTCGCTTATGAAAAAAATTCTGCTTTCGCTTCACGACGTCACTCCGCATTTCGCATCGGAGATCGACTTGATCTGCCGTCGTTTTGACGAAATGGGCGCGTTTCGCCGGACGCTTCTCGTCGTTCCCGATTATCTGCGCGAAACGCCGATTTCCAAAGATCCGGCGTGGTGCCGCGCGATCAGCGCGATGAAAGATTCCGGCAGCGATATCGGTTTGCACGGCATTTATCACGAGTATGCCGAGTGCGGCAGACTTTCTCTCGACCGCGCCCGCACGGAACTTGCCGCTTCGCGGGAAAGGTTCTGTGAAGCGATGGGATATGCGCCGAGCGGCTTCGTTGCGCCGCAGTGGTTTCAGAGCGCAGGGTGCAAAATCGCGCTCAAAGAACTTGGCTTCCTCTATTCCGGGCAGTGGCGCGGACTTTACGATGCCGACGGGAAATTGCTCTACCGTGCGTTTCCGACTAATTTCGACTGGGGAAACCGGCTTTTCGACGGATTTTTCGCGTGGTGGAATCCTTGGCGGCTACTACATAAAAAGGAGGGCGTCATCCGCTTTTCCGTCCACCCGATGGATGTGCGGCACAAGTTGATCGACGGAGAACTTGCGTTGCTTGAAAAACTCATTTCCGCCGGGTGGAGCGTTCAATCCTACGGTGACGCGGCGCGGGAGGCGAAATGACAAGCGGCAAAACGATCCTGCTTTTGAGCGGACCGATGGGCTCCGGGCATCTCCGCGCCGCCGAAGCGATCCGCGAAAAATTTTCTTTGAGTGCGCCGGACTGCCGCGTCGTCTACATCGACACGACGATCTGGCTCAACTGGATCTTGAATTTTATCTTTCTTAAACTTTATCCGTTTCTTCTGCGCTACGCGCCCGGAGTATGGCGGCTCATTCATCGCAACAACAACCGGGGAAACCGCGGTTTTTTCAAAGGATTTTTCGATCTGACGGCGGCGAAAACGGAAAAGCGTCTGCTCGCCGCGATCGAGGAAAATAAAATCGATCTCGTTTTGTCAGCGCATTTTTATCCGGCATACATCGTCGCGCGGCTGAAACGGCAGGGCAGATTGACTCTTCCCAGTGCCGTCGTCATCACCGATCATACGGCGCACCGCATCTATGCGGAAAAGGAACACGATCTGATTTTCGTCCCCAATCAACTGGGATTCAGCCGTTTGACCGAATGGGGGATCCCCGCGGAAAAACTCTGCATTTCCGGTTGTCCCGTGTGTGATGTTTTCTGTCGGGATTTCCCGCCGGAAACGGTGGAAAAATGGTATCGCCAGTTGCAGGTCTCGCCGGAATACCCCTGGCTGATGCTGACGATGGGCGGCTGGGGCACCGGGCATATGGCGAAAATCATCGTCGATCTGCTCCACGTCCACCGCGACTTCGGCGTTTTCGCACTGACGGGGCACAATCAGGAACTTTACCGGCATTTGCGCAATATGGCGAAACGCTATCCGGAGCGGTTGCGCGTCGTGCCGTTCACGACAAAGATCCACGAGTATATGGCGGTTTCCCGCTTTGTCATCACGAAACCCGGCGGCATCACCACGTCGGAATGTATCGCGATGCGCAAGCCGATGCTGCTCGTCGATCCGATCGCCGGACACGAGGAAAAAAATCAGCAGTACCTCATCGAACGCGGCGTCGCCGTCGCGGCGACCCGGGACGACTTGGCGGAAAGCGTCACGCGGATGCGCACGGAAATGCCGCGATTGCAAAAAAATATGGAGCATCTCGCGCCGCAGATCAAAAAAGCGGCGCAAACGATCGTCGAGCGAAGCCTTGACCTCGCTTATGCGTATTCTCCTCAAACGCCGCAGATCAAAAAAGTTTCCGAGTCGCTGTTGCGCCGTTTCCTGCGGCTTTCGCTGTATTTTTGCCTCGGCGCGGTATTGACGGGGTGCGCTCCGGTATTGACCGCAGAACTCGACCACCACATCATCACGGCGGACGGCAACGGCGCGCCGGTTTTTTATGATACCTACGAACCCGAAACGGGGATCACCTTTCTCGGCGAGGACGTCCGGCTGGAAGATCATTTGCGGCATATGCGCGAGGAAATGGAAAAATCCGGCAGAAAAAAGGTGATGATCTACTGTTTCGGCGGGATGAATTCCGCGAATGAGACCGTGGAAATCTCGGCGGAAAACATTCCCGTCATTATGCGCGACAGCGACGTTTATCCGATTTTCGTCAACTGGGAATCGGAACTTTTCGACTGCTATTTCAACCATCTTTTTGCCATCCGCAACGGATTGGAAAATTTCTGGACGGGGCCGGCGCTCGTACCGTTCTATTTCCTCGCCGATATGCTGGGTGCGTTGATCCAGTTGCCGCCCAACTTGTACTATCAGTCGGTCGCGATGGTGGAGCATTACGATGAAGACCGTTACAATGAAATGGCGGAAAACATCGTCCGCCGCGACGGAGAGATGCAATTTTATTTGGGACGCGATTTCGCCGATCACCGGCTCCTGCCGCTGATCCGGCTGGGGTATTTCACCGGATTGCCTTTCCGGATATTCACGACGTCGCTGATCGACGGTTTCGCGCCGCGCGCGTGGGATGAAATGCGCCGCCGCGCCCGCGTTTCCTTTGTACGCGACACCTTGTGGAACGGCGAAGCGGATATTTCCGATCCCACCTCGATGAATGCGCCGCCGGACGGTGTTTTTTCGCATTTCGCGGAAATGCTGGTCCAATACGCCAAAGATCACCCGGATACGGAGATCACGCTGATCGGACACAGTATGGGCAGTTTCCTCATCACGGAGATCCTCGCGCGTTATCCCGAATTGCCGGTGAAAAACATCGTTTTTATGGCGGCGGCATCCTCGGTTCAGGAAACCGTCTACGCGGTCAAGCCCTATTTACTGCGTCATCGCGACGCTCATTTTTACAATCTTTCGCTTCATCCCTTTGTCGAATACTACGATATGATGGATTACTGCGTCCTGCCGTGCGGCAGTATTCTGACCTGGGTGAATCAGCACCTCGCACCGCCGATCTCCAAGGAAGATTACACGGTCGGCATCTGGGATGCCTCCGTCGCATTGCTTCCGCGGATGATGCGCGGCGTGGAAAGTCAAGTGACGGTCAAGGGATTCGGTCTTTACGATCCCGTGACCAATACGAACGATGTGTCGATCCCCTCGCAGCACACCGATTTCAGCAGTCTCGAATCCCGTTTCTGGCGTCCCGAATTCTGGAACATTCCGAAAAAATGAAGTGCACCCTTGGTGCATGAAGCGAAGCCTTGCAGGCTTCATTTGTAAAAAAATAAAACTGCCGCAGGATGCGAACATAGTGAGTGCTTCATAACGAAGCAAAGCGTAGTTGCTTCATATTGCACGCGAAGCGGGCAATGCTTCATATGGTGGAGCGTAAGCGGAACCATGCTTCATCTGCAAGGCGGGGATTTTACTGTTTTGCGGTATTGATTGATGCAATCAAGGTTATTCTGATTTCACGACAAATATTTTCCAGTCGATGCCACTTTGCATCATCGATCATATCGGTTTTTGTCAACAGCAAAAGCCAGTAACTTGTTTCATTGGCTTCTTTCAGTGCAATTTGAAGTTTGGATACGAAATCCGCTCTACCGTGAGCATATTGTGCTTCATGGATATTGGCACCGATACTGGTGCCGGAACGACCAATTTGATTGCAGATGACCGTTTCGTGCTGACCTTTGAGAAACTTGACCAAATTCAGTATTTCAACAGCGAAGGAAACGGAAAGATCAACCAGTTTGTTTTCAGATTTTGGCATCGTTGCTCCTATTGGCGATAATATAACAGAAAGAAGAGGAAAAATCAAATTATAAAAGACCTTATTATGCGAACATAGTGAGCGCTTCATAACGGAGCGGAGTGAAGTTGCTTCATATTGCACGCGAAGCGGGCAATGCTTCATACGGTGGAGCGTAAGCGGAACCGTGCTTCATCTGCAAGGCGGAAAAAATGAAGCATCCCTGCGGGATATGAAGCGTACCTTCGGTGCATGAAGCGGCACTTGCGTGCCATGAAGCGAAGCCTTGCAGGCTTCATATTTTTTGCCCGTTGGGCAAAAAATGGTCGGGGCGGCGGGAGTCGAACCCGCGACATCTTGCTCCCAAAGCAAGCGCGCTAGCCACTGCGCTACGCCCCGATGCTGTTTGTCTAAAATAGTGCAGAAAGGGCTTTTTTTCAAGGAGAACGCGGAGAAATCCTCACACTTTGTCCTGTTTCTTGCGCGGCGGTTTGTCCGCGAGACAAACATTAGCGTGGAGCGTATCGCACATCGGACAGTCGGGCGGGAGGCTTGTTACGGCACGGCAGAGCAACTGCGTTGTCATCCTCAACGGACTTTAACGGACAAAACCGACATTAACGGACAAAACGGACGCATCATCATTGCGTGATTTTGTCTTTTGCCCATCACGCCAATTGTCCGTTACCGTCCGTAAAAGTCCGTTATCGTCCGTTTCAGCCTTTCTTTCGCCCGGCAGGGCGAGAAAGACATCGGCGTGGGAAAATATCGCACATCGGACAGTCGGGCGGACGAAGCGCGAAGTATTAGCCCGCGTGGGGCGCAGGATTATTTGGAGTAACAAACATAGACGACCGCAGAGATTTGCGGTGATAGCCGTACCGAGCGCGGGCAAAACGCAAAATCCGCAAATATCTGCGGCAGGTACAAAGTCCCGCCTTGGCGGGCGCCGGGGAGTTAAGAGGGGGCGACGTGAGCCCCCTCTTGCTCCCATCACGTGTGCTTATTTCAGCCGGTGTAAACGCTCTAAAAGATGTTCGCGGATCTGCAATAACTGCTCGCGGTGCGCGTCGGCGAGGACGCCGAGAGCGGGTTGACAATCCGCACATTCGTCGAGCAGAATCAGCAATTCGTTGAGGTCGGCGAGGGAACGTTTGCCCAAAGTGCGCATCAGCGGTTTTTCGGTTTCTGGGTCGCTTTCGAGGAAATCGAGCAGACGCGCGAGGAATTTGGCGTAACCGCAGCTGACGCCCAGTGCCGGCATCAGCAAGGCGTTGTCGGCGACGCTGCAAACTTCGATATTCCATTCAGCGGCGAGGCGGTCGACGCGGTCGCTTTCCTCCGTGTTTTCGCGGCGGGGAGAGATTTCATCGCGTTCGTCGTCGTCGCCGCAATCGGAGTAGCACCAGCTGTGGATGGCGTCAGGCGTACTGCCGACGGGAAGCAGATCGCTCCCCGTGCGCATCTGCTCAAAGATAAGATCCTCCTCTCCGGGCAAGTCCAGACAATTGGGCAATTCCCAGAAATAGCGGGCGATGCGCGCCTCGTCGCGGCGGATCGCCGCTTCCCATTGAAACTCCGTCCAGTTGCGGTGACGGAAATCGGAATTATTCATTTTCTTTCTTATTGCGTTTGGAAAGGCGTTTCAGCGGTTCTTCCGGTGTTTCGCCCCACAAACCCTCTAAATTGTATTTACTGCGCGCTTCCTGCGTCATCAAATGGACGAGGACGTTGCCGAAGTCGATCAGCACCCAGCCGGAAAGGCTGTCGCTCGGACGCGAGAGCGGACGTTTCGCGAGTTTTTCGCGGACACTGCGTTCGACGTTGGAGGCGAGCGCGCGCAATTGCGGTTCCGATTCGGCGGTGGCGATGACGAAGTGGTCGGCGACGCTCGACGCGGCGCCCGGCGAAAGGACGATCAGATCGACGCCCTGTTTTTCCTCAATGCTCTGGCGGCAGACTTCGAGCAACGCAAGATCGGCTTCGTTGATTTTCGTTTGCTTTTTCGGCATAGTTTTCTCCTTTAACGGTAAAGGCGGTGCGCGGCGATGTAGTCGCGCACTGCGGCATTTTCATCTTTTTCGGCGCATTTCGCTTTGACATCCTTGCGGATCTGCGTCGACGACATATTCCATAATTCCCCCGGCAACACGCCGGAAAGCAATTTTTCCACCTCACGGTCGCCCCAGTTGGCGGAGAGCGTCATTTCCGACACCCGGCATCCGGGACGCTGATAGGTCAAAATCTCGTATTCACACACGAGGCGGTACGCTTCGCGCCAGGTATGCAACTCCAACAGCGAATCGGCTCCGATCAGAAGCGCGGGTCTTTCGCCGTAGAGCGTCTCATAGAGCGCGAGCGCGTCGATCGTATAAGTCGGCACTTCCTGCGGCAAATGCGCTTCCAGGTCGGACACCGCCATTGCCTTTTCATTTCCAATCAGCAACTCCACCATCGCCAGCCGATCCGGAAACGGAGCGCGCTTCGCGGCGAGCTTGTGCGGCGGAGTTCTTCCTACGACCCAGCGGACGAAATCGCATTTCCCGGAATCAAGTGCGCCCCGCGCCACCGCGAGGTGTCCCGCGTGCGGAGGGTCGAAACTTCCGCCGAAAAATGCGCTTTTCATACTTTCCTACTTCGCGACGATATTGACGAGCCGCCCCGGCACGTAGATCAGTTTGACCACCGTTTTGCCGGCGATCGCCGCTTGTACCTCCGGAGAAGCGAGCGCGAGTTTCTGCGCCGTCGCCTGATCGCAACCGACCGGCATCATCAGCCGCGCCTTGGGCTTGCCGAGCACTTGAACGAGGATCTCGACTTCGCTCTCGACGAGTTTCGATTCATCAAAAGTCGGCCACGGCTCGTAGGCGAGCGTTTCTTTGTGGCCGAGTTGCTCCCACAATTCCTCGGCGAGGTGCGGCGCGAACGGGGCGAGCAAAAGGACGAACGTTTCCGCGACGTCGCGCGGCATCGCTTTGAGTTTCGCCATTTCGTTGAGCATCACCATAAGTTGGCTGATCGCCGTGTTGAAACCGAAATTGTCGAGATCTTCGGTCACTTTGCGGATCGAAGCGTGGCAAAGTTTTTCCAGTTCGCCCGTCGCTTTTTCCTCGATGACCGGGATCTCCTGATAGACGCGGAAAGCGCGTTTGAGGAAGCGGAAAACGCCCTCGACGCCGGTGGTGTTCCACGGCTTCGTCGCTTCCAGCGGGCCCATGAACATTTCGTAGAGGCGCATCCCGTCCGCGCCGTAACTGGCGATGACGTCGTCGGGATTGACCACGTTGCGCAAACTTTTGGACATCTTGGCGGGAAACTCGACAAGTTTCTCGCCGTCGCTCTTGCGGACGGGGCCGTCCGGCGTGAAATCGACCTGATCGGTCGGCACGAGGACGCCGCGGCTGTCCTTGTAGGAAATGCCGAGGATCATCCCCTGATTGACGAGTTTCCGGAAAGGTTCGGGCGTCGAAACGAGACCGAGGTCGAAAAGCACCTTGTGCCAGAAACGGGCGTAGAGCAAATGAAGCACCGCGTGCTCCGCGCCGCCGATGTAAAGATCGACCGGCATCCAGTAGCGTTCCTTTTCGGGATCCCACGCGAGTTTGTCGTTTCGGGGATCGATGTAACGCAGATAGTACCAGCAGGAGCCAGCCCACTGCGGCATCGTGTTGGTCTCGCGGCGGCCGCGGCGACCGTCGCGCGGATTGACGTAGGTCGAAAATTCAGGAGAGCGCGCCAGCGGCGGTTCGCCCGTTCCCGTCGGCTTGAAGTCGCTCATTTCCGGCAACGCGACGGGCAGTTCGCTCTCGTCGACCAATTCAATCGAGCCGTCTTCGTAGTGGATGATCGGGAAAGGTTCGCCCCAGTAACGCTGACGGCTGAAAAGCCAGTCGCGAAGTTTGTATTTGACGCTTTGTTTCCCGCAACCGCGCGCGGCGAGCCACGCCGTCGCCGCCGGCTTGGATTGCTCAACGCTCATCCCGTTGAGATCGAGCCCCTCGTCGTTGGCGGAATTCATCAGTTTGCCTTCGCCCGTCCAGCAGGCGCGGCCCGCGAGCACCGCCTCGACGTCGCACTTGGCGGCGGCGGCTTCGGCGGGATCGGGCTGGATGATGCACTTGATCGGCAGACCGAATTTCACCGCGAAGTCAAAGTCGCGCGTGTCGTGCGCCGGTACTGCCATGATGGCGCCGGTGCCGTAACTGGTCAAAACGTAATCGGCGATCCAGATCGGGATCTTGACGCCGTTGACGGGATCGATCGCGTAACTCCCGGTAAAAGCGCCGGTCTTTTCGGTCGAATTGTCGGTGCGGTCGAGTTCGCTCTTGTGCGAAGCGGCGACGCGGTAGGCTTCGACGGCTTCTTTCTGCTCCGGCGTCGTCAGTTTATCGACCAGAGGATGCTCCGGCGACAAGACCATATAGGTCGCGCCGAAAAGGGTATCGGGGCGCGTCGTGTAGACCGTCACGTCACATCCGGCGTCGGTCTTGAAGACCACTTCGGCGCCGACCGACTTGCCGATCCAGTTGCGCTGCATTTCCTTGACGCCCTCGGGCCAGTCGAGGAGGTCGAGATCTTTCAGCAGCCGCTCGGCGTATTCAGTGATCTTGAACATCCACTGCTTCATCGGGCGGCGTTCCACGGGATGATTGCCGCGTTCGCTGCGGCCGTTGATCACTTCCTCGTTGGCGAGGACGGTGCCGAGCGCGGGGCACCAGTTGACCGGCACTTCGTCGAGGTAGGCAAGTCCCTTTTTGTAGAGTTGCATAAAGATCCACTGCGTCCACTTGTAGTAACGCTTGTCGGTCGTGTTGATCTCGCGTTCCCAGTCGTAGCTGAAACCGAGCGCCTTGATCTGCGCGCGGAAGTGATCGACATTTTTCTGCGTCGTGATCGAGGGATGCGTCCCCGTTTCGACGGCGTACTGCTCGGCGGGCAGTCCGAAAGCGTCCCACCCCATCGGATGCAGGACGTTGAAACCTTTCATCCGCTTGTAACGGCAGATGATGTCGGTCGCGGTGTAGCCCTCGGGATGCCCGACGTGAAGTCCCGCTCCGGAGGGATAGGGAAACATATCCAGACAGTAGTATTTGGGTTTCGGACTGTTGTCGACGGCGCGGAAAGTGTGATGCTCTTCCCAGTAACGCTGCCATTTGCGGTCGATGCGGCTGAAATCGTATTCTGCGGTCATAAAAAAATCTCCTGAAAAGTGAAAAATGCCGTATAATGCTTCATAATATACACGCGCTCGCACAAGATTGCAATCCGCTTCCCGCGCAAAATCCTTTTCAAGTCCGCGTAAGTAAGGTGTAAAAAACGACTTGCAATTTTCGCCGCGAGGGATTATATTAAGAATTGTTTCACGCTGTGACGGCATTTCGCCGCCTATGGTCGCATCCTCTTTGACCTGTGGGCGAGGCGTTTTGACGTCGCCGCGCGACGGGTGTGCGATAACGTGGCTGTGAACCACCCGGAACGCGGCATCAAGGCGAATTTTTGATCGGTTTGAACAAAAAAAGAAGGTACTATTTATGGTCAGAATCAGATTGAAACGCACCGGAACGCGCAACGTCGCGTGCTTCCGCGTGGTGGTGATGGATCAGCGTTCCAGCCGGGACGGCAAAGCGATCGAGGAACTCGGCTACTACGATCCCTGCAAAAAAGAGGAAAAACTCGATATCGAGCGCACGCTGTACTGGAAAAACAACGGCGCGGTCATTTCCGAGACCGTGCTTGACATCATGGATCGCGTTCAGAAAGGCATCAGCCTCAAAGATCGCGTCCGCCCGGTGAAACCCTCGAAGCGCGCGCAGGAAAAGGCCAAGGCGGAAGCCGAAGCCAAAGCCGCCGCCGAAGCCAAAGCCGCGGAAGAAAAGGCCGCCGCCGAAGCCGCTGCTGCCGAAGCCGCTCCTCAGGCGTAATTTACGCGAGTTGAGGGAGGTTTCCCATGTTCGGTTTTATCAAGAAACTTTTCGGCGGGGAATCCGCCGCTGAAAGTTGCGCCGCCAAGTCGGGCGACTTGCACGACCTCGAAGATTTCGTCGAGTACGTCGTCAAATCGCTCGTCGACAGCCCCGATGAGGTGAAAATCACCACCGTCAACGGCAAGGAAGGCGCGACAATTCAGGTGCGTTGCCGCAAGGAAGACATCGGCAAGATCGTCGGCAAGCGCGGCAAGATCATTATGGCAATCCGTTCGCTGGTCAGCGGTGCCGCCGGTCGTCGGCGTCAGCGCGTTTCGGTGGACGTGCTCGATTAAATAAAATGCACATCGACGTGCTGACGCTTTTTCCGGAATTGTTTCCGGGGCCGTTGGGCGAAAGCGTCATCGGACGCGCCGCCAGACGCGAGTTGGCGACCGTTTCGGCAGTCGATTTGAGAAAATGGGCGTCCGACGCCCGGGGTACGGTCGATGACAAACCCTACGGCGGCGGACCGGGAATGTTGATGATGGCGGAGCCGCTTGCGGCCGCCGTCGAAACGCTCCGGAAGCCGGAAACGCTGGTCGTGCTGACCTCTCCGCGAGGAGAAGTTTTCAACCAGAGTCTGGCATTGGAGTTGGCAAAAGAAAGCCATATCGTGCTGATCTGCGGCCACTACGAGGGCGTCGATCAGCGGGCGATCGACCAGTTGGTCGACCGGGAGATCTCGCTGGGAGATTTTGTTCTCACGAGCGGCGTGATCCCCGCGATGGCGATCTGCGATGCGGTGATCCGGCTTTTGCCGGGAGTTCTGGGAGACGATGAATCCTCGAAAGGGGAGTCTCACATGGACTCGCTGCTCGAGTATCCGCAGTACACGCGGCCTCCGGTTTTCCGGGGAGCGCAGGTGCCGCCGGTATTGTTGAGCGGAGACCACGGAAAAATCGAGGCGTTCCGCCAGGAGGAAATGGAACGCATCACCCGGGAAAGACGCCCGGATTTATGGGAAAAGTATTTGTCTGGAAACAGCAGGAAAGGATTTGAGAAATGAACGTTTTGGACAAGATCCGCAAGGAGCAGGTGCGGCCCGAGCGCCACGCCTTTGAAATCGGCGACACCGTCCGCCTCTACGTCAAGATCGTGGAAGGCGAAAACGAGCGCATTCAGCAGTTCCAGGGCACGGTGATCGCGCGCCGCGGCACCGGCATCGAGGAAACTTTCACCGTCCGCCGGGTTCAGGCCGGTCAGGGCGTGGAACGCGTTTTCCCGATCAACAGCCCCCGTTTGGAGCGCATTGAGGTCGTTCGCAAAGGCTCTGTCCGCCGTGCGAAACTTTACTACTTGCGCAGCAAGATCGGTAAGGATGCCCGCGTCAAAGAACTCCGGACCAAGTAAGTCCGAATCGCGTCGGCCGCTCTTGACGGCCGATGATGAACTCCTCCGGCCGGAGCGCGAGCTTTGGGCGGAGGGGTTTTCTTCCATAGCGGGGGTCGATGAAGCGGGACGCGGCTGTCTTGCCGGGCCCGTGGTGGCGGCGGCGGTGATCCTGCCGCGCTACGTCGACCTGCCGGGCGTTTACGATTCCAAGCAATTGAGCAATTGTGAACGCCGGAAACTTTATCACGATCTCCTTTCGCAAAAAGGAATTTGTTTTGCGTGGGGGATCGTCGGCAACGGGGAAATCGACGAAATAAATATCCTCAATGCCACCCACCGGGCGATGCGGAGCGCGGTCAAAAGCCTCTCCAAAACGCCGGACGTGGTTCTGGTCGACGGTCTGCCGGTACGCGATTTCATCGCGCCCTCGCGGAATCTGGTCGGCGGCGATGCGCTTTCCGCCAGCATTGCGGCGGCGAGCATCCTCGCCAAAGTAAAACGTGACGATCTGATGATCGAACTGGATAAAAAATATCCCGGTTACGGCTTTGACGGAAACAAGGGGTACGGTACGGCGAAACATCTCGCCGCGCTGGAACAACTGGGGCCTTGCGACGCCCACCGGAAAACGTTTCATCCGGTCTGGGAATTCGTCGAGGGTGCTCCGAAACAACTGGAATTGTTATGATTCGCCATAGAGATTTTTCAGGAGGAATTGCCCGCGTTACCAACGCGGGGCGAACTTACTGACAATGACCGCTCCCTTATTTCGGGAAGCGGCCGATGAGGCGTTTTGATTTTTGGTTTTTATTTCTTATTTTCACTTTTAAGGACAACATATCATGGCAAACTTTGATCTTTCGACGATCCGCCACAGTGCCGCGCACGTGATGGCGGCGGCGGTCAAGCAACTTTACCCCGATGCCAAGTTCGACATCGGGCCCTCGACCGAAAACGGTTTCTACTACGACTTCGATATGGAGCATCACCTCGTTACCGAGGATCTCAAAGCGATCGAGAAACTGATGAAAAAACTGATCGGCCGCAAGATCGCTTTCGAGCGTTTCGAGACCAGCCGCGACGAAGCGAAAAAACTGCTCGAAGGGCAGACTTACAAATTGGAGCGTCTTGCCGACATCGAGGAGGGAAGCCCCATCAGTTTCTACCGCACGGGCGATTACCTCGACCTCTGCCGCGGGCCCCACGTCGACAACACGGGCGACATCGGCGCCGTCAAACTGATGAGCGTCGCGGGCAGTTACTTCCGCGGCGATGAAAAGAATCCGATGCTTCAACGCGTCTACGGCACCGCCTTTGCGACGCAGGAGGAATTGGACGCTTACCTCAAACAGATGGAGGAAGCCGCCAAGCGCGATCACCGCAAACTCGGCACCGAACTCGATCTTTTCGGTTTCTCCGACAATGTCGGTCCGGGGCTCGTTTTGTGGCATCCGAAAGGCGCGCTGATCCGCCACCTGATGGAAACTTACTGGAAAGAGGAGCACTACAAAAACGGCTATCAGTTGCTCTACACTCCGCACATCGGTCAGAGCCTGCTCTGGGAGACGAGCGGACATCTTGACTTCTACCGCGAGGGGATGTATTCCTCGATGGAGATCGACGAGCGCAACTACTACGTCAAGCCGATGAACTGCCCCTTCCACATCGAAGTCTACCGCTCCAAACTGCGCAGTTACCGCGAATTACCGCTGCGCTGGGCGGAACTCGGTACTGTCTACCGCTACGAAAAATCGGGCGCGCTCCACGGTTTGATGCGCGTGCGCGGCTTCACGCAGGACGATTCGCACATCATCTGCACGCCGGAGTCGATCGAGGACGAGATCGCCGAAGTGCTCCGTTTCAGTCTGGCGATCAACCGCTCTTTCGGCTTCACCGACATCAAGCCCTACCTCTCGACCCGTCCCGCCAAGGCGGTCGGCGAGCCGGAGCGTTGGGAAAAAGCGATCGATTCGCTTCGCAAAGCGGTCGACAAATGCGGTCTGCAATGCGAGGTCGACGAGGGCGGCGGCGCATTCTACGGGCCCAAAATCGACCTCAAAATCAAAGACGCGATCGGCCGTGAATGGCAGACGACGACGATCCAGTTCGACTTCAATCTGCCCGAACGCTTCGATATGACTTACATCGGCAAGGACGGTCAGAAACATCGTCCTTATATGGTGCACCGCGCGTTGCTCGGTTCGCTCGAACGTTTCTTCGGCATCCTGGTCGAGCATTATGCGGGCGCATTTCCGCTCTGGCTGGCGCCGGAGCAGGCGCGCATCCTGCCGGTTTCCGAAGCGCAGCTGGACAAGGCGATGGCGATGCGCGACGCGATGCGCAAGCAGGGCTTCCGCGTCGAGGTCGACGATCAGTCCGCCGGACTGGGCGCCAAGATCCGCGCCGCGCGTCAGGAGCGTCTGCCCTACATCCTCGTGCTCGGCGAACGCGAAGCGGCGAGCGACGAAGTCGCCGTCCGCAGCCGCCGCGAGGGCGAACTCGGCAGTATGAAACTGGACGCGCTGTTGAAAAAAATGGCGGAAGAGCTTGCAAACAAGACCATTTAGCAGTATGTTATAAACACGGCGCGGCAGAAGCCTGCCGCGCCGAAACAAAATAAAAACAATTTTTTTGCGCAATGCCGGCGGGATTTCCCGGCGGCGAAAAAGGAGGGTAGTCTTATAGCTAAGTTACTGAAACCGAACGATCGCAGCATCCAGCTCACCGACGTGCGTCTTATCGGCGCCAATGGCGAGCAAATGGGTGTCGTCCCCTATTCCCGTGCCAAGGAATTGGCGGCGGAAGCGCGACTGGATCTGATGCTGGTGTCCGACCACTCGGTGCCCCCCGTGGTGCGGATCATGGATTTCGGCAAACTTCGCTATGAGCAAAAAAAGAACCTCAAAGCGCAGCGCAAAAACACGATCGCGCAGAAACTCAAAGAAGTCAAGTTTCATATCAACATCGACCAGCACGATTATGAAACAAAAATGAAAAAAGCACTTGACTTTTTGGAAAAAAAGTGTAAATTAAAGATCACGCTCGCGATGAGAGGCCGCGAGATGGCGCATCAGGATATGGGATTCCAGCTGATCAATCAGGTGATGACGGATCTCGCACCCTACGGCGACGCCAGCGGCGCTCCCAAGTTGGAGGGGCGTAATATCAGTGTCAATTTCGCACCCAAAGCGTAGTGCGGAAATCACGCCGCAGTCCGGTAGCATTGACCGGCTCGGAGTTAACCAGTGCGAAAGCACAAAAATAAGGAAAAGTAACAATGCCGAAACTCAAAACGAGAAAATGTGCCGCCAAGCGGCTCAAAGAAACCGGTACCGGTAAATTCCGGCACCACAAGGCGGGTGCCCGTCACCTCAAAAGCAGCAAGAATGCCAAGCGCAAGATGAACCTGCGTCAGGACGCGCCGGTCTCCTCCGCCGAGAAGAACCGTATCAAGTCCGCGCTTCCGTACGGTCTGTAATTAAAGGGAGGATTTCATTATGTCTCGAGTCACTTTTGCAGTTCCCTCCCGCAAGCGTCGCAAGCGCGTGCTGGAGCGTGCCAAGGGTTTTTACGGCAACAGCAGCCGCAACATCCGTACCGCGTATGATGCCGTCGACAAGGCTTTGACCCACTCCTACGAGGGTCGCAAGCAGAAAAAACGGCAGTACCGCGGTCTGTGGATCGTGCGTATCAACGCCGCCTGCCGCGAGTTGAATGTCAATTACAGCCGATTTATGAACGCCCTGAAAAAAGCCAATATCGAGTTGAATCGCAAGGTCTTGGCCGATTTGGCGGTGCGCGAGCCCGCTCAGTTCAAGGCGCTGGTGGAAAAAGTCACGCAGGCCTAATCCGCCCCAGACTTTGTTCACGTTTGAGACAGCTTGATATTGGCGCAAATGCCGATTTCAAGCTGTTTTATCTTTTTATCAGGTAAAAGGTTATGAATAAGATCATCGAAGCAATCAACGAGGCGGTCGGCGAAGCGCAACGCCGCGCCGCAGATGCCGCCTCCGTCGCGGACTTGGAGCAGATCCGGATCGACTACCTCGGCCGCAACGGGCTTTTCCCCGAATTGTCGCGCCAGATGGGAAGTGTGCCGCCGGAGGAACGCAAGGATACAGGCCGCGCTTTCAATGCCGGGCGGGAAGCCATCCAAAAGGCGATGGACGACGCCGACAAGAAACTCAACGCCGGAAAGAGCAAAGAGTTTACCGGCATCGACGTCACTTTGCCGGGCCGCGCGCCCCGCACCGGACACCGTCACCCGATCAGCCAGCTCGCCGATGAATGTGTCGCCATTTTCAGCCGTCTCGGCTTCACGGCGATGGAGGGGCCGGAGTTGGAGGACATCTACCACAACTTCGACGCGCTCAACACTCCGGCGGATCACCCATCGCGGGATATGCAGGACACCTTTTACCTCACCGACGGCAGGATCCTGCGTTCGCAGACTTCCCCCGTCCAGATCCGCGTGATGGAAAGCCACGAACCCCCGGTGCGCATCGCCGCCCCCGGCCGCGTTTTCCGCCGCGACACTCCCGACGCGACCCACGGGATGAATTTCCATCAGATCGAGGGGCTTTACATCGACCGCAACGTTTCGCTCGCCGATCTCAAAAGCGTTTTGCAGTATTTCGCCCGCGAAATGTTCGGCAAGGACGTCAAGATCCGTTTGCGCCCCCACTTTTTCCCCTTTACCGAGCCGAGCGTCGAGTATGACTTCTCCTGCGTCGTCTGCGGCGGCAAGGGGTGCAACGTCTGCAAGAATTCCGGTTGGATCGAGATCGCCGGCGCCGGTATGGTCGATCCCAACGTGCTGAAAAACGTCGGTTACGATCCCGAGGTGTGGAGCGGTTACGCTTTCGGCCTCGGTATCGAACGGCTCGCGATGCTCCGCAATCACATTCCCGATCTGCGGTTGCTCTACGACAACGACGTCCGTTTCCTGCAACAATTTTAAGGCAGTGAGGTCCCTTTTATGAATATCTCCCGTGAATGGCTCAGTCAATACGTCGCGCTCAACTGCGACGACGCGACGCTCTGCCGCAAATTGACGACCGCCGGTATCGAAGTCGAAAAAGTCGAGAGCGATTCGACCGTCCCCGCCGGGGTTGTCGCCGCCAAAATTCTCGATCGGCAAGTTCATCCCAATTCCGATCATCTCTCGGTCTGTCAGGTGACGGACGGCAATGAAACGCTTCAAATCGTCTGCGGCGCGCCCAACTGCGACGCGGGCAAGATCGTCCCGCTCGCCAAGATCGGCACCGTGTTTCACACGCCGGAGGGCGACTTCAAGATCAAGAAGTCAAAACTCCGCGGCGTTGAGTCCAACGGTATGATGTGCAGTGCCGCCGAGCTCGGCATTTCCGATGACAATTCGGGATTGATGATCCTCGGCGAGTCGGTTGCCCCCGGTACGTCGATCGCCGATCTCTACCGCGGCGACACCCGCATCGAAGTCGAAGTGACCCCCAACCGTCCCGACTGGCTCTCAATGTACGGCATCGCCCGCGACGTCAGCTGTCTGCTGAATGAAAAAGCGAACCTTCCCGAAGTGAAACTTGACGAAAGCACCGTCGAAAACGACGATCTTGTTACCGTCGAAGCGCCCGATCTCTGCCCGCGCTATATCGGCAGATTGATCAAAAACGTCAAGATCGGCCCCTCTCCCGCGTGGCTTGTCCGCCGTCTGGAAAGCGTGGGATTGCGCGCGATCAACAACGTTGTCGATGTCACCAACTTCGTAATGATGGAGTTGGGACAGCCGCTTCACGCATTCGACCTCGCGAAACTTTCCGGTAACCGCGTCGTCGCGCGCCGCGCCAAAGAGGGCGAAAAGATCACGACGCTCGACGGCAGGGAATTCACTCTTTCAGGCGACAACCTCGTCATCGCCGACGATACCAAGCCGATGGCGCTCGCCGGGATCATGGGCGGCGAAAACTCCTGCGTTTCCGATACGACGACCGACATTCTGCTGGAAAGCGCGGTTTTCAACGCCACCAACATCCGTTTTTCGTCGCGCCGGCTCGGCATTTCGACCGACGCAAGTTACCGTTATGAACGCGGCGTCGACTTCGATATGGCGGAATTCGCCAGCCGCCGCGCGGCGCAGCTGATCCTCGAAACGGCGGGCGGCACTTTGGCGTGCGCGCCCTGCGAAAAGAGCGCGGGACGTCCGGCGGAACCGGTCATCGTCTGCCGCTTTGAACGCATCCGCAATCTCATCGGCACGCCGACGACCAATGAGGAAATGATCGATATTTTCCGCAAACTGCATCTCAAAGTCGATGAGATCACGGAAAACAGTTGCCGTGTCACCGCGCCGCTTTTCCGCCTCGACCTCACCCGCGAAGCCGACCTCGCCGAAGAAGTCGCGCGCATCAACGGTCTCGATCAGGTGCCGGAGATCCCGGTCAAAGGCACGGTCTGCCATCCGGTGACGGAGGACGCCTACCGCAAGCTCAAAGGCATCCGCGACGCGGTGGTCGATGCCGGTTTCACCGAATGCGTCAATTACAGCATCATCGGCAACGGAACCGCGCTCAGCGACGGCCGCTTTGAAGAAAACGACCTCGTCAAACTCGCCAATCCGCTCAGTCCCGAAGTCGCCGTGATGCGTCCGAGCCTTTTCGGCACGATGCTCGGCACCGTCGAGCGCAACATCGCGCACGGCAACCGGGAACTCGCGCTCTTTGAACTTGGCAAGGCGTTTTGCGCCAACGCTCAAAAATTTCCGGAGGAGCGTTTTGAATTGATGCTCCTTTTGTCGGGGCATCCCCACGCGGAGCGTTTCTCCGCCGAGGCGAAAGCCGAGTACGACTTTTTTGACATCAAAGGCGAGATCGAAGCACTTTTCGCGCGTTTCGGCATCACCCGTTACCGTTTCGTCAAACTCGAAAACGACAACCGCTTTGAAAAGGGTTTCGCCGCCAAAATCGAAATCGACGGCAAAACGGTCGGTGCCGCCGGCAAACTCGCGGGGAATTTCGTCACCTGGCGCAATGCCTCGCCCGTTTATTTCGCCCAGATCGAAGCGCAGGCTTTCTTTGACGCGGAGCGTTATGTGCGCCGCGCATTCAAGGCGTTGCCGCAATTCCCCGCGTCGAGCCGCGATATCGCGATGCTCGCTCCGGCGGATCTCTCGCACGCCGAAATCACGGATTTCATCCGCCGCAACCGCGTCGAAAATCTCGAATCGGTGAAACTCTTCGATATTTTCAGCGATGAGAAACTCGCAAAGGAAAATCTTTGCAGTATGGCGTACACGCTGACATTCCGCCGCAGTGACCGCACCTTGACCGACACCGAGATCAATCAGGCGGTCGACAAGTTGCGCGAAAAACTGGAAAAAGAACTGAAACTCACGTTAAGATAAGGAGTTCCATTATGATCGACAAAGGCGTTACCAAGGTTTTTGAAGGCGTTCTCGAAGCCAAAGGACTCAAATTCGGCATCGTCTGTGCCCGCTTCAACGAATTTTTCGTCAGCAAACTGCTGTCGGGCGCGGTGGATTGCATCACCCGGCACGGCGGCAAGGCGGACGACATCGCGGTCGCTTACGTTCCCGGTTCCTACGAGATCCCTTTCGCCGTCAAAAAGATGCTTCAACTCAAAAAATTCGACGCCGTCATCGCGCTCGGCGTCGTCATTCAGGGCGCGACGCCCCACGCGAGTTACATCAACAACGAAGTCGCCAAAGGTCTGGCACAGCTTTCGCTTGAATTCGGCACCCCTGTCACCTACGGGATGATCACCGCGGAAAACCTCGATCAGGCGATCGAGCGCAGCGGCACCAAGCAGGGCAACAAGGGCGTCGACGCGGCGATGGCGGCGATCGAAATGGCAAATCTCACGCGGGCGATCGGCAAATGAGCGAAGATTTTCAGGAGCGCGACAACGAGATCCGGCCTCATTCCAAGCGGATGGGGCGGGAGATCGCGATGCAGTTTCTTTTTGCCTGCGAAATGAAAGAGGAGATCGCGGGCGCGACGGCTTTCGACGAATTTTTCGAGACGGCGGGCAGTGTTTTTCAACTCAAAGACGACCGTTTGATGCGGCGCGCCAGAGAGTACGCGACACACCTTTATCAGCAGGTGGAACTCCACCGCGACGAGATCGACAAGATCATTGTCGCGCGTTGCAAAAACTGGGATTTCAGCCGGCTTTCCGGCGTCGATCGCAACTTGTTGCGCGTCGCCGTCGCCGAAATGAAATACTTTGATGAAGTTCCCGCCGTCGTCAGCATCGACGAAGCGGTCGGCATCGCCCGCGATTATTCGGGCGCGGAATCCGGCAACTTCATCAACGGGATGCTCAACGCGATCAAAGACGCGGAAACGAAAGCGTAACGATGGGGCTTTTCGACTTTTTCAGGCGCGGATTGCAGAAAAGCGCGACCAAGATCAGCCGCACTTTCGCTTCTCTGCTCGGCGGGATCAAGGTGAAATCCGCTTCCGATTTCGACGAATGGGAAGCGGCTCTCGTTTCCGCCGATTTCGGCGTCAAGGCGGCGCAATCGCTCGTTGCCGACTTGCGCGACCGTTATGAACGCGGGCTTCTCCAAACCGACGTCGATCTCAAAGGCGCCTTGCGCGACGAAGTCTGCAAGCGTCTGCAAAAAAATATGCGGCAAATCCATCGCGCCGCCGAGGGTGCGCCTACCGTCATCCTTTTTGTCGGCGTCAACGGCAGCGGCAAGACGACTTCGATCGGCAAACTCGCCGCAAATCTCGTCGGCAAAGGTCATAAAGTCATTCTCGGCGCGTGCGACACCTTTCGCGCGGCGGCGGTCGAGCAACTCCAACTCTGGGGCGAACGCTCCGGCGCCGAAGTCGTTTCCGCCCGTCACGGCGCCGACCCGGCGAGCGTCGCGTTTGACGCGACGCAGGCGGCGTTGAGCCGCAGGGCGGATTATCTGCTGATCGACACCGCCGGGCGTCAGCAGAATCAGAAATCGCTGATGGAGGAACTTGCCAAGATCCGCCGCTCCATCGTCAAACTTTACCCCGACGCGCCGCAGGAAGTGCTGATGACGGTCGATTCGACGCTCGGCGCCAACGTTTTGAGTCAGGCGCGGGAATTTTCCAAGACCTGCGGCGTGACCGGACTTGTCCTCACCAAGATCGACGGTACGGGGCGCGGCGGAATGGCGCTCGCGCTCAACGAGGAATTCGATCTGCCGACGTTTTTCGTCGGTCTCGGCGAAGCCCCGGAGGATTTGCAGGAATTCGACCCGCAAGCCTACGCCGACGCCCTCTTTGCGGAGGAGGAAAAATGATCTCTCTTGAACACGATACCGAGAGGATGCGCGAAGCCCTCGCCCTCGCTGAAATGGGGTGGGGGTTGACCACGCCCAATCCGATGGTCGGCGCGATTCTGGAAAAAGACGGCGAAGTCATCGGCCGCGGCTATCATCACGCCGCCGGCGAAGCGCACGCCGAGATCAATGCGATCCGCGACGCGCTCAACAGCAAGATCGACCCTGCGGGAAGTACATTGTACGTCACATTGGAACCCTGTTCGACTTACGGTCGGACGCCCCCTTGCACCGAAGCGATATTGCAGGCAAAAATACGCCGCGTTGTCGTCGCGTTGACCGATCCCAATCCGAAACACGCCGGGCGCGGCATCGAAATTCTGCGCAATTCGGGCGTCGAAGTGACGACGGGGGTGCTCGCGGCGGAGTGCGGCAGATTGAACGCCGCGTTTTTCAAGCACATCACGACGGGGTTGCCGTTTGTGATGCTGAAACTCGCGACAACGCTCGACGGCAAGATCGCGACCGCGTCGGGAGACTCCAAATACGTTACGGGCATCGAAGCGCGGCGGCGCGTCCAGAAACTGCGCCGGCTTGCCGATGCGATTTTAGTCGGCGCGGCGACGGCGAGATGCGATCATCCGCAACTTACCGTGCGCGAGCCGGAAAACTGGAAAAATCAGCCGTTGCGCCTCATCGCCAGCAACTCGATGGACGAAACGGAATTGAATGAACTTTTCCCCGACGGCAACGCCGAGGTCGTCGATGTCGACTCCAAGGAAAAATGGCAGGCGTTGCTGGAAACGCTCGCGCGGCGCAACGTGATGACGCTTCTGATCGAGGGCGGCGGCGAGATCGCCGCGGCGGCGATCCGTGCGGATATTGTCGATTACGTCGAATTTCACATCGCGCCGAAACTTCTCGGCGGCAGCGACAGCCGCGGCGCGCTCGGCGGAGAATCTCCCGCGTCGATGGCGGAGGCTCTGCCGTTGCGGAATATCCAGCATTTTACGCTCGGCGACGATTTCATCGTCACGGGGTACTTAAAGGAGCAATAAAATGTTCACGGGACTGGTGGAATCGCTCGCGACCCTCGTCGAACGCCGCAACTTCGCGCTCGTCGTCGAAAGTGCCGGGATCATCGCCGATCCCGTGATCGGCGAGAGCATCGCCGTCAACGGCTGTTGTCTGACCTTGGAAAAAGCCGACGGCAGACGGCTCACCTTTCATACGCTCGCCGAAACGCTGAAACGCACCAACTTGTCGCAGCTTGAAATCGGGGAAAAACTTCACATTGAGCGCGCGTTGCGCGTCGGCGACCGTCTGGGCGGACACCTCGTGCAGGGACACGTCGATACGACGGCAAAAGTGCAAAAACTTGTTGAAATGCCCGACGGCGACCGGGAAATGGAGATCGAACTTCCCGTCACGCTCGCGCCCGAAATCATTTTGAAAGGCAGTATTGCCGTCGACGGCGTATCGCTGACCGTCTGCCGGCTGGAAACAAACTGCTTCGCCGTCCGGCTGATCCCGGAAACGTGCAAACGCACCGCGCTCACGTCGCGCGTCGGAAAATGTGTCAACCTCGAAAGCGACGTCATCGGCAAATACGTCCATCACCTGCTTCGTCCGGAGGAGGGAAAGCCCTCCTCCCGCCCGATCACGATGGAGCGGCTCGCCGAAGCGGGGCTGCTATGAAAAAGATCTTCCGTTTCAGTTTTGCGCGCCCGGAGCAATTTCACGCGGTCGGCCGCAGGAAACTCGCTGATTTTTCCGGCTACGAATTGCCGGGAGAACTTCTGACGGACGATCTGCACCTTACCGCTTCTCCTGATTTCTACTGCGGCGTGCGCGATCTCGCCGCGCCGCAACTCGCCCGGCTCATCCCCTATGAAAATCTCGTGATGCGCAGTGAATTTGCCCGCTTTTTCGCCAAACGCTGCCGCAGTGCCGCGAAACTCGGCGCGACTTACGTCACGGCGGATTTCGATCTCGCCCACGCGCTCGCCAACGACGAAATGCGCCGGAAACTGCAATGTTTCCTCAAAGGGCTTTTCGGTATTCTGGCGGAAAATCATCTGACGTTGCTCGTCCCGGTGCGGATCCCCGCCGTTCCGGATGGTGCCGCCGCCCGGGATATCCGGGATTTCTGCCGGGGATTGCTCTATCCGGGGATCGGGCTTTATCTGGATTTCCACCCGCATGAACCGGGCGCATTCGATTTTGTTCAAACGCTTGCCGAATTGCGTTTCGACGCGCGGTACTGGCGTATTTATTTCGAGCCGGAAAGGGGCAATCAGCTGACCGTTCCGCTTCTGGAAAAACTCTTTGCGGCACTGGAAAACACCGCGGTGCCGCAAGCGGAGATCGCCATCGCGCCCGGCAACACCGTCCCCGACGGCGTCGCTCTCGCCGCGCTTTCGGAAACGGTCGCTCACTTTACGGGAGAAGCGTAAATGGAACGCCGTTCGCTTTTACGCCACAGTTTCAACATCTCTTTGATCACCTTGCTCAGCCGGTTGCTCGGACTTGTCCGGGTGCGGCTTGAAGCCGTCGTCATCGGCGGCGGCGCGGTCGCTTCCGGGTGGTTTTTCGCTTTCAGTCTGCCCAATTTATTCCGCCGTCTGCTCGGCGAGGGCGCGCTCGGTCAGGCACTGATCCCGCTTGTCGCGGATGCGGAAGCCAAAGGAGGGCTCCGGCAGGTCAAACGCGAACTCGCCGTCATTTTCGCCTGGCTGGGGCTCATCCTCGGCGCGATCGTCGTCGTCGTTTCGCTTGCGGCGTATGTCGTGCGCATCCTGACATCCGGCGCGACGACGGGCTATTTCGCGCAGGAGCACGTGCAGATATTCCTCTACCTTGTGCCGCTTCTGATGCCCTACGCCTTTTTTATGTGCCTCACGGGAGCGATCACTTCCGTCCTCAACTACGCCAAAGTTTTCGTTTTGCCCGCGCTCGGGTCGCTGTTGCTCAATTTCTTTATGATTGGCGGACTTTACGCGATCTGGCGCGGCACGATTTCGTCGGACGATCTCATCGCCAATTTGAGATTGTTGAGCCACCTCGTCCTCCTTTCCGGTGCGGTGCAACTGACGCTGATGACGGTCGTATTGATCCGTTACCGCCGCTTCCCCGCCTGGAAAGAGCGGCATCTGATCGACGGCAAAGAAGTGCTCCGCAAACTTTTCAAAATTCTCCTGCCGGGGCTGGGAAGCGGCGCGCTCATCCAGTTGAGTTTTCTCGTCGACCGCGCCATCGCCACCGCCGTCGGGCCGCAAGCGGTTCCCGCGCTGACTTACGTCGACCGGCTGATCGACGTGCCGATCGGTATTTTCGCCGTTTCGCTGAGTTCCGTGCTGATGGCGTCGATGTCGCGCGCCGCCGCCAAAGGCGATCAGGCGGAAATCGTTTCGGAGTTGATCTATTCGCTCCGGCAGGTCTTTTTCATCAGCATCCCGATGGCGGTCGTCGTCGTATTCTTTCACGATACGATGCTGCGGTTGCTCTGTTTCGGCGGACGTTACCGCGCGGAAGATCTCGCGGCGGCGCAAATGGTTGCCTATTTCTACGGGGCGGCGATCCCTCTTTTTTGCGCGATGAAAGTGATCGTCCCGGTCTTTCTCGCGCGCAAAAAGATGCTGACGACCTTTTACGTTTCGGTGATTGCCGTCGCGCTGAACATCGGTCTTAATCTCCTCTTGATGCACCCCTTGAAACAGGGCGGGATCGCGCTGGCGACGTTGATGTCGTCGCTGATCTCCTTTGTCATCCTCGTCGTCCTGCTGGTACGCGAAGGCTTTGAAATTCCTTTCAAAGAAGTGCTTTTAAGTTTCTGCCGCACCGCGCTGATCGCGGTCGCGGTCGCGCTGATCGTTTTCTCAACCGGCTGGATGCGCTGTCATCTGGAATGGTCGTGGGGGCGTCAATTCGGTTTGTTTCTGGCGGCGGGGGCACTTTTCGGCATTCTCTACCTTGTTTTCGCCGCCGTCGTCAAGGCACCGGAGATCCGGGAACTCGGCGCCATTCTCAAGCGCAAAAACGCCGCGAAATGATCCCCCAGCGCAGAGACCGCGCGCTTTTTTCACCGAGCCACTTCCGCCACGCCGCGCGATCGGGTAAAGCGGCGATCTCCGCCATTTCCTGAAACGTCGAACGAAAGAGTACGGCAAGCGGTTGTTTTACGCCGAAATCCGTCAATTTCCCGGCGGCGCGCGCGATCCGGCGGCGGCGCATCCACGAACGGACGGCAAAAAATCCGATCACGCCGCCGAGCAAAGCGTAGAACCACCCCAGTTGCAGTTGCGGAAACCAGAGGAGTCGGGCAAAAGACGCCATCGGCAAAAGCAATGTCGGGATCAAAAAGAGCACGGCGTCAAAGGAAGTGCAAAAGAAATCCCCGACCGTGCGGCGCAAGAAACTGAAACTTGTCTGATAAGCGAAAAATTCCTCCGGGGCCGGATCTTCGACGCTCGCGCGTGCCACGTGGCAAAGTTCGTGTGCGAGCAATTCGTCGCGGCGGTAGCAGAACCACTTTTTTTGGCGGGCAAATGCCGCGCGGAGGAGGAAAAAACTTTGTTTTTTTTCCAAATCGCAGACGGCGCATCCGCCCCAGAGAAGTCCGACGCCGCGGGAGAGGAAAAATCCCCGGTCGTTTGTGCGGCGGAATGCATAGAATTTTTCCGTCAGATTTCCGCCCTCGCGGATCACCTCCTGCGGGATCGGCTTTGCGTCTTTGAATTCGGCGGGAACGGCATCGGCTCTTTCTTCTTGTTTCACCCGGAGCAGAAATTCCTCCCCGCTTTCCGTTTCGTACGGAAAGATCCCTCGCTTGTCCAGCGCGATCAACGCAGTGAAATCAACGGCGTTCATTCCTTGTCCGGAGCATTGCCGCCGTTGGGATTCCCGGCGGAGCGTTCTTTGTTGCGCCGCGGATGATCGTGTCTGCCGCCGTCGTCGCCCTTGCGGTGCGGATCGCCTTTGCGGTCGCGTTTGGCAGTGCCGTCATTGCCGTTTTTCGGACGGTTTTCGTTTCCGGTACGGCGCGGCAGGATCTTGACGTCGTCGCGCGTAAAAGTGACGAGATTGCCGCTTTCCATCGCCACAGTCACGCGGCGCGTCAGCAAATTGCGGTCGACGACCTTGCCGTTGCCGGAGGGAGTTTCGCAGTAATCGCCCTTGCGCGGCATATCGCGCTCCATTTCACGATAGCCGTCGTACTCGTATTTCAGACAGCATTTCAAGCGGCCGCAGACGCCGGAGATCGAACTCGGTGTCAGCGCGAGATCCTGCTCTTTTGCCATTTTGACGTTGATGCTGGAAAATTCGTGCAGAAAACGGCAACAGCACAGCGGCTGACCGCAGACGGCGATGCCGCCGTACATCGAAGTTTCGTCGCGCACGCCGATCTGACGCAATTCGATGCGGGTCGAGAGCGCGCGCGAAAGTTCCTTGACCAATTCACGGAAATCGACCCTGCCGTCGGCGCAGAACTGCACCGTCACGAGTTTCCCGTCCACGGAATAATGGGCGTTGACCAGCTTCATCGGCAACGCGAGTTTGTCGACCCACGTCTGCGCCTGTTTGAGCGCGGCGCGGTTGCGCGACGAAGATCGGGTCGCCTCGGCGAGATCTTCATAGGTCGCGCGCCGCTGGACTTCCGGCAGTTCGCGCGTGTTGGCGGTCATCGTCGGCGCGTCGAGCAATCGGACGACTTCCCCGATGTCGTGGTAAAAATCCCGGACGAAATAACAACTGTCGCCGACGGCAAACGTTTCCGCGCATTCCGCGCGCGCTTCCAGCGTGATCCCGTTTTCAATTTTAAGCAAGAGTATTTGATCCATTGCGAGAAATCCCTTATAAGTCCCCGCTTTTTCAGGGGAAAGATGATGTTACCAATACTTCAATTTCCAACGGCGGAGTTTCTGCTTCCAATTTCCGCCGGGCAGACAGGAGAGCAACGGCAGATCGCGCAACACCCGTTGCGGATTCACCTCCATCCACAATTTGACGAATCCTTCGTCGAATGCCGTCAAGAGTTTTTTGCGGCACTCGGCAAAGCGGAACCCCGATGCGCGATGCGCGTCATCGGCGATCAGACAGCGCGGGAATTCTTCCAGCAGACGCCACGCCGCGCGGCGGACATTTCTGCCGTAACGGCCCAGCAGACTGCCGGAATTGATCTGCAACGCGACCGCCGCCTGCGGGATCGCCGCAAGGCACGCGCGGTAATTCAACTGCCACAATCTTTCCGGATGCGCGATGAGAATGCTTTTGCCTTTGAGACCGAGATCGAAAAGCAACGCGCTCACTCCGCTTGAAACATAAGATTCTTTCAGATCGAGCAAAAGAGTCCGGCTCCCGCCGAGCCCGCGCAGTTTTTCCGGGGGGATCCCGGTCAGCCGATCGTAATCGTACTCCATTCCCGGCAGTAAAGTGATCTTTTCCTGCTTCGCCAATTCCTTTATTTGCGCGAAGACCCGATCGTAATTTTCCTCGGCGTTGCGGGAATAATGGGTCGTCGCCGCCAACACATCCACGCCGGACGCGGCTGCCGCTTGCAGCATCACTTTGGCGGCACTTTCATTTTCCGCACCGTCGTCCAATGCGGGCAGGATGTGACAGTGGAGATCGATCACTTCTTTTTTCTCCGTCTCCGGAAAGGTGCGAGCAACGCGGAGACAAACGGCAGTTTGGAAGATTTTTTCTCTTTGCCGTAACCGTATCCGTAGCCGTAGCCATAGCCGTACCCGTAACCGTACCCGTAGCCATAGCCCGCGCGGTGGACTTCAAATTTGTTGAGCACGACGCCGCAGACGTTGAGGTTCAGCTGCTGAAACTGCTCCAAGACCTGACGCACGACTTCGGCGCGCGCAAATCCCGCCTGAACGACCAGAAGAATGCCATTCGCCATTCCGCCGATCACGGCGGCGTCGGAAATGCCGAGGCTCGGCGGAGCGTCGATCAGGATGTAATCGTACATCGTCTGCAATTTGCCGAGCAATTCACTGAATTCGGGGCTTTGGAGCAACCGTGAGGGCGTCGGCGGCACGGGGCCGCAGAGCAGAGCATCCAGCGGCAGATCCATCACGTTGCGGCAGACGACCTCGTCGAAACTCTTTTCGCCGACGAGCACGTTGACGATGCCCTCCCGCGAAGAAATGCCGAGCGTCCAGCTCAATGCGGGCTTGCGCAAGTCGCAGTTGATGATCAATGTCTTTTTGCCCGCTTCGGCGAGGCTTGCCGCGACGTTGGCGGAAACAAATGTCTTGCCCTCGTTGGGAAAAACGCTGGTCAGGACAAAGGTGCGGCATCCCGTTTTGCCCGGAGCGATCCCGGCGTAAAGGATATTCGTCCGCAACGTCCGGAAAGCTTCCGACGTGTCGAACCGCGCGTCGCTTCCCTCCAAACTGACGATCCGGTTGCCGGAACTGCCGGAATCGCCGTCGCGCAACATCGAAACCACGTGATCGTAAGGGATGTTTCCCATCACCGGCGTCTGCAATTCGCTTACGATGCTTTCCGGCGAACGAAGCCGCGTATCGAGCAATTTGAGCATCACGAGCGCGCCGTAGACGAGCAAAAACAAAATCAGCGACCCCAGAATGGCGGCGCGCCGCAGATTGGGGCGGACCGGAAATCTCGGCACCGTCGCTTCGTCGATGACCTGACCGTTTTCCAATTTCATCAGCACGCGGACTTCCTCGATGAAAACCTGCGAAAGCGTCCGCGCGATGATCGCGGCATATTCCGGATCGCGGCAATCCACCTTGATGCAGATGAAACGGGTATCCTGGATCACCGAAACATCGACCTGAAACATCTCGTTGAAATCGGGATGATCCTTTTTGACTTCCTTGCAGGTTTTTTCCCGGACACGGCGGCTGCTGATCAAGGTCTGATAGTCTTTTGCCAGATCCAGACCGAGGCGCAGGTCGCGGCTGGCGTTGCGGTATTCGTCGGTCGTATCGGTGGAGTCCATACTGCGGCCGATGTAGAGAGTTCCCTCGGAACGGTAGATCGGCGTGACAAACGTGCGGCAGAGCAGATAACTCGCCACGCCGCCGCAGAGCAACGCAAAGAACAAAAGCAACCAGTTATGCCGTGCGACGTTGATGAAAAACAGTGAATTGACTTCCCGAACCATAAGATCCTCCGTTGAGGTTCAATTTTCTCTCAAAAAATCCTCACAGAAATTCAGTGAATGATTTAATATACATCGATTTTCCGGCATTGCAATATATCTAAAATATATTGTTCGCTATTTTTATCGTGCGGGAAGCAGATCTTCCGCCAGCAAAGCACGGTAAAAGTCATCTCCGGACAAATACGGCAGAAATTTTTTCACCGGCTCCGGCGCGGCTGCGGAGATCGCCCAGACGTAACGCCGGCACCACGGATATTTGCCGCTTTCGATATTCTTGCGGGAAGGCAAAACGCCGCCGACCGCCAGAGTCCGTACCGATTCTCCGGGGATCTCCTCCTGATAACGCGCCAGAGCGAGTGCCGCCGGATCGCGGCTGACGTAAAGCACGACTTCCGCGGTGTCGTTGAGTTCGACGATCCCCCGGCCCTGCGTGCGTATTTTGAGAAAGGTCTCCACCATTTCCCCGCCGTTTTTCTTGACGGAGATCATATAGCGGTGGATGTCGCGCGCATCACCGCCCAGCGCGCTCCAAGCGGGGCGCACCCCGCGCCACACTTCGGAAATCCCTGCGGGGGTGATACTTGCAACGCGATTGGAAATGTGCGCGTAGCCGACCAGCACTTCGTAAAACGCCGGTACGATCCTGCCGTTGAACTGCTTCGGGATCGCCGCTTCGTCGACCAATGCGATATGAAATTTGCCCGCTTCCAGACCGCGGAGGGCATTGGCGGCGTCGCAACGGGTCGTCGCGACGCTTTCCCCGGCAGAACCGTAGCGCAATGCGGCGAGTTTCAGTGCCGTGCATCCGAAAAAGGTCGCATCGACGATTTGCAGATCGACTTCCGGCATATCCATCGTTTCCGCACCGATGGCAACCGTCAAAAAGGTCAGAAAAATTCCGAAAAACCGCTTCATCCGCCGTAGATCTCGTGTAAAAAGTCAAGCAGTTTCCGGTTTTCTCCGGCAGTGCCGACGGTGATGCGGACATACTCTTTCGTCGCTTCGCCGGGGAAATAGCGCACGACGACGGCGCGGCGGCGAAGTTCCTCGAAACAGCGTCTGCCGTCTTTGTCCGGCGGCGCGGCAAAGAGGAAATTCGCGGCGGAATCGGCGACGAAAAATCCCAGTTTCTTCAATTCCGCGGTCAAAAAGGCACGGCCGTCGCAGACGTCGCGGCAATGTTTTTCAAGCGTTTCAACGTCGGCAAATGCCGCTTCGCCAACGACTTGCGCCAATCGGTCGACGTTGTAGGAATCTTTGAGTTTCATCAATCCCGCGATCAGTGTTTCATCGGCGACCGCGTAGCCGAGACGCACTCCGGCGAGCGAAAAACTTTTGGAAAAAGTCCGCATCACGATCACATTGGAGTACTTCAACGCCAAGTCCATACAGTTGTCCGGCGCGAAATCGGCGTAGGCTTCGTCGATGACGACGATGCCGTCGAATTTTGCGCAGATCTCCTCGACTGCCGCGCGGGGAAAGAGCGTTCCCGTCGGCGCGTTGGGGCGCGTCAGCATCAGAAGATTGCATTTTTCGATACGTTCCAAAAGGTCGGAGGGCAAGGCGAAACTTTCCTTTTCAAGCGGCAGACGCACGACTTCGGCATTCTGCATCGCCGCAAGTTCCGCGTAGAGCGAGTAACTCGGGTAAAGCATCGCCATCGGCAGATCGGATGAAGTGAATGCGCGGAAAATCATCGTCAAAAGATCGTCCGAGCCGTTGCCGATGATGACGTTGCTCCGGCGCGCGCCGAAACGTGCCGCGACGGCGTCGCGCAGGCGGTTCGCCATCGGATCGGGGTAGCGGCGGAGCGTCGCCGCGGAAAAATCACGCAACGCCTGCGCCACCTTTTCCGACGGCGGATAAGGATTCTCGTTGGTATTGAGTTTGATCAGATTTTCCATCACCGGCTGTTCGCCGGGGACATATCCCTCCATCGCGTCGATCTCGGGACGAAAGTAAGATTTTTTCATCGTTGTCATTCCTGATTTTCCAAACGGAAATCTCCGGCGGAGCGGAAAATTCCCACCATTTTTCCTTCACGGACAGCCCGCGTATTGCAGCGGATGAAAAACTGGACTTTCAGAACGCCGTTTTCCTCGGTGTGCTGATAATCCACGACCCTTACGCCGATACGGTGCAACTCCGCCAGTACCCGGGCGAGTTCCTCCCGGTTTTTCAGCGTGCAGGAAATTTTCAGATCTTCGACCGCGGTCCAATTTCCCGCGCCAAGACGGAGCAATTCCAATCCGAAAAGCGTCAACAGCGTCGCCGCGATGCTGACGACGTACATCCCGCCGCCGACCGCCATCCCGATCCCCGCCGCCGTCCACAATCCGGCGGCGGTCGTCAATCCGGTAACGGATTTTTTCTGAAAAATGATCATTCCCGCGCCGAGGAAGCCGATGCCGCTGACGATCTGCGCCGCGACCCGGCTCGGATCCAGTTTCACCGTCGAATCCGCCCCTTGAAAAACAAAATCCCCGAAGCCGTGCTGCGAAACGATCATGATGAGCGCGCTTCCCAGCGCGACGAGAAAATGCGTCCGCAACCCCGCCTCTTTGGCGCGGTAGGAACGGTCGAAACCGATCACGCCGCCGAGAAAACCCGCCAGCGCGAGTCTTCCGATCAATTCCAGCAACTTCCAATCCATCGTAAAAATCTCCGTTGATTCAGAACTCCGCGCATAATATACCGCAACGGCGGAAATTTTACAAATTGCGCGCGCACCGCTTGCGCGACGACGGCGGTGAAAGTATATTATGACAAAACATTTTTTCAGGAGGGCTGATGATGAAAGCAAAAATCTGCGGCGAAACGCCGCTCGCTTCGGCCAAATTTCTCAAATTGCGGGAGATCTCCTTTTGCGACGCCAAGGGAATTATGCGCAAATGGGAGAGTGCCGACCGCATCGCCGACGCCAAGGCGGTGATGATCGTCGCGCATATCCTGCCCGACGACGAATATCTCTTTGTCCGCCAGTTCCGCCCGCCGACCGGAAAAATGATGATCGAATTTCCCGCCGGGCTGATCGACCCCGGAGAAACGCCGGGAACGACCGCCGTGCGCGAACTCTACGAGGAAACCGGCTTTGCCGGCAAATTGACCAAAGTGACGAATTTCGGTTTTTCTTCGCCCGGAATGAGCGGAGAGCCGATCGCCGTCGCCTTTATGGAGATCGACGGCGACGCCTACCGCGACCAAGCCGTCGTCGCGCATCCGGAGGAATGTGAATCCATTGAAACTTTCCGCATCCGCCGCGACGATATCGCGGATTTTATCGGCCGCTGTGAAGCGCAGGGCGACGGGATCGACACAAAAATTTATTTATTTGCCGCGGCGTTGCAAAAGTAGAGGTTTTTCAATTTGAAAAAAAGCACTTTTCGCGCTATATTTTCCAACGATTTCAGAAACGGTTCAAATACGAGTAGAGGATTCGATCGATGAAACATTTTTCGGGTGCACTTCTGGGCGTTTTCCTTTTGACGCTGATCGCGGGCTGCGGCAACAACAATCCCTTCAAGGCGGCGGAAAAAGCCGCTGACGACGGCAATTGGAAAATGGCGATGGCGACTGCCGAAAGAGCGGTCAAAAAACATCCGCAGGACGTCAAGGGGCTGTTGCTTCTCGCCGTCGCCGCCGACAAGTGCAACCGGCGCGATGTCGCGCTCGACGCCGCTTTGCGCGCCGTCAAGATCAACGAAAAGGATTTCGCCGCGCAATACACCCTCGGCAGAATATGCGTCGCTTCCGAAACCGACCGCACCGAGGGATTGAAACACCTCATCGCCGCGCACGAATTGAATCCCGACGCCATTGAGCCGATCATTCTCATCTGCAACACGATGCAAGCGATGAATCATCAGCAGACGGCGAGTTTTCTTCTGAAATTGCAGAATTTCAACGACTACAAAGCAAGCGCAGTCCACTGCAACGACCTCGCGATCGCCTATATGAAAAAAGGACAGACCGCCGCGGCGAAAAATATCTTCATGAAAGCCTACAAGCTCGATCCCAACAACCCCGGAGTCCTGCTCAATATGGCGCGCTTTTTCGAAACGACCAAATGGCGGAACCTCGCCGGCAATTACTACAACTTTTTCCTGCTGCGTGCGGCAAACGCCCCGGAATACCGCGACGAAGTCGCCGTCGTCCAAAAACGCCTCAAACGGAAATGACTTTGTAGGCTATGGCCGGAATTCCTGATGAAGTGATCGAAGAGATCCGTTCGAGGAGCAACATCGTCGATGTGATCGGCGGTTTTGTCCAACTGCGCAAGGCGGGCAACAACGCGTTCAAGGGACTTTGCCCCTTTCATCAGGAAAAGACCCCCTCCTTTTTCGTCGACGGCGCGCGTCAGAGTTACCATTGCTTCGGGTGCGGCAAAGGGGGCGACGTTTTCCGCTTCTTTATGGACAAGGACAACCTCACCTTTGTCGACGCGATCAAAATGCTCGCCAACCGCGCCGGCGTCATCATCCCCGAAAACGTTTCCGGCAATCCCGCCGAAAGCCGAAAAAAAGCCGACGAGCGCGAGAGAGTTTACCAGATCCACGCGGAACTTGCTTCGCTGTTTCAGAAAATTTTACGCGACAATCCGCAGGGCCCCGTCGCGTGCTATCTCAAAGGGCGCGGTCTGCCGCAGGAGATCATCGAAAAATTCAAGATCGGTGCCGCTCCGGCGGGATGGACGACGGGAGTCGACTATTTGCGCGGCCTCGGTTTCCGCGACGACGAAATGGTGACGGCGGGCGTCGCGTTGCGCGGTCAGCGCGACCCGTCGCGCATTTTCGACCTTTTTCACGACCGGCTCGCCTTTACGATCGAAAACGAGATCGCCCGTCCGGTCGGATTCAGCGCGCGTTCACTCGAAGCCAAACCCGCCGACGGCCGCAAATACGTCAATTCGCCGGAAACGCCGATTTTCAAAAAGAGCCGCTTGCTCTACGCCTTGTCGCAGGCGCGCCAGTCGATCGGCAAAATGAATATGGCGATTCTCTGCGAGGGGCAGATGGATGCGATCGCCTTTCACCGCGCCGGATTTTCCTGCGCCGTCGCGCCGCTCGGCTCGGCATTCACTCCGGAGCAGGCGCAGATCCTCAAACGCTATACCAATCACATCATCCTCGCCTTTGACGCCGATCAGGCGGGGCAAAAGGCGTTTCTCCACGCCGCCGAAATTTTGCTGCCGCTCTCGATGGAACTCAAAGTGATGCGCATCCCCGGCGGCAAAGATCCCGATGAACTCTACCGCAACGGCGGTGCCGAAGCGGTCGCTTGTGCGGTCAATTCTTCGCAGTCGTGGCTGTCGATCCTCGTCGAAGTGCTCAAAAGCCGCTACGATTTCACGACCCCCGTCGGGCGCGGCGAAGCCGCCGGAGTCGTCGCCGGATATCTCGAAAAAGTCCCCGATCAGGTCGAGCTCGAAGTCTACGTTTCCGACAGCGCGAAATTGCTTCAAGTGAGCGAAAACGCGATCTACTCCAAACTCTCGGTGCGGCACGCGCAGAGCCGCCGCCGCGAAGAATTCAGCCGTCCATCCCCGAAGCCGGAAACGGCACCGGTGCGCCGTCATTACAATGCGGCGATGCTGACTTTGCTCGAAGTCGCCATTTCTTCGCCCGATGCCGCGCGCAAGATCGCGGAAATTCTCCCCGGCGACGAACTCCCCGACGACGATCCCGTCGCCAAGGCGATCAATTTTTCCGTCGGCGCCGCTCTCAACGGCGAGGAGGACGGCGGCGTTGCCGCCATCCGCGAACTTCTGATCGAAAATCCGGTGCCGGAGATCAGCCGCATCCTCGTCGAACATACGGTTTATCAGGATGCGATCAAGGCGGCGGAGGATGCCGTCAACGATTACCGGCGCACCCGCCGCGACGAAAAACGCCGGGAATTGACGGCGAAACTCGCGGTCACGCGGGACCCCGCCGAAATCACCGCATTGTTGCAGGCGATCCAAAACCTTTCCAGGAGGTCATCATGAAATATCTTTTGGTTGCATTCTGTACGCTTTTGCTCGCGGGGTGCGTCAGCGAAAGCGTCACGGCGAAACAGCGCGCGGGATTGACGATGCGCCGCTCCGCCGCCAAGATCGAACATCACGATCTCAAACTTTCTCTGGTCGGCAAACGCGACAAAGTTTGCGACAAGGGGCAGAATCTCACGTTCAAACTGCAAAACAACGGTGCCGATGCGATCACCCTCATCGACTGGCGGCTCGATGCCGCGAGCAATCTGCGCGTCGAGTGTCAGGTGTGGTTCCCCGGCAACGACCAGCCCGACGAAAATGCGTGGCTCACCATCAACGAACCGCCGGAGGGCGATGCCCGGCGTTATCCTCTGACGCTCGATCCGCAAAACCTCATCACGATCGACGTGCCGCTGGAATTCGTTCAGCGGCTCCGGATCTCCCCGGGCGCGGAACGGCGTTATTTTGTCCGCGCGACCGTGGAACTCGATTCCGTTTCGGTACGTTCCGACGTCGCGGCATTCACCGTCCGCAATCCGTAGAGGGCGCAATGGCTGAACGCATCTCGGACTTCCCGCAAATCACTTTCCCGATCCCGGAAAAGGAAATTTTTTTCCGGCTCGGCGGGCGCGCCGGTAAAGCGGGGATGTCCGAAACGTTTCTTTCTGAATATAAGTCATTGATACGCAAGGCTTTTTTACTTTGTTCAGCCTGCGGCCGCACGCGGGTGCTCGACATCGTGGAACTCTCCTCTGATGGCGTTCTTTTGAGCGGCGGCGAATTTCTGATCGGCGGACAATTTGCCGACACGCTCGCCGGATGCGGCAAACTCTGGTGCGCGGCGGCGACCGTCGGAAGCAGGATCATCGAGGCGCGCGACGCGCAGACTTCCGTCAGCGCAAAAAGCGTTTACGATGCCGTCGGCAGCGAATGTGCGGAAAAGGCGATCCAGTTTCTCCACGAAAGAGCCGTCCGCGATCACCTCCGGCGCGGCGAGATCGTTTCGCTGAAACGCTATTCCCCCGGTTACGGCGATATGCCGCTGGAAACGCAAAAAATGTTTTTCCGTTTTTTGGAATTGAATGATTTAAATCTGTCCCTGACGTCAGAAAATTTCATCGTCCCGGAAAAAAGCGTGACGGCGTGGGCGGGGATCCGGTACTTAGGAGAAAATTTACGATGACGAGAAATGATTTTCAGAAATTCGCCTTTTCCGGCGTACTGCTCGACGGTGCTTTCGGCACGGAACTGGCAAAACGCGGTATGCCGGAGGGCGTTTCCCCCGAACTTTGGGCTTTGGAAAATTTCGACGCGACGGCGGAGATTTTGCGCGCCTACCGCGCGGCGGGCAGTCAACTGCTCTACGCCCCGACTTTTGGCGGAAACCGGCTCAAACTCGCCAATTTCCATTTGGAAAACCGCGTCGCGGAAATCAATCGCGAACTGGTACGGCGCGCCAAGGAAACGATTCCCGACGCGCTGATTTTCGGCGACGTTTCCTCGACCGGAAATTTCATCGATCCCTACGGCAAACTGGATTTCGACGAAGCGGTCGATGTTTTCCGCGAAGAAATTTCCGCGCTCATTTCGGGCGGCGCCGACGGCATCGTCATCGAAACGATGATGGATCTGCAAGAATCGCGCGCCGCATTGATCGCGCTCCGCGAAGTCGCTCCCGATCTCCCCGGCATCGTCACGATGACTTTTGAAAGTTCGATGCGAAGCCTCACGGGAGTCGATCCCGTCAGCGCGCTCGTCACCTTGCAGGCACTGGGCGCGGACGCTTTCGGCTGCAACTGCTCGACGGGCCCGCAGGATATGGTGAAACTGCTGACGACGTTGAAGCCTTACGCGCAGATCCCGCTCGTCGCCAAGCCCAACGCCGGAGTCCCGACGCTGCGAAACAATCAGACTTTTTTCCCGATGGACGCCGCGGAATTTTCCTCCTATGCCGGCGCGCTCGTCGAGGCGGGTGCCGCCTTGCTCGGCGGTTGTTGCGGCACGACTCCGGAGCATATCCGGCAACTCGGCGTCGAAATGAAAAAATCGACCGCCTTTTTCCGCAATGCGCATCCGCTTCGCGGCGTTGTCGCCTCGCCGTCGCAGTTCTGCCGTCTCGCTCCGGAAGAACCGTTTGCCGTCATCGGCGAACGTATCAACCCGACCGGAAAAAAGGCGTTGCAGGCGCAGTTGCGCGAGGGCAAAACCGAAATGGTTTTCGATTTCGCGCTCCAACAGACACAAGCGGGCGCGGCACTCCTCGACGTCAATATGGGACTTGCCGGGATCGACGAAAAAAAGATGATGCTTCAATCGCTCCGGCAGGTCATCAAAGCGTCGCCGCTGCCCGTTTCCATCGACTCGACCGATCCCGAAACCGTCGAAGCGGCACTTCGTTTCTACCCCGGCAGAGCGTTGCTCAATTCGATCTCGGCGGAAAAGAGCCGACTGGAAAAAATCCTCCCCGTCGCGGCAAAATACGGCGCGATGCTGATCTTACTGCCGCTCACCGACGAGGGCATCCCCGATACGCTCGACGAACGCATCGCCGTCGTCGAAAAACTGCTCGCCGAAATCAAAAAATACGGCTATACGCCGCAGGATGTCGCTTTGGACGCCCTTATTATGACGATCTCCGCCAATAATGAAGCGGCGGAAATTTCTCTCGGCCTCATCGCGTGGGCAAAGGCGCACCATATCAACACCGTATGCGGATTGTCCAACGTGAGTTTCGGCTTGCCGGAGCGGCAACTGGTCAACCGTACTTTTCTCGCAATGGCGATCGGATGCGGTCTCAATTCCGCGATCGCCAATGTGCTTTTCCCCGAAACGATCGATCTGATCTACGCTGCCAACGCATTGACCGGCAAGGATTTGCATCAAAAGAATTTTCTTGCTCGCTTCGCCGGACGCGATTCCGCCGCCGCGCCTCAAAAAGCCGAAAATCTTTCCGCGGGAGAAAAAGTCCGCCGCGCTATCCTCGACGGCAACGCCGACGGCATTCTCCCCGCACTCGAAGCCGCCCTCACGGAAAAATTTTCGGCGGCGGAATTGCTCAATGAAGTCCTCATCCCCGCGATCAACGAAGTCGGCGCGAAGTATGAAAAACAGGAATACTTTTTGCCGCAGTTGATCGCAAGCGCGGAAGCGATGCAAAAAGGCGCGGCTTTCCTCGAACCGAAACTTACCGTGCAATGCGAAAAAAATCCCAAAGCGCGCATTGTTTTCGCCACCGTCAAAGGCGATATCCACGACATCGGCAAAAACATCGTCATCGTGATGCTGAAAAATTACGGCTTCGACGTGATCGACCTCGGCAAGGATGTCCCGCCCGAAGTCATTCTCGATACGGCAGTTCGGGAAAACGTCGAGATCGTCGCCCTCTCGGCTTTGATGACGACGACGATGAAATCCATACGTCAAACCATTTCTCTCGCCCGTCAACGCGGCTTGAACCACCTCAAATTCCTCGTGGGCGGTGCCGTCGTCGATCAACTTTTCGCCGACGAGATCGGCGCATATTACACGGCAGACCCGATGGCGACCGTCCGCACCGCGCAGGAATTGCTGAAAGTAAAATAACGCGACGGGAGCAAGAGGGGGCTGATTTCGCCCCTCGCGAAACTAAACTAAAAGGGTACTTGGGTGAGAAAAACCGGGAGGTTTGCGGTATGCCCGACGGGATCGGAGCAACTGCGTTGTCATCCACAACGGACATTAACGGACAAAACCGACATTAACGGACAAAACGGACGCGTCATCATTGCGTGATTTTACCTTTTCCCATCACGCTATTGTCCGTTTCAGCCTTCATTTCACGGCAACATCTGCGAGGCTATCCTTTGCGTAGGGAGTGTCGCCCGTCGGGCAGTCGGGTGGACGAAGCGCGAAAGCGCGAAGTATTAGCCCGCGTGGAACGCATCTTCTTTTGCAGTAACAAATATAGACGACCGCAGAGATTTGCAGGGATGAGCGTAAAAATCGCGGTCAAACGACAGTCGCAAATATCTGCGGCAGGTACAGATCCCGCCTGTGGCGGGCACTTGGGGAGTCAAGAGGGCGCGGCGTGAGCCCCCTCTTATGCCCATCGCGTAAAAAAAGGACTGCCGTTTGTGACGGCAGTCCGTAGAGGAAGCAAATCGATTAGCGTTCGACGCGGGCAGAACCGCCGCCGATGAGTTTTTCGACTTCGGAAAGACGCGCCATCGACGTGTCGCCGGGGGTGGTCATCGCGAGCGCGCCGTGGGCGGCGCCGTATTCGACGGCGACGGAGGCTTTGCCGGTTTTGAGCAGTCCGTAGATCAAGCCGGAAGCGAAACTGTCGCCGCCGCCGACGCGGTCGAAAATTTCAAGACCGGGGCGGTAGGTCGCTTCAAAGAATTCTCCGTCCTGCCAGGCGATGGCGCCCCAGTCGTTGACGGTGGCGGTCTTGACGGTGCGGAGCGTATTGGCGACGACTTTGAAAGGATACGCCTTGACGACGTTGCCGATCATTTTCTTGAAACTCTCGACCTTGATGTTGGAAAGGCTCTTGTCGACGCCCTCGACCTCAAAGCCGAGGCAGGCGGTGAAGTCTTCTTCGTTGCCGATCATCACATCGACGTATTTCGCCATTTCGCGGTTGACTTCGCGGGCGCGTTCAAGACCGCCGATGCTTTTCCAGAGGCTGGGGCGGTAGTTGAGATCGTAACTGGTGACGGTACCGTATTTCTTGGCGGCTTTGAGTGCTTCGATGACGACGCCGGGGGTGGTGTCGCTCAACGCGGCGAAGATCCCGCCGGTATGGAAGTGGCGGACTTTGAGTTTGCCGAAGATCATATCCCAGTCGATGTCGCCGGCTTTCAGTTGCGAAACGGCGGTATTGCCGCGGTCGGAGCAACCGACGGCACCGCGGATGCCGAAGCCGCGCTCGGTGAAGTTCAAGCCGTTGCGGACACTGCGGCCGATACCGTCGTAGGGGACCCACTTGATGAGGCTGGTATCGACGCCGCCTTGGAGGATGAAATCCTCGACGAGACGACCGACCGGATTGTCGGCAAACGCGGTGACGACACCGGCGCGCAAGCCGAAACAGCGGCGCAGACCGCGCGCGACGTTGTATTCGCCACCGCCTTCCCACGCGGTAAAACTACGGGCGGTGTGGATGCGTCCCGGGCCGGGATCAAGACGGAGCATGATTTCACCGAGCGAGAGAATATCGTAACGGCACTCTTCGGCAGGCAAGTATTGCAGACCCATAATGAAAATCCTTTATTTGATTATTTGGCGTATTTTTTGGCGATCTCGGCGGCGGCGCGGATGGTTTCGACGGGGCACTTGTTGAGCCAGGTGCCGCCGACCGCGGCGACTTCGGGGATCTCAAGATAACTCTCGACATTCGCCGGTTTGACGCCGCCCGTCGGCATAAAGCGGATGCCGAGGTGCTTGTAGGGGGCGATCAGCGATTTGAGCATCGCCGTGCCGCCCGCCGCTTCCGCCGGGAAAAATTTGAGGAATTTGCAGCCGAGTTCCATCGCCTGCTCCGCTTCGCTCGGCGTGCAGACGCCCGGCGCGAAGTCGAAACCGCATTTGATCGCTTCCTTGACCACCGTCGGATTGAAACCCGGCGCCACCGCGAACTTTGCGCCGGCGTCAAAGGCGCGGTGCAAGTCCGCGACGTTGAGCACCGTACCGGCACCGATGATCATATCGGGGAAACGCTTGCTCGCCTCGCGGATCACTTCCTCCGCCGCGCTCGTGCGAAACGTGATTTCCGCCGCACGCAAGCCGTTGTTGTACAAATCGGTGCAGACCGCCATTCCCTCGTCCAGAGAATTCAGCACCAGCACCGGCACGATCTTGATCTTTTCCAGTTGTTCCACGAGCGTCATAATAACCTCTCCTTATATAAGTTAGGTGAAAACAATTTGTAATATACTGCAAATGACTGCAAAAAGCAAACCGCAACCGACGGGTTTTGCGCGGAGATTCACTTTTTGAAACCGCGTTGACGCGCCGCTTCGTAGAGCAACACCGTCGTCGCCGTCGAAACGTTGAGGGAATCGATCTTGCCGAGCATCGGGATGACGACGGGCAGATCGGCCTGTGTCATCCAGAATTCGGTCAGCCCCGTCTGTTCCGCGCCGACGATGATCGCGACGCCGCAGGTAAGATCGACGTCGGTATATGTTTTATCCGTATGCGGAGTCGCGGCGAGCGTTTTGATGTGATTTTTCCGCAGCCACGCGAGAGCTTCTTCATTGGAACATTCGGCAAGCGGCACGGAAAAGAGCGCGCCGGTGCTGGCGCGGATGGCGTTGGGGTTGTAAATGTCGGTACCGCGTTCGCACAGGATGAATCCGGTCACGTTGACGGCGTCGGCACTGCGGAGCATCGAACCGAGATTGCCCGGTTTTTCGACGGTTTCGGCGACGAGATAAAGCCCGTTGGGATCGACGGGCAAGTCTTCGAGGCGGTGTTCCTTGACACGGGCGACGGCGAGAAGTCCCTCCGGACGGTCGCGGTAGGAGACTTTTTCCAGAAGTTGCGGAGCAAGTTGCCGCACGAGAATGCCTTTTTTCGCCATCGTTTCAAGGAGCGGATATTCGTTGCTGCCGAGGAAATGCTCCGGCGAAAAATAGCATTCGAGGATGTCCATTCCGTATTCAAGACCGCGGGTCAATTCGCGATATCCTTCAAGAATGGTCAGTTTTTCGCGGTCGCGGTGACGGCGGTCGCGGAGTTTGACGAGATGTTTGACGGCGTCGTTGTGGGCGCTGGCGATGTAAGTATAATCCATAACTGTGTCCTTTTGTCACAGGGGTTGCCAATTTGTCGCACTAAATATACTCCCATCAAGGCGGTTTTGTCAAGTGAAATCAACTGGTACGGACTATGCTTATCAAAAAGGTGAAACCAAATCAACCAGGAGGTGCTACGATGAATGCAGAAAAATTCACCACCAAAAGCCGGGAAGCGCTGGTCGCGTGTCAGCAGATCGCGCAGGAGTACCGCAACAATGAATTGCGGGCGATCCATTTGCTCGCCGCGCTCGTCCGTCAGGAAAACGGTCTTGTGCCGTCGATCCTCGAAAAACTGGGCGTTAGCGCGAAACTTTTTGATCCGCAGATCGACACCGCGCTCAACGCGCTTCCCAAAGTGAGCGACGCTTCGGGGGAATTCTACAATTCGCAGGAGTTCTCCGCTGTCCTCAACGATGCGGAAAAACACGCCGGCAATATGCACGACGATTACATCAGCGTCGAACATCTTCTGCTCGGCATTCTGGGCAACCGCAACAGTGCGGCGGAAACGCTGGAAAAAGCGGGCGTGACTTCCGACAAGGTGTTGCAGGCACTTCAAAGCGTCCGCGGCAATCAGCGCGTGACGTCGCCCGATCCCGAAAGCACGTTTGAGGCACTCGAAAAATACTCGCGCGATCTCACTCGGATGGCAATGCAGGACAAACTCGACCCGGTGATCGGCCGCGACGAGGAGATCCGCCGGATGATCCAGATCCTGTCGCGCCGCACCAAAAACAATCCGGTATTGATCGGCGAACCCGGCGTCGGCAAGACGGCGATCGTCGAAGGGCTCGCCCGCCGGATCGTCCGCGGCGACGTGCCGGAAAGTCTGAAAAACCGCCGGCTCGTCGCGCTTGATATGGGCGCGTTGATCGCCGGGGCGAAATACCGCGGCGAATTTGAGGAAAGACTCAAAGCGGTCTTAAAAGAAGTGACCTCCGCCGAAGGGAAGATCATCCTTTTCATCGACGAATTGCACACCGTCGTCGGCGCGGGAGCGTCCGAGGGTTCGATGGATGCCGGAAACTTGCTCAAACCGATGCTGGCGCGCGGCGAACTGCACTGCATCGGCGCGACGACGCTCGACGAATACCGCAAATATATCGAAAAAGACGCGGCGTTGGAACGCCGTTTCCAGAGCGTATTGGTCAATCCGCCCTCGGTCGAGGACACGATCTCCATTTTGCGCGGCTTGAAAGAGCGTTACGAGATCCATCACGGCATCAAGTTGCGCGACAGCGCGCTCGTCGCCGCCGCGGTGTTGTCGGACAAGTACATTTCCGACCGCTTCCTGCCCGACAAGGCGATCGACCTCGTCGATGAAGCCGCCGCCGCGCTCCGCACGGAAATCGACAGCAGTCCGGAGGAACTCGACGAAAACGAGCGTCACGTGATGCAGTTGGAAATCGAGATCACCGGATTGCGTAACGAAAAAGATCCCGCGTCGATCAAACGCCGCGAGGAACTGGAAGCCGAAGCCGCCGAATGGAAAGCCGCCGGCAAGGAGTTGCGCGCCCGTTATGAAAACGAGAAAAAAGCGATCTCCGACTTGCGTGCCTACCGGGAAGCACTCGATACCGCGCGCGCCCAACTGGAACGCGCCGAACGCGATTACAATTTGGAGCGCGCCGCCGAGTTGCGCCACGGCACGATCCCCGGCATCGAACGTCAGATCGCCGCCGCCGAAGCCGCGATCAAGGATGCGCAGGGAAACCGTCTGTTGAAAGAAGAGGTCGATGAGGACGACATCGCCGCGATCATCAGCCGCTGGACGAAAATTCCCGTCGCGAAACTCGTGCAGAGCGAAAAGGAAAAGCTCCTCCAACTCGGGGATCGGCTCCATCAGCGCGTCGTCGGTCAGGATGAAGCGGTCACCGCCGTTTCCGATGCGGTGCTCCGCGCCCGCGCCGGATTGCAGGATCCCAACCGTCCGATCGCAAGTTTCATTTTTCTCGGGCCCACGGGCGTCGGCAAAACGGAACTCGCCCGCGCACTTGCCGCCGATCTCTTTGACGACGAACGCGCGATGGTGCGGATCGATATGTCTGAATATATGGAAAAATTCAGCGTCTCGCGTCTGGTCGGCGCGCCTCCGGGCTACGTCGGTTACGAGGAGGGCGGTCAGTTGACCGAAGCGGTCCGCCGCCGGCCTTACAGCGTCGTCCTCTTTGACGAGATCGAAAAAGCGCATCCCGATGTTTTCAACATCCTCTTGCAGATCCTCGAAGACGGCATCGTGACCGATTCGCAGGGGAGGACGGTCAATTTCAAGAATACGATCATCATTATGACCAGTAATCTCGGAAGCGACCTCATCCTTGAACATCACGGCGACGCCGCCAATCTGAAAGAGGAATTGACTTCCGAATTGCGCCGTCATTTCCGTCCGGAATTTCTCAACCGGATCGACGAAACGCTGATCTTCCACGCCCTCGGCAAGGAGGAGATCGTCAAGATCGTCGACATTCAGCTGAAACGGCTCGCCGGACGGCTTGCCGCCCAGGAGATCACGCTCGACGTGACGCCCGAAGCGAAGCAGTTCATCGCTGATGCGGGATACGATCCCGATTTCGGCGCGCGTCCGTTGAAACGCGCGATCATCCAGCAACTGGAAACGCCGCTTTCACGGCTGCTCCTCGACGGTACGATCCCCGGCGGATGCACGGTGCACGTCGCAGTCAAGGACAACACGCTGACTTTTGAAAAAAAGTAAACGGCGCGGTTTTTATCGCACTTTGATGCAACGGGAGCAAAAATGCTCCCGTTGCGTCAAAATCCTTGACAGACTTCGATCGCCGTGTCGACTCTGCCGAGAGGGGCACTGGTTGCCACGCCGCGAACTTCGCCGCGGATCGCTTCGAGGATCAAGCGTGCGATGCGGATGCCTTCGGCGCGCTGACTTTCCTTGTCAGGGGCTTTTTCCATCGCTTTCATGATCCAGTCGGGGACGACTACGCCGGGGACTTCGTTTTTCATAAAGAGGGCGTTGCGGTAACTGGCGAAAGGCCACACCCCGGCGATGACGGGGACTTGGAAATGGGCGATCTTTTTCAAAAACGCGATCAGCACGTCGGGATCGAAAACGGGTTGGGTGATGATGAAATCCGCGCCGGACTCCACTTTTTCCGCGAGGCGGCGGTATTCTCTTTCCGGATCGATCGCGTTGGGATCGACGCCGACGCCGCAGACGATTTCGGTTTTGACGCCGTTGCCGAGCACTTGTCCGCCGATGTCCACGCCGCGGTTGAGTTGTTTCTGCAACTTCACCAGACCGATCGAATCGACGTCGAAAACGCCGGACGAAAAGGGGTAATTCCCCAGTTTCGGCGGATCGCCGGTGATGAAAAGGATATTGCGCAGATTTTTCGCCATACAGCCTAAAATCATCGATTGCAAACTGATGAGATTGCGGTCGCGGCAACAGCAGTGGATCACGGTTTCGATCTGCGCCTTTTCCGCGATCTCGATGCCGGTGACGATCTGCGACAAACGGCAGCTTGCCCGCGGCCCGTCCGGCAGGTTGATCGCGTCGAAGCCCGCTTCGCGCACTTTGATCGCCTTGTTGACGGTGTCGGTCAAGTCGATGCCGCGCGGCGGGATCATTTCGATGAGTTTGAGCCATTTGCCGGAAGCGAGTTTTGCGCCGAATGTGCTCTTTTGTGCGAGCGGAGTTTCTTCCAACAGTGTTGCCTGATCGACTTGGACTTCAAAGACGGCGGCGTGTTCAGTTTTCACCAGCGGCTTCAAGGAGCGTGCCAGATCGGCGATGTGTTCGGGGCCGATGCCGCAGCAGCCGCCGACGGCGCGCGCGCCGAGCGTCGTGTAGCGCAGTGCGTAGGTCGTAAAGTATTCCGGGGTCGTCATCGGCATAAAGCGGTTGTCGACACGGCGCGGCACGCCGGACGCCGGCTGAACGACGAGGGGGAGAGAGACTTTTTGGGCGGCGAGCGTTACCGCTTGAAGCGTCGCTTCCGGGCCGGTGCCGCAATTGATCCCCCACGCCGCGGGCGGAATTTCCGCCGTCTGCAACATCGCGTTGATCTCGTCGATGTCCGTCCCGTCGTCCAGTTTGCCCGTTTCATCCAGGACGAAACTCGGCATCCACGCGACGGCATCACTCTTTTTGACCGCCAGCACGACGCGCAAATCGTTTTTGGAGGAGATCGACTCAAAAAGCAGAAGATCGGCTTTGGCTTCGATCAGCGCATCCTTTTGCGCCGACAAGGCGGCAACGGCTTCGTTGAAAGGGAAATCCCCCAAGGGCCCCAGCGAACCCGCGACGAGGATCTCCGGATTTCCCGCCGCCGCGCGCCGCGCGAGGGAAACCGCCGCGCGGTTGATCTCCGCGGTTTTTTCGGCAAGTCCGAACGCGGCGAGTTTCAGCGCATTCGCGTTGTAGGTGTCGGTCGTCAACACGTCGCAATGACTGTCGACGTAGGCTTGATGGATCGCCGTCACGTCCTTGGAATTGGTCAGGACGAGACCGTCGTAGGACGTGTTGACAAAGAAATTGCGGCGGTAGAGTTCCGAACCGAAACCGCCGTCGAAAATCAGAATTTTCTGGCGCAGTAACTGCGTGAAGTTTTCACCGGTCATAATGGTATTCCTCTTTTATTATTGTGGTAATATGCCACAAAAGTGAAAAAAAAGCAAATCCGCGCCGTAAAAAAAGCACTTTTTTCGCGATTTTCAGTGAAAGAGGAATCCCGGATGCGACAACTCCCGTGTGACGCGGCAATGGTAGAGTTTGCCGATATTTTCCGGTGTCAATACCGTTTGCGGATTTCCGGCGGCAAAAAGCTCTCCGTCGGCGAGCAACCAGACTTCATCGGAAAATTGCACGGCGAGATCAAGATCGTGCGCAATGACCAAAATTCCGCAATGACCGGCAAGGCGGCGCAACATCGACAGCAATTCGCGCGCCCGCGGGGGATCCTGCGCGCTGACCGGCTCGTCGAGCAAAAGGTAGTCGCTTCCCAGAGCCAAAGCCGCCGCGAGCGCGAGCCGCTGAAATTCCCCGCCGGAAAGCCACCGTGCCGCTTCCGCGGATTTTTCCGACAAGCCGACCATACGGAGCGCGCGATCTACCGCGTCGAGATCGGCTTTTTGCGCGCCGCCGAAGCGACCGAGTTTCGCGTTGCGGCCGATCAGGCAGAATTCCGCGACGGAAAAATCGAGAGTGGGGCGGGGCGTTTGGCTCATCACGCCGATTTTCTGCGCGTATTCGCGTCGGGAAAAACGCTCCGCCGCATTTCCGTCGAGCAAAATCCCGCCTTGATGCGGCACGAGAAGCCGCGCCAATAGTTTCAACAGCGTCGTTTTGCCGGAGCCGTTTTCACCGAGGAGAAAGACGACTTTGCCCTTTCCCAGCGTCGCTGAAATGTTGTTCAAGATGATTTTTTTGCCGTAGCCGAAAGTGAGGTTTTGCGCTTGCAGACTCATTTTTCATACCCTCCGCTGCGGTAGAGGACGACGAGAAATAGCGCGCCGCCCAAAAGCGAAGTCACGACGCCGGGGGGAAGTTGCCGCACGGGATCGAGCAAATGTCCCAGCCGGTCGCAAAGCATCAGAAAAAGCGCGCCGCATAAAAAAGCGTCAAACGGCAGATGCCGCATCGAACTCCCCGAAATTTTCCGCACGATGTGCGGTACGACGAGCCCCACGAAACCGATGATGCCGCAAAAACTTACCGTCAGCGCGACAAGAAGCGTCGTCATCGTGAGGAGCAACAGCCGCACACGCGTTACCGCGACGCCGAGAAAATGCGCGCCCTCGTCGCCGAATGCCATTGCATTGAGGTCGTTGGCGAAAAATTTGGCGAGGAAAAGCGTCAAAATTCCCGCTCCGGCGACCGCCGCGACGCCGCCAGGATCGATGCCCGAGAGATCGCCGAGCGTCCACCACGAGATCCCGGCAAGTTGCAACGTGTTCGCTCGCGATACGAGATAAAGCAGTATTCCGGAAAAAAGCGTCCCGGCGATGACGCCGGCAAGCAACAATTCCGTCGCGCCCCGCCGCCCGAAACGGCCGATGAAAAGGACGAGGGCAAAGGTGATGATGCCGCCCGCAAAAGCCCCGACGGGGAGCATTGCCGTCAAATTTCCCGCGCCGCACAGAATCGTCAGTGCCGCGCCGACCGCCGCGCCGCCGGAAACGCCGAGGGTGTAGGGCGTTGCCAGCGCGTTGCGGAAAATCGCCTGCGTCAAAGTGCCCGCCAGTGCCAGCGCGCCGCCGACGCAAAATGCCGCCGTCAGCCTCGTCAGCCGAAAAGTGAAAAGAGTTTCCGGCGTTCCGGCAAGACTTCCGTAAAACAAGAGCGCGATGAGCGATATCACCGTCGCGATGAAAAAAAAGCGTTTCATTTCAACTCCTCAAAAAGTTTTTGCAAAACATCGACCGCCTCGCACCAGCGCGGCGAGGGCCGCTGAAAAAAATCCATTCCGGCGAGGGAGATCACCCGTTTTTCCCGGACGGCGCGCAAATGACGCAACACGGCGTGGCGCGACAGATTTTCCGGCGGAAAAAGCGTGAGGATCACCTCCGGCTCCGTTTGCAGAAGATATTCGGGATCGGGGGTGAAAAATCCCTTTTCCCCTTTGAAATCAACTCCCTTTTCTCCGGCGAGATCAAGGAGATCATAGATAAAAGTTCCCTCTCCCGCAACGACAAGCGGCTGATCCCAGACGACGACGAGCGTCGGGCGGTTTTTTCGCGGTAAACTTTTCCACGCGGCGGTTTTGGCATCGACGCGCGCAATTTCCCTTTCCGCCGCGAAACGGCAGTCGAGCAAATTTCCGAGTTGCCGTACCATCGCGCGGTAATCGCCGGCGTTGTCGCACGGAAGACGCAACACTTTGATCCTGGCTCGCGCCAAAACCTTTTCGGCGGGGGCGTTGACGAGCGTATGCGTGAGGACGTAATCGGGGTGACAGAGCAGGATCTTTTCGACATCGGCGATCGCGAAATCTCCGCAGACGGGAAGATTTTTTGCCGCAATGGGGGTGTCGCACGCACTGCTTCTCCCGACGAGGCGATCGCCCGCGCCGAGGTGAAAAATCGTTTCCGTGATGGCGGGCGAAAGCGAAACGACGCGCAATGGCGCGGCGGCAGAAACGACGCATAAAAAAATCGACCAGAATATCACAGCATATTTCATTTTTTTTGATACCTCGGATCGTAGGCTTCGAGATCTTCGCTCAAAAATCCGGTACGGCCGCGGGGAGTGACCGGATGAAAGATTTTGTCCGCGCTTTCAGCGTGACCATCGACGTAAACCGCCGCCGCGCTTCCGGCGTGTCGGAAATCGACCGTGCCGTACATATTGAGTTGCCCGTAGTTGAAATCTCCCGCTTCGGGAGCACGCAGGAAACTCGTCACTTCATACTTGACGCCGTCAAGGTAGCCGCCGTCGGAATTCATCATCGTCCGCGATGGAAAATCACTTCGCCGATGACGCACCCCGGATTCGCCGGATTGTAGAGGTCGCTCCCCAGACACTCGTTGTACCCGTAACCGGCGAAGCGCGTCGTATAACTTCTAGTGTAACCGCGCGCGTCGGGACATTGAAAAATTCTGCTTTGCGCCGCGGAAAGATCGCTCGCCGTCCCTTCGGCGAGCAATCCCGGCTTCGTCATCGCTCCGTCGGTGCCGCAGGAGGCGTCCCAGTTGCCGTTTTCGGCGATCAGCGGACAGAAAGAACCGTCGAAATGATCCTGATAGATCGTTTGCAGCACCCCGATCTGACGCAGATTGGAAAGACACTGTATCCGCGTCGAGCGCGAACGCGCCGTGCCGAGCGAAGGTATTAAAATCGACGACAGGACTCCGATGATCGCGATGACGACCAAGAGTTCGATCAAGGTGAAACGACCGCGGGAAAAAGCGTTTCCCGCCAGACGGTGAAAAAAGACCGGCATACTGCAACTCCTTTTGTGTGACGCGCACAAAATGCGTTTGCCCGAAGCCGCAGGATCCGACTTTGACGGTTGCGCGACAGCCACGGAATTTCACCGATGATTCACTGCGTATCGACGACGGGCGATGATTTAATATAGGGGGAAGCCGGATAAAATACAAGCCGGAAGCGGAGAATGTTTTTCCTTTTTATTTGCAATCGGGGCAAATACCCCCTATATTAAAACAATGGTTTATTTTACCACAACCCAATAACGGAGGATTTTCTTATGTCGCTTCAAAGAATGGACACGCTGCTCAAAGCCGCCCGCAAACAACACATCGCCCTCGGTGCTTTCGAGTGCTGGGACAGCCTCAACGTCGAAGGCATCGCCCGCGCCGCCGCCGCGACGCATTCCCCGGTGATCTTTCAGGCGACCGCGATGGAATTCGGTTCGATCGGCGGTGCCGAAGCACTCGCCTGCATCGTCAACTACTACATCAAACGCTTTGACATCGACGCCGCGCTTCACCTCGATCACGGCGCGTCGATCGAGGAAGTCGAGGAGTGCGTCAAAGCCGGATATTCCTCGGTGATGCTCGACGCTTCGATCCATCCGTTTGAGGAAAACGTGCGTCTTTCCAAAATGGCGGCGGATATCGCCCACGCCCACAACGCCAGCTGCGAAGCTGAACTCGGCCACGTCGGCGGCGGTGACGGCGGCGTCGGCACCGAATCCGTTTTGACCGTCCCCGGCGAAGCCGCGGAATTCGTCCGCCGTACCGGCGTCGACTGTCTCGCCGTCGCCATCGGCACGGTTCACGGTGAATACAAAGGCAAACCCGAACTCAAACTCGACCGCCTCGCCGAGATCGCCGCCACCGTCGAAGAACCGCTCGTCCTTCACGGCGGAAGCGGCACCCCGATCGATCTGCTTCAAGCGGCGATCAAACTCGGCATCGCCAAGATCAACATCTGCACGGACATCAACAAGGCGTTCCTCGCCGGCATCGAAGAAGCCCGCGCCACCAAGACGCCGAGCCTCGCCGGTTACTTCTACCGTCCCGCCGTCGCGTCGTTGCAGAAAAAGACGGAAGAACTCATCCGTCAGTTCCGCTGCGAAAAATAAAGCAAAAAGCTGTCGCCGAATTGGCGACAGTTTTTTGCAGTTTTAAGTTTTAAGTGCTTGGCTTGAGGGCTACATTGCCCTCAAGACACCTGCAATGCGCAAACGCATCCCCCTTCGCCAAGGCTACGGCGGGACAAGTCGCTTGGGCTTACAGAACGACACAAAACGGCAGTGCGCGATTTGTTTGGTCAATGCGTACTGCCGTTTGCTTTTTTAGCATCGCGCCAACTGGCGCGAAAGAAGCGGGAGAAAGTGGGAGTTGTGGGACAATACGCTCTCTATCGCGCTCATTACCGCAGAGTTGTGATTATCGCAGGCTTGCTTTATCTCAAAAATCCCACAATTCCCACAAATCTCAATATTCCCATCGCCCCGCAATTTTCGCGGCGAGCCGCGAGAGTGGCATTTTGCCATTTGCTTTTTTTAAGCCGATGCGACTTGTCCCGCCGTAGCCTTGGCGAAGGGGGATGCATCGGCGCTGTCGGAGGGTCAGGGAGCGTTTTTCGCTCCCTGCCAAGCACTTAAAACTTTAAACTTATAACTTAAAACTTAAAATATCCTTTTTTCTTGATTTTTTCATCTTTTTTGTCAAAAAATCCACATTTCAACCCTTTCATAATCGGAAAAAAAGTGATATATTATACGCCAAGAATGTTATTCACGCGGGTGTGCGGCGAAATACGCTCACCCCAATCAACAAAAAGGGAAAGACGATGACAAAACAGCTCAATGCGGCGCCGACCAACAACGCGGCGCTGGTCAAATGGGTCAACGAGTGGGTCGCGATCTGCGAACCCGATGCCGTTTACTGGTGCGACGGCAGCAAAGAGGAATACGACCGCCTCTGCAACGAACTGGTCGAATGCGGTCTGGCGACCCGCCTCAACCCGGCAAAGCGTCCCAACAGTCTGCTTTTCCGCTCCGATCCCTCCGACGTGGCGCGCGTTGAAGCGCGTACTTTTATCGCCAGCGAGAAACAGGAAGATGCGGGCCCGACCAACAACTGGATCGATCCCAAAGAACTCAAAAAGACGATGCTCGGTCTCTACAAAGGCTGTATGCACGGCCGCACGATGTACGTGATCCCCTTCTCGATGGGTCCCGTCGGCAGCCCGATCGCCAAGATCGGCGTCGAGATCACCGACAGCGCGTACGTTGTCATCAATATGGAAGTGATGACCCGCGTCGGCACCAAAGTGCTTGAAGTGCTCGGCAACGGCGAATTCGTCCCCTGCGTCCACTCCGTCGGCAAGCCGCTCGAAAACGGCGCTTCCGACAACGGCGTCTGGCCCTGCGCTCCGATCGAAAAGAAATACATCGCGCAGTTCCCCGAGACCCGCGAGATCTGGTCGTTCGGATCCGGTTACGGCGGCAACGCGCTCCTCGGCAAAAAGTGCCTTGCGCTCCGTATCGCGACCGTCCAGGCGCGCGACGAGGGCTGGATGGCGGAGCATATGCTCATTTTGAAATTGACCAACCCCAAGGGCGAAGTCAAATACGTTACCGGAGCTTTCCCATCCGCCTGCGGCAAGACCAACCTCGCGATGCTCATCCCGACTCTTCCCGGCTGGAAAGTCGAGACCGTCGGCGACGATATCGCGTGGATGAAGTTCGACAACGAGGGTCACTTGCGCGCCATCAACCCCGAAGCCGGTTTCTTCGGCGTCGCGCCCGGTACCAGTATGAAGTCCAACAAGAACGCGATGCTTTCCTGCTCCAAGGATACGATCTTCACCAACGTCGCGCTCACCGATGACGGCGACGTCTGGTGGGAGGGCATCGGCTACGATGCTCCCGATCACCTGATCGACTGGAAGGGCAACGACTGGAAACCCGGTCAGGTCGACGCCGACGGCAAACCCGTCAAGGCGGCGCATCCCAATGCCCGTTTCACCGCCCGCGCCTGCAACTGCCCGGCGATCGCCGCCGAGTGGGAAGATCCGCAGGGCGTGCCGGTTTCCGCGTTCCTTTTCGGCGGCCGCCGTCCCAGCACGCTGCCGCTCGTCTATCAGTCGAAAGATTGGGAGCACGGCGTTTTCATCGGTTCGACCGTCGGCAGCGAAGTTACCGCCGCCGCGCTTGACGTCAAGGCGGGCACCGTCCGCCGCGATCCCTTTGCGATGCTGCCTTTCTGCGGCTATCATATGGGCGACTACTTCCAGCACTGGCTCGACATCGGCAAAGCCGGTGCCGCCAAAGGCAATCTGCCCAAGATTTTCTGCGTGAACTGGTTCCGCAAGAGTGCCGAGGGCAAATTCATGTGGCCCGGCTTTGGCGACAACAGCCGCGTCCTCGCGTGGGTTTTCGCCCGTTGCGCGGGTGAGGGTGAATATCGCGACACCGCGATCGGCTATATGCCGACCGAGGCGGCGATCGACCTCGCCGGCATCGAGGACGAAGTCAGCGCCGACGACCTCAAAGAATTGCTCAAAGTCGACGTCGAAGGCTGGAAAAAGGAACTCGCGATGATCGACGAGCACTATGCGAAATTCGGCACCCATCTGCCGGATGCGCTCAAGAAACAGCTCGACGCTCTCAAAGCGCGTCTCGCGTAAGTTTCCCGATCACATCAAAAGGGACTGTCGCCAAAAGCGACAGTCCCTTTTTTACGCAACAGGAGCAAGAGGGGTTGACTTCGCTTTTACGCTTTCGTCTTCGCCACGTCGTAGCAGCAACTGCGTTGTTATCCTCAACGGACATTAACGGACAAAACGGACGCATCATCATTGCGTGATTTTGTCTTTTGCCCA
>JAEDIJ010000015.1 GCA_016292515.1 Victivallaceae bacterium
GACGACCGCAGAGATTTGCGGGGAATTGCGATCAGAGCGCGGGCAAAACGAATGAGCCGCAAATATCTGCGGCAGGGTACAAAGTCCAGCCCGTGGCTGGTTGAGGGTGTTGAGAGGGGCGAAATCAGCCCCTCTCGCTCTCATCACGTCAGATTGTGATGCTCCAAAATTTATTCCAGAGCGAAATCGAGCGTGACGACCATCCGCATTTCTTTTTTGATGCTCGATGTATCGTAAGTACCGTAATCGCTGGAATCGTTGCTGCCGACGCGGGTGATTTGAATGACTCCCTGACGGGCGACGCGGAGTTTTCCCAGTTTGCTTCCCGCCGTTTCGGCGACGGTATGCGCGCGCTTGTAAGCGGCTTTCGACGCCTGATCGACGAGTTCGAGTTTGTATTGCTCCGGATTGCTGATCAAAAAGACGGGGTTGGAAACGTAAATGTCGATTTTCTGCGTGGAGAGCGCGTACAGTTGAACGACCGCGAGCGCGGCTTTTTGGACGTCGCGGGTGACGATGCGGCAACTGCGGGAAAACTGATAATGGCTGAAAACGCTGCGCGTTGTGGTGCGGCCTTTTTCGGTTGCCGTGATCGTTTTTTCCATCCGGTCATAAGAAACGGAAATGTCATCGACTTCGTTGGGAGTGATGCCGAGTTCTTCCAATTTTTTGTTGAAGATCGCGGTGATGCGCTCCAATTCCTGATAGCCGCCGGCGAGATCGAGGTGATTGCAGGTAATGCGGCAGGTAAAAGAGGCGATGTCGGAAGTGATCTCGCGGGTGGCGACTCCTTTGACGGTGATGTTTTTCTCCGTCGTCTGCTCGATTTTCAGCATAAAGCGGCTGAGGCAAAACGCACTGCCGACAATGGCGATGGCGATGACGATACTGACAGCGGCGACGACGGTGATTTTTTTTATTTTTTCTCCTTTTCTGTTTTTGGGGTGGGTTGATAATATAGTCAAAAAAAAGGAGAAGACAAGCCGATAAAGAAATTTTTTGATTATATTTTTTTTCGGTGTCAGAAAATCGATTTTGCCGTTTTTCGTCTTGCTTTTTTTTGCCCCTGATGCTATAATATATTGTTTCCGTTTTCAACCAAGGAGTCGCCATGAAAAAAATCTTTTTCCTTTCTCTTCTGCTCTCGTCCTTGCTCGTGACGGCGGGCCCGCAAAAAAAAGCGCCGGTCGTCGGCAAAAAAGGTCCTTATGTGGTGCTTTTCAACGGCGGTCGTCCGCGAATGGGCAATATCGTCAGCCAGATTTTTGAAAAGGCGGGGTGCAAAGTCGTCAACATCAACGGGACTTATCTTGACGGTTTTTCCGGAGCCCCGATCCGCATCAATATGACCGACAAGGTCGAGCCGACGCCTTTTGACGGCATCACTCCCGCGTTGAAACAACTTGGCAATAAGAAACTTGTGATTTTCAACGACATTCCTGCCGCGATGCTGACAAAGATGTTGGATGAGAAGCGCATCGCGCAGTTGAAAAGTTTTGTAGAAAAAGGCGGGCACATTCTCTTCACCCGCGACTGCCCGGCAAGCGTCGGCGATCTCCTGCCCGTTTCCGTCGGCGAAACCATGGAAGTCGAAGTGCCGCTTTTCGCCGACCGTCCCGCCGGGAAAATTTTTGCGATCTTCCCGGAAAAACTCCCCGTACTTTCCAATTTCCGGCAGTTGACGGTACTCCCCGGCGCCGAGGTGTTGAGCACCATCCGCGCCAACGATACGGAGATCACGCCGTTTCTGGTGCGTAAAACGATCGGCAAAGGCACGGTGACGTATCTCAATACGAAGTACAGTTACGCTCATTCGCTTCAGGACTTTTCCAACTGGGCGTACGGCAAAGCGTTTTTGACGGCGGTCGCCGCCGATGCCGGGAACTACAAGGCGGCGCCGGAAAAACTCATTTCCAAAATGCAGGATATCCCCGCCCGCGAGGAAGTCGGTGAAGTCGCCGTTTCCGTACAGACTCCCGCGCTCGGCATCGAGGAAAACCAAAGTACGCCGCACATCGACGGCAAAAAAATCACATTCGGCAACGGCATTGTGCTGGATGTTTCCGCCGACGGCAAAGTCGCAATCACCTATCCCTGCGAAAAAGAGCCTTTGATCCGCAATTATGCGATCCCCGAGATCGGTTTTTCCGAAGAACGCTCCTTTTTCGACGCCAAGACCGCCGAAGCGACCGACGGCGAAGCGGTGGTCAAAGCCGCCGACATCAAGTGGAATTTGAAAAACGTCGCCGTCAACAAAAATTCGGCGGTTTTGACCTACGTCGCCAAAGACGCCGAAATGCGCTGGATCTTTACGGCGGGGACGTTGCGCCTCGACGGCAGAGATTTTGCCGGATTTGCCGACCGCGTCGAAATGGTCAAAAGTCCGCTTCTCCTCAACGAGATCGTCTTCCATTCGGAGTTGACGCCGGAGAAACCGCTTTTCGCGCGTCGCAATTCCTGCTATTCGCCGCCGCGCGGCTACGTCGATTTCGATATGACGGGCAAGGTCGATGCCGACACCTACACCTGGCGTTATTTCGGCTCCGGTCAGCCGTTTGAACACCTCGTCTGCGAAGACGGCCTCTACCTCGGCAACGTCGAGAGCGCGCAGGCGGTGATCGTGCGTTTCACCCGCAAAAAGGGCGCGAAGTCGATCGCCAATTTGCGCCGCCATACGCTCGGCCGCATTTACGCGCCCTGCGCGACGGTCAATTACTGGCACTGGTTCAGCCGCGGCGCGGAGCGCGGCCACAACGATTATCTGGCGATGTATCAGTTTGTCCGCAAGGACTTGCGCCGCCGCGCGGGATTGAAAGAATTCCCCGCCTACCCGATTTGCAGTTATACGCACCAGATCACCAAAGAGGAAGCCGCGCAAGTGCGCGCCGCCGCGATCAAGGCGGGATACCGTTATCTCTCGCACCCCGGATGCGAAGAACCGGCGGATGCGTCTTTCAGTTCCGACCGCTTCCCGATTTTCAACGAAATGCGGCAAAACAACGTCGGTTCGCGCATCTGGACGGCGGGCAGTTACGTCCAGGGCGACGGCGGCTGGATCTACAACCATCACCCCGAATGGTTCGTCCGCGACAGCAAAGGCGAAATTTTCGCCTACGGCAACGGCCGCTATCCTGTGATCGACGTCAACAACGAGGAGTATTTCAAGTGGTTCCGCGAACTGGTCAAACCGGCGATCGACGCGGGCGTGCGCTGGGTCTACCGCGATATGGACGGCGCGGCGGCGAACTGCATCAACTTTGCCAAAAAAGAAAGCCCGCACGGAATGGAAATGCAGATCAAGATCTACCGCTTTTTCCACGAAAACGACTGCCGCGTCGCGATCGAGGGCATGAATCCACTGGTGCTCGACGAGTACTGGTATCGTCCGCATCTTTACACGCCCTTTGCCGGAAAAGAGTTCTGCCTCGTGGGCAGCGTGCCGTCGGCGAATTTCTACGAGGGGCTGGAACTTGACTTTTTCCGGACGGGGATGTACGGTTGCTTCCCGCTGACGGAACTTTCCGGATACACCTTCCAATTCGACCGCATCAAGGATGAAGTCGTACGCGCCAACCGGATGGTGAGCCTCGTGCCGAAATTCAACGAAGCACTCGACAATACGGGGATGCCGTTTGTCCGCGAAACGCCTTTCGGCACGACGTGGATCGGCGACAAAGGCGGCGCGCTCTTTTTCTGGAATCCCGCCAAAAAAGTGACGGTCGATCTGCCCGCCGGATGGAAAATCAAGGGCGCGGAGGGCAATGTCCTCACCGACGTCAAAGCCGACAGCATTTATTTATTGGAGAAAAAATAATGATAAAACAGGCTCTTTCCGCCGCGTTGTGCGGTGCCGGTACGATGCTTTTTGCCGCGGACGTCTATCTTTGCGGCGACTCGATCATGGCGGATTACAGCAAACGCGATCCGCGTCCCTGTTACGGTTGGGGAGAATTCATTCAAGGCTACTGCAAAAGCGACGTTCGCGTCTTTGATCTCGCGATCCCCGGTTCCAGTACCGCCTCGTGGCGTAACGGCGACTGGTGGCAAAACGCGGTGGCGAAACTGCAAAAAGGGGATTTCCTTTTGCTCGGTTTCGGCTTCAACGACGGCGACGCCACCAATCCCGCCGCCTTTTGCGACGAAACGCAATTTGAAAAAAATCTGCTTTCTATGGCAGCCGACGTGCGGCAAAAGGGAGCGACGCCCCTTTTTCTCACGTCGACCGTGACCTATCAGGAAAAACCGGAGATCCGCGAACGCCACGCCCGTTACAACGACGCGGTGCGCCGCGCCGCAAAGAAGGGCGATGTGGAACTTATCGACCTCAACGCAAAGTTTCTGCCTTTCATCGACAACGCCGACGACGCGGAGCGTTATTTTGTCCTGAAACGCCAAGTCCCGATCAAAAACTGGCTCGATTACGACCACGTCCATTTGAGTGAAAACGGAGCGCGTCTCGCCGCAAAAATGGTCGTTGCGATCATCAGGGAGAAAAAACTGTCGCTCTCGACAGTTTTTGAGTTATAAGTTTTAAGTTTTAAGTTTTAAGTGCTATGCAGGGAGCTTTTCGGCTCCCTGCCCCTCCGACAGCGCCCAAGCATCCACCTTCGCCAAGGCTACGGCGGGACAAGTCGATTGGGCTTAAAAAAGCAATCGGCAGTACGCATTGACCAAACAAATCGCGTACTGCCGTTTTGTATCGCTCTTTAAGCCGACACGATGTGTCGGCGCATTCAAAGGGTACGGGGGCAGAGCCCCCGACCAAGCACTAAAAACTTTAAACTAAAAACTTAAAACTATTCTATCTTCACCCATCCGCCCTGCCAGCCTTCGATTTCGGGGACCGTGACGCAGGTGAACTCCCCTTCCCTTTTCAGCGGCAGAATTTCCGCCGGCTTGCCGGGGATGCGCCATTCGGCTTTGACCGCGTCGGCGGGGACGCCGCGCATTTTGAGGACGAAAGGCTTCTGATGCCCGATCACCGTGTTGATGACGGTAACGCTCCGCAACACGCCCTCTTGCGTCATACGCGGCACGAAACAGCATTGCACGGGCGTGGCGGCAAAGACGGGGATTTTACCGTGCGAGACCCAGTCGGCGATGCGCGTCAGAAATTCGACGCGCGAAGTCGAGACGAAAATCGTCTGAAAGCCGTCATAGCCGATCAATGCGACACGCGTACCATCGGCGCGCGTCAAAAGGACGCTCGCCGCTTTGTCTCCCACGTCGTAACGGGAAAGGACTTGCACGTTGTCCGAGTCGGGACACTCAAAGAAATAGCGGTAAGGCGACGGCATGCGATAGAAATTTCCGGTAATTCCCGCATTGAAAGGATGATCGAGATAAACTTCCATCCCTTCCGCGCCGAAAACACTCCGTATGCCGCCGATCGCGTCAATGAATCCGCGCTTGGCGATCAATACCGCGGCTTCGCCGTCGAGGAGAAGATCGCGTTTGAGCACTTCTTTCAATTCCGCATCGCTCAAAGCGTTGACGACCGTCTTGTTGAGCTGTATCGCACAAGCGCCAGTGGAGTGAGAAGCAAAGGGGATCCCGATCAGCGGAAAGCCGAGTTCGGTAATGGCGGGAAGCGCCTTGACGATCCCCGTTCCGACGGGAACGGTATGAAGATTGTGATCGGCGAAATCGCGGTAACACGCAGCTTCTTCGGCAAGCGGTTTCAAAATGTGTTCGCCGTAAAACTCCGGCGTTTCCAAATTCGGCGTAATGGAGTAATAAGTCAGACTGTCGCCGCCCATTGCAAGATAAAAGAGTGCCTCCAATTGATGACCGCGGTCGGTCTTGCTGCTGAAAATGCGCGGATAGTCTTCGATTTCCGGCGCGACCTGATCGAGCATCTCATACCCCGGCTGGGAAAAGATCTCCTGCGACATTTTGATGCCTTTAAGAAGGATCATATAGGGATCGTGGTCGCTGTAAGTCCCCGCCCCCGGCCGCGAAGCGACGCGCTTGCCGCTTGTTTCGTACAACGCCTTGAAAACGGCGTTGCGCTCCAAGTCGTAGCAATGTTGAAGTCCCATCCGCGTTTCGGGCGAAATTTCCTTGAAGCCCCGTGCGATCGCGCGCGCGATCATCGCGAGGCTTTCTTCCTCAAAGTCCATCCAGCGCCGATAAAGCGCGGCATCTTTTTCACAGGCGGAAACCAGTTCTTCCCGCGTATAGTCGTGCTTTTCGCGTTTGGAAAATTCCGCGAGACATTCGGCGCAGTAACAGCCGTAAGGCTCCCCCGCCGGAGCGTGATTGCGCAACCGCAAGTCGTCGTCGATCCAGACGGAACCGGGATGCCACTCGGCGTAGATTTTCGACATTTCATAAAGGTACTGATGAAACGCCTTTTGGCGCGGACAGTTGATCGTTTTGCACTTCTCGCCGTTTCTGCCGACGTAAGTGCCCCACTTCAACGCGCTGTTGTCCGCGTAGATATTGTCGGCGTGACCGATCGTCGACTGGATCTGCAAACTCGGCACGATGCCGATTTTCCGCAGATCCTTTGCCGCTTTTTCCATCAATCCGGCTCGTTGACGATGCGTTTCAAGCGATACGACGGAAGTCCCGTTGGAAAACCACACTTCATCGCAGGCTCCGCGGTATTTTTCCAGTTGTTTCAGCATCCGCGGCCAAACTTCCGGATTTTCCTCCCCCGAACTGAAACGAATGATCATCCGCGGGCGATCCGGCGCCGGCTCCGCGGCAAAAATCGAAGTGACCGCCCCCAACAACGTCAGCGACAAAAATTTTTTCATCGGTAAAAACTCCTCAATTTGGGTGACTTCATACTATAACATCAGAATCCGTTAAAAACAAGTTGTACGCCTGATTTCGATAAAAAATCACACCTTGATGCACGGGAGCACGAGAGGCTGATTTCGCCTCTCGTGGCTCTCTCAACCAGCCACAGGCTGGACTTTGCTCCTGCCGCAGATATTTGCGGACTGAAGCCTTTATCGTATTCCCGGCGAATATCTCCTCAAATCTCCGCGGTCTCGTCTGTTGGTTACTGCAAACAAAGATGCGTCCCACGCGGGCTAATGCTCCGCTTTACGCTCCGCCCGCCCGACTACCCGGTGTGCGACACTCCCCGCGCTGATGCTTGCCTCGCGGACACTGCCGCGAAACAAGGGCGGGAACGGACGACGACGCAGTTGCACTGCTTGTCTGCACCTAGATTTCGGCATAAAAAAGGCTGTTGCCAAATTTGGCAACAGCCCCTTTGCGAAAATTTCGCTTAACGGTAGAGCGGACCGAAGTTCGCGCAGGCGCGGTAATCCGAGCCTTCCTTGTCCATACCGAAAGCCGCCCACGCACTCGGACGGAAGATCTTGCTTTCGTCGACGTTGTGCATGCAGACGGGAATGCGGAGCATCGACGCGAGCGTGATGAGATCCGCGCCGACGTGTCCGTAGGTGAATGCGCCGTGATTCGCGCCCCAGTTCGCCATCACGCTGTAAACGTCGGCAAACGCGCCCTTGCCGGTCGTGTTGGGCACGAACCAGGTGCTCGGCCAGCCCGGATCGGTGCGCTGATCGAGGATCTCGTGGATCTTCTTGGGCGGTTCATAGGTGAAGCCTTCGGCGATCTGAAGCACGGGGCCGAGCCCCTTGACCAGATTGACGCGGCTCATCGTGACGGGCATCCCGCCGCGGGTGAGGAAGTGGCTGGAAAAACCGCCGCCGCGGAAGTAACCGAGGTTCGCCGGGACCCATTCGGTCGCGGCGAGGCACGCCTTGGCTTCCGCTTCGGTGAGTTCCCAGAAGTGCTTCATTTCCGGCTCTTTGCCCGCCTGCCCCGTCGCGTCGAGCGTCGTCGCGCCGGAGTTGATGAGGTGCATCATTCCGGGCACGGGCAGTTTCATACCGGTCGCCTTTTTGACCGCTTCGGGACTCCAATAGGTGCGCACGTCGCTGAAACCGGAAGCGCGGCCCGTCAGCAAGTGGCTGAAAAGCATCGCCACGCAGTTGAGCGCGTCGTTTTCCGTCGCGAGCACAAAGGCTTCACGGATGCCGTTCCAGTCGAAACTGGTATTCATGATCGTTTCCATGAAGTCGCCGTTGGGCATATGATCCGTCCACTGACGCTGTCCCTGGAAGCCGCCGGCGAGCGCGTTGTGGCCCATCGCTTCTTCACCGAAGCCGAGTTCCGCCAGGCGCGGGTTGCCGACAAAGAGGTCGCGCGCGATCATCGTCATCTTGACGCAGTAATCCCAAATCGCTTTCTGCTGCGCCGCGCTCTTGCCTTTTTTGCCGTTGTAGACGTCGGCGCCCTGCTTGCAGTACTTTTTGACCCACTTTTGGGCGCGGGCGAATTCTTCGGGATCGTAGATGTTTTCATTGACGCGGCGGATGATCTCAGTCATATCGACCGACTCGCAGCGCATATTGAGGTAATCCTCAAAGAAAGAGGGATCGACGATCGAGCCGCCGATGCCCATCGCGACCGAACCGATCGACAAATAGGATTTGCCGCGCATCGTCGCGACCGCGATCGCCGAACGCGCGAAACGAAGGATCTTTTCCTCGATGTCCGCCGGGATCTTGGTGTCGGTCGCCGACTGCACGTCGTGGCCGTAGATGCCGAAAGCGGGCAAGCCCTTTTGCGTATGCGCCGCCAAAACCGCGGCGAGGTAGACCGCGCCGGGACGCTCGGTACCGTTGAAGCCCCAGATCGCCTTTTGCGTCAAAGGATCCATATCCATCGTTTCGGCGCTGTAACACCAGCAGGGGGTGACGCTCAACGTCACCATCACGTTTTCTTTGCGGAATTTTTCCGCGCAGATCGCCGCTTCGGCGGCACCGGAGATCGTCACGTCGGAAATGACGCATTCGACCGGCATACCGTTGGCGTGACGCAGTTTGCCGGAAATCAGTTTCGCGGCGGCTTTCGCCATTGCCATCGTCTGCTTTTCCAGACTTTCACGGATGCCGCGGCGGCGGCCGTCGATGGTCGGACGGATGCCGATTTTCGGCATCGAGCCGTAAAAGCGGTTGACGGGTTCATTCATCTTGAAATCAGCCATAAAAAACCTCCTGTTGGCTTCGCGCTTTTTTTTCACAAGGCGCCTGATAAAAAGATTCCTTGATATATTATAGCAAAGTTTTCGGAATAATCAACCTCTTTTTCCCTCAAAATCAAGAGTTTTTCGGAAAATTGTGAAAAATGCGCTTTTTGCGGAAAAAACACTTGATATTGACGGTCGGTCACGGTATATTCTGTCACGATGTGTTTTTACCGGATTTTTGAATGAAGGACAGTTGGAAATGTTGAAAGACCCCTCCCGCGATTTGTACCGTAAATTTCCCCAGGATCAGCCGCCGAGCCGAATTCCCCGCTTCCTTGTGCTGGTGGTGATTTTTGCCGCCATCACGGCATTGATCCTTTTCTTCTGCATTCCGGAATCGGAAAGACCCTCCGTCAGCGAGCCGGAAAAGCCGGAGCAAGTCGAGCCGCCCAAACCGGAACCGCCGAAATTCCGCTACCGGGAAGTCTCGAAAAACGAGAATTTCGGCGCGCCGCTGGATTTCTCCCGCGCCCTGCACGGAAATGCGCTCGACAAAAAGATCCCCTACGCTTCCGAAGCATTGAGCGGCATCATCGTCGATATGGATACGCGCCGCGTCCTCTGGGAACGCAACTGCCGTCAAGACGTGCCGATCGCGTCGATGACCAAAATGATGACTCTGCTCGTCGCGATGGAAGCACTCGAAGCCGATCCGGCGCGTACGATCGACGATGAGATCACCGTCACCAAGTGCGTGATGCAGCTCGAACGCACCGGACTTGCTTACTTGGAGCCCGGAGAGAAAATCACTTTCCGTGAACTGCTCGGTTGCGCGGTGATCAAAAGTGCCAACGACGCGGCGCAGCAGCTCGCCGAAGTCTCGGCGGGCAGTGTCGACAGTTTCGTCGACAAAATGAATCAGAGATCGCTGGAACTGGGGTTGACGGCGAAATTCACCAATCCTCACGGTCTGACGATCAACGGCGTCACTTCGACCGCTTCCGCGCTCGATATGGTGCTCCTCGGCGAGCGGCTGCTGGAATACCCCGTCATTATGGATATGATGAAGCTTCAGGAATTTTCCATCCGCGGCGGCAAAACGAAATTCGTTTCGACCAACAAGCTGATCAACCCCCATTATCCCGGCGTCGACGGGATGAAAACGGGTTACACCCGCAAGGCGGGTTCCTGTCTGACTTTCAGCGTGATGCGCAATCAGCGCCGCATTATGGGATGTGTCACGGGCTTCAAGACCGGGCGCGACCGCGACAAATTCTGCCGCAAACTGATCGACTGGGCGTATCAGCAGAAGTAATCCGCTTTTTCACCCGCGATTTTTTTCACCGCCTTTGCCATATCTTCCGGTATGGGGGCGGTGAATTTCATTTCCTCCCCCGTCAGCGGATGGGGAATGACAAGTTTCCACGCGTGAAGCATCTGCCGGTCGATGCCGTCAACGTGCGTTTTGTTTCCGCCGTAAAGCGCGTCGCCGAGCACCGGAAATCCGAGGTGCGCCATATGCACGCGGATCTGGTGGGTGCGCCCCGTCGCGATCGCAACTTCCGCAAGCGAAACTTTTTTGCCGTCGAGCTCCCCTGCTCCAAGCAGACGGTAACGTGAGACCGCCGTCTTGCCGTTGCGTTCCACGACCGCCATTTTTTGACGGTTGACGGGATGCCGCCCGATCAAAGTCGTGATCTCCTGACTCGGTTTTTGCGGTACGCCGCAGAGGATCGCGAGGTAGGTTTTGGAAGTTTCCCGCTCGGCAAAGGAACGGCTCAACTTGAACTGCGCTTCCGGCGTCTTGGCGATGACGAGCACGCCGCTGGTTTCCTTATCGAGCCGGTGGACGATGCCGGGGCGGCTGTCGGAGCAATCAAAGCGCGTAACCATATCCGGATAACGGCCGAGCAACGCGTTGACGACCGTCCCTTCGTGCGTACCGGCGCCGGGATGCACGACCACCCCCGCCGGTTTATTGATGACCAGCATCACCTCGTCTTCAAAGAGGATCGGAAATTCAAAACTTTCCGCCGCCGGCGTCGTGTCGATTTCCTCCGGAAGCAGCACCTGGATTTTTTCCCCGCCCGTCAGCAGACGGCGCGGCACATCGCAGGGCACGCCGTCGACCGTAACGCGGCGGTCGCGGATGAGTTTTTGCAGAAAACTGCGCGAACTTGACGGGATCATTTCCGCCAGGATCTTGTCGAGGCGGCTTTTCGCCTGACTTTGCGCGACGCAAAAATCAATTCTGTTTCCTTGCGGCATGATAGAAATACCAGTAAAGCAATGCCCCCGCCGGCACCAGCACGATGCCGATCAACTGCGCGATCGTGAAAAGATCAAAATAATGATAGTTGTCGCCGCGGAAAAATTCATTGACGAAACGCAAGATGCCGTAAAGCACAAAGTATGCCGCCATCGTCGTCCCGCGTTTGCCCTTTTTCAGCACCGCGAGCAAAAGAAACAAGACAATGATGTTTTCCGCCGTTTCAAAGAGCTGGATCGGATAACGCGCCAAACCGTCCATAAACACCGGCGCCGTCGTTTTGGGATAGACCACGCCGAGCGCGCAATCCGTCACCTTGCCGTAACAGCACCCGTTGAGGAAACAGCCGACGCGCCCGAATGCGTGCCCGAAAACCAGTGCCGCCGCCATCAGATCAAGCACCCGGATGAAATCGATTTTATGACATTTCGTCCATATCCACAAAACCGGGATCGCCAGCAATCCGCCGTAAAACACCAGTCCGCCGTGATCGATCCGCACGATTTCCCACAAATTGTCGCGGTACTGCTCAAAAAACTGCACCACGTAAAAGATCCGCGCCCCGATCACCCCCGAAATGATCGTGACCAGCAACACCGTCGAAACCTGATCCGACGTGAGTTCCGCGTATTTGCGGTAGCGGTTGACGATCCACGTCGCCGCCAGAAAACCCAACGCCGCCATCACTCCGTACCAGCGGATCTGCAACGCCCCGATCTGAAATGCAATAGGATTCATTTTTCATTCTCCTTTCGTCAAAAAACACTTCCATTTCCCATAATATACACTTTTTTTGCAAAAAATGCGATTGCTCAATGGATTTTTTTTCAAAATGAGGCTATTTTATAACTTGTTCCGGTAACTCCGTGGTGTAATGGTAGCACAACTGGTTTTGGTCCAGTTAGTCTAGGTTCGAATCCTGGCGGGGTTGCCATCTATGGCGACTCTGTACGCCGAGAATCATTCGTATAAACAAAAGTCGGTCGCAAACTTTGTTTGCACCGACTTTTTTATTATACTTCTTGCGCGTTGACACGCGCCATGATTCTCTTGGGGGGTTGCGTTTCGCTACGCTCACGCTCGCCGACATAACTCCGTGCGCTCATTACACTCGCGCTCTCCGTTATGCGTCGTGCCATCTTAATTGGCTTCGACAAAAGGTTCGCAGACACTCACCGTCGGTCGCAAACACAGTTTGCACCGACTTTTTTATTATACTTCTTGCGCGTTATCACGCGCCATGATTCTCTTGGGGGCAATGCGGCAAATGCGTTGTCAGCCCCTACGGACTTTTACGGACAAAACCGACGCGTCATCATCGCGTGTTGCAAAACGCTCCGCGCTCAATGGTGGCTACTGCCCTCGCCGGCGAGCGTCAAGTGCTCGTAGTCGATCACAAGATCGCGTCCTCGATTGGCGAATTCGGCGATCACTTGGTCGGCGGCGTCGGGAGAAAAATCAAAACTTTGCTCCTTGCCGTCTTTGGTGTAGACGTTTTGCCCGTATTTCACCAGGAGAAACTTTTCGGGCAGCGGTCGTTTGGTGTTTTCATCATTCATCGCGTAAACCTTTCATAAGTTTTGCTGAAAGTTCGTCGCCGGAGGCGGGGGCTGAACCCCTTGCGCCTCGTCCGATCGGACACGGTCGGCGGCGAAAAAAATTTAAAAGAGGCGGGATTTTTCCGCAAAACGGGTGCAAAAAAACACACGGGGCAATCCCAGTGTGTTTTTATGCGTTACGGGTAAAAATGGATTTTATTCTTGCAGCAGCTCGGCTCTCCACTTTTTCGCAAGTTCTTTGCGGCGGCGCCGCTCCTCTTCCGGAAGATATTCGGGGATCTCCGATCCGGGGCAGAGTTTCATCGGCTCCGCCATATTGCTGCCGGTGGAGCCGCCCTCGTACTTTTCAACGTGGCGTATCATCTTTTGACGGAATTTGTCGTTTTCGCGATCCAACGCGTCCGTGTCGATTTTATTCATTTTCTTTTCTCCACCTTTGCGATGATATATATTATACCATCTTTTTGCATTTTGTCAACCGCTCTCAGATAAAAACGGTAACTTAAAAGCGCCTCCTCATCCTCCGGGTGCGGATCTGCGCCGGGATCTGCGCGATATGCGCGCTGTCGCGGCAGTGTCCGCGAGACAAACATTTGCGCGAGTCTCTCTCATCTTTCTGTCCTCCAAAGCTCGCAAAGCGACGGAGGATCATCTCTCATAGCTCAACTGTATTTTGTAAAAATCTCCAAACGGGTGTATATTATGGTAATAGTATCGTATCTTTTCGATGGTTTGTGTTACAGAGAGTTGCAAGAGGTAAAAAGTGTTGACATCGTTGAGCCGGATCGTCCGGAAAATTTTTGGAGTCGCGGAAAAACCCGCCCCGGAAAAGAAAAAACAAAAAAAATCTTCGAGTCCGGCGGAAAAAAAGCCGCGCGCTTCCAAGCGTCCCGCCGCGACGGCGGAAAAAAAGAATCCTCCGAAGCCGAAAAAGGAAAAATTGCCGGCGACGCCGAAACCGGTTATTCCTCCCAAGCCCGCCGAATTGAAAATCGCTCCGGCGGTCGAGGGGAAATTGCGGTTTACCGATCTCGCGTTGCATCAAGATGTCCTCTTTGGAGTTCAGGCGGCGGGATTTGAGTACTGCACCCCAATCCAATCGCTCGCGTTGCCGGAGTTGCTGAAAAAACGCGACCTCGCGGCGCGCGCCCAGACCGGCACCGGCAAAACGGCGGCATTTTTGCTGGCATCGTTTACGGAACTCCTGAATCACCCGCTGACGGAGCGCAAAAAGAACACGCCGCGCATCCTCGTGCTTGCGCCGACCCGCGAACTTGCCGCACAGATCCACAAAGACGCCGTTCAGCTCGGCGTTTTCACCGGACTTGCCAAAGAGGTCGTTTTCGGCGGAATGGATCACGAAAAACAGCGCCGCGCGCTCAACAAGGAACTCGATCTGCTCGTCGGTACGCCGGGGCGCGTGATCGATTACAGTCAAAGCGGCGACCTTGATCTTTCCAAAGTGGAAATTCTCGTCATCGACGAAGCCGACCGGATGCTCGATATGGGTTTCATCCCCGACGTCAAGCGGATCGTCAGCCGGTTGCCGAAAAAAGGAGAGCGGCAGACGTTGCTCTTTTCGGCGACGCTCGACGAGAGCATTCTGCGCCTCGCTTCCGGCTGGCTCGCCGATCCCGCCGTCGTCGAGAGCGAACCGGAAAAACTCGTCAGCGAAAACATCCGTCAGGAATTTTATTCCGTTCTGCGCGATGAAAAACTCGCGTTGCTGCTCTATTTGCTTCAACACGAAAAATACGACCGCGTGATGATTTTCGGCAACCGCAAAGACGTCAATCTGCGTTTGCAGTACGACCTCGCCCGCTACGGCTTCGACGTGCCGGTGCTTTCCGGCGACATCGCGCAGGAAAAGCGCATCAAAATTCTGGAAAAATTCCGTTCCGGCGCGGAAAAGATCGTCATCGCCACCGATGTCGCCGCCCGCGGCATCCACGTCGACGACGTGTCGATGGTCATCAACTACGACTTGCCCGAACGCGCCGAAGATTACGTCCACCGCATCGGCCGCACCGGTCGTGCCGGACATACCGGCATCGCGATCAGTTTCCTCTGCGAATACGGCGCCTACTATCTCCCCGCGATCGAGGAAATGCTCAAAACGCAGTTTTCCAGCACGCTCCCGACGGAGGAAATGTTGCAACTCCCGCCGGAAGTCCCCGGCGTCAAGCCCCGTTTTGAAGAAGTTCATCATCACGGAAGCGGTCGCCGCGGCCGCTCCGGTTCAAGTTCAAGAAGGCATTAACCCCACAACTCAAGGAGTCGTGATGAAAAGCGTCAAAGTTCAGAAACTCAGCGTCGAAAAATTCGCCAAGTACGGCAGTTTTGCCGCCCTCATCAATCCCGATGCGGAAACCACCGGTCCCAAAGACGCTTCGATCGTCTTTTACCGCGATATGGTACAGCAGGAACTTTTCGGGCAGAATCCCTCCTTTTCCACCTGCCGGATGAAACCGCGTCCGATGGTGATCGACGCGGGGGAATATCACAACCACACCTGCGAAGTTTCGATGCCGCTCAACGCCGACGCGCTCGTCTGGGTCGCCCCGGCGGATTGCTCCAAGAGCGTCCCCGTTGACAAGATCGAAGTTTTCCTCGTGCCGCGCGGCACGATCCTTTCCATCCGTCCCGGCGTCTGGCATCACGCCGCTTTCGCCATCGACAATCAGCCGCTCGACGTGATGATCGTTTTGCCGGAAAGAGCCTACATCAACGATTGCGTCGGCGTGGCGATCCCCAAAGCGGATCAGCGCAAGATCCAATACTGATTTCCGCAATCTTTCCAAGGCTGTTGTACCCATTGTGCAACAGCCTTTTTTTTGTATCATCGCACTTTGACGCAACGGGAGCACAAAGGGCGACCGCGATGTTGAAATAGCGATAAAAAAAGGCTGCCGACTACGGCAGCCTTTTGCAGACGATGTTTTCAGCGTTTGAGGTGTTTACGCATATAATCGCCGAACTGGTGGTAGAAGTGATCGGTCACTTCCGGAGTGAGCTGGATTTTTTCCGCATCCTGCAATACGGACGCTTCACAAAGGGCGACGCGCGCCTCCTCGTAGCGTCCGGCATCGGCAAGCGAAACGACAACGCCGACAAATTCGCCGTCGTTGGTCAAAACGAGATCGCCGATCTGGGCTTTGACCTCGTTGGCGTTGCGGGCATTGTTGCGGATGATCAACGCCGACGCCTCCGGTTGAAGATCCAATGCGCAGCGGTCGCCGAGCGGCGCGCTGTCTTTGCCGCAACTGATCGTCTTGAAAAGGGTGAGACGTTGGACGCCGCGCTGACGGAGTTTATCCGCCGTGACGGCGCGAAGCGGCTGAACTCCGTCGATCGCCGCCACTTCAAACGCTCCGAGATAAGGTTCGCGTTTGGAAACGAGCAACGGCGTCGCCACTTGCCGCGAAGCCGCCTTGCCGCCGGAAAGATGGAATTCCAGTTTGTCCACTTTCTGGAAATGGAAAGGCTCCCCTGCCCCGCCCGCAAACATCGGCAACGCGCCGACCAGATAATTTTTGCTGCCGATCCGAACGAGGGGCAGATAGTGCACCGAATTGCGGCCGAGTTCGCTCAACACGCGCTTTTCGTGGATCACAACGCCGAGTTTCACGACGGATTTCTGGTAGTGATCGAAAACATTCGTCCCGGCCTGCTGACGCAGGAAATCCAACTGCTCCTTGACGGCTTTTTCCGCCGCCTGTGATTCCACAAGTTTTTTCTGCGCGATGGCAAGCGCGTTTTTGGCGGCTTTTTCCGCCGCGCCCCTTTCCGCCAGTTCAATGGCGGCGTTGTGGGAAAGATTTTCCAGATTTTTGCGGGCGACCTCAGCTTCGCGGCGAAGCACTTCCGCCTGCGCCAGATCGCGCTCCAATTTTCCCGCCTTGTCCTTGGTTTCCGCCAATTCCCGCGCGGTAGCGGCGATCTGTCCGCGGAGACGATTCAACTCCTCCTCGGTCTGCGAATTGCGGCGGATCGTAAGTTTCACCTGTCCCTGCACGTCCTGCAATTCCTGTTGGGTCTGATCAAGGCGCGTCTGGGTGCGGATCAATTCCGTCTGGGATTTTTTCGCGGCGTCCCGATTGGCGGCGGCATCCTTTTGAGCGGCACTCAATTCCGTTTCCAGACGGGTGCCCTGCTGACGCGATTTTTCCAGATCGCTTCGGGTCTGGGCGAGATCCTGACGCGAAGCCGACAGGGATTTTTCCGACTGCTTCAACGCCGCCTGACTTTGCGCCAATTCGACCGTTTTTTTCTCGTTTTCCTGCGTAACTTTGCTCAACGACGAACTCATCCGGCTGACGTCGTAACGCAACTTCGTCTCGCTTTCGCGCGCCTGCTGCAATGCGGTCTGCGCATCTTTGAGCATATCGCGCACCATTTTGATCGAAGCGTCTTTTTCGCGGTCGCGGACTTCCGCTTCGATACGACGCAGTTTTTCCTGATTGAGCCGCTTTTCCAATTCCTCGCGGGAAAGGATGCCGGTATTTTCCGGTGTACTCCCGGCAAGTTCTTTGAGCCGCTCCATTTCCATTTCGTTCAGGGCAAGTTTGCGGTTCAGCTCCGCCAGTTTCGCTTCGTTTTCCGCCGTCGCATCGCCGCGCTCGATACTTTCGCGCAAGGCGGCGCGCAGTTGCAGAAGTTCGCCGCGACTGCGCGCCAACTCGACGATCAGCACACGCGTGCTGTTGGCGTCAAGTCCGATGCCGCTGCCGCTTGAATTCGCCGGGACCATCCCCGTCATCATCGAGAGCATCGACGAGACGAGGAAGTCACAGATGACGATTAAAATTGACCGATTCACTTGTTGCTCCCCGCTTTTTCACTTTCCAGTTTCTGACGCAGAGGATAGTGCAGAGAGATCCGGAGAACCAGGCTGAAAATGATGCCGATCAAAGTTGAACTGTAAGCGATCAACCGGCTGCTCTGCGGCGAATAGGACATCACGAGAAACGCCGAGATCGTCCCGAAAAGTCCGACGTAAAGCGGCACGTCGAAGAAAATTTCCGAACCTTCCAGCCGCACCAGTTTCAGCGTCGGATTTTCGTCGCTCTGACGGATCGCGTTGACGACCGCATAACCGATGCCGAAAGCGAGCACCTGCAACGCCGTGATCGCAACGAAAATCGTCATCGATATCCGCGCCGCAAGTTCGTTGCGCGCCGCGAGCGTCTGCCCGTTGCCCGAAGCGACCTCGCCGACCGTGCTGCTTCCCGAAAAGAGGTCGCGCAACCACTCCGCGTGACCGAAAAGGAAATTCATCGCAACGACGACGACAAGACCGATCACAGCGATGATGATGAGCGGTTTTTTATTGATTTTTGCAATTGACATAACAACTCTCCTTTGCCGTTTCCGGCGTTTGATGTTTCCGTGACGTCATTAAGATAGTGCAAAGATCGATATAATTCAAGCGAAATAAAAGATTTTTTCTCCGCAAGATTTGCCAAACACGATTTCGGCGTGTATTTTATAGCGGATTGTTGTTTCGTAAAAAAGCGGAAAAAGGAACAAAACCGCCGATGAAAATTCTCAACTGGTATGTTTTGCGCGGCTTTCTGGTCGCATTTTTTATGGCGATCGCCATTTTGACCTTTGGACTCACGGGCGCGAATCTGATCAAGGTGATCGATTATCTTTCCCGCGGGATCAGTCTGTGGACTTTCTGCAAATTCACCGCGTATATTTTGCCCAACATCCTCACGTTCACCGTGCCGTGGGCGGTGATGGTCGCCGTGATGCTGGTTTTCGGGCGGCTTTCCGCCGACAACGAGATCACGGCGATGCGCGCCTGCGGCGTGTCGATTTTGCAGATCATCGCTCCGATCGTGCTGGTCACGCTTCTCCTCACCGGACTTTGCCTCTACCTGCAAGTCGAAGTCGGTCCGCCGCTCCTCTTGAAGTCGCGGACGATGATGGAGGATGCCGTAATGGATCAGCCGCTCGCCATTTTTGAGCCCGGCAAACCGGTGATGTACGACAACAAACTCATCTACATCGACCGCAAGGAGCCCAACGGCGACATCTACGGCGTCCAGCTTTACACGCTCAACGCCAAGGGCGATCAGGTCGAGCAGGACATTTCCGCCGAAAGCGGCAACCTTTCCGCCAATCCCGAGACCCATATCCTGACGATCAAACTTTTCAACGCGATCGCCACCAGCAAAACCGGTTCGCTCGGCACGGGCAGCGAAGAAAGCCACGACTCCATCGACCGTATTTTCACCTGCGATATGGAGATCCCGATCAGTTACGGCGGCAAAGCCAATGCCGAAAGGTTGAGCATCCGTCCGAAATTCATGCGTTTGCAGGATCTGATGGCGCAGATCCACATCACCAAGTTGCGCGGTCAGGATACCACCCAAATGGAAGTCGAGCTCAATCAGCGCATCGCTTTCGCTCTGGCGCCGATCGCGTTTCTGCTGCTCGGGTTGCCGCTGGCGATCCGCACCAACCGTCGGGAAACATCGATCGGACTTTTTCTCAGCGTCATTCTCGCGGGGATCTTTTTCCTCTCTATCATCCTGTGCGAATCTTTCGCCAATTATCCGCACGTCTATCCGCAATATCTGCTCTGGTTGCCGAATATCATCTTTCAGTTGCTCGGCGCCAATATGATCATGCACATTTCGCGGCGCTGATATGCGAAAGAAGTTCCGGCTTCAACTGCTGTTGCTCGCCCTCGTGCCGTTTCTGTTGTTTTTCAGCTGCATCGCGTGGCGCGCCGCGCATCGCGGCAAGGCGGCGGAAAACCGCGGGCGCATCGGTCTGTACCCCGCGCCGGAAACGATTTCCAACGGCATCGCCAATCAGCAATTTTTCCCGCACGGCGCGCCCGACGGCGGCATTCTGACGCAGGCCCTCGCGGCAGAACCGGCGCATTTCAACACGATCATCCTCAACGAGGCGACCGCCTCCGAGATCAGCGGTCTCTGCAACGCGACGCTCGGCGAACGCGATTGGACGCACCCCGAAGAATTTCAGCCGATGCTCGCCGAGTCGTGGAAAATTTCCGCCGACCACCTCCGCTACGACATCACTTTGCGGAAAAATCTCTTTTACTGCGACTACCGCGATCCCGACACCGGGGAATGGGTGCGAAAAACGGCGGTCACGGCGCACGATTTCAAGTTTTTCGCCGACGTCATCCGGGACGAGAGCGTCAACGCCGCGCCGTTGCGCGTCTACTATCAGGATCTCGACCGGATCGAAGTTTTCGACGACCGCCATTTTTCCGTTATCTGGAAACGCCCCTTTTACGGTTCACTCTCGGCGACGCTCAGTATGTCGCCGCTGCCGAAAAAATTCTACTGGAACTATCCCGGCAAATTCGACGGAGCGCGCTTCAACCGGGATCACCGGCGCAACCGGATGATCGTCGGATGCGGTCCCTACCGCCTCGACGAGTGGAAACGCGATCAATACATCCGCCTCGTGCGCAATGAAAACTACTTCGGCGCGGCTTACGGCATCGCGCCCAAAATCGACGTGCTTTACTTCCGGATCATCAAGCACCCCAACACCCGTTTTCAGGCGTTGCGCGCCAAAACGCTCGACGCGCTCGGGCTCACTCCCGACCAGTGGGTGAACCGCGCGCGCGACCGCATTTTCACCGACGGGAGTTTTCAAAAATTCCGTTATCTTACCCCCGTCTACACCTACATCGGCTACAATCAGAAAAATCCGATCTTTCAGGAAAGAAAAGTACGGCAGGCGTTGACGCTTCTCGTCGACCGCAAACGCATCTTGCACGACATTTATTTCGACCTCGCAGAATGCGTCAACGGGCCCTTTTATCTGCAAAGCGCCTACTGCGACAAAGCCCTGCCGCCTTGGCCGTACGACCCCGAACGGGCGAAAAAACTCCTCGACGAAGCCGGCTGGCGCGATGCCGACGGCGACGGCATCCGGGAAAAGTCCGGCAGGAAACTCGCCTTTACGATCCTGCAAGTCGCCAATCACCCGACCCAGCAGAAAATGCTGCCGTTGCTCAAAGAAAGTTTCGCCGCCGCGGGGATCGACATGCAGATCCAGACGGTGGAATGGTCGGTCTACGTGCGGAAACTCGACGAACGCGCATTCGACGCCTGCACGCTCGGTTGGAGCGGCTCTTTCGATCCCGATCTCTACCAGATATGGCACTCCTCGCAGATCGAAGGCACGGGGAGCAATTTCATCGGCTACCGCAACGCCGAAGTCGACCGTCTCATCGAGGAAATGCGCGTCACATTCGACTTGCCGAAACGCATCGAAATCGCGCACAAAATCGAAAAGATCCTCTACGAAGATCAGCCGTACACTTTCCTTTTTACCCCCTACGCGCTCCGGACGATCTCGACGAAATTCGGCAACGTCCGAAAATTTCCGGTCGGGATACCGGAAATGATTTTCTACGAAAAGTAGATTTTCCGGCTATTTGAGGTAAGGCTTCAAGAATTTTCCCGTATGGGATCTTTTGCACGCGGCGACCTCTTCCGGAGTACCGCAGACGACGAGTTTGCCGCCGGCGTCCCCGCCCTCGGGCCCGAGATCGATCACGTGATCAGCGGTCTTGATGACGTCGAGATTGTGTTCGATGACGATGACCGTGTTGCCGAGATCGCGCAGTTTGAAAAGCACTTTCAGCAACTGGTCGATGTCGGCGAGATGAAGCCCCGTTGTCGGTTCGTCGAGGATGTAAACGGTATGGCCCCGCGGCACGCGGGCGAGTTCGGCGGCAAGTTTGACGCGCTGGGCTTCGCCGCCGGAAAGCGTCGTCGCGCTCTGCCCGAGTTTGATGTAGCCGAGTCCCACTTCCTGCAAGGTGGAAAGTTTGCGTTTCAAACCGATGTGCGCCGAAAAGATCTCCGCCGCCTGATTGACCGTCATATCCAGAATTTCGGCGATGTTGAATTTTTTGTAACGCACCGACAGCGTTTCGCTGTTGAAACGCTGACCGTGGCAGGCGGCACATTCGACGTAAATGTCGGAAAGAAACTGCATTTCAATACGCTTGATGCCGTCGCCGCAGCACTCCTCGCACCTGCCGCCTTTGACGTTGAAACTGAAACGCCCCGGACCGTAGCCGCGCACTTTGGATTCCGGCAGTTCGGCAAAAAGTTTGCGGATCAGACCGAAAGCGTCGGTATAGGTCGCCGGATTGGAGCGCGGCGTGCGGCCGATCGGACTCTGGTCGATGACGATCGCCTTGTCGACGTATTCCAGACCGTCGATGCCGGCGCATTTGCCCGGGGGAACATCCTGAATTTTGCAGTGCGCGTTGAGCGCGCGCACCAGAATCCCGTTGATCAGCGAACTTTTGCCCGACCCCGAAACACCGGTGACGCAAGTAAGCGTCCCGAGCGGGATCGAAACGTCGATTTTTTTCAGATTGTGGTGCGCCGCCTTGCGGATGGTCAATTTTTTGCCGTTTCCGGCAAAGCGCGTTTCCGGCACGGGTATCCCGCGCCGTCCGGCGAGAAAATCCGCCGTCGGAGAGCCGAGCACCTTGGCGACTTCCTCCGGCTTGCCGCAGGCGACGAGTTCGCCGCCGTGCCGCCCTGCCCCCGGGCCGAGATCAAGCAGAAAATCCGCGCGGCGGATGGTGTCGAGATCGTGCTCGACGACGAGTACCGTATTGCCGGCGTCGCGCAATTTTTCCAAAGTGTCGAGCAATTTGTCGTTGTCCCGCTGATGCAGACCGATCGAGGGTTCGTCGAGGATGTAAAGCACCCCGACGAGCGCACAGCCGAGCTGGGTCGCCAGCCGGATGCGCTGGGCTTCGCCGCCGGAAAGCGTGGAACTCACCCGATCGAGCGTCAAATAGGTCAAACCGACGTCGGCGAGGAAGCGCAGCCGCGATCTGATCTCCTTGACCAGATCGGCGGCGATTTCGGTCTTTTCCGCGTCCAGTTTCAGATTTGAGATGAAATCAAGTGCCTTTTCGACGCTCAACGCATTGAATTTGTCGATGGCGAGACCGCCGACCGTCACGGCGAGCGAAACCGGATTGAGCCGCGCGCCGTGACACGCCGGACAGGGGCGCGGTGAGAGATCCGCGCTCAAACGCTCGCGCACGGAATCGGATTCCGTCTCGTTGAGCCGCCGGCGCAAATTTTCCAGAACGCCCTCAAAAGGCTTGCTCCAATGGTATTTCCGTCCGTGCATATAGTAGTCGAATTCCAACGGCGTTTCTCCGCTACCGTAGAGGATGAGATGACGGATCTTTTCCGGCAGTTTGCCGAAAGGCGTCGTCAGCATTTCCGGCATTTCGTACTGTTCGGCAAGTTTGCGCAACAACATATTGTAGTAGATGATGAGATGCCGCGGTCCGCGTCGCCAGTCCGGGATCGCGCCGTTGCGGATGGATTTCGAGGGGTCGGGAACGACCTTTTCAGGGTCCATATACTGCTCGATGCCGAGCCCGTTGCAGCAACGGCAGGCGCCGTAAGGCGAATTAAAGGAAAAATCCCGCGGTTCCAGTTTGCCGAAAGATATCCCGCAGTCGGCGCAGGCGAATTTTTCGCTGAATTTTTTGCTCTCAAACGGAGCGTTTTCGCCGTCGAGCAGAATTTCCAGTACGCCGTCTCCGCGCTGCAAAGCCGTTTCGATCGAGTCGATCAGCCGCGAACGGTCGATCTTGCCGGTGATCATCCGGTCGACGACGGCATCGATCGAATGGCGGAGCGTCTTGCCGAGTTTCGGGATCCCGTCGTCGAGCAACACAATTTTGCCGTCGATGCGTACGCGGACAAATCCGTCGTTCAAAAGATTGCCGAGCACGTCGCGGTGCTCCCCTTTTTTGCCGGAAACGACCGGACTCAAAACGCTCATTTTCAAATCAGGCGGCAACGCGAGCAACTGTCCCGCGATCGCGTCGGCGCTCTGACCTTTCAACTCCTTGCCGCACTCGGGGCAATGCGGCGTCCCGGCGCGAGCGTAAAGCAGGCGCAGATAATCGTAAATTTCGGTCACGGTCGCCACGGTTGAACGCGGCGTACCGCCCGCCGTGCGCTGTTCGATCGCGATGGCGGGCGAAAGCCCCTCGATATGCTCCACTTTGGGCTTCTGCAAGCGGTCGAGGAATTGGCGCGCGTAGGCGGAAAGGCTCTCGACGTAGCGGCGCTGCCCCTCGGCGTAAAGCGTGTCAAAAGCGAGACTGCTTTTGCCGGAGCCGGAAAGCCCCGTGATCACCACGAGCTGATTGCGCGGTATCGTCACGTCGATATGTTTCAAGTTGTGCTGACAGGCACCTTTGATGACAATGTTTTCAAGCATAAAAACCCCGATCTGCGTCCCGACTTTTTCGGAGCGCGTCATCTAACATAATGGAGGAGGAAGTGCTTGTCAAGTTGACGCCGGAGAAAAAAAAGCGCAAAAAATATCTTTTTTTTCACTTTCGCACGGAAAAAACCTTGACAAATAATATTTTAGGGTTATTTTATTTTTTGTACACCTGCTCTGCTATAGGGACGGGGTGTTTGTCTGTATAATAAAATTACCTTTAATTTACAGGGTTTATTGTTTTCGGGAGATGTGAGAATGAACAACGATTTTGCCCAATTCGTCACCAAAGATTCGATGATGTCGCTCACCGGTCACAACAAGCTGGAAGTGATGGATCAGCTGATCACCCGCGCCGCGGAATTGACCAAACTCGACCGCGACGTCATTTTCCGGTTGATCTGGAAACGCGAGCAGATGATGACGACCGGCGTCGGCGGTCAGTTGGCGTTGCCCCACATCCGCGTCAACGACATTCTTCATCCTTTCGTCCTCGTCGGCGTCTGCGAAAATCCGATCACCGATTACCAGGGGCAGGACGATCAGCCGGTGCGCGTGATCGTTTTCACCGTCGCCCCCGATGAAAATCAGGAAGCTTATCTCCAACTTTTGAGCAGCATTTCCCGCCGTTTCCGCAACCCCGAGTTGATCGAAAAACTGATCGAGACCGACGGCAACGTCGACCAGATCGACGCCCTGATCCACGCCGAGGCATAAAATGGCCCCCGACAGCACGATCGGCGCCAAAGCGCAAATGGATTTCGTCTGCATCGAGCCGGAATGCGGCGGAGAGGTGAAATTCGATCTTGCGGAAATCTCCGACAAGGATTTTCAGATCGTCTGCCCGAAATGTCACCGCGCCTACTCCTTTGACGAAGCGTTGCGCGCGAAACTGGAAAAAATGGTCTCCCTGATGACCGCAATCCGCGATTCTCAGGAAATTCTCGGCGACAGCGCGGTTTCCGTCAACGTCGCAGGCGGCGAAATCTGCATTCCATACGCCTTACTATTGACCCGTCTCAATACGGTCATCACGCTCGATTTCGGCGGAAAAAAAGTGGATTTCCGCTTCCGCGCCGAACCGATGGCGGAAAAAACTTTCCGTTAAGTTCATCATCGGGAGAAAAAACGTCCCGATCTTTTCAACGAGGTATTTTTATGACAGAACAGGAAATCATCGACATTCTCAAATCCTCCGGCGCACTGCTCACCGGTCACTTTCAACTCCGCAGCGGTCTGCACAGCGACCACTTCTTTCAGGCGGCGCTGTTGCTCCAATACCCCGACAAGGCGGAGATCGTCTGCAAGCACATCGCGGAATCTTTTGCCGGATGCGGCGCGGAAACCGTCATCAGCCCCGCCGTCGGCGGCTTGATCGTCGGTCAGGAAATGGCGCGCGCGATGCACTGCCGCGCGATTTTCGCCGACAAAGAGGACGGTCAGCTCATCCTCAAACGCGGTTTCGCGCTCCGCCCCGGTGAAAAAGTCCTCGTCGCCGAAGACGTCGTCACCAAAGGCGGTCGTGTCCAGCAGACGATCGACCTCGTCCGCAGTTTCGGCGCGGAAGTCGTCGGCGTCGCCGTCATCGTCGACCGTTCGGGCGGCGAAGCGAAATTCGACGTGCCGCTTTTCAAGAGCGCGCTGACACTTGATCTGCCGACTTTCGATCCGGCGAAGTGCCCGCTCTGCGCGAAAAACCTGCCGATCGACCGCCCCGGCTCCAAATAAGTTACGCTGTAAATTTTTATGATCAATTTCATTCTCAAGCTGATTTTCGGCAGCAAATCCAAGCGCGACCTCAAAAAAATGTGGCCGCTCGTCGACAGGATCAACAAGATCGAAGTCGAGTACCAAAAACTGACTGACGAAGAATTGCAGGCCAATACGGTCAAATTCAAAGAACGTCTCGCCAACGGCGAAACGCTCGATGACATTATGTGCGAAGCTTTCGCCACCGTCAAAAACGCCTGCCGCCGCCTCGTCGGTCAGGAATTTGAAGTTTGCGGTCAGATGATCCGCTGGGATATGATCCCCTTTGACGTCCAGTTGGTCGGCGGCATCGCGCTTCACCGCGGCAACATCGCGGAAATGGCGACGGGCGAAGGCAAAACGCTGGTCGCCACATTGCCGCTTTACCTCAACGCGCTGACCGGCAAAAACTGTCAGCTCGTCACCGTCAACGATTACCTCGCGTTGCGCGACTCCTCGTGGATGGGTCAGATCTTCAAGTTTCTCGGGCTTACGGTCGGCTGTCTGCAAAATATGCAGCCGCCGGACGTGCGCCGCGAGCAGTACAACTGCGACATCACCTACGGCACCAACAGCGAATTCGGCTTCGACTACCTGCGCGATATGGGTATGGCGACCGAAAAGGAACAGCTCGTCCAGCGCGATCACTACTACGCGATCATCGACGAGATCGACAGCATCCTGATCGACGAAGCGCGCACGCCGCTCATCATCTCCGGCCCGGTGCCGAGTTCCGACAACCAGTTCGACGAGCTTCAACCGCTGGTCGCCTCGCTCTACAACAAGCAGAATCTCTTTTGCTCGCGGCTCGCCAACGAAGCGAGAAGCGTGCTTGCCGACGAAAAGGCTTCCGCCGAAGAGCGCGACGCCGCGCTCGTCAAACTGCTTCAAATCAAATTCGGGATGCCGACCCACAAGCAGTTGCTCCGCATCCTCGAAGACGGAGAGATCCTCAAAGAACTGGAAAAAGTCGAGTCGCGCGTCCACAGCGACAACAACCGCGGCTTGTTGCAGGAAGTCCAGAGCGATCTCTTTTTCGTCATCGACGAAAAGACCCACGAAGCCGACCTCACCGCCAAGGGGCGTCACGAAATTTCCCCCGATGATCCGGAGGCTTTCATCGTCCCCGACCTCCTCGGCGAGATCCACCGGATCGATACCGACGAAGATCTTTCCGACGAGGAAAAAGTGACGCGCAAAAACGAGTTTCAGGAGGAATTCGCCGCCAAGAGCGAAAGACTCCACGATCTGTCGCAATTGCTCAAAGCGTACTGCCTCTTTGAAAAGGATGTCAACTACGTCGTTCAGGATCGCAAAGTTCTCATCGTCGACGAGCATACCGGCCGTCTGATGCCGGGACGCCGTTTTTCCGACGGACTTCACCAGGCACTTGAAGCCAAGGAGCAAGTTCCCATCGAGCAGGAAACCCAGACGATGGCGACGATCACGATCCAGAACTACTTCCGCATGTACAAGAAACTCGCCGGTATGACCGGTACGGCGGAAACGGAAGCCGCCGAGTTTCAGGAGATCTACAAACTCGACGTCATCGTCATCCCGACCAACCGCCCCTGCATCCGCAAGGACGACAACGACTCGATTTTCAAGACCAAACGCGAAAAGTACAACGCGATCATCAAGGACGTGATCGAGCGTCACGCCAAAGGTCAGCCGGTTCTGCTCGGCACGATCTCGGTCGAGGATTCGGAAATCCTGTCGCGTATGCTCAAAATGCGCAACATCGTCCACAACGTCCTCAACGCCAAGAACCATCAGCACGAAGCCGAGATCGTCGCCCGCGCGGGCACGATCGGCGCCGTCACCGTCGCCACCAATATGGCGGGGCGCGGCACCGACATCAAACTCGCCCCCGGCGTCGCCGAACTCGGCGGCTTGCACGTCATCGGGTCGTCGCGCCACGATTCGCGCCGCATCGACCGTCAGTTGCGCGGCCGCTGCTCGCGTCAGGGCGACCCCGGCTCCTCCAAATTCTACGTTTCGCTCGAAGACAACCTGATGCGTCTTTTCGGCAGCGACCGGATTGTCAAAATTTTTGAGCGTTTCGGCTTGGAAGAAGGCGATGAGTTACAGCATCCCTGGCTCAACAAGTCGATCGAAACCGCCCAGCGCCGCGTCGAGCAACAGCACTTCGCCATCCGCAAACGCACGCTCGATTTCGACGACGTGATGAATAAACAGCGCGAGATCATCTACCAGCTCCGGCGCGACGCGCTCCTTTCCGAAACGCCCGGCGATGTCCTTTTCGGCATCATCGAGCAAGTCGTCGAGGAGGAGATCCTCAAAGCCGGCGAAAGTGCCGCCGACGGCAAAAAAGCCGATTTCGACTTCTCGAAACTGCTCGGCTATCTCAATACGACATTCCCGCTCAATTTCCAGCAGTCGGAATTGACCGAAGGCATCGAGGACGGCCGTCTCGTCGACGCCGACAAATTGACCTTGCAGATCGTCGACCGCATCGAAGCCGCTTATCAGGAACGCAACCGCGACCTCCCCGAAAGCGAATTCGATTACCTGCGCCGCCATACGGTATTGGAAGCCATCGACCGTCTCTGGCAGGAGCATCTCTACGCGATGGACAATCTGCGTTCCAGTATGTCGCTTCGCGTCTACGCCCAGAAAGATCCCCTCGTCGAATATAAACACGAGGCGTTCGGGATTTTCAAGGCGATGATGGATCAGATCTACCGCGATGTCGCTCACAGCCTTTTCCGCGTCACGATGACCCGGCTTTCCAGTCTGGAAGAACTCCTCGCGTCGATGCCGCAGGAAATGGTGCATCAGACTTTCGGACAGTTCGCCGCGCCGCAGGAAGACGCCCTCCCCGCTCCCGAGGAGGAAAGAGCCCCCGAAATCGTCACGTTTCACCGCGAAGCCCCCAAAGTCGGGCGCAACGACCTCTGCCCCTGCGGCAGCGGCAAAAAGTACAAAAAGTGTTGCGGCAAAAACGCCTGACGAAACACATCAACATCGACCGGCTGTTGCATCTATGAAGCAACAGCTTTTTTTTTGCGCAATGGGAGCGAGAGTGGCTGATTCCGCCCTCTCAACACCCTCAACCAGCGCAGGACTTTGTACCTGCCGCGTTACGCCTGATAGACGGTTTTGCCCTGATGAATGGTGAATAAGATGCCGTCAGCGGGACGGCAGGGAGAAGTGAAATCGGCGCGGCTGTCGAGCGTGTCGGGATCAAAGGCGACGAGATCGGCGATGGCTCCGACGGCGATCTTACCGGTATTCAACTGGAACGTCTGTGCGGGGAGCCCCGTGGCGCGGAAAACGCTTCGCCCGATATCTCCCGTCCGGTCGAGACGGAGGCGTAAAAACCGGGCGATCGCACCGAATGCGCGAGGGTGCGTGCCGTTGGGATCGCCGGAGGGGGGGAGGGCGTTACCGTCGCTTCCCGGCATACAGTAATCCAAATCAAGGATGCGGTTGAGATTTTCGCGGGACATTCCGGAAAAAGCGGCGGTCGTGCCGGGCGCGTCGTGCCGTAGAAGTTCAACGACAAGTGTCGCGGGATCGGCGGAAATTTCAGAGAGAAACTTTCCGGCATCGGAGCGGTGGTTGCCCGTCGTGGAAACCAGACGGACGCCCTGCCAGTAATCGGAGGTGCGGTTGGCGCGCAACTCGGCGACGAGCAGACGGCATTCTTCATCATTTTGGAGTTTCTGCTGGATCGTCCGGTCGGGGAGCGCATCCCATTTTTCCGGCAGGACAACGCTCAACTGGGTCATCGACTCGGTGTAGGGGTAGCGGTCAACGGTCACGCAGATACCCTCGGCACGCGCCTTTTCGATCAGCGCGACGGCGGCGTCGAGTTTTTCCCAGTTGGCGCGCCCCGCGGTTTTGAAGTGGCTGATCTGAACGCGCTTCAAGCCGGCGGCGCGCGTGGCGGCGAGCGTTTCTTCAAGCGATTCAAGCAACATCTTGCCCTCGCTCCGCAAGTGGGTGGCGAAAATTTTATCGTGCCGGGAAACGACGCGCATCAATTCGACCAATTCCCCCGTCGTGGCGAAAATGCCGGGCACGTAGAGCAATCCGGCGGAAAGTCCAAGCGCGCCCTGCCCCAGTTGCGCGTCGAGCAATGCGCACATATCCCGCAACTCCGAAGCGGAAAGCGTCTCCTTTTCATACCCCGCGATCGCCGCGCGCAACGAATTGTGTCCGCAAAGCGACGGCAGATCCAAGGCGACTTCGCGCTGTTGCAACGCCGTCTGATAGGAATGATAATCCTGCCAATTCAACGGAAAATTGTATCGGGCATAAAGATTTTCCAAATGCGCGCGGTTGCGTTCGGACAGACAAAACGCGCAAAGTCCGCAATTTCCGGCGATCTCGGTCGTCACGCCCTGCGAAACTTTGGAAAATCCCCCGGGGTATGCCGGCAGCGCGAGATCGGAGTGTCCGTGCGCGTCGATGAAACCGGGACAGAGCACCTTTTTATGCAGATCGATCGTCCGGTCGGCGGCGGCACCGCCGGAAACATCTGCCCCGACAGCGGAGATCGTACCGCCGGAAATCAGGAGTTCCCCTTTGAAAAGCGGCGCACCGCTTCCGTCGGCGATCCAGGCGTTACTGATTTTGAGTGAGGATCTCATAGACGCGGAAAAATTCCGAAGTGCTCCAAGCTTGCGCAATGCATCCGCCCATACCGTGCGGCGCGTCGCCGTCGGCGACTTCCGGGATCTGCCCCAACACGCCGCTTTCGAGGTATTTCCGCCCCGACAGGAGAAGCGCGAGTGCTCTTTCGCGCACCGCTTCACCGCCCATAAGGTAGAGTGCCTCGCAATAAGCGGGGAAAGGCCAGCACCAGACGGTACCGTTGTGATAAGCGACTTTGCGGCAGTGATCCTCGTCGCCCTCGTAGCGGCCGCGGTAGGGGTGGCGCGCATCGTTGAGCCGTCTGCCGTGGAAATCGATCGGCAACTCGTAGCAGACATCGCGGTCGGCAAGCGTGCGGATGCCGCCGGGAACGAGCAATTCGGCGCACGAAAAGAGGATCTTTTCACGCAAGGCGGGCGTTTTGACCGCATCGAGCGTCAAGGCGAGCAACTGATTGCTGCGCAAATGGTCGTCGGGAACCGCGTGCGCCGCAGTTTCGCCGGGGCGGGCGTGCAGACAATCGGAAGCAAAGGAGCGTCCGTCGCTGAAAAACAGTTTTTCGATCGAAGATGAGACTTCATCGGCAAGTTCGTCGTAATGGAGGAATTTCAATGCCGCGTACCAGAGTGCCTGGATCTCGATCGGGTAGCCCTCGCGCGGTGTGCCGGCGGGATAGTTGGTATCCATCCAGGTGAAGTGGACGGGGCTGAAAACAAGTTTGCTTTCCTCATCCATTTTGATCCCGTTGGGCGTCCCCTCGCGGTAATGCTGAACGATCGACCGCAACACCGTTTCGAGCGTCCTGCCGGAACCGCAATCGCGCGCGAGGAAATCCCGGTTTCCGGTCGTCTGAACATAGTCGCGCGCGGCGACGACAAGGTAGAGCGGTGCATCGCTCGTATCGCGGTTGGCATCGTCGTTGCCGCGGATCATATTGGGGATCGTGCCGTTTTTCTCAAAGCGGGCAAACGCGCAGATGATTTTTGCGGACTCCTCGACGAAACCGCATTTGAGCAAGCCGCGCAAAACGATCAGCGTGTCGCGCCCCCAGTCGAGGAACCACGGATACCCCGCGATCACCGTGGAAAGATCGTCGCGATGGACGATGAAAGCGTCAAGACTGTTTTTTTCGATCTCGCGGAGCGTCGGATATTCCTTGTTGGACTCCATTTGAAAGACGGGCTTCTCTCCGGCGATGGCGACCGTCAGCTCCGCGCTGTCTTCGCCGAAAAGTTCAGCCTCGAAATAACCGGGGCTGAAACGGTCGGTCTGGCAATCCTGCCCGTAGTGCGCTTCAAGCGGAAGCTGATTGCAGTAATGCCACTCCGGCGCATTCCGGTATTTCCCGGCGGAAAAACGGAAATCGATGCCGCAAAAACCGAAACCGTCGTCACGCGCGTGAACGGCGTGGGGAAAAATATGCTCCGGTCCCTGATAAGCCTTGGTCAATTCGTGATTGACGCGGTTTTCCACCTCCGGACGGATGATCAGTTTGACGGCGGTATCGTCGGCGAGCAGACCGTCGCTGGCGGTCGTCGGACGGAAAAAGGAAATTTTGACGGCACTCGTTTCCTCGCTGTGCATCATCATCACTTCCAGTTGCGTCCGGCGTCCCTGCCCCGCCGGCACGAAAAAGAGCCACTTGCCGCAACGGTTGCTTCCGGAAACGAATTTCAACAGCGAATTCCCGTTGATCTCCTGCGAAAAATCGTTGACGACCAGCCACGCCTTGAAGTTGCTGAAAATCACCTTGCGGTCGGTCGGATAGCGTTTTTCCCAGTTGACGGCGAGCAAAGCGTTGTACTTGCTGTCGGGATTGCGCCAGTCGGCGGGAAAGAGCGTGTAGCCGCCACGCTTGTCGGCGGCGAAAAACTGACAGATTTTCGCTTTTTGCGTATCGCAGACCATTTCGACGCGGTCGCTGTTGCTCTGCGGCAACTGCCAGAGCGTGCCGTGATAGCGGTGCGCCGCTTTTCCGGCGGGGAAACGGCAGACCTCGATATCGAGAATCCGCACTTCCGTGCCGGTATTGGGCAACAGCGAAATTAAAATGAATTCCCCGTCCTCTTTGCCCGTGATGCTTTCGCAGGAAGCGATACACTTGCCGTGATCGGTGATCGTGCAGTGAAACCGATCGCGGCTGCGCACGAGGAGCGCGTCGCACGACGGGATCATCACTTCGCGGTTTTCATCGCGGCAATCCGTATTCCATACGGTAACGGGGGCGGGCGTGATCCCGGAGAGACGCTCCGCGAATTTCAAGGGCGACGCCATCAGCTCTTCGCCGGAAACTTCGCCGCAGGCGGTGAAGCCTTTCATCCTGAAAGCCAATCTCTGCGCCATCGCCGAAGCGCGCTGACGCAAGATGCGCGAGGGTTCATTGGTCGCAGAAACCAGTTTTTCGTCAAAGGAAACGCAAACGCCCTCCCCTGCCGGAAGAGTGTAATGGTAGAGATTGCCGCTTTTCTCAAAACGCACCATTTTGTCGCTGAGGACGTCGAGCCCCTCCTGCGGCAGATTTTCGGCGAAAAACGAGACGACCGCCGGATTTTCGCAATCCAGATTGATCAATACCACCGCGCGTTTGCCGTCGGCGCCGATACGCCGCAAGGCGATGACGTTGCCGCCGTCCCGCTGGATCAGAGCGAGCTTCGCGCCGGAAGCGAACGCGCTCAACGACGTATGGCAGTCGTTGATCCGGCGGATCAGATCGATCAGGTTAAAGGACGCGCCGAAATGGAGCGCGCCGCAGCCGTGGACGTCGATCTTTTCGGTCGCGAAAAATTCCGCGCCGTTGACGAAGCCGAATGCGCCGTCGAGCGCGAGCAGTCCGCAGACGAGAAAGCGCACTTTGGCGTAGCGCGGGGAAGTCGCCGCGAGCCGCAGATTGTCGTGCGTTTCGGCGAAACTCACCATCGCGCCGCAATTGCGGGCGACGTGGTGCATATAGGGGTAATATCCCGATATCTGATCGCGGGAGTAATTCTGAAAGAGTTCCGAGTACGCCCAGTCCAAGCCGGAAACGCTGAGCAGACGCTCCTGTACGGCGGCGGGACCGCCGAGCCCTTCCAGCAAAAAGACCGTGTCGGGAAATTCGCTCCGCACCCTGCCGACGATGTAATTCCACGCCTTTTCGGGAACCATATATCCGGCGTCGCAACGGAAACCGTTGACGCCGCGGCGGCACCAGAAAAGGAAAACCTCCGCCATCATTTCCGCGACGTGCGGATTCTGATAATCCAGCCGGCAAAGATCCGCCCAGACGACGCCCCACGCGCCGGGACTGACGAAACGCCCGTCCTTTTCGCGGACGAAGTACTCGGGATGCTCCGTCTGCAATTTCGACGCCCACCCCGTATGATTGACGGGGATGTCCATCATGATCCTGCCGCGGCGCGCGTGGACTTCGTCGATCAATTCGCAAAATTGCTCCATCGGCGTCGCCGTTTCGTCGAAATCGGCGAGACTCGGATCGACGTTGAAGTAATCGAGCGCGGCAAAAGGACTCCCGAAGCGTCCCATTTTGCCGTACTGCGTCGGGATCGGGTGGATCGGCAGAAGTTGCAGGATCCGGCAGTGCATTTCACCGAAAATATGATCGAGCCGGGCGATCAGTTGCCGAAAAGTTCCGCTCGGCGGGATCACGGTGTAGCGCAGATCATCCAGCACCGCTTCTGCCTGAACCGGCTTCTCCGAAGTTTCCCGCTCCATTCCGGCGCGGAATTGCCGGACAAAGGCGGAGTAGATCGAGTTGCCGCAAACGGACTCCGCCGCTTCGACTTTCAGAAAGAAGTTTTCGTTTTGCGCCCAGATGATCGGAGACCCGTCGGAAGGGATGAGACAGCATTTCGCCTCAAAGACGCCGACTTCCGGCAACCCCAGCGTAATCGACGCCGTGTCGCCGTCGCGGACAAGCTCGATGTCGTTCCAGTCCAATCCCGAAACGGGGATGCCCGCCGTCGCTTCGAGCATCATTTCCTGACGATGCTCCCCCGCGCGCCCCAGATTGGTGCGCAGGACGACTTTGCCCTCGGTTTCTTTGCTGATCCCGGTCAATTTGATGGTGACCCGGTCGCCGACGAAAAAAATCTTCCGATCAGGAAGAATAAATTGCTGCATACAAAAATTCCTTTATATTATAGAGATATAATATAAGATACATTGTGCCGGAAATCAACCCCCCGTTTGCAAAAGCGATGCTCTGAAATTATATTATTGCACATACAGAAAGGGTTTTTTATGAAAAAGATCTTCATTTTTCTCGTCGCGGCGTGTGCGGGATTCATCCTCCCGGCGGGGGAAGCACAGAAAATTATGCTCTATCCCGCCGATCATCCGGAAACTGACGGCAAGGGGTTCGCCCCTTATATGCTCCTTTATCCCGCCGACGCGAAGCGGGGGACGGTCCTTGTTCTCCCCGGCGGCGGCTACCGCGCGCGCGCATCAGAGAGAGAGGGGATGAAAGTCGCCGAAAAATTTCAGGAACTCGGTTTCAACGCCGCCGTACTGGAATACCGGGTTGCTCCGGCGCGCTATCCGGCACCGCAACGCGACGTTTTGCGCGCGATCAAACTGCTGCGCGCCAACGCCTCCCGCTGGGGGATCGACCCCGATCACATCGCCGTCCTCGGCTTTTCCGCAGGCGGACATCTCGCCGGATGCGCGGGAGTGCTTCACGATCAGATCGAAGTCAAAGTCGGCGACGAAGCGGACGCCGTGAGCGCGCGTCCCGACGCGATGATCCTCTGCTATCCCGTCATCTCGCTCGCCGACGACTTCGCCCACCGCGGCAGCGGTCAGAATCTCCTCGGCGAAAACGCCACGCCGGAAAACTTGAAAAAATTGTCGCTGCAACACCTTGTCAACGAAAAGACGCCGCCCGTATTTTTGTGGCATACGGCGACCGACAGCGGAGTTCCGGCGCAGAACAGCATCGTTTTCGCACAGTCGATGTGGGCGCAGAAAAAGACGGCGGAACTGCACATTTTCACCATTGGCAATCACGGTCAGGACTTGGCGAAAAAACTCCCGACCGCCTGGCAGTGGCCGCAGATGGCGGCGCGTTTTCTGGTGGAAGTCGCCCATTTCCCGGCGGGGAAGTGATCAGAACCAACGCGGCGGTTCCTTGCCGAATTCCTTGCGGTAGAGTTTTTCCGCAGTGCGCGCGACGTCGCGGTAGAATTTGCCGTTGCGCGCAAATTCTTCGCGCAGCGGAGTGCGGGAGTAAAGCCGGACAAAGCGCAGTACATCGCGCCGCGTGATCGCACAATTCATACTGGAAAAGAGCAGTCCCGCCACATCCTTGACCCAATAGCGGTAGGGAACTTTTTTGCGGCACTGCGCCCGGTGCAAGTCGATGATGTAAAGCGTCTTTGCCGGATCGTCCGGCGAAGTCAGAAAGTGGCAGAGGTAGCAGTCGCGGTGATTGATCCCCGCGCGGTGCATCGCTCCGGAAGCTTCCGCAAGACGGCAAATCAGAGTATGACGCAATGCCGAATCGGGCGGCGTTTCCGCCCAGTGGAGCGTGATCTCCTCCAAACTTCGCATATTTTTCAATTCGCGCGTGACCAGAAACGACTCCCGGTGCGCGATATTTTTGCCGCGCGTGCCGAAACCCGCGACTTCCATCGTCGGGATGCCGAGTTCTTTAAGGCGCAAAAGCGCGCGGTATTCGTTTTCCGCCCCCGCGACCGGAAGTTTCAGCGAAAAGAGATTTTTGAAGATCTCTCGGTAACCGATCCCTCGATGCACTTTGGCGAAAAAGCCCTGACCGTCGATCTCAAAGCGGAACGTGCGCCGGCTCTTGACCCGGCGGTACTCCTCGCCTTCAAGCGCAAAGAGTACCTCAAAGGGATCGCGCCCTTTCCACGCATTCGCCAGAACTTCCGTCAGAAAAATCATTTTTTCAACGCCTCGATCCGGTCGGCGATGACCTGCACCCGGTGGTAAAGAAGATCGGGATCCAGTGCCATCGCTTTTTGTTTCAGATCCTCCGGAAAATCCGCTTCCGCGGCAAGCCGATGCAGAAGATCAGTCAAGTCGCGCAACTGAAACGGCTCCGGCAAAACGACACCGCCGGATTTTTCGGCAAACAAAGCGTACTCATTCATCGCGGTCATCGCGACCGGCGTACCGCAGGCGATGCTTTCCAGCGGCGTTTCTTCGAGAAATTCGTGCCGCGAAAGGCAGAGCGTCATATCCGCCGCCGAGAGAAGCGCACTGCGCGATATCCCCTCGGCGAAAACCAACTGGTCGCGCACGTTGTAGTGGCGCGCGAGCATATCCATTTTGGAAACCGACCCCTTGCCGCAGACGACCAGCCGGAACTGCCGCAGATGCTCGCGGGAGAGATAACTCAAAGCGGTGATCGCCCGGTCAACCCCCTTGTTGTGAAATCCCGAACCGATCATCAGCAGCACTTTTTCCTGCTCTTTGATCGCATATCTTTCACGCAACGAAGCGCGGGCGAGACGGATCTCCGCCTCACTCATTCTGTGACTTTCCGCCGGAACGCCGTAAGGAAGCAATTCCAGACGCGCTTCCGGAGTGCGGTACTTTTCACCGAGGCGTTTGATCTGCCCGGGAGAAAGTGCGAAAATCTTGGTCTTCGCGGCGGGGGAAAAAAGTCTCTTTTCCAAAAATTTTTCCCGCCAGTACCCCGGCGACAGGTAACGGCTCCAATGCGGCGCGTGTGCGTGGACTTCGTGATCGCCGAGATAGTAGAAATCCGCACCCTCGATACGGGAAAAGGCGACCAGCGCGTCGACGGAATTCTCCCGGCAATAGCGGCGGACTTTGCTGCCGAAAGCGAGCAATTTCCCCGTTTTTCCGATGCCGGAAACGGAAATTTTGACGTGCCGGATACCGGGAAGCATTTCCGCGTGCCATCTTTTGGCAAGGATAACGACCTGATGTCCGCGCTGAACCAACTCCTGCGCGAGATCGCGGAAATCGCGGCGGGTCGCGCCGTGATCGTAAAAATTCATGATCGCCAATGCAATTGTCATCGTGACATTTCTCCTGTTGACAATTTAATATATCACGGCGACGGGATTCCGTCAATCGTTTCAAAAAAGTTTATGCGTAGTACTGAAATCGGCAAGTTGCTTTTTCTTTTGCTCCGAGCCGGGAAAAAAGTTTTCCAGCACCCGGTAAAAACGCGGCGAATGATTCATCTCGATGCGGTGCGCAAGTTCGTGGCAGATCACGTAGTCGATCAGGTCGTCGGGGTACTGGATCAGCCGCCACGAAAAGGAGCATTTGCCCTGCGCCGTACAGGAGCCGTAGCGACTGCGCGCGCCGGAAACGGCACACTCTTTGATCGTTACGCCGCACGATGCGGCAAGCGTCGCGGCGCGCGGCAGGATATACGCCGCCGCCAGTTTGCGGTAGAGCGTTTCCAATGCCTGTTTCATCAGATCGGGACTCCCCGCCGGCAACAGAAACTTCCCGTCAAACGCGATGATGCGGTGAGAAAGTTGCACGGGGTAAAGAGTTCCGCGATAGAAACAAAGCGTCCCCTCGCCGATCGCTTCCGGCGTCGTCCTTTGATGTCGGGAAATCAGACGGTCGACGATCCCGCGGTTTTCGGCAATCAACGCCCCGAGGAGAGAGCACTTCCAGCACGCCGTCGGGCGCGATCCGCAAAGCGATCCGGCGACGGCGCGGGGAATGGATCAAACGGAAGTTGCTCACGCGCGGCTTTCGAGATAACGCTCGGCATCCATCGCCGCCTGACACCCCGAAGCGGCGGCGCAGATCGCCTGGCGGTAGCGCGGATCGGCGCAATCTCCGGCGGCGAAAACCCCTTCGCAACTGGTGCGCGTCGTGCCGTCGAAGCGTTTGATGTAGCCGGAAGCGTCCGTTTCAAGTTGTCCGTCGAAAACCTTGGTATTCGGGATATGCCCGAGCGCGCAGAAATATCCGCGGCAATCAAGGAAACTTTCCTCGCCCGTCACCACGTTGCGCAAGGAAAGTTTTTCCAGATCGTCGCCGCCGAGAAGATCGGTGACGACGCTGTTCCAGATGAATTTGATTTTCGGATTTTTGCGGGCGCGCTCCGCCATGATCGGCGACGCTTTCAATTGATCGCGGCGGTGGACCACATAGACGACGCTCGCGAAACGGGTGAGAAAATTCGCCTCCTCCATCGCGGAGTCGCCGCCGCCGATGACCGCGACCGGCATATTTTCAAAGAATGCGCCGTCGCAGGTGGCACAGGCGGAAACGCCGTGATTGCGGAATTTTTCCTCGCCGGCAAGTCCGAGATAACGGGGGCTGGCGCCGGAAGCGACGATCAGAGCCTGCGTTTCCACCACGCCGCCGCCCGCGATTTCAAGGCGGTGGATCCCCCCGGGAGCAAGCGTGAAACGCTCGATCGTTTCATATTCGATGCGCGCGCCGAATTTTTCTGCCTGTTCCTGCATTTGCATCACGAGATCGAAGCCCTCGATGCCGTCGGGGAAACCGGGAAAATTCTCCACCTTGCCCGTCATCGTCAAGAGTCCTCCCGGCTGATTGCCCGCAAACATAAGCGGATTCAAGTTGGCGCGCGCCGCGTAGATCGCCGCTGTCGCTCCGGCGGGACCGTTGCCGATGATCACTAATTTTTCCATATCGTAAAACTCCTTTGATGAAATTGGATCATTTTCTGCCCAAAAACTGCGAAAGGGTCAGCAAATGCCACAAAAGATAACTGTGATCCGCTTCGCCCGACTGATGCTCGCTCCATAGCCGACGCACGCCAAAGGGATCGACGACGCAGGTACGGCTGAGCGCGCCGTGCAGAAGTTCCTCGCCCGCGGAATCTTTCCACGCCGACCTCAGCCAGAGCGCGACGGGAACGCCGAATCCCCGCTTGCGCGCCCGCCGGAACGACGACGGCAGACAATCGGCAAACGCCGCGCCGAGAATTTTTTTGCGGCTGGAACCGTCCACCTTGAAACGCCACGGCAACTTCCGCGAAAGATCGACGACGGCGTCGTCCAGAAAAGGCGAACGCACTTCCAGAGCGTAATACATCGACGAAACGTCAACTTTGGTCAGGACGTCATCGCACAGGTAATGAGTAAGATCGAATTCCGCCATCATTTCGGCGTCGCCCTGCGCGGTGAAGGCAAAATTTTCCAGATGACGGTAAGGCGAAACTCCGGCGCGGCGGCCGTAAAGCAACTGCCTTTTGTCCTCCGGCGCGCGGTCGATCCAGTTGAAATAAGTCCGCTTCGAGGTCGCGGCAAAACCGTCGAAAAAGCGGTGCGCCCTGCCGCAAAAAGTTCTCTCCCCTCCCGCGGGCAAAAGACCGACGAGCAGCAGCACCGCCTGGCGCATCACGGGAGAAAGCCGGTGAAACCGCGCCATCGACTCTACGGCGCGGTAACGGTCGTAACCGCCGAAAAGTTCATCGGCGCCGTCCCCGGAAAGCGCGACCGTGATCTCTTTGGCGGCAAACGCACTCAACAAGTGGGTCGGGATCATCGAAGCGTCGGCAAAAGGTTCGCCGAAGTGCGACGCGCAGAAGTCGATCAGATTGAAATGCTCCGGGTCGATCTGCCGCAAGTGGTGCCGCAAATTGGGATTGATCTCTTTCAAGAGTTGGAAGTGACGGCGACAGGCATCACTTTCATCGTAGGCGCGTTCGGGAAAGCCGATCGTGAAAAGATCGCATTCTTTGCCTTTCAACTGCTTCGCCGCCGTCGCCGCGATGAGATAGGAGTCGATGCCGCCCGAAAGAAAAATACCGAGCGGAACGTCCGCTTCAAGTCGTTTGGCGACAGAAACTTCCACCTTTTTGCGCAATTCGTGCGCCGCATCGGAAAAAGAAATCGGACTTTTTTCCGAAAAATCGCATTGCCAGTAGCGCGAAATTTCGCCTTTGCCCGACGCAAGATCAAATGTAAGCGTATGCGCGGGAGGCAGTTTCCGTATCTGACGGTAGATCGTCGCCGGATGCGGCACGTAGCCGAAAGAAAGGAAATCGGAAAGTGCCTCGCGATCAAGTTCCTCGGAAAAATCCGGCGCACAACGCATCGCGTCAAGTGTCGACGCAAAGCAAAGTTTCCCCGGCAGCAAGCGGTAAAAAAGCGGCTTTTTGCCGAGTCTGTCCCGCCCCAGAAGCAGGCGGCGTTTCGCCTTGTCGTACAAGGCAAAGGCGAACATCCCGTCCAGTTGACGGACGCAGTCGATGCCGTTTTCTTCGTAAAGGTGAATGAGGATCTCGGCGTCGCTTTGCGTGGAAAAAACGTGACCTTTTTTGCACAATTCGCCGCGCGTCGTCAGGTAGTCGTAAAATTCCCCGTTGACCACGGCGACGACGTCGCGCGTTTCGTTAAAAAGCGGCTGATCTCCGTTTTGCGGAGAAATGACGGCAAGCCTCCGATGCCCCAGTGCGACGGGGAAGTCCACAAAACTCCCCTCTCCGTCGGGACCGCGGCGCGCCTGACACTGATTCATCGCGTCGATGACGCCGCGCGCATTTTCCGGCGCAAGCGCGGCGTCAACGATACCGGAAATCGCGCACATCGACCGACTTGCCCCCTTTTCTATGAATTACTGCACCGCTTCGGCGGAACTTTTCTTTTTGGCGATCTTGCTCCGCGCGACCGAGGCGGTCTGCGCGTCGCCGAGCATAATTCCGATGCGGCGGATGTTTTCGCGGCATTCGGGCAGTTTGATCTTTTCAAAGAGATTGACGCGCTGACTGGTCGTATCCAACTCCTTGCTGAGCAATTCGTGCTGACGCGAGATCACGCGGTATTCCTCGCGCAACTCGACGGCGCGTTTCATCATTTCGACGGCGTCGTCGAGAAACCACTCCGTCGCAAACAAGTCAAGCGAAAACGGTTTGAAAACGACTTTGTCGTAAGTCGGAATGGCGATGCCGGCGATGTTGCCCTCCCCCGTTTCGACTCGCTCGATCTGAATGGCGTCGCGCACCGCTTCCACGGTGGCGGGATCATCGAAAAAGCCGAGCGACGGAGCGAGATCGAATTGCAGACGGCGTTGCGCTTCAAGGTTGCGGTTGAGCGCGTCCGCACTCAAACGCACTTCCAGTTGCAACTGCTGTTTTTTCAATTGCAGGATCGGCAGGAAACGCTCAAATTGCTTTTTCGCGTCCTGCTGATGCTTTAATTCCTGCTTGGTGAATTTGATTTTCGCCATAATACGCTATTTTTCCGGCCAGTACTGCGCAAGAAGATCGCTCTTGATGCCGACTTCGGCGCGCTCGAAGCAGTCGGCGAGGATGCGCCAGCCGAGATCGAGCCCGGCTTCCAGCGGGATGTTGACGTCGAGCGACATCATCTCCTTTTCAAAGCGCGCGCCGTATTTCAGAAGTTTTTTGTCCCAGTTGGACATCTTGAAGCCCATCGACTGTTTTTCCATGGTGCTCTTGTAATCGGCGTAAAGCCGGATCATCGCGTCCATAATGGCGCGGTGATCGGAGCGGGTACGGCCGTTGACCTGCTGTTTCAGACGCGAGAGCGAACCGAAAGGCTCGATGCGGCCGTTGCGCAGATAGAACTGCCCCTCGGTGATGTAGCCGGTGTTGTCCGGCACCGGGTGGGTCACGTCGTCGCCGG
>JAEDIJ010000016.1 GCA_016292515.1 Victivallaceae bacterium
AATCGCTCCCATCCGACTGCGCGCTCGTCGGCTACCGACTCGCATCCGACGGCAAATAAAACGTATATGGTACTTCCCCCGGTTCCTTTCGCGGTGGCATCCGCGAGTCAAACATTGGCGTAGGCGGTACGCATATCAAGCAGTCAGGCGGACGAAACGCGAAAGCGTGGAGATTTGCGGGGATAAGGAGTGCAGTAAAAGCGTCAGTCCGCAAATATCTGCGGCAGTACAAAACCCGGCCCGTGGCTGGTTGAGGGTGTCCAGAGGGGCGATCAGCCCCTCTGGCTCCCATTTGGCAACGAACTCTTACCCGATCCGGCAACCGGCGGGGATATCGCCGTCGATCGTCACGAGTTTCAATTCCTTGCCGTGTTTGGCGGCAAGCAACATCCCTTCGGATTCGACGCCGCGCAAAACGGCTTTCTGCAAATTGGCGACGACGACGATAGTCTTGCCGATCAATGTTTCCGGCGCGTAACTTTTGGCGATGCCGGCGACGATCTGGCGGGATTCGTTACCGAGATCAAGTTGAAGTTTCAGCAGTTTTTCCGCATCGGGGATCGCTTCGGCGGAAACGATTTTCGCCGTTTTCAGGACGACGCGCGAAAAATCCTCGATCGTGATAAGGGGCATTTCGGGGACGGCTTTTTCCGCTTTCTTTTCCTTTTTGACGGGAACTTCCTCTTTTTTCTCCTCGACGATACGGGGAAAAAGCGGTTCAATCTCTTTCATCGTGCGGTTCGACCAGTCAAACGGCGTATCCAGAGAACTGATCGCGCCGAGTTCGTCGGCACGGATGCCCATCGCCTCGCCGAGCGCCGCCATTTTTTCCGGCATCACGGGGCTGAGCAGTACGGCGACGCGGCGCAGGACTTCCGCCGCCGTATGCAAAACGGTATGAAGTCTTTCAGTCTTGTCTTCTTTGGCAAGTGCCCACGGAGCGCATTTTTCCAGATAGCGGTTTCCGGCGCGCACCGCGGACAAAACGGCGTTGATGCCCTGATCGAGTTTCATCTCGCCGAGGCTCGTGCGCATCAAGGCCGAAGCGGATTCGATTTCCGCAAGAAACTCCTTGTCGCAATCTTCCAAAACTCCGGCGGCAGGCACGGCGCCGCCCGTCGCGCGGATGGTCAGCTTGTTGACGCGCGAAAGCAAATTCCCGAGATCGTTGGCAAGGTCGCTGTTGTAACGCGCCGTAAAAGTTTCTTCGGAAAAATTCGCATCGTTGCCCGGCGACATTTCGGCGAGCAGAAAATAGCGGAAAGCATCGACGCCGCACTTGGCGATCATATCCATCGGATTGACCACGTTGCCGAGCGATTTGCTCATCTTGGTGTTACCGGTCAGCCACCAGCCGTGGGCAAAAATCGTCTTGGGCAGCGGCAGATCCATCGCTTTGAGCATCGTCGGCCAGTAGACGCTGTGAGTCGTCAGAATATCCTTGCCGATCAACTCGCAAGTCGCGGGCCACCAGCGCGCAAAGGTTTTGTCGTCCTGCAAATAGCCGACGCCGGAAACGTAGTTCAAAAGCGCGTCGAACCAGACGTAGCAGACATAATCCTTGTCAAAGGGCAGTTCGATGCCCCACGCCAGACGGGATTTCGGACGGCTGATGCAAAGATCGTTCAGCGGTTTTTTCAGGAATCCGAGCGTTTCGTTGGCGCGGAATGTCGGCAGGATGAAATCGGGATGCGTTTTGATGTAGTCGATCAGCCAGTCCTGATATTTGCTCATCCGAAAAAAGTAGTTCGACTCCTTGATCGCCTGCACTTCGCGGCCGCATTCGGGGCACTTGCCGTCGACGAGATCTTTTTCGGTGAAAAAGCGTTCGTCGCCGACGCAGTACCATCCGGTGTACTCCGCCTTGTAGATCTCACCGCGGTCAAAGAGATTTTGCAACACCTGCTGGACGACTTTGACGTGAAAATCCTGCGTCGTGCGGATGAAGCGGTCGTTGGTGATGCCGAGTTTTTTCCAGAGTTCCTGAAACCGGACGACCGTTTCGTCGCAATGGGCGAGATTGTCCATTCCGCGCTTGGCGGCGGCTTTTTCCACTTTCTGCCCGTGCTCGTCGGTACCGGTCAGAAAAAAGGTGTCATCGCCGAGACTGCGGTGATAACGGGCGAGCACGTCCGCAAGCACGGTGGTATAGGCGTGTCCGATATGCGGACGGTCATTGACGTAATAAATCGGGGTCGTAACGTAAAATTTGGACATAAAAAACTCCTGTCAAATCAATTTCCATATTATTGTATTAAATATACCGCAAAAAGAAAAGAGTTTCAAGAAAAAATCCGAAGTTCCCTCTCAAACTTTCCGTATTTTTCTCGCCACTTCAAAGAGACAAATTTGAAAAAACATCCGAAGATGCTATTTTAATGTTTTGTAAGAACTCAAACCTTTCGGTAATATTGCCGGTTCGTTTTGGACCATTTATGAAAAAAATCTTACAGGAACTCGATTTTTTCCAAAGGGAACGATCTCCCCGGAAATGGGTCATCTCTTTTTTAGCCGGATGGTTTTCGCTCCTTTTTTTGTGGGGAGGGATCGTCCTTTTTACGGATCCCTACATCGTTTTTCACCGGACGATCGGACTCAAAACGGCATATCGCAACCCTTACGCGATGCTGCCGGGGATTTTGCGAAACGAGCCCTACGACACCGTGCTGATCGGAAGCAGTATGTGTCAAAATTTTGAATTAAAAGACATTTGCGATGCTCTTGGCGGTGATACGATCAAAGCGACGGCACCGGGACTTTCCGGCGAAGACGTCGATCAATTTTTACAGGAAATATTCAAAAGAAACGATGTCCGATTGCGCCGGATCATAATCGGAGTGGATCTCTGGGGATATTCCTCCTCTCGTCAAGCCCATTGGCGTGATTACCACTATCTCTATCAGAGGCAATGGTCCTGGGAGTATTTTTACTCTCAAAACACCGCGGAGGCGGTTTTCAATCTGATCGTAACCAATCTCGCCTCCGCCGATACGAAAGGCGCAAACCTGGAAAAAGACCGCAACCGGATGTTCTGCGATAAACTCTGGCGTTTCAAATATTCCCGGAAGACTTTTGAAAACGCAATCAGAAAAAATGAAAGAATGCGCCCTGCCCCGCTGAATGACGCATTTGTGCAGAATATCGATCAAAGGCTCATCTCCCATATCAAAGCGCATCCGGAAGTCCACTTTGATCTTTTTCTGCCTCCGTACAGTGCCTGCTTCTGGTCAATGCAGCAAGAATACGGCGATATAACGGGATATTTAAACGCACGGCTTTCTCTTGCACAAGCGGTCGAAACTCTGCCGAATGTTTCTCTGCATGACTTTCAGGATGACACGAAAATCATCTCGGATTTCGACCGCTACAAAGATATTTCCCACTACAATCAAAAAACCAATCGTGAGATTTTAGGTTCCATCGCCCGGCAGGATCACAAAATCGCCAGCCTCGCGGCGATGGCGGCGGCAAATCAACGGCTGTTGAAGCAAGCCGAGATGTGCCTGCCCTATTATCGCAAATGCTGCGGAAAAACGGAGAAATAAAATGCTGTTCTGCTCCTATATTTTCATTTTGCTGTTTCTCCCGCTCTGCGTTGCCGGATATTATCTTCTCGCCGGACGTTTTCTCCGTCTGGCGCAGGGATATCTGCTCGGAATGTCGCTGATTTTTTACGGATATTTCAATTGGATGTATCTGTTGATCCTGCTCTCGTCGCTCGCGGTCAATTTTTCGCTCGGCAGACTTCTTTTTGTCCGACGGCAGAAATTTCTGCTGTGGCTGGGCATCCTTTTCAACGTGGCGTTGCTGGGATATTTCAAATACTACGACTTTTTCGTTTCCAATATCAATTCCATTTTCGGCACGTCGTTCGTTTTGAAGCATATCTTACTGCCGCTCGGAATCAGTTTTTATACGTTTCAGCAGATCGCCTATCTTTCCGACATCTGCAACGGACGTCTGCAAGACCGCTATTCGCCGCTGACCTACGCTTTATTCGTGACTTTTTTTCCGCAACTCATCGCCGGTCCGATCGTGCTTCCGGAGGAGATGATGCCGCAGTTTGCCGATCCGGCAAACCGCAAGATCAATATGCTCAATTTTTCATCCGGCATTTTCATCTTTGCGGCTGGGCTGGCGAAAAAGATTTTACTGGCGGATCATTTCGCGATCGCCGCCGACACGCTCTTTGCCGCACCTCAACCGGATTGTCTCTCGTGTTGGAGCGGCGCACTTTCCTATATGATGCAGATTTATTTCGATTTCAGCGGTTACTGCGATATGGCGATCGGGATCGCGTTGCTTTTCAACATCCAGCTGCCGGTCAACTTTTCCTCGCCGTACCGCGCCGGAAACATTCAGGAATTCTGGCGGAAATGGCATATCACGCTGGGGCGTTTCCTCTCTCAATTCATCTACTTTCCGCTCGGAGGGAGCCGTAACGGGCAGTGGCGCACCTGCCGCAATCTCTTGATCACCTTTTTCATCAGCGGCTTGTGGCACGGCGCGGGCTGGACGTTTGTCCTATGGGGTGTGCTTCACGGAGTCGCGATGCTGATCCATCATTTTTGGAGCAAGGTCTGGGCAAAATCCATGCCGAAAGTTGCGGGATGGGGGATCACGTTTTTATTTATCCTGCTGGCGTGGGTGTTGTTTCGCGCGGAATCTCTGGGGACTGCCATCAAAGTTTACACGGGGATGTTTTCCGGAAATTTTGCCGGATTTGAAGTTTCAGCGATGGATATCCTCTATTGGATCGCGGCGTTCGGGATCCTTTTCCTTTTGCCGCCGCTCAATACTTTCGCTCAAAAGAAACACGCCAATATCGCGACGTGGATCGCAGCGTTTGTGCTGCTCTTGATGTCGCTTTTCAGCCTATCCAGGATCACGCCTTTCATCTACTTCAACTTTTGAAGTCGCGTTCGCGGTCTTTTACCGTTGCTTTTTGCCCGGCTTTCGGTTGCCGGGAACGGGGCGTTTCTGACTTTTGGTACGGTCGCGACGCAATAAATCGCGCTGACTGCGGCGTTCGGCAAGCCCCTTGCTGACTTCGATCGGCGTGCCGTCCGGCGCGATCCCGGCGCAGTACATCGCGCACCCCATCGTCATCGCAAGCGGCATAAAATCCTGCACCTGCTGGGGGCTCCAATGGTATTTTTCGAGGTACTCGTCGACGATTTCCATTTCCTTGGCGGTACTGCCCGGAAAATTGGAAATAAAGTATGGCACCATATACTGCTCTTTGCCGCTCTGACGGTTGACGCGGTCAAAAATCTCCTTGAAAGCGTCGAATTCCCCCGGTTCGCCTTTGCGCATCAACTGCAACACTTTGCCGTCGAGATGCTCGGGCGCGACGCTGATCTGCCCCGAAACGTGATCGCGGATGATCTTTTCCGTCTGGCGCGGCTGTTTCAAGGCGAGATCGAGCCGGACGCCGGAATTGATGAAAACGTGTTTGACGCGCGGGATCTGCCGGATGCGGTCGAGCAGATCCATCAGCGGTTTTTCCTCAATGCCGTAATTGGGGCAGAAATGAGGAAAGAGACAACTGTAACGTTTGCATTTCTTGCATTTTTCAATATCGACGGGGTGATGCCCGTAAATGTTGCCCGCCGCGCCGCCGACGTCGCTCACCGTGCCGTGAAACCACGGTTTTTGCGTGAGTTTTTCGATGCTCCGCACGATGCTCGCGCAACTGCGCGAAACAAGGTGATGCCCCTGATGCGCCACCAATCCGCAAAAGGCGCATCCTCCCGGACAGCCGCGCACGACCTGAATGGAATCCTTGATGACTTCCCACGCCGGAATTTTTTCCTTGTAACTCCAATGGGGAAGCCCGGTGAACGGCAGTTCCGAAACGTGGTCGAAAACTTCCGTCGTCATCGGAACGCGCGGCGGTTCAACGAGCAGAATGCGGCCGTTGGTGCGCTGAATGAGACGGCGGCCGTTCCACGGATTCATCTCGGCTTCGATGATTTTCGTCTCGCGCATAATGGCAAGTTTATCCGAGCATATCTCCTCGTATGGAGGAAGTTCAAGGACATTTTCATCGACGGTAAAATCCGAACTTTCCCTGCCGCCGAGATAACGGCAAGTTCCCCTGATCCCCGCGAGCGTCCGTTGGTTTTTCAGCCGGTCGAAAATTTCCGGCATCGTCTCCTCGCCCAAGCCGTAGCAGAGCAAATCCGCTTTGGCATCGACGAGCATCGACGGGCGCATTTTATCCTGCCAGTAATCGTAATGCGCGACGCGGCGCAGACTTGCCTCCACACCGCCCAATATGACGGGAAGCCCCGGGAACGCCTGCCGCGCCAGTTGCGCATAAACTACCGTTGCGTGCGGCGGACAAAGTCCCGTTTTGCCGCCGGGGGAATAGAGGTCTTCGCGGCGAAGCCGCCGCCCCGCGGTATAAAGTTTGACCATCGAGTCCAGATTGCCGCTGGCGACCCCGATGCCGAGCAACGGCCGCCCGAAAACTTTGAGACTGTCGGGATCTTTCCAGTCCGGCTGGGCGACGATGCCGACGCGGTAGCCCTTGTCGAGCAGTATGCGGGCGATGAGCGACGGCCCGAAACTCGGATGATCGATGTAGGCGTCGCCCGTCACGATCAGAATGTCGATCGCGTCCCAGTGACGCGCCGCCATTTCCTCGCGGGTCATCGGAACAAACGAAAGCAGGTCTTTGAAAGATGATTCCGTCATCGCCGCAACATTCCTTTCCTCCACCGAAGCGGAGCCGCCGTTATCTCGATAATTTTTCAAGTCAAAAAAAGGGGCGATGCCAAACCGTGAAGTTCTGCAACGCCCCTTTGCGAAAAACGCAACGGGATTTACTCGCCCATTTCTTTGAGCGCGGCCTTGCGGCTCAAACGGATCTTGCCGGTCGAGTCGATGTCGATCACCTTGACGGTAACAAAGTCACCCTCGTTGCAGATGTCGGTCACCTTGTTGACGCGGTAGTCCGCCATTTCGGAAATGTGGAGCAAGCCGTCCAGACCGGGCAGAATTTCGACGAAAGCACCGAAATCGCGCACGGTAACGACTTTGCCGCGGTAAATTTTGCCGATCTCCGCCTCCGCCGTCGAAGCGAGGACGCGCTCCTTGGCGGCGTTGAGCTGATCGAGATTCGACGCCATGATCTTGACGGTGCCGTCTTCGGCGACGTCGATCGAAGCACCGGTCTCGTCGGTGATCGAGCGGATGTTCTTGCCGCCGGGGCCGATGAGGGCACCGATCTTTTCCGGATTGATCTTGACGACGTCAAGACGCGGAGCGCGCGGGCTGATCTCGGCGCGCGGCTTGGCGATGCACGCCTCGATCACGTCGAGGATTTTGAGACGCGCGATGCGGTCGCGCTCCATACCCTCGCAGAGCAAGTCGATCGGAATTCCGGGCAACTTCAAATCGAGCTGGAATCCGGTGATGCCGTCGCGGGTACCGCAGACCTTGAAGTCCATATCGCCGAAGTGGTCCTCGGCGCCGATGATGTCGGTAAGCAGCAGACGTTCGCCGTTGTCACCGGTCACCAGACCGCAGGAAATACCCGCGACGGGAGCGGTGATCGGCACGCCGGCATCCATCAGCGCAAGCGTCGCGCCGCAGACGCTCGCCATCGAGGTCGAGCCGTTGGAACTCATGATCTCGGAAACGCAGCGGATGACGTAGGGGAAATCCTTGGGCACGACCTTGGAAACGGAACGCTCCGCAAGATTGCCGTGACCGATCTCGCGGCGGCCGGGACCGGTGATGCGGCCGACTTCGCCGACGCTGAAATTCGGGAAATTGTAGTGCAGATAGAAGCGTTTGACGCCGAGTCCGGTCGGACTGCTGAGGTCGTCGAATTCCTGCGCGTCCTTGTCATTGCCGAGCGTGGCGATGACGAGCGCCTGGGTTTCGCCGCGGCTGAAAAGCGCACTGCCGTGAACGACGGGGAGCACGCCGACTTCGGCGGAAAGCGGACGGATCTCGGTGATCGAGCGGCCGTCGGGACGGAACTGTTTGGTCAAAATGACATTGCGGGTGACGGTGCGGATGAAATCATCGAAGCCCTTGGCGGTTTCGAGGAGGAAGTCCGCATCGCTCATATCGGCAAATTCCGCGCGGAGTTTTTCGCGGGCATCGGCAAGCAACGCATTCTGCGCGACTTGACGGTCTTCCTTGCCGGGGATGGTGCAGACGTTTTCGATGCGGTCGGCGCAGACGGCTTCAAGACGTTTCTGCAGATTTTCCGGCACGGGGAAAAGTTTGTATTCCTTTTTCGGACGGCCCGCCTTGGCGGCGAGTTCGATCTGGGCGGCACACTGCTTTTTGATCGCCTCGTTGGCGGCGTACATCGCTTCGCGCATCTGCGCTTCGGTGACGAATTCCGCCTCGCCCTCGATCATGATCACCTTGTCGGGACTGCCGGCGTAGATGAGGTCGAGTTTGCTGTTTTCCATTTCGGCGCGGGTCGGGTTGATGACGTACTTGCCGTCGACGAGACCGACGCGGACGGCGCCGATGGGGCCCTGGAAAGGCATATCCGAAAGCATCAGACAGACGGAAGCGCCGAGCATCGCGAGCACGTCCGGCTCGTTGACGCCGTCGGCGGAAAGCAGCGTCGCGCAGACCTGCACTTCATCGAAAAAGCCTTTCGGGAAAAGCGGACGGATCGGACGGTCGATCATACGGCAGGTGAGGATCTCCTTGGTCGACGGACGGCCTTCGCGTTTGATGTAGCCGCCGGGGAATTTGCCCGCGGCGCTGTACTTCTCGCGGTAGTCGACCTGCAACGGGAAAAAGTCGGAACCTTCGCGCGGAGCACCGCTGCACGCGGTGACGAGCACGATGGTGTCGCCGAGACGCACGAGCGCGGCGCCGTTGGCGAGTTTTGCGACCTTGCCGCTGGAAATTTCCATCGTGCGGTCGCCGTCGAACTGAAAGATCACTTTTTCTTCAGCCATTTTGATTTGAACCCTTTCATTTTGGTTTCCGGTTTTATGGATAAAACTTTTTGATCGTCGCTGCAAGCGGGAGTTTCGCGCGGAATCCCGGTATCAATCGCCGACTGAACCGGCAACTGATAGCGGCCGAATTCCACGACCACGCGCCCGCTGAAAACACGGCACAAAGGTTTTATACCACGGTTAAGTAATAATATACACGCGCAAAAGCGTTTTTACAAGTCAAAAAGCACCTTAAAGCGCGACAAGTTGCGCTTCGGGGTGCTGATGGCGGAACCAGGTGCGCTGACGGCGCGCGTACTGGCTGGTCGACGTGACGATGCTTTCCAATAATTTTCCGCGGTCGATCTTGCCCGCGAGATATTCGCCGATCGCGCGGTAGCCGATCGCCTGATGCGCCGTCGGCGTATCAAGAAGTCCTTGAGAAAGAGCGATTTGCGCCTCCTCTATCCACCCCGATGCCAACATCTTTTTTGCCCGGGCTTCGATCCTTTGGCGCAAAGTTTCCGGCGGCATTTCCAGCCGGTAGGCTTCCGCATCGTAACGCAACGCCCCCTGCCCTTGTTGCAAGTCGAGGATCGACTTGCCGGCAAGCAGCCGCACTTCCAACGCGCGGATCAATTTGCGACGGCAGAGTTTCCACTTTTCAAGTCCTTTGGGATCAAGCGTTTCCATTTCTTTTACAAGCAGAGGATATCCGGCGTCGGAATCGTATTTTTCATCCAGTTCCCGACGCAATGCGGCATCGCCCGGCAGATCGTCCAGACCGCGCAGAAGCGCTTTGAGATAAAACCCCGTGCCGCCGCAGACAATGGGCAATTTTCCTCTTGCGGCGACATCGGAGATCGCGGCGTCGGCAAGTTCGCAGTAGCGGTAGACGTCGATCTTTTCCGCGATCGGGAAACAGCCGACGAGGTGATGAGGCACGCGAAGTCTATCATTTTCAGAGGGTTGCGCCGTGCCGATCTCCAAGCCGCGGTAGAGTTGCATCGAGTCGGCGGAAACGATCTCTCCGCCGCGCTCTTTTGCCATTTTCAACGCCATTTCGCTCTTGCCGGAAGCGGTCGGGCCCATAATGACGACGATCTTCACGATTGCGCGTCCTCCAACAGGAAACGCAGTTCTTCGAGCGAAAGATCGGCACTTCCCGGCGCTTCGACCAGTTGATCGAAAAGTTTGCGCTTACGCCCCTGCAATTCCAGAATTTTTTCCTCGACCGAGTCGCGGACGACGAGTTTGATTGTCGTCACGCACCGCGTCTGACCGATGCGGTGCGTCCGGTCGGCGGCCTGCAATTCGACGGCGGGATTCCACCACGGGTCGTAGATGATGACGCGGTCGGCGGAAGTGAGATTCAATCCCGTGCCGCCCGCTTTGAGACTCAAAAGAAATAGCGGGATGTCGGGATTGTTGTTGAAGTGATCGACGTGCTGTTGCCGTTTCGTCGTCGCGCCGTCGAGGTACTCAAAGCGGATATTTTCCGCTTCAAGCGCGGGGATAAGCGACTGCAAAAGCGTCGTGAACTGGCTGAAAAGCAAGACCTTGTGACTGCTGTCAAAGTTTTCGTGAAGCAATTCCGTCAGCAACTCCTGCTTGGCGGAGGAAACGTTCTTTCCGCTGCCGTCGGGCAGCAATGCGGGATTGCAGCACACCTGACGCAGACGCAGCAAAGTGGTGAAAATCGCCGTATTGCCGCGGGCGTCGTCTTTTTTGCACCGCGCAAGGATGCGCCGCCCCTCGGCGAGCACGTCATCGTAGAGTTTTTTCTGATCGGGGGCAAAGTCGCAGTAGAGCGTCAATTCGCTCTTTTGCGGCAGATCGGATGCGACTTCACTTTTGGTGCGCCGCTTGCAGAAAGGCTTAACGCGCAACGCGAGATCGGCACTCAACTCGTCATTCGTCGCGATATCGGCGTAACGGCGGCGGAATTCCGGCAAGGTGCCGAGCATTCCCGGTTGAAGAAAATCCATCACGCTCCACAAGTCCTCCGGAGAATTTTCCAGCGGCGTGCCGGTCAGTACGATCCGGTGACGCCCTTTCAGATGCTTGCAGTTTTTCGCATTGCCGGAACCGGGATTTTTGATGTGCTGCGCCTCGTCGAGGACGATGTATTCAAACTGCGTTTTCGCCAAATCCTCGCGGCTCAACCGCGCCGCCGCGTAAGAGAGGATCAGCAAATTGCATTTGAGTTCTTTTTTGAGCAACGCGCCGCGCTCCGCGCCGATCGGCGCGGCGACGGTGAAATCGGGGACGAAACGGCGCGCCTCGCGCTCCCAGTTGACGACGAGCGAAGCGGGGCAGACGATCAACGCCGGCGCGCCGCCGCGTTTGAGCCGCGAAGCGAGCAAGGCGAGCAGTTGCACCGTTTTGCCGAGCCCCATTTCGTCAGCGAGCAAGGGATTGTAGTTGCGGTCGCACATCCATTGGAGGAAACCGACGCCCTCTTTCTGATAATCGCGCAACTCGCCCGCGAAACAAAATTCGGGTGCGGCGGCGATCAGCGGCACGTCGCTTTTCATCATCGAAGCGGACAATGCGCCGGGAATTTCGCGCGTCAGCGCGAGAAAATAATCGAAATGACAGCGCGGCAATTCAAACGTCTGCGCGAAATCGTTGCGGTCGCGCACGACCGACGGCAACGCGCGGAAAAGCCTGCCCGCGGCATCGCCGATGCGCAGGATTTGTCCGCGCTCCGAAACGACGTAATCCCCGTGGATCGCGGCGCAATCGGCGATATCTTTCCAGACGAAATGCTCTCCCGCACCGACGATGTCGTAATGCAAAATGTAACCGTCGTCAAGTTCTTTCTGCAACGAAAACTGAATTTGGATATCCGGCAAACCGTCTCCGCCGCGGCAGAGTTTGCCGAGCGTCGCGCCGAGCGCGATCTGCGGGTAGCGCGCAAGGTAGTCCGGCAAAACGTGGTCGAGGAAAAATCCCGCCTGCCCCCACTGGGCGGAGCAATCCAGTTTCGCCTCGTTGCCGACAAACTGAAAGCCGAAAAGTTCAAGTGCCGTCTCAAACTGATTTTCCAGTTCGCGGTCGCGCTTGTAGAAAAATCTGCCGTTCCTCCCGAGCGAACCCGTGTGCATCGGCAACAACTGATCGTCGTAGAGATAACGCACTTGAAGCAGCAATGCGCCGTCGGCGATTTTGCCGTCGAGCAAAATCTGCGGCGGCACGACTTTCGGCTCCGGAGAACGCATCGGGATGACGGGAAAAGGGAAATGCGCAAGATACTCCTCCCGCGTCGTGTTTTCGGGGACGCGGTGTGCGCTTGATCGGAAAAAATTGCGTAAAAAGGTGATCTCGCAGGTCGCCGGGATGAAAAAGTATTCTCCGTCGCGGCCGAGCCAGCACCCGGCGCGCCCCGCGACGACTTTGACGCTTCCGGCGGCGATCGCCGCGCCGCCGACCATAAATCCGGGGTGAAGCGTCGCGCCCGAAGTCAACAGTACCGGCATCGCGTGTTCGCCGTGGACGATGAGCGGCTTGCCGTCTTTGAAAAAGCGGGGGAAGTCGATCAAGGTATGAAAAAATTCCGCCGTCGCTTCGGCGTCGAGCGTCACGTGACCGCCGCACACTTCGCCGTTGACCGCGAGGAAGCGGATGATCTGCTGCTCCTGCAAGGAAAAGTTCTCATAACGGAGCGTGACACTCAAATTTTTGTCGAAATAAAGTTTGCGCAAGTTATTGAGATTGCCCAGATACTTGCGGTTGCCCTCGCCGTAAAGCGCGACGGCGAGCGTGACGTTTTCCCACTTGCTGGGAACGTGCGGAAAATTGCTGTACGCCTCGATTTCCAGATAAGCCTTGGGCAAACGGCAACGCGCGGCGAGTTTGGCAAAATCCTCCCGCTTCATCCCGGCGTAATAACTCGGCGGCGGCTCGACGAGCCGTCGGCGCGCGGCGATGCTCCCCGCGTACATCACGAGCGCGGCGCCGTGACTGCAAAGCGGCATTTCGTCGCGGCAAGTACAACGCGATGTCGCCTCGTCGCCGGTCTCGACCGCCGTTTCGACCGGCGCGCCGGAAAGATTGGCGAAACGGCCGCAGAGACGATTCTCCTGATCGCGCCAGGCACCGAGGAGAAAATGATTTTTCAGCAGTTGTTTCGCCGCTTTGAGATTCGCCTCGCCGCAACGCCTGATCAACCGGTCTTCAAAACTTGATTTCATAACATTTTCCGCAAAAAATCAACAATGCAATTTATTAACATAGCACAACAACGAGGATTTTTCCAAACAAGGATTGAAAAATTCGCGCGCGCAAGGTATATTTTATTTAAGCACGTTTCATTTCAACAATTGTTTTTGAGGTAATTTGATGATCCGTCATTCCAATGAATACCGGCTCGACCTCCGCGAAGAAATGCGCGGCGGCGTCGGCACGGTCAAAATCGAACACCTGTGGGAACCCGGCAAGGAAATGCTCTCGGCGACGCGGCTGTGCAGCCGTATCACACTTGCCCCCGGCAACTCGATCGGTTTCCACCGTCACGACCAGGAGGAGGAAATTTTTTTCATCCTTTCCGGCACCGCCGAAGCCGACGACAACGGCAAAACCGAAATCCTCCGCGCCGGCGACACGCTGCTCACCGGCAACGGCGCGGGCCACGCGATCAAAAACGTCGGTAAAGACGATCTCGTCCTGATGGCTTTCATCGGCAAGTACCCGGAGAAATAAACGATGATTTCCGATTCCACCTTGACGGCACTTGCCCGAAAATACGGGACGCCGCTTTTTGTCTACGACGCCGACCGCATCGCGGCGCGTTACCGCGACCTCTTTGATTTCATCCCCTGCGACCGGCTCAAAATCCAGTACGCGCTCAAAGCGAACTACCAGATCGGCATTTTGAAAACGCTCCTCGCGCAGGGCGCCGGCATCGACGCCGTCAGCCCCGCCGAAGTCGAACTTGCCCTGCAACTCGGCTTCCCCAAAGAGCGCATCATCTACACCGCCAACAATATGTCCGACGCCGGATTTGAAAAAGTACGGCAGACCGGGGTATTGATGAATATCGGTTCGCTCTCGCGGCTGCGCAAGATCGCCCGCGACCACAAGGGAATGAAACTTTGTCTGCGTTTCAACCCCGACGTCTGCGACGGCGACAGCATCCACACGATGACGGCGGGCGCGCTGACGAAATTCGGCATCCTGCTCGACGATCTTGAAGAAGTCAAATCGCTCGTGAAAGCGGGGGATCTCCACGTCGTCGGACTGCACGAGCATACGGGCAGCGGTCTTCAACACGCGGAATCGGTCTACGCCGCGATGGACAAACTGATGTCGATCGCGACGCGGGAAAACTTCCCCGAACTTGAAATGCTCGATTTCGGCGGCGGTTTCAAAGTCCCCTACAAGCCGGACGAAGCGGAGATTGACTACGTCGCGATGGGCAAAGTCATCGCCGAAAAATTCGCGCGCTTCTGCGAAAATTACGGCAGGAAGCTCGATCTCCTCTTTGAACCGGGCAAATTCCTCGTCGCGCAGTCGGGGCACCTCGTCGTCGAAGTCAACACGATCAAGCACAACCGCGAACGGTTGATCGCGGGATGCGATTCGGGATTTCCCCAGCTCATCCGCCCGATGCTCTACGGGGCGTACCACCGGATCGACAACCTCTCCAATCCCGACGGCAAAAAACTCTGTTACGACGTCTGCGGCAACATCTGCGAGACCGGCGACCGCTTCGCCGAACAGCGCGAAGTGCCGGAGATACGGGAATACGATCTTCTGGCGATCCGCAACGCGGGCGCATACTGTTACTCGATGGGCGGAGTCTACAACCTGCGCCCGATGCCGGCGGAAGTGGTCGTTTCCGACGGCAAGGTGATCGCCGAACGCAAACGTTTGAGCGACACTGAACTCATCGATCAGATCTTGAAGGAGTGCCGATAAATGATTTGCGCCGTTTTGAATCCCGAACCGGACGGCATCGCGCTGACCGTCCTCAAAGATGACGCCGTTCTCATCGACGCCCATACTGAAATGTACGGCAGAGAGGCCGCCGCATTGCCCGGTTTCATCACGGGGAAACTCGCCGGAAACGCCTTGTTGCTCGACGATGTCGATCAGTGGAGCGTCGGCACAGGGCCCGGAAGTTTCACCGCGCTCCGCATGGTCGCCGCGCTCGTTTCCGGCTGGTGCTTCGGCAAAAAGAACGTGGTCTGCCGCGGAGTGCCGGGCGCGGTCGCACTCGGTTGCGGTGCGCCGCAAAGCGACCGCATCGGCGCGCTCTACGACGGACGCAATCACGAATTGCTCTATTTCGGCTTGAAACGCGAAAACGGCGCCGCCGTCCCGACAGGAGAAACGCACGTGCTCAACGCAACGGAAGCAGAAACGTTTTTCGCCGACCACAAGGACGAGGCTTTCGTCTGCTACAAGCACGATCTTGAAGCGGTCAAGGCGATCCTCCCCCCGGACGTCGGCGTCGTCCCGGTCGAAAAAGCCGATACCGCCGCGTTGGCGCGCAATACAAGCATCGCATTTGACAACGATCTCACCAAATTAGTTTATATCCGCCCCGCTGTCTACACCAATCTCAAATAAAAGGAATTGCTGATCATGAGCGAAATTCACCTGACGCGGCCTGACTGGGATCACTATTTCATGGACATCGCCCACGTCGCGGCGGCACGCAGCAACTGCTCGCGCCGGCAGGTGGCGGCGGTGCTGGTGCGCGACCGCCGGATCATTTCGACCGGTTACAACGGCACGCCGCGCGGCATCCGCAACTGCTGTGACGGCGGCTGTCCGCGCTGCAACTCCGATACGCCCTCCGGTCACGATCTTTCGGCGTGTCTTTGCAGTCACGCCGAGGAAAACGCGATCGTCCAGGCGGCTTATCACGGCATTGCGGTCAAAGGTTCGACGATCTACACGACATTCAGTCCCTGTCTGCAATGCGCCAAAATGATCATCAACGCCGGCATCGTCGAAGTGGTCTATCATCAGCACTACTCGATCGACGACGTTTCGATGAAACTCCTCAACGAAGCGGGCATCATCGTCCGCGGGATGGGGGAGTAACGATGGCGGACGTCCTGTCGCTCGGCGAAGCCGTCGCCTACCGCGGTCAACTCAAAGCGCAGGGCAAAACGCTTGTCGTCACCAACGGCTGTTTCGACATCCTGCACCGCGGTCACGCGAGTTATCTCGCCGAAGCGCGCAAACTCGGCGACGCGCTCCTCGTACTGGTCAATTCCGACGCTTCCGTGCGCGCGCTCAAAGGGCCCTCGCGCCCCGTCAACGCGGAAAACGACCGCGCCTATTTGCTCACGCAACTCAAAGCGGTCGACAAAGCGGTGATTTTCGACGGCAGCCGCTGCGACAAAGAACTTGCCGCGCTCGCGCCCGACGTCTACGCCAAAGCGGGTGATTACTCTTTGGAAAAACTCGACGCTTCCGAGCGTGCCGCGCTGGAAAAGAATCAGGTCAAAATCGTTTTCATGCCCTTTGTCAGCGGATTTTCCACGACCAACGTCATCGAAAAGATGAAAAGGTGATCTGTGTTTTACGCCATCGACCGGTTGCCCGCTTTTTCAGTGGCGGAGGAATCCGCCCGCGCCGGAAACGTCCCGTCATCCGCGTTGAAAACTCTGAAAATCCTCTACGAAAAAATCGCAGACGACGACAAACTTGCCGCCCTCACCGTTGAATGTTGCAACGCCATTTCCTGCGGCAGAGGCAAAATCGACTGCGGCAGGGCGTTTTTTTCCCCCGTCGATCTGAAAAAATTTCACACACTGCTCATTTTTCTCTCGTATCCGGCGGCAAAAGCGAATTTTGCCCGCGCAAAGTATGCAAAAAGCGACTTTGAGGAAGTCTGGCGCGACCTCGGTCATTGGGCGCAGTTTTATCTCGACCTTTACGGCGAAGTGCGCTTTGACGACAATGTTTTCGGCTGGTATTTTCATCACGTCGCGGCGCAACTTGTCCAGTTGGGGAGATTGCAGTTTCAACTGCCCGATTTCTATCGGGAGGAGGTTGATTTGTCGCCTTACGTCGCCAAGGGCGATCCCGTCATCGACCTGCACATCTACGCGGGGGAGCCGCTTACGCCGGACGCCTGCCGGGAATCTTTGCACAAACTCCAACTCTGGCTCAAACGTTACCAAAAAAATTACGATTACCGCGCCGTCATCAGCGACTCGTGGATCTTCGACCCCGCTTTGGATGGATTTCTGCCGCAAAAGAGCAACATCCGCGAAGTCTGGAAACTGGGAAAACTGATCCCGACGCGGCACGAATCGGATGTTTTGTGGCGCATTTTCGCCGGACGCGATCCCGAAAGCGTCGCCGAAAAAAATCCGTTTCAGCAAAAAGTGCTGGATTTCTACCGCAACGGCGGCAAACTTCACTACGGATATCTCGTCATTCCGCGCGAAAATGCGGAAAAATTCTAATCGAAATAAAGCGGCACGAACTCAAATTTTTCGCCGTCAAACAACCCTTTGTCGGTCAATTTCAGACTGGGGATAACGGGCAAGGCGAAAAAAGAGAGCGTCGTCAGCGGCTCCGGCAATGTGACGCCGAGACGCGTCTTTGCCGCGATTTTGAGTTCACGATCCTGCGCCGCGACGATTTCCGCCGGCTGCGTACTCATCAACCCCCCGACGGGAAGCGGCATCGCCGCGAGAATTTCTCCGTCGAGCACGGCGACGGCGCCACCGCCTATTTTCTGCAATGCCGAGGCGGCGAAACGCATCGACGCGTCGTCTTTGCCTAGTATCAGCAAATTATGGGAGTCGTGGGCGATCGTCGTTGCGAACGCGCCGCGCACGATCCCCGTGCCGGAAACATAGCCGTAAGCGATATTGCCGTTTTTGCCGTGCCGCTCGATGACGGCGAGCCGGGCGATGCCGCAAGAGGAAAGTTCCGCGACGGGAACGACACGGTGCTCCGTCACGAGTTGACCGGGGACAATGCCGATCACGCGCGCTTTTCCGTTTTCGGGCGGCGGCGGAAAGGCGAATTTTTTCAAATCGGGCAATTTAACGGAATTTGAGACCATTTTTCACCACCTTGACGATCTCGAAATCGCGCGTTTCATCGAGCAACACATAAGTCGTTTCATCGACCGGCAAACGGAAATAACGCCGCGGATTGTCGCAGGCGATTTTAAGCGCGAGAGCCGTATCCATACCGAGTTCGACCGCAAGCTTCACACAGCGCAGAATGTCGCCGCCATCCAGCAGATCGGCGGCGGAAATGTCGTCGGCGCAAAAGCAGAAAAAATCGGCGTTTTCCGGCGTGACGGCACCGACGATTGCCGCAAGATTTTTCGCCGCCGAACCTTCGCGCAAAAAGACCGTCTGACCGCAGGAAACTTTTTCCAACGCCTCCTCGCGCGTCATACTTTCGTGATCGGAGGTAATGCCCGTTGCGGCGTAACGGCGCAACGCTTCGCCGCATCCGCCCGGGAAATGCCCTTCGATGATCTTGCGGCGGCTTTTCGCCGCGTCGATTTTGGCGAGGACTTCCGCATCGCCGTAGAGGACGCCGGGGACATTCATCACTTCGCCGAGACCGATCAACTCCGGATAACGGTCAAAAAGTTCCGCCGTATCCTTTGCCGTCAACACCGCCCCCGAAGTCTCGAATCCGGTCGCGGGGACACAACTGGGCAACTCGAAATAAAGATCGCAAGGCGACTTTTTGGCGTTTCCGAGCATAAAGCGCAACCCGTCTTCGCCGGAAACGTTGACGATCTCGTGCGGGTCGCAGATCGCCGCCGTCGTTCCGTGGCGGAGCAATACTTTGCCGAATTCTTCCGGCACGAGGTGCGAAGACTCGATATGGACGTGCGCGTCGACGAAACCGGGGATTTTGATCATCTGAAAAAAAGTTCTACTTTACCGCGGCGAAATAGTCCGGGATCGCCGCCGCCAGTTTTTCAAGCGCGACACCGAGATTTTTCAGATACTGCTCTGTCGTCGAAGAACTTCCGGCGACGTCGGAGACTCCTTTGAGCATATAGCAGGGAGTTTGCGCGCGCAATGCCGCGTGGGCGATCGCGCCGCCCTCCATATCGCGCAATCCCGCCCCGAGCGTCGCCGTGAGCAACTTGAAATCATCCGCGTCGTCGTTGAAACGGTCGCCCGTACCGAGAATGACGGCGGGGAATTTCCCCGTCACGGCAAGCGGCAACTCCGGCGTCTGATATTCATTGAGCGTCCCCATCGGGGTGTGATTGAGTTGAGTCAGGTCGAAATCGTACTGCACCGCCGCTTTGACTTCATAGAGGTCGGCGACTTGCATCGATTTTTGCAACCCTCCGGCGACGCCGGCGTTGAGCAAAATTTTGGCATCAAAAAAAGTGAGCGCGAGTTGCGTCGCCGCCGCCGCGTTGCTTTTGCCGACGCCGGAAACGACGACGGCGCACTTTTCATCATTCAGTTTGCCCGTCACGACCCGGCGGCCCCAGAGCGTCGTTTCGGCAATATCGGCAAGATGGCGCGTCACCGTTTCGGCTTCGCAATCCATCGCGACCACAAATACTTTATCGATCTTTTCCATATCAAAACTCCTGTCGACGGCATACTATACTCAATATCGGGTGTTTTTTCAAGCAGGAAGTTTTGACTTTCCCTCATTTCTTATATATAGTATAAGGACGACAAAATAAAGGAGTCCTCAATTTATGATGAAATACACCCGTTATCAGGAAATTTTCCTCTGGGAAAAAACAGTGCCCTTATCCACCGCCGCGGAAGCGGAATTATCCGGGCATTTTATGCCGGGGAATGACGGCATCGACCGATTGACCGACGTCAATCGTCCCTCGATCACCTTTTACCCCGTCAGCGGCAAAGGTCCGCATCCGGCGGTGCTGGTCGCGCCGGGCGGCGGCTATCAATTCCTCGCGTGGAATCACGAGGGATGCGACATCGCGGGTTTTTTCAACGCGATCGGCTTTTCCGCATTCATCCTCAAATACCGCGTCCCCGACCGCCGCAAAATGGCGCACGCCGACGCGGTGCGCGCGCTCCGGCTGATCCGTGCCAAAGCGGCAGAGTTCAATGTCGATCCAGCCCGGATCGGAATGCTCGGCTTTTCGGCGGGAGCACACCTGACGGCGACGGCGGCGGCTTCCATTGATCCCCAGCCATACCCTGCCGAAGATGAGATCGATCAAGTTTGCGGCAAGCCCGATTTCACGGCGTTGATCTACCCCGCCTACCTCGCCGAAAATTCGCTTGAATTGAAAGATGAATTCAAGATCGACTCTTCGACGCCGCCCACTTTTTTGCTTCAAGCGGAAAACGACCCCATTCAAGTTGAAAACGCGCTCGCGTACTTTTACGCGATGAAGCAAGCCGGTCGTCCGGCGGAGTTGCATTGTTACGCCGACGGCGGCCACGGTTACGGCTTGCTCCGCACCGGCAACGCCGTTTCCGACTGGGGGCATCTCGCCGCGCGCTGGTTCCGGGAAATGGCGCATCTGCAATAAGTTTCCCCGTCTTTTACCGATGACCGACGAATTACGGCAGAAATTCGATGACGCGTGGCGTACTTTGCGCCGCCGCGACCAGTTGCGCCTCGCCGCCGGACGCGAAAAACTTTTGCGTTGGGAAAAAGAGGGCAGCGGCGCGGATCACGCCGCCGAAGTTAATGCGTTTCTGACGCGATTTGCTTCCGCCGCAGAGGCGAGCATCGCCGACAAAGCCGACGCGCTTCAATTTGAATTTCCCGAAGAACTGCCGATCTCGCCGCTGATCCCCGAAATCGTCGAATCGCTCAAAAAAAATCCCGTTACCATCGTCTGCGGTTCGACGGGCAGCGGCAAGACCACCCAGCTCCCCAAAGCCGCGCTCGCGGCGGGACTGGGGCGCAGCGGAATGATCGGCTGTACGCAACCGCGCCGCATCGCCGCGACCGCCCTCACCTGCCGTATCGCCGAGGAACTTCACGTCGAGTGCGGCAAAGAAGTCGGCGTCAAGATCCGTTTCGACAACCGCACGGAAAAAAGCACGGTCATCAAATTCATGACCGACGGGATCCTGCTCGCCGAGAGCCGTTCCGACCGCGAGTTCGACGATTACAGTTGCATCATCCTCGACGAAGCGCACGAGCGGAGCCTCAACATCGATTTTCTCCTCGGCTGTTTCAAGACTATTTTAGCGCATCGCCGCGATCTGCGCATCGTCATCTCGTCAGCGACGCTCGAATCAAAGCGCATTTCGGAATTTTTCGATCACGCTCCCGTCTTTGAGATCCCCGGCGGCTTGCACCCGATCGAGGATTGCTATTTCCCCGAACTCGCCGAGATCGAGTTGCCGCAGGCAGTCGCGCGCGCCGTCGATTTCGCAAGTGATATCGACCCGCGCGGCGACGCCCTCGTTTTCCTGCCCGGCGAACGCGAGATACGCGACACGATGGAAGTTTTGAAAAAGGAAAATCTGCGTCAGACGGAAATTCTGCCGCTTTACGGCAGATTGACTTCGGGGGAGCAGCAGAAAATTTTTCACCGCGGGAACATGCGGCGTATCGTCCTCGCGACCAACGTCGCCGAAACCTCGCTGACGATCCCCGGCATCCGCTTCGTCATCGATTCCGGGCTGGTGCGCCTCAGCCGTTACAACCCGCGGTTGCGCTTGCAGGAACTGCGCGTTGAATTCGCTTCGCAGGCGGCGATCCGCCAGCGGCGCGGACGGTGCGGCCGCGTTTCCGACGGCGTCTGTCTCCACCTCTACGGCGAAGAAGCGCTGAAAGAGGCTCCCGAATACACCGCGCCGGAAATCCAGCGCGCCAGTCTCGCGGGCGTCATTCTGCAAATGGCGGAATTGCGTCTGCCCGACATCGAAAACTTCCCCTTTCTCGACCCGCCGGGCGCGGCGTTGATCAAAGAGGGGCGCACGACGCTGACGGATCTGCGCGCGATGACGGCCGATCACAAAATCACGCCGCTCGGTCACGAGTTGGCGAAACTACCCGTCGATCCCCACTTGGGAAAACTTCTCATCGACGCCCGCAAGGTCGGCGAAATTCCGGTGATGGCGATCATCGCCGCAGGATTAAGTTTGCCCGACCCGGCGGAACGCCCCTTTGAGGAAGCGAAAAAAGCGGACGACTGTCACCGCAAATTCAACCACGAAAAGTCCGATTTCCTCGGTATGGTCAAACTCTGGCGCGCCTTTCACGACGGCGAAAACCGTCCGGCGGGGGAAACGCTCCGCAATTTCTGCAAAAAAAATTTCTACAATTTCCGCCGTCTGCGCGAATGGCGCGCGCTCGTCGGCGATCTGCTTGAAATTTTTTCTCCCGGCAAGGAAAAAATCACCGAGTCCGAAACGCGCGACACCGACTTGAAGTACGACCTCATCCACAAACTTCTCCTCGGCGCGATGCCGCGGCGGCTCGCCGCTTACGATCCCGAGCAGAAAAATTATTTCGATATGAACGGCAAACGCTTCACGATTTTTCCGGGGTCGGGACTGGCGCGCGGCAAAACGCCGCCGCCGTGGCTTCTCGTCCTCACGCTGATGGAGACCAGCCGCGTCTGGGCGCGGTGCGTCGCCGAGGCGAAACCGGAATATCTGGTCGAAGTCGCGCCGCAACTTTGCCGTATGCAGTACGATCAAGTCCGCTTCGAGGCGGAGCGCGGTTACGTGACGGCACGCGAACGCATCACGGCGGGCGCATTGCCGATCCACCCCGGCCGCCGCCGCCATTACGGCTCCGTCGATCCCGAAAAGGCGCGAGAAATTTTTGTCGCCGACGGCATCGCGCAGGGGCTCGCCCAGTCAAAAACCTGCCTTTGGATCGACCGTTTCAACGAAATGCGCAAAAAAATCGAAAATCTGGAAATCCGCATGCGCTGCCCAGGGCATCTGCTCGACGAAGAGGCGATCGCCGCTTTTTTCCGGGAAAATCTGCCCCCCGACATCGTCAGCGTCGACGCGGCGGAAAAGCGTTTCCTTAAAGACCGCCGCGACTACGCGCCGCCCGAAAATATCCTGATCGCGGGGGATGAGGATATTTCCGCTGATTTGCGGCGTTTCCCCTCGCACTGGACGGCGGGCGGCATCAAAATGGCACTTCACTATGAATTTGCCCCCGGCGAGGCAAACGACGGCGTTACCGCACTTGTCAGAGAGCGCGATTTGGAGCAGTTGCCCGCCGATTTCGGCGAGTGGAACGTCCCCGGCTACCTCGCGTGGAAAGTTGAATTCCTGCTCAAAAAACTTCCGCGCGAGGAAAGGCGCAAGATCTCCCCCGTTTCGAGTTGTGCCGCCGCCTTTGCCGACGGTGTCCTCGACGGTTCCATTTTCACCGACCGCGATCTCGCCGGCGCGCTCGCGGAATATCTCGCCGAATACTGCGGCGTCGACGTTTCCGCATCGCTCTTTGACGGAGTCGAATTGCCGGATTTCACGCAAATCAAAATCGCCGTCACCGATTCCCGTGAGCGGGTGTTGAAAATCATCACCGAAGTTCCCTCTGCGGCGCGCGGCGCGGCGCATTTCGCGATCCGCCGCAAAAACGACGTCGATGCGGGTCCGTGGGAATTTCTGCCGACCGACCTTGAAATTCCCGAAACGGTCACGCTCCGCCCCTCCGGCAAAACCGTCTATCCCGCGCTCGTCGTCGACGAGGACGGGTATTTTTCCCGGGCGGACTTCCTCGACGGGAGCGAGGCGAAGTACCGTTACCGGCTCGCGATCCTCGCGCTCTACCGCAAAAAGTTTTCCCAGCAGGTCACTTATCTGGAACGCAAAGTCACCTTTGCCAACGAGATCGTGATGACGCTTTTTCTGGATTATGAGGATTGGCGGCACGACCTCGCCGATCTCGCCATCCTCGCCGCGCTGGAAGCCCCGCCGGAAACGCTGCGCGACGCTTCGGCGATTGAAAACGCGTTGACCTCGGCTTCCCAAAAATTCGGTCGGGCTTTCGACGCCGTCACGGACAAGGTGAAAAAATTCTATCTTCTCTTTGAGGCGGCGAAAAATCTCGCGAAGCGGGTGAAAAAAGACACTTGGAGCCGCGACGACGTCGATTACGAATTGATTTTTCTCGCCCGCGACGGTTTTCTGCGCGCGCCTGAAATTTTTTACGGCTCGGAACGATTTCTGAAAGCCCTCCGGCAGCGGCTCGACCGCGCCGTCAGCGCGCCGCTTGACCGCGACGAGCAAAAAGGCGAAGAAATCGCCCCTTACATCGAGCGTTTCCAGCTCGCCGCGGCGGAATACACGCTTGAAGACCACGGCGATCTCGCCGATTTCTATTTACTTCTCGCCGAAGCCCGCATCGCCTGTTTCGCGCCCGAGATCGGCGTCAAAATCAAGTCGGCAGTCGCCCGACTTCCGGAAGCGTGGCAGGAGTTGAGATTGACCTGACGGAAAAATTTTCCCGTTTTTCGCGCTGAAAATTTGCATTTTTTCCAAAATGGTAGTATATTGCGAGCATCAGCAGAAACGAACTCAAAACAACAACAGGAGTATGTTATGTCTTGGATCGATTGGCTCATCACGTTGATTCCCACCGCATTTGTGATGTATTTGGGCTTTCACAGCCGCAAATACATCGTCGGCGTTTCCGACTACCTCGTCGCAGGGCGGCTCGGCAGACGCTACATGCTGACCACCGCCGACACGGTGGCGGCGTTGGGACTTGTGACCGTCGTCATGTACGTCGAAGTCTATTACAAAAGCGGATTTTCACTGGCGTTCTTTCAGACGCTGCTGTTGCCGGTCACGGTCATTCTGGGCTTGATCGGCTTCATGACCTACCGTTTCCGAGAGACCCGCGCGATGAGCATCGGGCAATTCATCGAAATGCGCTACAACCGAAGTCTGCGCGTCTTTGCGAGCATTTTGCGCGTCATCGCCGATATTCTCGCCAACGTCATCATGCCCGCGATCGCCGCGCGCTTTTTCATCGCTTATTTGAATCTGCCGATCAAAACCTGCATTTTCGGCTGGCAGGTCGACACTTTCCTCATCGTCGTACTGGTCACGCTGGCACTGGCGATCAGTCTGATCCTCGCGGGCGGGACGCTTTCCATCACCGTCACCAACACGGTGCAGTGCGTGATCATTATGCCGTTATTGTTGACTTTCATCATCTTCATCCTCTGCAAATTCAATTGGAGCAACGAAGTCGCCCCGGTGCTGATGGACCGGGTCGAGGGCGAAAGTTTCCTCAATCCCTTTGACGTTTCCAAACTGCGCGATTTCAACCTTTTCACGCTGTTGCTCTTTCCGATCATCCAGCAGTTCCTGCACCGCGTCAGCGGTATGACCGGCTCCGCAAACAGCGCAATCAGCGCGCACGAGGGTAAGATGGGCTCCATCCTCGCGGCGTGGAGCAACGCTTTCACCGTCATTTTCTACGTCGTCATCGCGCTCGGCGTCATCGTCATTATGAACCACAAAAATTTCGCCGACGATGCCAAGGAGATCCGCACCAACATCACCTACAAGATCACCGAAGAACTCGCCTCTCCGCAGGAGCGCGCGATGATCGATGAAAAAGTCAAAAACCTGCCTCCCAACATCCACGAGATCGGCAAAGATGCGCCGCTTTCCAACCAAAACACCCTGGACGACAAAGTTTTCGCGGAAGCGGAGAGCGTTTTCGGCAAGGATGCGGTCGGCAGCAGCAAGACGAAGCAGTTCCAGACGCTTTTCCGTCAGATGATGCTGCCCTTCGCGATGCGTAAAATGCTCCCCGTCGGATTGATTGGACTTTTCTGTTTGATGATCGTCCTTTTCATCATCTCGACCGACGATCAGCGCATTTACGGCTCCGTCACCACCTTTGTACAGGACTGTATCGTACCGTTTGTCAGCGTGGAAAAACTCACCCCCGAACGGCACATCAAACTCATCAAGATTTTCGCCGTCGTGGTCGGATTGATCTACCTCGTCGCCTCCTATTATATGTCGCAGCTGGACTACATCAAAATGTTCGTTGACGGCGTTTTCGGCATCTGGCTTTCCGGTTGCGGTCCGATGTTCCTTTTCGGCTTTTACAGCCGTTTCGGTACGGCGGCGGGCGCGTGGGTGTCGCTGGCGACCGGCTCGTTGTTGAGTTTCCTCGGCGTCCTGACCAACTTCTGCTGGGCGGGTACGCTCTATCCCTACCTCGTCCAGAAGGGCTGGGCGGATCCCATTGCCAGATTCTTCCTTGACGCGCGGCATTTCTGCAACGGTTATCTTTTCAAGGAAATGAGCAACACGCAATGCCCCGTCAACACGATCGAGTGGAACTTCTTCGCGACGATCCTCTCCCTCTTGCTTTACATCGTCGTTTCCTGGCTCACCTACCGCAAACCCTATAACTTGGAGCGTATGCTTCACCGCGGCAAATACGCCGTCGCCGGCGAAGAAAAACCCGCGCCGATGGTTTGGAGCTGGAAAACCGTCTGGGGCAAACTCATCGGCATCACCGAGGAATACAAGACCGGCGACAAAGTCATCGCCTGGGGTGTTTTCATCTACACTTACATTTATAAGTTTTTCATCTGCTTCGTGATCGTCACGCTCATCCATCTGGTTCATCCGTTGAGCATCAAGGCGTGGAGCGTTTACTTCCTGATCACGACGCTGATCATCCCCGGGATCATGGCGATCATCACGGCGTTCTGGTTCGGCTACGGCGGTACGACCGACCTCATCAAATTCTTCCGCGACCTCAAGGGGCGCGTCGCCAACCCGCTTGACAACGGGATGGTCGTAGGCGGCGTTTCGCTCGCCGAAAAGACGCATATGGAAGAACTCGACAAGGACGCCAAAGCGAAGAAGTAATCTCTTGTAAAATCATCACGACCCTCCCTGCTCGGAGGGTCGCTTTTTTTCAGCACGAAATGAGCAATCACTCCAATATCATTTACTTCATTTTGCCGGCTTACGATCCGGATGAAAAGATCCTTGCCGTCGTCCGCGAACTGACGGAGAAAAAAAGCGCGGACGCGCAGATCCTCATCATCGACGACGGCTCGACGCCGATGCACCAAAAAACGTGCTTTGCGCCGTTGGAAACGCTTCCCGATGTCACCGTTTTGCACCACGAAGTCAACCGCGGCAAAGGCGCGGCACTCAAAACGGCATTCCGTTTTATTTTACAGCAAAACGCCCCTGCCCTCGGCGGCGTCACCGCCGACTGCGACGGTCAGCACACGGTCGAAGATATGCTTGAAGCGGCAAAATTTCTGCGGCAACATCCCGATTCTCTCGTCCTCGGATGCCGCCGTTTTTCCGATGATCTCCCGTGGAAAAGCCGTATCGGGAACCGCCTCACCAAGTGGATATTCCGCGCGCTGTTGCACCGTCCGCTCGCCGACACGCAAACGGGCTTGCGGGGCGTCCCCGCCTCTCAAATGCCGGTTTACGCCGAACTCCCCGGCAACGGCTTTGAGTTTGAAACGCAAATGCTCCTTGCCACGCCGCAGGGGAAATTTTTTGAATTTCCGATCGAAACGATCTATTTCGATCAGAATTCCGGCACGCATTTTCATCCGGTCAAGGACACGTTGCGCATTTACGGCGTGATTTTCCGCTTCTTTCTGCATCGGGGCAAACGATGATGCTTTTGCTCTTTTTGGGGATGCTCCTTTTTCTCTTTTCCGGAAGTTTCGCCGTAACGCTTTGGAGCGGAGAAAAGCCGGAGCGCGTCTGGTTGCCGATCCTTTTTGGCAATGCCTTGCTCCTTTACGTTGCCATCTCCTTTCACATCGGAAATCTCGGTTTCGCGTTGATCTATGCGGCAAATTTGCTTGCACTCATTTTCAGCATCGGGCGGAAATTTTTTCGCAAGGAAGCGATCGTTTGGAAAGAACTTTTTACGCCGGGAACGATCTTTCTTCTCGTCGGGCTTACGGCGACATTCTGGCTCAACCTTTACCCGTTTTTTGCCGGCTGGGATACGATATCCCATTGGGGGACATACTCGAAACTGCTCTTGCAGGAGGGGAAACTTTCCTGCGAATATCCGCAAGGGATCCTGCTTCACGCCTCCTATCCTCCGGGACAGGCGATCCTCTCTTTTTTAGTTCACAAGTGTTTTTTTTCACTGCCCTTCGAGGAAAGGATCGTCCTCTTTGCCCACGACCTTGTGATGTGGGGCGTTTTCGCACGGCTTTTCGACCGCTGTAAACACGGGGAATGGCAAAAAACATTGCTTTTAGGCGGCGCTTTGCTCGGTGCCGCCTTGCCGATGGCGTCCTATTACGTCTACTCGGCAGGGTACAGCGACTGCGCGCTCGCGATGCTTTTCGCCGTCGCGATGTACGACGTCGCGGAAACGCCGTTTGACAAACCGTGGCGATTTCTGCAACTTGCCGTCAATATCGCGTTTTTGTTTATGATCCGCAATGCGGGCTGGGGATATGCCGTGGGACTTCTGATCCTCTACATCTTCCGCGTCGTCCAAAATTTCCGCGTCGCGACGGATTCTCCGCTCAAAAAAAGCGCATTGGCGGCAATGATTTTATTGCCCGTCATCGTCAAAATTTCCTGGACGGTACAACTGAAAATTTACCACACCGCGCTCCGTTTCGGCGGAAATCACATCACTTTTGCGGCACTTCGCGACCTCATCGTCAACCGGACACCGGAATTTCTCGCGACGCTGAAACTTTTCGGCATTCAGCTGGTCAGCGGCTACATCGAAACGCTGTTGCTCATTCTCCTTGTTTTATTCTGGCTCGCAAAACTTTGTAAAACGCGGGAAAAACTTCAAAGCGCAAAAATGCTCATTTTTTTCAACCTCGCAAGTTTCATCCTTTTTTGCGTCACGCTTTTTATTTACTATGTGTTTGAATTTCATGAAAAGACGAATTTTCCGTCGCTTTGCCGTTATTGCAGCAGTTTTCTGTACTCGCCGCTTGTCGTCCTCCTCTTTTTCCTCGGAGATATACCCATACGGAAAACATCGGAGGGGAAATACAAAGGACTTCTCTTTCTCTGCGCCGTTGCCGTTTCCCTCGGGGTTTATTTGCCCTTTCACAGTTTTCAAGTCGACAACTGCTACCGCTGGCGGCAGGAAAACGAAAAGATCGCGCGTTTCGACACGCTCTTGCTCGCGCCGGGGAAACATTACACCTCGATCGGACTTTCCGGAGCGGGCTTCAAGCCATTTTGCTTCACCTACCGCACCCCGCACCATTACCGCCGGGTAACTGAAACAGACGGAGAGTGTTGTTTGAAGGCGATGCCGACGGAAACGATCCGTCGCGCCTTTCTGCGGGAAAAGATCGATTACGTCTACTTCACCGACAAACTGCCGGAATTTGCCGCGATGCACCCGACGCTCTTTGCGCCGGAAAAATTCGAGTCGCTGGAAGATATGCTCTTTCAAGTCGACGAGCGCGGCAATTTGCGCCGCGTCGCCGAAACGATGACGCGGTAAAATTATTTTTTGTTGCGCTTCGGACGCTTGGCTTTCAACTCCACGCCGGAGGAAACTTCCTCGATCCACGCTTTGAGTTTGCGGGAATCTTCCTGCTTTTCCTTGCGCTTTTTTTCCGGAGCGGGCGACGCCGGACGCGGTGCCGGAGCGTGATTTTCCGGCACGTCCTCCGCGTAGGCGATGCGCGGGAACATCTTTTCGCCGCGCTTGATCAGAAGTTTCGCGTCCTCCGCCGTCAGATTGACGAAACTGAAACGGTCGAAGCAATCGATGCGGCCGACCCGGTTCTTTTTGATTTTCGCGCGTTCCCAGAGGAAATCGAGCATCCGCACCGCGCCGTAACCGTCCGTCTTGCCGACGCCGATATAGACGCGCTTGCCGGAAGGATCGTCGGGCGTTTCCTGCCAGTTTTTGCGCTCTTTGGCTTTGCGCGCCGCCCCGATCTCGGGATAATGCGACGCAAGCAGCGTATCCTTGAAGCGCAATTTGAGCATCGCGCCGATCACCTCGGCGGGATTGTCGCACAAGGTACAAAGTTCCTCGGCGAAATTAAGATAATCCAAATGTCCGCCCGATGCGATCATTTCGGATATCTGCGTCGAAAAATCCGCCTTTTTACCCTCGATCAACGCCGAAACGCCGGGAATTTCCGCTTTTTTGATCTCCACCTTGACGCTTTTTTGGATCAAAGCGAAACGGTGCGCCTCGCCGGGCGTCACCAAAGTCACCGCGCATCCGCGCTTGCCCGCGCGCCCGGTGCGGCCGATACGGTGGATGTAAATTTCCGCATTGAGCGGCAACGCGTAATTGATCACGTGCGTCAAGTCGTTGACGTCGATGCCGCGCGCGGCGACGTCGGTCGCGACGAGAAGCGGAAATTTCTTTTCCTTGAACTGATTGATCGTGCGCAGCCGCTGCGTCTGCGAAATTTCACCGTGAAGCGCTTCCACACGGAAGTTGCGCGCTTTGAGTTTTTCGACGAGTTCATCGACGTCGAGCCGCGTCCGGCAGAAAATCAATCCGTAACAATCGCGGATCGTCGCCAGTATCCGGCAGAGGGCTTCCAGTTTCTCCTCGCGGCGCACTTCAAAGTAAAACTGGTCGGTCAATTCTCCGGAAACGACCTCATTTTCCGCACGGACGATCTCGGGATCGCGCATAAATTTTTCCGCGATCGCGCGGATCGCATCCGGCATCGTCGCTGAAAACATCATCATCTGCCGTTGCGGATCGCACTCGGCAAGGATCATTTCGATATCCTCGATGAAGCCCATATCCAGCATCTCATCCGCTTCGTCGAGTACGGCAAAACGGATCTTGTCAAGTTTCAAAACGTTGCGGCGCATCAAGTCGAGGATCCGCCCCGGCGTACCGATGACGACATCGACGCCCGATTTCAGTTTCTGTATCTGAATTTCGATCGGCTGTCCGCCGCAAAAAGGAGCGATCTTCACGTCGTTTTTTCCGCAAAAAGAAGTCATCTCGTCCGCGATCTGAATACTCAATTCCCGCGTCGGAGCAAGGATCAGCGCCTGAACGCCCTGCCCCGGAAAAACCTTTTCCAAAATCGGCAGACCGAATGCCGCGGTTTTGCCCGTGCCCGTCTGCGCCTGCCCGATCAGGTCGCGCCCGCCCGCGAGCAGTTTCGGGATCACCAGTTTCTGGATCGGCGTCGGCTCGGTAAAACCTTTGGCATCCAGCGCGGCGAGCGTCGGTGCCGCGATGCCGAGCGCGGCAAAGGAAGATAGATCATTCATCGGTAAAATCTTTCCGGAGTTGGGTAAACAAGTTGAAAAAGCGATTCATAATATACCGCAAAAGCGGCACTTTTACAAGAAAAACTTGATTTTATTCCGATCTCATCCTATATTAGCGGCGAAACCCGAAACAAGGAGGAAATGCATTATGAAATTCCGTATGGTCCACAACAATTTCAACGTCCTCGACCTCGACCGGAGCCTGAAATTCTACGCCGACGCCTTTGATATGCATGAAGTGCGCCGCATCGCGCCCGCGAACGGCAGTTTCATCATCGTCTATCTTTCCGACGGCAACAGCGCGCATCAGCTGGAATTGACCTGGTTGCGCGACCGTACCGAAGCCTACGACCTCGGCGACGACGAATTTCATCTCGCATTCAAGGTCGATGATTTCGCCGCCGCCCACGCGCGCCACGAAAAAATGAAGTGCATCTGCTACGAAAATCCCGCGATGGGCATTTATTTTTGCGAAGACCCCGATCACTACTGGCTCGAAGTCATCCCGGAAAAGCGGTCATAACTGCCGTCGCCGACAAATTTCGCAAAAAAAAATAACATAAAACTTAATTTTTCTGCAAAAACGGCTTGTTCTTATAAAATTAAGCATTATATTAACCAACCGTGCGGAACAAGATGCCGCAGGGCAAAAAATTCCGGTCTCCGGTTTTGAAGAGTTCCGGCAGATCGGGAATTTTTGACATCCGTCCCCCGGATGTTGTCCCGAAGCGTCTCCGCACAGCGGAGCGGTGCCGGAAATCCCTTTTCGGCCGCTCCGTTTTTTATACTTGTATAAACTCTTTTTCGGTGCTATATTTATACCGTAACCAACCACCTGAAAGGAGAAAAAATGGAAAATCAACCGAAGCCGTTGCCGCGTATCACCGCATTTGAAAATATGGGACTTGGACTTTTCGTCCACTGGGGGCTTTACTCCCAGCTCGGCGTCGGCGAGTGGACCTGGAAGATTCACGAGCGTCCGCGTGAAGACTATTTCCGGCTCGCCGAAACTTTTACCGCCGCCGACTTCGACGCCGAAGACCTGGCGCGGACGGCGAAAAACGCGGGGATGAACTACATCGTTTTGACCACCCGTCACCACGAGGGATTTTCCCTTTACGACACCTGCGGTCTCAACACCTACGACGCGCCGCACAGTCCGGCGAAGCGCGACCTCGTCAAGGAATTTGTCGAAGCCTGCCGCAAATACGACATCGTGCCTTTCTTTTATCACACGACGATCGACTGGCACTGGGAAAACCGTCAGACCTTTGAACTTTCCGAAGAAGATTTCAAGCGTTACCTCGACTATCTCTGCGCTTCGGTCGAGATCCTCTGCAAAAACTACGGCAAGATCGGCGGATTCTGGTTCGACGGCAACTGGTCGCGTCCGCAGTCGGACTGGCAGCTCGACCGGATGTACGGCATCATCCGGCGTTATCAGCCCGACGCGATCATCATCAACAACACCGGCTTGAACAACCTCGGCGAATACGGTCATCCCGAGATCGACAGCGTCACCTTTGAAAACAACACGGCGAAACCGATGGATCGCACAGGACGCAAAAAGTATGTCGCCGCCGAAGTCTGCAAAACGATGAACGCCCACTGGGGACACGCGGAAAACGACTTCGCGTTTCTCTCTCCGCACGCCTTGATCGAGCGCGCCGCGCACAGTCGCGGTTGCGGCGCCAATTTCCTGCTCAACATCGGCCCGGAAGCGCAGGGACGCATCCCCGATTACGAACGCGCCGCCCTCGCGATCCTCGGCAAATGGGCGCGTCTCTATCAGGAAGCGGTCTACACCCCGCGCCCGATTTCCGGCATCAAATATCCCGGCCGCGACTTCATGCTCAAAGAGGGAAGCAATTATTACTACTTTACCTATGATCTCGACCGCCTCGGCGACAACAACGTGACCTTTGGCACGCACGGCACGGCTTTCCGTGGCGCGTACGGCTTCAAGGCGACGGTCAAAAAGGCATACTGGCTCGACGACAAGAGCGAAGTAGCCGTCATTCAGGATAAAAAAGAGGGACTCCTCAGTTTCTACACGGCGGGTTTCCCCTATGGTATGGATACCGTCGTGCGCGTCCTCAAAATCGAAACGGAGGAATAAGCGTTGAAAAAAATTCTTTCTTTTTTCTCGCTCGCGTTGCTGGCGGGATGCTGTTGCGATCCCGCGCGACAGGAATTTCAGACGCAATACCGCAAACTCTGGAATGAAAAAATTTCCGTCGCGGAGCGCGCAAAAATCGAAGATTCCATCCTCGCCGCCGCTCAAAAGATGCCGAGCGGCGACGATTTCATCTTTTACACGCACGAAAGGATGCTCCCTGGTGAAGTTGAGGCATACCGCGACAAATACGCGATCCTCGACTTTTACGAGGAAGCATTCGAGCGCGTCTTGAGCGGCGTCAGAAACGACAAGGTCGAGCCGGGAAAACTCAACTTCTACTATCTTTACAATATGGGTTTCGTCGTCAAGACCCCGACGGCGACTTTCGGCGTCGATCTCTGCCACCGGCGTGCGGCGGAACTTGTCCCCTACCTTGACTTCGCCGTCGTCACCCACAATCACGAAGATCACACATCGTGGCATTTTCTGCAAGCGATGAACAAGGCGAAAAAGCAAGTTTACTCCAATTTTTGGAGTTGCTCCGCCGCGAAACTCCAATTCGATCCGGGCTACTCCAAAGAGCCTTTCCGCGAAATCGTGATGCCAAGTGTCACGCTCCGCACCTACGAAAGCGACCACCTCAATTATAAGTGGTACAAATTCAATATGCCCGTCGAGATCGTCTGCCAAAGCGGCGACAAGGAATTCGTCCTCTTTTCCGGCGGCGACAGTTGCGACACGATGCAGTGGCAGTGTAAAAAAGCCCCCGATCTTGCGATCATGCATCCGCGCGTCGGCGGCGATATCGTCCACGGCGCGATGCTGATCGACGCGAAACTCACTTTGGTCGCGCATTTACTGGAAATGCAGCATAGTCCCGCTTCGCGCTGGCCCTTTGCCGTCGGGTACAATGAGCAAAAACTTCTTTTGCTCAACCACAAACTCGGCGCGGTGCCGCACTGGGGCGACAAGATCGTCTTGCCGATTTCCGAAAACGAGATCGGCAATCACAATCTGCACATTCCCGCCCTCCCCGCGAAAAAACCGGTACGCATCATGCCGGTCGGCGACTCGATCACGCGCGGCAATTTCATCGGCGAAAACAATCATCACGCCGACGTTAACGGCGGCGGCTACCGTCTGCCGTTACAGAAAATGCTCAAAGCGGAAAACTTTTCCTATCAATTCGTCGGCGAACTCGGTTACTGGGCATACGGTTCGCTCGGCGAATGCGATCCCGATTTTCAGCGTTATCACCACGGCTTGTCGGGCTTCGGCAACCGGGCGATCCGCCGGGGAATGGCATTGCCGCCCTCGGATATGCGCAAAATTTCCCGTCCGGAAAAACCGATCAAGGTGCCGGGCATCGTCGATTCGCTTCGCCGCTGGTCGCCCGATGTGATCTTGCTGATGTCCGGCGCCAACGGTTTTATGCCGGCAGAACGCGACCTCCTCATCCAGACGATCGCGGAAAATTTCACGGGCGTCCTTTTCGTCGCGACGATCCCGCCCCAATGCGCGCCGCGTCCGGGATTTGAAAACGTCGATGCCTACAACGCTTCCCTCAAAGACGGCATCGCCAAAATCAAAGATCCGAAGTGCAAAATCTATTTCGTCGATATGAATAGCGCACTCACGACCGACGATCTCCTGCCCGACGGCGTCCACCCGAAAAAATCCGGCGAAGAAAAAATCGCCAAACGATGGTTCGAGACGCTGATGAAACATCGTCAGGAAATCGAAAAATAAGGTATCAACCAGAGGGGGCTTGTTTCGCCCCCTCTTAAACTCCCCTCAACCAGCCACGGGCTGGATTTTGTACCTGCCGCAGATATTTGCGGATGAGCGTTTTGTCCGCGCACGAAACGAATGTCCCCGCAAATCTCTGCGGTCGTCTATATTTGTTACTGCAAATCGACCTGCGGCCCACGCGGGCTAATACTTCGCGCTTTCGCGCTTCGTCCGCCCGACTGCCTGATATGCGTACCGCCCACGCCAATCTTTCTCTCGCCCTCCCGGGCGAAATAAAAAACCGCATACATTAAATTGCAGTCGGATGCGAGTCGGTCGCCGACGCCTGTCCTCCGTAGCCTTGGCGAAGGAGGAAGCGGCAGAGTAATGCAACTGCGTTGTCATCCATAACGGACTGTTACGGACAAAACCGACATTAACGGACCAAAACGGACGCGTCATCATTACGGGATTTGGTTATTTCCCCATCCCGCTATTGCCTGCCCTCCGTAGCACTTTGCGCGACGGAGGGTCCGTTATCGTCCGTTAAAGTCCGTTATCGTCCGTTTCAGCCTTCATTTCGCGGCGGCATCCGCGAGACTGACATTGGCGTGGAGAGTATCGCACATCGGGCAGTCGGGCGGGCGAAGCGGCAGAGCGAAGCATTAGCCCGCGTGGGACGCCCGTCCTCTTTGCGGTAACAAGCAGACGAGACCGCGGAGATTTGCGGAGATATTGGTCGGGAGTGCAATAAAAGCTTCAGTCCGCAAATATCTGCGGCAGGTACAAAGGCCCGCCCTCGGCGGGTTGAGAGAGCCACGAGAGGCGAAACCAGCCTCTCGTGCTCCCATCACATCCATTTTTGACGCTTTAAGACGTTTTTACTTCACGTTGAGCCTGCCGCCGGCGAGGATGATGTCGATGTCCTCACAACTTAAAGTGTGGTGGAAAGTCAATTCCTTGACACTGCCGTCGGCTTTGCGCAATTTGCCGCAGACACCTTTACCCACGGCAAGTTGTTCGCGGATGCGGTCGATCTCGATGGCGTCGCCTTCCTCGATGGCGTCGTATTGGGAAACGTCGTCAAAGAGCAAGGGGACGATACCGAAGTTGACGAGATTCGCGCGGTGGATGCGCTCGATGGCGAGCGCGGCGACGACTTTGACGCCGAGGTACATCGGGCAGATCGCGGCGTGTTCGCGGCTGGATCCCTGCCCGTAACTGTCGCGGCCGACGATGATGCCGTGGCGTCCGGCGTCGCGGACACTTGACGCGCGTTCGGCGAAACTCGGTTTGCCGTTGACGGTGAAGCACTCAAAAACGACTTTGGAGTATGCCGGGATATTGCTGCGCAATTTGAGGTGGACTCCGGCGGGCATGATGTGATCGGTCGTGATCTTGTCGCCGACTTTGATAACGACGACGCCGTCGATCTTTTCGGGAAGCGCGGCATTGCGGGGCGGTTCGCCGATGGTCGGCTTGCGGACGATCGGAGTTCCGGCTTTGGGCTGTTGCAAAAGCGCATCTTCGTTGATGAATTCAGCGGGGTCCTCCGGCACCGGCGCCGCGAAACCGAGCGTCCGGGGATCGGTGAAAACACCGGTCAACGCGGTGGCGACGGCGGTTTCGGGGCTGACCAGATAGGACTGATCGCCCTTGGTGCCGCTACGTCCGGCGAAGTTGCGGTTAAAAGTCCGCACGGTGATCGTGTCGTTGGCGGGACTCTGCCCCTGCCCGATGCAGGGACCGCAACCGACTTCGAGAATACGGGCTCCGGCGGCGACGAGGTCGGCGAGCATCCCGTTGGAAGCGAGCATTTCCAGCACGGCGCGGCTGCCGGGGGCAATCGCCAGCGTCACATTTGGACTGATGCGGCGGCCGTGAAGCGCCATCGCGACGAGCGCGAGGTCGCGGTAACCGCCGTTGGTACAACTGCCGATCAAGACCTGATCGACTTTTTTCCCGGCGAGATCGGCAACCTTGACGATATTGTCGGGGCTGGAAGGCGCGGCGGCAAGCGGTTGAAGCGCATTGAGGTCGATCTCGATGACGCGGTCGTATTCGGCATCGGGATCGGCGGCAAGCGCAACGAAGCCCTCCTCGCGGTGCTGTTGTTTGAGCCAGCGAAGCGTCGTTTCATCGGAGGGGAAAATGCTCGTCGTCACGCCGAGTTCCGCGCCCATATTGGTGATCGTCGCGCGCTGGGGCACGCCGAGCGAAGCGACGCCCTCTCCGAAGTATTCGACGATACAGCCGACGTTGCCCTTGGTCGTCAAAATGGAAAGCAGTTTCAAAATCACGTCCTTGGCGGCGCACCACGGTTGAAGTTTGCCGGTCAACTTGACGCCGATGACCTTGGGATAGGGAATGTGAAAGGGCTTGCCCGCCATCGCCAGCGCGACGTCGAGACCGCCCGCGCCGATCGCCATCATCCCGATACCGCCGCCCGTCGGCGTGTGGCTGTCGGAGCCGATCAACGTCTTGCCCGGCAAGCCGAAACGCTCCAAGTGCAACTGGTGGCAGATGCCGTTGCCGGGGGGCGAAAAGATCACGCCCTTGTCGGCGGCGACGCTTTGCAGATAAAGGTGGTCGTTGCGGTTTTCGGGACCGTTCTGCATCATATTGTGATCGACGTAGGAAACGGAAAGTTCGGTCGCGACTTTGGCGGTGCCGATCGCTTCCAATTCGAGATACGCCATCGTGCCGGTCGCATCCTGCGTGAGCGTCTGATCGATCCTGATCGCGACGGGTTCGCCGGGGACCCGGCTGCCGGAAACGAAATGCGCGTCGATGATTTTTTGAGTTACAGTGCCGTGAGCCATAAAAAATACTCCTGAAATGGGGTTAATGTGCCGTTTCTATAATATAACGGAAAAACCAACTGCTTGCAACTTGAAAGCCGTAAAAAATCAGTGCTTCCGCGCGATGAGCGTCGCGAGCGCGTCGTCGGGGACGGCGAGGCCGCCCATTCCCGTGCCGAGTTGCGCCGTCGAGTGTTCCCCGTGAAAGTCGCTTCCGCCGCTGATGCCGAGGTTGAAATCCTGCGCCGCCTGCAAAAGCATCTGCGTTTCGGGCGGGCCGAAAAGGGAGTAGTAACACTCCAAAGCATCCAAGCCGAGCGGCGCGAATTTTTTGCAGAAACGGCGGACAAAGGCGGATTCGTTGCGCTGACGGTAGACGGGGTGCGCCCAGACGGCGACGCCGTGCGCCGCGTGGATGACTTCGATCGCCGCCGAGGGATCGGGCGTCTTGCGCCGGACGTAAGCGGGGCGGCCATGACCGAGAAGTTTGCGGAAAACCTCCTGCATATCGGCAAAACCGTAGAGCCGGCAGAGCGCGGCGGCGAAGTGCGGACGCCCGATCGAGGAAGCATCGGAAAAACGGGCGAATTCCGGTTCGTCGGCGCCGAGCGGATAACCGAGCGAAGAAAGTTTCCGGAAAATCATTTCGTTGCGGCGGCACCGCTCCTCGCGCTGATGCGACAGAAATTTCAGCAAAATCTCATTATGCGAGTCGATAAAAAGTCCGACGATATGGATCTCCTTGCCGGAGTAATCGGTGGAAATTTCCACGCCCGGCACGGCGACGAGATCGGGATAGCGTTTCGCCGCTTCGCAAAAGGCGTCGATGCCGATTACGGTATCGTGATCCGTCAAAGCGATGGCGGCAAGCGACATCGCGGCGGCGAGTTCCGGGATCTTTTCCGGTGGCAAAGTCCCGTCGGAAACGCAACTGTGGGTGTGCAAGTCGATCAATGCTCCCGCCCTCCCCTGCCGGAATGAAAACGTCCGCGCTACTTGGAAATATGTTTCCCGATGATCTGTTGCAGACGGCCGGATCGTTTCATTTTTTCCAACTCGGCATTGAATTGCCGGAGCAATTCCTGATTTTTCCGGTTGAAGCCGAAACCATATTCCTCTTCCGTCAGCGTGACCGGGAGAAGTTTCAATTTGCCGTTGAAATCCGCGAGAAGTTCCTTGCTCGGCTCGTCGTCGTAGACAACCGCGTCCAAAGTCCCTGCCGCCAACGCCGACATAGCCAGCGCGGCATTGTCGAAACGCTCCGGATCGTGGAGATTTTTGGCAACGAACATATCACCGCTCGTACCCTTTTTTACGCCGATGCGGACATTGGCATCTTTCAAACCGTCCGCATTGGCGATCGCGGAATTCTGCGGCACGACGACCCCCTGTGCCGCCTGATGATAAGGCGCGGAAAAAGCAATCCGCTCTTTGCGCTCGTCGGTGATCGTGATGCCGGAGGCGGCGATATCGCACTTGCCCTTTTCGACCGCGAGCAGTACCGAGTCGAATTTCATCACGACGATATCCAATTCGCAGCCGAGATTTTGCGCGATCTCGCGGGCGATATCGACATCGATGCCGACGACTTCGCCGTTTTTAACGCTTGCATAAGGCGGGAAAACCGCCTCCACCGCCATAGTCAAAATCTTTTTTTCTTCGCTCTTTTTGCCGCAACCGCAAAACGTCAACGCGCCAACGGCGAAAAGCACCGTCAGAAGCGCAGTCCATTTTTTCATCATAACCAATTCCCTGATTTTATTTCCGAATGATGCCAGATACTTCCTATAATATGCCGCACCATTGCTTCTTTTTCAAGTTTTCGCGCCGATTTTCTCCGTCCGGCTCACCCTCTCGGATGAAACTTGCGATGCACGAGGAGCAGTTTGCTTTTGTCGACGTGGGTGTATATCTCTGTCGTCGCGATATCGGAGTGCCCGAGCATTTCCTGGATGACGCGCAGATCGGCGCCGTGGCTCAAAAGATGGCTGGCGAAACTGTGGCGCAAAGTATGGGGATGGATATTTGTGTCGATCCCGGCGAGGATTGCCGCCTGTTTGACGACCTGCCAGATGCGTTCGCGGTCGAGCGGTCTGCCGTTGCGGGAAAGAAAAAGTTTCGGCGACGGGGCGTGATCGCCCTGCAAGACGGGCCGCGCCGACGCAAGGTAACGGCGGACGAGGCGCAATGCCGGCGCGCCGACGGGGACGATGCGCGTTTTGCTGCCCTTGCCGGTAACGCGGAGCAATTCGCTCTCGAAATCGATCGCGTTGATCGGCAAATTGGCGGCTTCGGAAACACGCAAGCCGGAACTGTAAAGCAATTCCAAAATCGTGCGGTTGCGCAATTCCAGCGGGTCGCCGTTGTTTTTGGAGTAGACGTTGAGCAATGCATCGACTTCCGTTTCCGAGAGGAAATCGGGGAGCATTTTCCACAATTTCGGCGAGTCGATCAACTCCGCGCAATCCGAGAGCAGTCTGCCTTCGGAAGCGAGGAAGCGGAAAAGCATTTTGAGCGAGATCAGATGACGCGCCAGCGTGGTGCTTTCCCTGCCGCTTTCGCGCAATTCGTCGAGGTAATCAAGCAGAATGTCGTAAGTCGCCTGACTGAATTCCGAAAATCCGCGCGACGACAGAAATTTCGCGGCGTCCTCCAAATCGCAACGGTACGCCGAAGTCGTGTTAACGCTCAAATTGCGTTCGAGCGTCAGGTATTCCGTAAAAAAACGGATGTCGGAAGCGAAACTCATCGCAACTCGGTGCCGTAACGCCCGTACCGGTGACACGACACGAGAAATTCGACCGCTTCCTCGGCGCTGTCGACGACTTTGAAAAGGTCGAGGTCGTCCTGATCGATCTTGCCGGCGGCGAGCATGGAATTGCGCACCCAGTCGGCAAAACCTTTCCAGAATTTCTTGCCGACGAAAATAATCGGGATCAGATTGATTTTTTCCGTCTGCGCCATCGTCAGGACTTCGCTGAATTCGTCGATCGTGCCGTATCCGCCCGGATAGACGATGACCGCCGCCGCGGCATTGCCCGTGCTGCTGGTGGACTGGGGCAGG
>JAEDIJ010000017.1 GCA_016292515.1 Victivallaceae bacterium
ACGGCCCCTCCAAGAAAGATTGGCGCGGCGGCCGCGGCATCCTCGAGAACATCATCCCCTCCTCGACCGGCGCCGCCAAGGCCGTGGGCAAAGTTCTGCCCCAGCTCAACGGTAAACTGACCGGTATGTCGATGCGCGTGCCGACTTCCGACGTTTCCGTCGTCGACCTCACCGTCGAACTCGCCAAGGCTCCCGCCGCCGACAAGGACGCCGCCTATCAGGCGATCTGCGCCGCGATGAAAAAGTATGCCGAAGGCGAACTCAAAGGCGTCCTCGGTTACACCGAAGATGCGGTCGTCTCCACCGACTTCCGCAACTGCGCCAACACCTCCATTTTCGACGCCAAGGCGGGCATCCAGCTCGACCCGACTTTCGTCAAGGTCATCAGCTGGTACGACAATGAATGGGGCTATTCCAACAAGGTCCTCGAAATGGCTCGCGTCATCGCGAAGTAATTTCTCCGGACGACCCTAAATTCCGATACGGGGCGGGCTTCAACGCCCGTCCCGTTTTTTTTACAGCAATCAAGGAGTTTCATCATGAATAAGAAAACTTTGCGCGACGTCGATCTCAAAGGCAAGCGCGTCATTATGCGCGTCGATTTCAACGTGCCGGTCAAAGAAGGCGTCATCAAAGACGATACCCGCATCCAGGGCGCGCTTCCCTCGATCAAATACGTCCTTGAACAGGGCGGCAAACTGATCCTGATGAGCCACATGGGCCGTCCGGACGAAAAGGGCATCACCCCCGATACCAGTATGAAGATCGTCGCCGACTACCTCTCGAAACTGCTCGGCAAGGAAATCGTTTTCGTCGCGGACTGCGCCAAGGCGGACGCCGAAGTCGCCGCGATGAAAGACGGCGACATCGTGATGCTCGAAAACACCCGTTATCACAAGGAAGAGCAAGCCAAGCGCAAGCAGAAAGACGGCGAATCCGAAGCCGATTTCAAAGCCGCCAAAGCCGCGCTTAAAGACGAGCAGAAAAAACTCGCCGAAAAACTCGCTTCCTACGGCGATATTTACTGCAACGACGCGTTCGGCACCGCCCACCGCGCCCACGCTTCGACCGCCGTCATCACCAAATACATCCCGGTTTCAGTCGCCGGATTTTTGATGGAAAAGGAAATCGAATACCTCGGCAACGCCGTTGAAAATCCGATCCGTCCTTTTGTCGCCATCCTCGGCGGAGCCAAAGTTTCCGATAAACTCGCCGTCGTCAAGAATCTGCTCAACAAAGTCGATACGCTCATCATCGGCGGCGGTATGGCGTACACTTTCCTCAAAGCGATGGGGCACAACGTCGGCAAGAGCCTCTGCGAAGACGATCAGCTTGCCTACGCCAAGGAAATGATCGATCAGGCCGCCGCCAAAGGCGTCAAATTCCTCCTCCCCGTGGACAATATGGCGGCGGACAAATTCGATCCCGAAGCCAACACGCAGGTCGTCGGTCAGGATATTCCCGAAGGTTGGATGGGACTTGATATCGGTCCTGAAACCATTCAACTTTACAGCGATGCCATCAAATCCGCCAAGACCGTCGTCTGGAACGGCCCGATGGGTTGCTTTGAAATGGAAAAGTTCAACAAAGGCACTTTCGGCGTCGCCGCGGCGGTCGCCGAAGTCAAAGCCAACGGCGGCATTTCCATCATCGGCGGCGGCGACTCGGTCGCGGCGGTCAATCAGAGCGGTCTCGCTCCCAAAATGAGCCACATTTCCACCGGCGGCGGTGCTTCCCTCGAATATCTCGAAGGCAAAGAACTTCCCGGCGTCGCTTCCTTGAGCGACAAGTAAAACATCCCGTTTTAAAAGGGCTGTTGCAATCATGCGACAGCCTTTTTTTGTATCATCACGCTTTGACGCGATGGGGGCACGAGGGGCTGATTTCGCCCCTCGTGGCTCCCTCAACCAGCCACGGGCTGGACTTTGTACCTACCGCAGATATTTGCGGATGAACGTTTTTATCGCGCTCTAAATGGGTGTCACCGCAAATCTCCGCGGGCGTCTATATTTGTTACTGCAAAATGACTTGCGTCCCACGCGGGCTAATAGCTCCGCTTTACGCTCCGCCCGCCCGTCTGCCTGATGTGCGATGCCTCACGCCAATGTTTGGCTCGCGGATGCTACCGCGAAAAAAAACGGAAAAATACCACATACGCTTTGATTGCCGTCGGATGCGAGTCGGTTGCCGACGAGCGCGCAGTCGGATGGGAGTGATTTTACGCGTTGCCCACGGCAATGCGGAAATGCGCAAACAGTTGTTTGCGCAAACGACCGTAGACGAGCACGGTAGCCGCGAGAGAGCCGAATGTAATGAGGCGAACGCAGGCGTATGGGAGTAAAAAAGGGACATCCACAGCCGTTTCGACTGCGATCGCACGGAAAAAGGGGTGGTTGAGGAGGGGAAAGCCGTAAGTAAACGGCTGTCCCCTCCTCACACCTTACACGTTAAGTATTTCCGCAAACCTCCCCGTCTTTCTCACCAAAGTATCCATCTTACGTCAATTGTGAAAAAATGTTTAGCTCGCGGCAGTGTCCGCGAGAGAAACATTAGCGTGGGGGGTGTCGCACATCGGGCCGCCTGTGGCTGGTTGAGGGTGTCAAGAGGGCGCGGCCTTGCTCCCATCACGCTAATCATCTCACAGCGAATCCAGCACAAACCGTGGCGCGAGTTCTCCTTGGGCGGCGTATGCTTGTTTTTCGTCGGTCAATCCGGTGAGAAGTAAAACGGAAACGAGACCGTTGCGGTTGGCGCCGCAGATATCGGCGAGGAGGTGATCGCCGATCCCGGCGATGCGCTTCATTTGAAAGGAGCGGTCGGGATAAAGTTGTTTGAGGCGATCGGGGACGGCTTCGTAGATCGGGGCATAGGGTTTGCCGAGATAAAGGAGGTTGAGTTTTTTTCCGGCTTCTTTAAGGAGAAGTTCGAGAAAACGGGCGATGCCGCCGGAGCCGATGCCGCAGAAATTTTTCCACGGCCAGAAACCGTCGGGATTGGGGACGATCAGCGGGGCGTCGGTGTGGTGCAGAAAATAGTTGAAAACGCCTTCGATCGCGGAGTGCCATTCATAGTTGCCCTCGCCGAGGAGGACGCCGACACATTCGTCGAGGCGGTCGAGATCGAAGGTTACTTCAATGCGGGCGTTGGCGGCGTAGTCGGGTGTTCCGAGATAGCCGCATTGAAAAAAGAGGCCGCCGCGGTAAAACTTTTTTGCCCAGTTTTCCAAAGCGTTGCCGGAGGAAAGAATTTCTTCCGGAGCGACGGCGAGACCGTGACGACGCTGATGCAGGGCTTTTTCCTCGCACGACATCGAGCTGTCGTTGGTCAGAATGAGATAGGGAAAATTCTCTTTCTTCAATAAATCGAGCGTTTCCTGCGCGCCGGGCAGCGGTTTCCCCGCGAGGGAAAGAGTTCCGTCGACGTCGAACAAAAAAGCGTCAAAGTCCCCCCGATGCCCGCGATAAAAGTCGCGAAACGTAGAACTCACGCGAGCGTCTCCCGGATGAAATCCGCCATTTTGGCGGGATCGATCGAAGCCGGATGCAACACTTTGGCGTCGCGCAATTTGGCAAGCGGCGTGGGGATATTTGTCGCGCTTTTTGCCGAGAGCATTTCCAGCATCGCGAAGCCGTCGCCTGAAAGATCTTTTTCGCCGATCGCGGGCAAGACCGCCTGGGCGAATTTATAAGGCGAAGCGGTGGAAGCGATCACGCAGCAAGTTTCATCGCCGGTTTCTCCGCGGTAGCGTTCGCAGACGTTGACGGCGACGGCGGTATGGGGATCGGCAAGGTAGTGTTGCTCCTGAAAGAGTTTCCCGATCGTTTTTTGCGTCGCCTCGTCGTCGCAGAAGCCGCCGTCAAAGAAGCCCTGCAACTTGGTGAGCATCGCGGCGGGAATGGTGTATTTGCCCGTCGTTTTGAGTTGCGCCATAAATTCGGCGACGACTTTTTCGTCGCGGTCGGCGAGCAGGTGGAGCATTCTTTCCAAATTGGAAGAAATGAGGATATCCATCGACGGGCTGATCGTCAGGAAAAATTCGCGGTTGCGGTCGTAAGTGCCCGTGGCGATGAAATCGCTCAAAACGGCGTTGCGGTTGGAAGCGCAGATGAATTTTTTGATCGGAATACCCATCATTTTGGCGTAGACCGCCGCCAGGATATTGCCGAAGTTCCCGGTCGGCACGGCGACGTTGAATTGTCCGCCTTTGGGGAGTTTTCCCGATTTCACGAGGTCGCAGTAGGCGGAAACGTAGTAGACGATCTGCGGCACCAGCCGCCCGAAATTGATCGAATTCGCCGACGAGAAGTTCATCTTGCGTTGGGCGAGAAAATCTTTCATCGCGGGATCGGAAAAGATCGCTTTCACGCCGCTTTGCGCCTGATCGAAATTTCCGGCGATGCCGCAGACGGCGACGTTGTTGCCGCGCTGGGTGGTCATTTGGAGTTTCTGCATCGCGCTCACACCGTTCTGCGGGTAAAAGACGATGATCTCGGTACCCGGCACGTCGGCGAAGCCGTCGAGAGCGGCTTTGCCGGTGTCGCCGCTCGTCGCGACGAGGATGACGCTCTTTTTGCCGGCGTTGACCTTTGCCGCCGCCGTGGTGAGCAAGTGCGGCAAAAGTTGAAGTGCCATATCCTTGAAAGCGCAGGTGGGGCCATGCCACAATTCGAGCAGATGCAGATCTTTTTTCACTTCGACAAGCGGCGCGGGGATCTCGTCGTCAAAAGTCCCGGTGTACGCCGCTTCGACGCAGCGGTCGATCTCCTCGGCGGTGAAGTCGGTGAGATAGTACGACAAAATCGTTTTCGCGCGGAACTTGTAATCTCCGGCAATCAGTTTTTCCATCGTGGAAGCATCGATCTGCGGGAAACTTTCGGGAACGAAAAGACCTCCGTCGTCGGCAATGCCCTGGGCGATCGCCTGTGCCGAAGTGACGAAACAACGACTGCGGGTACTGGTATATCTCATTTTTCCTTTTCCTGAATGAATCGACGTTATTTCCTTAATATAAAGCGGAAATGACGATTTTTCTATCTGCGACGCGATTTTTCCCGGGATTTCGCGTCATAAAGCCGGGGGAACTCCTTGCAAAAATTTTTCTCCGGCGGTATATTTGTAGCGAACATTTTTACGGAGAGCATTGTGACGATTTCACTATCGGATCTGGACGCGGTCGGACAAACGATCCGCGTCTTACGCGCAGGGGGTGTTGTCCTCGTGCCGACGGAAACCGTTTACGGTCTTGTCGCCGATGCCTCTTTGCCCGGCACGGCGGAAAAAATCTACTTTTTGAAACACCGTCCGCAAGTTAAGCGGTTGGGATTTTTCGCCCCCTCCTTTGCGGGGCTTGATCCCGACCGCTTCACGCTTGATGCGCGCGCTTTGCGCCTCGCGGAAGCCTTTACGCCGGGTGCGCTGACGCTCATTCTGCCCGACAAAAAACTCGGCAGCGCGGGGATCCGCGTCCCCGATCACCCCTTTTTGCGCGAAGTTTTGAAGCAATACGGCAAACTGCTCTATCAGACCAGCGCAAATTATTCCGGAGTGCCCGACGCGCACAACGTCGACGAGGCGTTGTCGATGCTTGCGGAAGAAGTCGATCTCGCCGTCGACGGCGGCGCGATCTCCCTTGATGCCCAAGGTTCGACGATCGTCGATCTCACGGTGACGCCCGGCAAAATCCTGCGTCAGGGGGCACTGACGATCCCGGAGGAATTTTTATGATTTCCGGCATCGGGGTCGATATCGTGGAGATCGCGCGCATCGCGGATTCAATTCAGCGTTTCGGCGAAAATTTCCTGCGCCACTTGTACAGTGAGGAAGAGATTTCCCGGTACGCCGGAAACCGCGCGGAATTTCACGCGGGGCGTTTCGCCGCCAAGGAAGCACTCGCCAAAGCACTCGGCTGCGGCTTCGGCGAAAAGTGCTGTTTTCACGAGATCCATATCGAAAACGACGCTTCCGGCGCGCCCGTGATGCATCTTTCCGGCGTGACGCAAGCGACGTTTGCCGCCAAAGCGAACCGCATCCACCTCTCGATCACCCACGAAAAAAGCAACGCCGTCGCGATGGTGGTTTTGGAGAAAGAATAATGAAGATCATTTCCGGATGCGCCGCCAATATCGAACTGGAAACGCCGCCCGACCTGATGGTGCGTCCGACGCTCGGCCGCACGCGCAAAGCACTCTTTGACCACCTCGGCGACTTCACGAATTTGCGCGTCCTTGATCTTTTTTCGGGAAGCGGCGCGCTCGGCTTGGAAGCGGCGAGCCGCGGCGCGGCATACGTTGCGTCGTTTGAGCGCGATGAATCCCACGCGCGATTGATTGAGCGCAACATCGGCAAGGTGCTCCGCACGGGGTGCCAGGCGGAAATCGAACTTTTCCGCCGCGACGCGCTGTCTGTTGCGGAAACGCTGCCGCCGCAGAAATTCGATCTCGTTTTTTCCGACCCCCCCTATGAAAAGTCGGCGGAATTCTGCCGCAAACTCCTTGCCGATCAAAAGTTTATGCAACTGATCCGGGGCGCGAAAGTCATCTGGGAAATTCCCGACAATCCCGGCGCCGTCGGCGAGTTTCTCGATTTGGAACTCCCGGAAGATGGATGTTTCCGCAAATTCGGCGTCACGACGTTTTATCTCGGAGTATGGCAAAAATGAAGTTTTTCGGCGATCTGCCCTTTGACGAAAACGCTTTCGTCAAACTCTGCTGCGGCGCGCAACTTGTCAAACGCAATCCCGTGCGCGAAGTCCTGCGCGCCGGCAACTTTTTCATCAAGCACGATCTGCGCAAAAACAAAAGTTTCCGGCAGGAGTATCTGAATGCGCAGTTTCTTGCGGCGCGCGGCATTCCCGTCGTCCGTCATCTGGGTTACATTGAGTCGGAGGAAGGCCATTACCTCGTCACCGAAGCGTTGGAAAACGCCGTCGAAGTCGAGGATCTTTCAGCGCAGGGCAAAATCGACGCGCCGTTTTGCGACGCGCTGGTCGATTTCATCAACTTCCTGCGGCAAAAGAAGTTGCGCCATACCGACTTCCACGCCGGAAACATTCTCTATGTGCCGCAGACACACGCTTTTGCGCTCGTCGACGTGAAAGACGTGAAACGCGGACTTTTCCCTTTCTACTCCGATCGCGTGCTTCAAAATCTCATTATGGGAATCCGCCTCTATCTGCCGCGCGAAACGATTTACGAAATGCTCGCCAAAGTCGGCGTCCGCCGCCCCGACCGTTTCTTTGCCGAAAAAATCCGCGCCGATTTCCACCGCGTTGCCAAAGAATGGAAAAAACGGCGGCATCAGATTTTGACCGGCTACCCTAAATTCACCCGCGTCGAGGGACATTTCATCCTCGACCGCCGCGCAGACAAGTCCGAGATCGAAACGGCGCGCCGTCAGCCGGCGAGATCGGAGGAATTTCTTTTTTACTACTTTATGCAACTGCTCCGCATCCCGACGGTACGGATCATCGGTTTCGATCTTTCCTGCAAGGAATTGCTTTTGCCGCAGGAGCGGGAGTACGCCCCGGCGGATCCGGCGCGCATCGCCGACTTGCGCGAAAGACTGCTCCTTTGCGGCATCGAAAGCGGCGAGGAAAATTACCGCACCGATCACGCGGGACACGCCGTCCTCGCCGATTGGGGCAACGCGTCGAGGTCATTATGGTAAGTCGAATTTATTCCGGAGCCGTGACCGGCGTCGCCGGCTCGGTCGTCGAGATCGAAGCCAATCAGACGGGCGGAAGTAATTTCAGCCGCGGCGAATCGATGGTGTCGATCGTCGGATTGCCCGATCTCGCCGTCAAGGAAAGCCGCGACCGCGTCTTTTCCGCCTTTGTCAACCGGGGATTTCTGCCGCCGCGCGGTTTCGTCGTCGTCAATCTCGCACCCGCCGATCTAAAAAAGGAGGGCGCGGCATTTGACCTCGGCATCGCGCTGGCGATCCTCGGCGCGACCGGAATTTTGCCGACGGAAAAAATTTCCCGTTTCGGCGCGATCGGTGAACTCGCCCTCGACGGCTCTTTGCGTCCGGTGCGCGGCGCGTTGCCGATCGCCGACGCTCTGGCGCGCGAAAACAAGGTCGAAGCCTTGCTCGTCCCGCACGAAAATGCCGCCGAAGCCGCTCTCGGAGCAGGCGGGAAACTCAACGTTTTCGGTGTCCGCGACCTCGCCGAAGCCGTCGCCGTCGTTTCGGGCAAAACGGAACTTCCCAATGTCCGCGCGTCGATCGGAGATTTCGCATCCTCCGGCAAAGATCTCCCCGACCTCGCCGAAGTCAAAGGGCAATTGCTCGCCAAGCGCGCATTGGAGATCGCCGCTGCCGGAGGCCACAATTTGCTTATGTTCGGGCCGCCGGGCACGGGCAAAACGATGCTCGCCTTGCGCTTGCCCGGCATCCTGCCGCCGATGACGAGAGAGGAAACTCTGGAAACCAGCCGCATCCACAGCGTACTCGGAATGCTTTCAAGCGGCAGACCCATCGTCTGCGACCGGCCTTTTCGCGCACCGCACCACACGATCTCCGACGCGGGACTCATCGGCGGCGGTCACGATCCGCGCCCCGGTGAGATCAGCCTCGCCCACAACGGCGTGCTTTTTCTCGACGAATTGCCCGAATTCAAACGAAATGTTTTGGAAGTCCTGCGCCAGCCGCTCGAATGCGGCGAGATCACCGTTTCCCGCGCGGCGGGCAGTTGCGTTTTCCCCGCCCGTTTCATCCTCTGCGCCGCAATGAATCCATGTCCTTGCGGCAGAGGCGACTACGCGCTCGGTTGCCGGTGCACTGTCGAGGAAAAACGCCGCTACCTCAAAAAAATTTCCGGACCGCTCCTCGACCGCATCGACCTTAAAGTTCCCGTTCGCCAACTCAAAGAAGAAGAACTCGTTTCCGCTCCGGCAGGCGAATCCAGCACAGTCGTCCGCGAACGCGTCATCGCCGCGCAGGAACGGCAGAAAGCGCGTTTCGGCAATGCGGATTTCCTCCCCAATTCCCGCTTGTCCGGCAAACTGTTGCAGAAATTCTGCGCGCTCGATCCCGCCGGAATCAAACTCCTGCGTCAAGCCGTTTCCGGCTTCAATTTGAGCCCCCGCTCCTACGACCGCATCTTGCGCACCGCCCGTACCATCGCCGACCTCGCCGGATGCGAAAAAATCGGCGAAGCCCATCTTTCCGAAGCGATCATTTACAATCGCAACGCGCTCGGAGAATAGATTTTGTACGGAGTGGGAGCAAGAGGGCGCTCACGCCGCGCCCTCTTAACTCCCCAAGCGCCCGCCAGGGCGGGACTTTGTACCCTGCCGCGGATATTTGCGGAACTTACGCTTTGTCCGCCCTCTAAACGAATGTCCCCGCAAATCTCCGCGGTCGTCTATATTTGTTACTGCAAATTGAACTGCGTCCCACGCGGGCTAATACTTTGCGCTTTCGCGCGTCGTCCGCCCGACTACTTGATGTGCGACAATCCCTACGCCGATGTTTGTCTCGCGGATACCGCGAAATTTGCGGGGCAATGGGAATGGTGAGAGTTGTGGGAACTGTGGGAATTGTGAGATAAGGCAAATTTGCGAGGTCTGGCACAAAACGCAAGTTGTAACTCTTACGTCAGAGATTGCAGGCGAGAGCGTATTGTCCCACATCTCCCACAACTCCCAATCCTCCCAAAAATCCCACTATATCGCATCCTTTTCGCGCCCGCGGCGCGATGCATTGATTTGCGCGGGACTCTCTCATCTCTCATAACTCATCTCTATTCCCACAAAAAAAGGGACTGTTGCTTTTGCAACAGCCCCTGTGATCAAGTGCGGGATGATTACCTGTCGGCGGGAGTCGCGTCCTTGCTGAAAGTATTCGGATAAACGTAATCTTCCGAATCATTCTCGTCCTGATAGCCGGCATTCACCTTGGAGAACCACTTGTCCTTGCGGCCTTCATAACCTTTGGTACTGCAATCGAGTTTGAGGATGAAACCGTAATCCTTGTGGTTCGGCTGACGCTTGCTCGGCGTCTTTTCATAATCGATCACACCCGTGAAGTCCGCGGCAACGCCCGAATCCGGACCGCCGTCGATCTGCGAATTGCCGTTGATCAATCCCCACGGATTGTACGCATACGTCAAGTTACGCGCCTTGTCACGGTTGTTGTCGATCACGCCGTAATTCAGATACTGCTCGTCATTGCCTTTGTTGTCGGCGTTCAAACGAACCGCCGTCGTCGGGCAGACGTAGATTTTCGGGGTTTTAAGCGTATACCAGTAAAGGATATCCAACGCCGGAGTCGTTTTCGCATCCGAGAGTTCCGTCGTCGTCGGATTGTCGATGTCCGGATTGCCTTTCATACCGCCCTGCGCCGGCAGACTGCCGCCGTAATTTTCCGCGTAGATCAGCAGGCTCTGCCCGATGTTGCGCAGATTGCTCATGCAGTTCGTCTGGTTGGCTTTTTCCTTTGCCGTACCCAGCGCGGGGATCAACAACGACGCCAGAATACCGATGATGGCGATCACGACCAGAAGTTCGATCAACGTAAAACTCTTTTTCATCATACAACCCTCGATTTTTCCGCACAAGCGGTGATTAAAATGTATGGTACGATAATAGTATACAACGTGTCAATCGCTTTTTCAACTATTTTTTTGAAAAAATCCGGCGATTTCTTTTATTTTTCTCCATCTTTTCTGCCGATGACGCGGTCGATGAAATAGCGCGGCCGCGCCCGGACGTCGGTATAGATGCGTCCGATGTATTCCCCGATGATGCCGATGCCGACCATCTGGATCCCGACAAAGATGAAGCTGATCGCAAAGAGCGTGAAAACACCGGCGTTGCCCCAATCGTCGCCCCCCGGGCAGAAGCGGCGGATCAAAATGTAGAGGCTCAATGCAAAACCGCTGGCGGCGGCGAAAAGTCCGAAATAGGTCAAAATCCGCAAAGGCAATGTCGTCATGCAGGTCAGCAGATTGAATTGCAGATTGATCAGTTTCCAGACCGAGTATTTCGATTCCCCGACCGTGCGCGCGGCGTGCGCCACCGGGATCTCGCAGGTCTTGCGGGCGAAACTGTTGCCCAGTACCGGGATGAAAGTCGAGCGTTCGTTGCACTGCAACATCGCTTCGACGATCGGACGGCGGTAGGCGCGGAGCATACATCCGTAGTCCTGCATATTGACGCCGGTCGCCTGACGCGCGGCGCAGTTGACGATTTTGGAGCAGAAGCGGCGGAAAAACGTGTCGCGGCGGTTCTGACGGATCGTCCCGACGACATCATTGCCCTCCTCGGCGGCGGCGATCAGATTGGGGATCTCCTCCGGCGGATTCTGCAAATCGGCATCCATCGTGATGACGAGATCGCCGCGCACCTGCGAAAAGCCCGCCATGATCGCGCTGTGCTGACCGTAATTGCGGTTGAGCAGTACGGCGATCACCTGATCGGGGCGCGCCTCGGCGGCGCGGACGATTTTCTGCGCGGAATCGTCGCTGCTGCCGTCGTCGATCAGAATGAATTCAAACCGTTTGCCGATGCCGTCGAGGACAGACAACGTGCGTTTCAGCAATTCATCGAGACAACCGGACTCGTTGTAGACGGGGACGACGACGGAAATAAATTCAAGACGCGAGACGTTTTCCATTTTTATTGTTCCTCATTGACGGAAGTTGAAATTTCTTCTTTTTTCATCACCGAGATCCCGTAGTAAAGCGTCAGGCTCCGCTCATCCCGGCAAAACGCCGATCGCGTTTCCTGCGCCGACGGGAGATCCCACATCATCCCGAAATCGGCGGCGACTTCCGCGATCTCCTTTTTCAACACGGGATCGGCATCGGCGAGTACGGCGACAAAAGCATCGTTGTTGCGCGCCAGAAATTCGCGCAACACCTCTTTTCGTACCTTTTCGCCGCCGGCGACATTGAGTTTTTTTTCGCTGTCGCTGTAAAAGAGCACGGCGGCATCCGGTTCCCTGTCGTAATATAAGATAGACGACTCCGGCAGATTTTTCAACGGCGATTGTAATTTGTTGACGATAAATTCGCGTTCCGTGCGGAATTCGGCGAAACGCGGCAGGATCACGCTGATCGCCGCCGCCGTCAGCGTCAGCGCGGCAAGCACGGTGCCGCCGCAATGTTTCGGCAGAGCGAAACGCTCCGCCGCCAGTTGGTCAAAGAGCAGAAAAGCCTGCGTGATCACTCCCGCTACCGGCACTGTCAGCAGGATCAAAGCGGGCACATCGATCTCAAAGAGCGTTTTCAAAGCGGGGATCATAATGATCGATGCGACGGCAAATGCGCCCGCGATCATCGTAAGATAACGCATCGCGAAATCGACGGCGATTTCCGCTTTGGGACGTGTTTCCTCTCCGGCAAGCGTCGCCGCCGTCAGGATCGACCATATCGGCAAGAGAAAGATCATCCGGTGTCCGTTTCCCGCCGCCGGGATCACGGAAAGCAGCCACACCGTCAGCAAGGCAAAGGTGAAGCTGCGAAAATTGCTTGCCCGTTTCCGGAGCGTGATGAGATTTCGTATCAGCGCGGCGACGCCCCACAGACTCCACGGGAAAAAGAGCCGCGCGCCGTCCCAAAAAGCGGCGCGCAGATAGTGCCGCGCGCCGTTTGCCGAAAATTGCGGCCAGTCCGGCGGCAGAACTCCGTAGGCGCGCAAAAAGTAAGCCGCCGTCAGAAATCCGACGGTGATCGCGCCCCAGAGATAATAATCCCGCTTGTCCGGCGGCGCGACGGGAGATGTGGCGAGGCGAAGCGCGATCGCCGCTCCGAGCGTCGGCAACGCCGCGTAAAATGTGCCGAAAAGCGTCGTCAGAAAAAGGAGCAACGCAAATCCGACGGGACGCCATACGTTTTTTTGCCGCTCCGGTTGCAGCAGGAAAACCGCCCAGATGCCGCACGCCGCCGCGGGGATCGCTTCGAGGAACAACCGCGACAGGTAGAGAAATCCGCCGCAACCCAAAAGGAGGACGCCGGAAAAAAGCGCGACGCGGCGATCGAAAAAATGTTTGCCGAGAGCGACCGTCCCGGCGAGCAACAGCAGACCATTCAGCGCGACGACAATGCGCAAAGTCCACTCGGAAACGCCGAAAAGTTTGCCGAAAAGCACCCCCTCCCACAAAAGCGGCGCAGGTGCATTCCGGATCGCTTCCCAATTGAATATCGGTTTCAGGCAATTCGATGCGGAATGCATTTCACGAACTGCTTCCGCCAGAAAGGCTTCGCGTCCCCGCCAGGCGTCGCTTCCGGCGAAAACGGCGAGCAGGATCAGTGCTGCGCACCAAAAAGTATATTCGTTGCGCCGCAAGGCATCGGTCACGACCTTGTTTTCCGTGTAGAACATCGGTTACGCCAGCACTTCGCGCGCCGCCGCGACGACGTCGCGGACGTCGTCCTCCGTCATATCGGGGAAAAGCGGCAGAGATGTGATGTGATCGCTGTTGTATTCGGTATCCGGCAGCGTTCCCGGCAAATAGCCGTAGGTCTCGCGGTAGTATTTCTGCAAATGCGCGCAACGGAAATGCAATCCGGTGCCGATATTGCGCGCTTTCATTTCCGCCATAAACGCGTTGCGGTCGATTTTCGGCGAATCGACACGCACGATAAAGAGATGCCACGCGTGCGTGAAATCGTAAGCGGGATCGCCGAGCGGACGAATTTCCGGCATATCGGCAAAAAGTTCGCGGTAAAGCATCGCCAGCTGCGTGCGTTTGGCGTTGATCTCGCGCCAGCGTTTCAACTGGTTCAAGCCGAGCGCGGCCTGCATATCGGTCAAGTTGTACTTGAATCCGGGGGAGATCACTTCCGCCTGCGGACTGCGGCCGCGGTTCTGACGGTCAAAGGCGTCCATCGCGATACCGTGGAATTTCCAGCGGCGCATCGACGCGGCGAGCGATTCGTCGTCGGTGACGAACATCCCGCCCTCGCCGCAGGTGATGTTTTTGATTGCGTGAAAACTGAAAATCGCGCTGTGATGTTTGCCGATATGCTCGCCTTTGTAAAAGGTGCCGACGGCGTGTGCGGCGTCCTCGACGACGGGGATGTCCCCCGCGACCTGACGGATCGCGTCGAGATCGGCGGGCGCGCCGGCGAAGTGGACGGGGACGATCAGTTTCGTCCGCGGCGTGATCGCCGCCGCGACGGCGTCGGGCCGCACGAGCAGAGTTTCGCGGTCGACTTCGACGAAAACCGGTTTGGCTCCGGCAAGTTCGATCATATTGGCGATCGAGACCCACGTCATCGACGGCGTGATCACTTCGTCGCCGGGACCGATCTGCATCACTTTGAGCAGCAGATGCATCGCGGCGGTCGCACTCGACAAAGCGACGGCATAGCGGTTGCCGACCAATTCGGCGACCGCCGCTTCAAAACCGGCATTGGCGGGACCATTGGTGATCCAGCCGGAGCGCAACACATCGCAGACGGCGGCGATATCGCTTTCGCTGACGGCGGGCCGGGTAAAAGGCAGAAAATCCTTACGCATAGAGAATCACTCCTCTTTTTTGACCTCGTTCCAGAGGGCGTCCATCTCTTCCAGGGTGGAAGTTTCGCAATTTTTGCCGCATTCGGCAAGTTTTTTCTCCACCGCGCGGAAACGGCGTTCAAATTTGTAGTTCGCCTTGCGGAGCAACTCCTCGGCGGTGCATCCGCCGCGTTTGCGCGTCAGATTGACGATGGCGAAAAGGAGATCGCCGATCTCCTCGTCGACGGCGGAATCGTCGGACTTCGCCAGCGCGTCGGCGACTTCGCGGCTCTCCTCGCCGACCTTGGCGGCGGCGCCGGAAGCGTCGGGCCAGTCGAAACCTGCTTTGGCGGCGCGGGATTGCAGTTTTTCCGCGCGGTCGAGCGCGGAAAGGCTCTGATCGACCTTGTCCATCGCCGATTTCGCCGCGGTGCGGCCGGGTTCGCGCGATTTGACCTTTTCCCAGAGAGCGAGCACCTCTTCCGGAGTTCCCGCCTGACCGGAGCCGAAAACGTGTTCGTGGCGGCGGATCATCTTTTCGATCACGTGCGCCCAGACGTCTTCCAGAGTGAATTCCGCTTTTTCCTCGGCGACGGCAACTTGCAGAAAGACATTCATCATCACGTCGCCGAGTTCATCGAGAATATGTTCCTTGTCGCCCTGATCGAGCGCCTCGACGAATTCCGCGCACTCGTTGCGCAGACAGCGGCTCAACGTCTGCCGCGTCTGGGCGCGATCCCACGGACAGCCGCCCGGAGCGCGCAAACGTTTCAACAGTCTCAAAAGCGAATCGGCATCCGCCGAAAAACCGAGCATGACCTCTTTTGCCATTTAGAAGGTGAATCCTACGTTGAAGTGGATCCGCAGTTTGCTCGATTCGTTGTCCACGTTGTTCAGGATCGGGAAAGCGAGATCGAGTTTGAGCGGCATATTCAATTGCGGCAGTTTCAACCGGAATCCGTAACCGATACCGATGTTGAATTTGCGGAAGTCGAAATTCCAGGCGTCTTCCCAGGCGTTGCCGGCGTCGCAGAAAATGGCGCCGCGCAGCGGTCCCCAGATCGGGTGACTGACTTCGGCGGTAAAGAGGAGCATCGAGAGACCTCCGACGTTTTCGCCGTTGTAATGCGGCCCGACGGTGCGGTAGCCGAAGCCGCGCAGCGAGTTGCCGCCGCCCAAAAAGTAGCGTTCCGAGAGCGGTACTGACGACTGACTGTTGTCAAATCCGGAAATCACGCCGAATTTCGCGCCGACCATCGCGACGATCGCCTTGTCGAAAAAACTGTAATGATAAGTCCCCTTGGCTTCGATGCGGTAAAAGTCGCTGCTGCCGCCGAGCCCTTTGGCGCCGATCGCGCCGAAAAGGTTGAGCATATAGCCTTCCGTCGGGTCGATGAGATTGTCGCGGGTGTCGCGGTTGAGCATCAGCGAGACCTGACCGACGCGCGACGTGCCGTCCAGACCGAGTTCGGAAAGCGGCGCTCTCAAACGCTTGCAGACCTCGTCGATGCGCACGAGCTCAAACTTGTAACCGATGGCGATCGAGGTGAAGTCGTCGAAAATTTTGCGTTGCAGTGAAGTCCGCACGCCGATGTGCCGCTCGCGCCACTGATCGTAATCCGCCCAGTTCATATATGCCGAAAGTTCAAACCGTATCGGCAGATCGGCGAGCCACGGTTCGACGAAATCGACGTTGAAACCGGCGTTTTCCACGCCGAGGACGCCTTGGATACGCATTCTCTGACCGCCGCCGTAGAACCAGTTGCCGGGATTGAGGATGTCGAAGTTTTCACTGGAAATTTCCGCCATACCGAAAAAGGAGTTGATATCCGACACGCCCGCGCCGATGCGGAAGTGATAGCGTTCGCGGTTTTCCTCGACGGTGATGCGGACATCCTTTTCGTCGAGCGCATCGGCGTTGACCGCGTCGGCGTCGACTTTGGTGAAATATCCCATTCCGAGCAGACGGCGGCGGCTCACTTCAATGCGGTTGCGGTCGACCGGGTCGCCCGGCTGGATCGCGAGTTCGCGCCGCAAGACCTTGTCCTTGGTGTCGGTGTTGCCGACGATGATGACGTCGCGCACGTGATAGGGACGCCCTTCGGCGACGACGAAATCGACGGCAACGGTGTGATCCTGGAATTTTTCCGTCCGCACGGCACGGCAGTTGATGTCGCAGTAGCCGAAAGTTTCGTAGCGACTGATGATGTTGCGCGTCGAAGCCGTTTCCTTTTCCAGCGAAAACGTCTCGTTTTCGCGCAGTTTCAACAGCGGCATCAGGGTTTCGGGGGAAAATTTTTCCGTGCCGGAAACCGACACTTTCACCACTTTGTAAGGCTCGCCCTCCTCGATGAAAAATTTGAGGTTGACGTATTCGGGATCCTCGGCGTCCGGCGTGGTTTCGACTTTGGTGACTTTGGCGTCGAGATAGCCCAGATTGAGGTACTTGTCGCGGATCCGGGCACGGTCGAGTTCCAGCTCGTGCCGATCCAGAAGACCGCGGTTGAGGAAATCGTTGAGAAACGGCAGTAAATTGAAATAGCTGTACTGATTTGCGATCGAGTTGCGCAATTCGCGTTCCGAAAAGACCGTAACGCCTTCAAACGTAACGTCTTTCACTTTGAGCCGCAAATGTTCGGCGATCTTGAAAGTGAGGATGATCCCGTCGGCGTTTGCCGGATCGTTGGCGACATTGGGCATCACTTCGACGTCGCGGTAACCGCGTTCAAGGTAGAATTTGCGCAACTTCTGCGCGCTTTCCTGCAACTGGCGGTCGTTGAGCAATCCCCCTTCGTTGAGGGAAATTTCCTTGCCGAGTTCGTGCGTCGGGAACTTCGCGTTGCCGGAGATCTCGATATGCGTCACCCGCGGGCGGGCGCGCAAATGAAAAATCACCTTGATCCGCCCGTCCGGCAACTTTTCGCTCTCGCTGACGACATCGGCGAAATTACCGGTCTCGTAGAGGCGTTTGTTGTCGGCGGTCAGCGTTTCGCGGTCAAATTCCATACCGGGGTGCGTCTTGATGCGCGCCTGCAAACCGGCGTCGGGCATTCTGACCGTCGATTTCTGGTCAAAAACGACCTCCGCCACCTGCGCGCCGAAAAGCGGCACGGCACAGCCAAAAAGAAGTGCCGCCAAGAGATTGCGCAATGTGAAAAATCCCCGCATGATCCAATTATTTCTGTTGCGGCGGCGCGTAGTCCGAAGATTCGGGCGACGCCGCCATAAATTCCATCCGTTCCGGGTAAAAGATCAACTTGCAGTTGGCGGTACGCCCGTTACGGTTCTTTTCGATGATCCATTCCGCCTCGACGCTGCCGGACTCCATGCCTTTGGTCTTTTCGCGGTCGCGGTGGAGAAAACTGACGATATCGGCGTCCTGCTCGATGGCGCCGGATTCGCGCAAGTGCGCAAGTTTCGGACGGGCATTCTGCCCTTTGTCCTTGTCGAGTTCACGGTTGAGCTGGGCGAGCACCAGCACCGGGATGTCGAGATCTTTGGCGATCTTTTTGATGCCGCCGGAAATTTCGGCGACTTCCTGCTGACGGCTGTCGACGCGGCCGTCGGAGTGCATCAACTGCAAGTAGTCGATGACGATGAGTTCGATGTGTTTTTCCGTATAAAGCCGGCGCGCCTTGGCGCGCAGTTCGGAAATCGTCAACCCCGGCGTCGGATCGATGTAAAGCGGCGCATTTTGGAGTGCCACAATGGCTCCCGAAAGCTTGGGAATGTCGGATTCTTTGAAACTGCGATTCCAAAAAGCGGATTCCGGTATGCGCGATTGCGTGCAGAGCAGGCGGCGCGCGATCTGCGCGTCGGTCATTTCCAAACTGAAAAAAGCGACCGGGCGCGGATTGGGGCAGTTGACGGTGATGTTGCGGATCACGTTGAGGGCGAGACTGGTCTTGCCGATGGAGGGGCGCGCCGCGAGAACGAACATTTCTCCTTTTTTCAATCCTCCGGTGCAGTCGTCAACCGGTGTGAATCCCGTCAGGATACCCGCTTCAACCTTGCGGTTGAAGATATTCATCAGGAATCCAAATTGCTCCCCCACAAGTTTGTCGAACGGCTGGATGACGGAAGCATTTTCGCTGTTGCGGATCGCGTAGATGTCGCTTTCGATCTGATCGACGAGTTTCGCGGCATCCTCCTCGCCGTTATAGCAACGCACCAATGCGCCGGTGCAGACGTCGATCATCCGGCGCAAGGTCGCGTATTTGGTCAGCGTCTTGCACCACGCTTCGAGATTGACGGTCGTGGCGATGGAGTCAAAAAGACTTGCAAGATAAACTTCGCCGCCGACGGCTTCCAGTTTCTGCTTCTCGCGCAGATATTGCGCGAGCGAAACGAGATCGACCTCATGCGTTGTGTCCTTGTGGAGTTCCAGGAGCGCACGGTAGATCTCCTGATGTGCCGCGGAGTAAAAAAGTTGCTCCTGACGGCACAATTCGATGACGGTTCCGATCGCGGAGCCGGGCTCGCGCAACATTGCGCCGAGCACCGCTTTTTCCACCGCTTCGGCGTGCGGACGCGCCCGGTCGGGCAGAAACCCGACCGGAAACGCATCACGCGCTGTACGCTCTTCCGCCATCGCAGTCAACTACTTAGCTGCGGACGACCTTGACCTTGACGTCAACGGTCACTTCGGCGTGCAGTTTGACACTGGCGGCGAAATCGCCGAGCGTCTTGATCGCGGGTTCGATTTCGACCTTGTTGTGGTCGACGGCGAAACCCATTTTGACGAGTGCGTCGGCGATCATGCGGGGAGAGACCGATCCGAAAAGGAGATCGTCCTCGGTCGCCTGCATCGGGATGACGACTTCGGCGGCTTCGAGTTTCCCGGCGAGTTCCTTCGCCTTGGCGAGGTCGTCGGCGCGGCGCTGCGCGATGAGGGCCTTGCGGCTCTCGATCAGGCGGAGCGTGCCGGCGGTCGCTTTGGCGGCGAGACCGCGGGGCAAAAGATAATTGCGGGCATAACCCGGCGCGACGTGAACTTCTTCCCCGGCGAGACCGAGGTTTTCGACGTCATCGAGCAGAATCAAAGTAACGTTAGCCATAATGCTTTGCTCCTGTAATTAGTAGACCAGCGCGATAATGCGGGCGCGCTTGACGGCGGCGGCGAGCATTTTCTGGTGATCCAGGCAGTTGCCGGTGATGCGGCGGGGCATGATCTTGCCCTTTTCGGTCTGGAATTTCATCAGAGTTTCGGCATCTTTGAAGTCGATGTAGTTGACTTTGGCTTCGCAGAAACGGCAAACTTTCGGCTTCGCCGCACTGCGACGGCGGCCCTGTCTTTTCGGTCCTTGCATAATGATGATCCTTTCAACAAATTATCAAGATTTTTTCTCTAAAACGGAATATCGTCATCCGGCGCCATTTCCGGCGTGGCGGCAGGCATCGGCGGCATCGCCGCCGGCGGAGTCTGACGCACCGACCGGGTGTAGGGATCCACGGGCGCGGGATTTCCCGCGGCGTCCGGCGTCGCGCCGGTGCCGGGAGCATCCTGACGGCGTCCCATGAACTGGACTTGCTCCGCGACGACGCGCAACCGCGAACGGGTGCCGCCGCCATTGCGGTCTTCCCACTGGTCGAGCTGCAACCGCCCTTCGACCATCACGGGGGATCCCTTGGTCAGAAACTGTTTGCAATTGGCGGCGCTGCGTCCCCAGACGACAACGTCGACAAAACAGGTGTCGTCGATCTCCTGACCGGCACTGTTCTGATAACGGCGTCCGACCGCCAACCGCAGTTCGCAGACGTTCTGCCCGCTGGGCAGTCCGCGCAAATCGGGGTCACGGGTGAGATTGCCCAACAAAAACACTTTATTCAAACTTGCCATAGATACTTACCCGTTAAAAAATTCTGTTTTCAGTTTCTCTTCTTTTGCCGGCTGACAAAATTACTCTTCGGCGAGTTTCGCGGTAATCACTTTTTCCGGGCGGTCATACGCCAGGATCATATTGCGAAGCACGCGCTCGTCGAGCCGGTACTTTTCCTTGATCGCCTTGACGCCGGCGGGTTCGAGATCGAAAACGAAATCGAAGTAAAGCCCCGCGCGACGCTTGTTGATCGGGTAGGTGAATTGTTTGCGGCCCATCGGGAGCGTTTCGCCGAGCGTGCCGCCGAGCGTCGTCAGAAGTTCGGAGAACTCCTTGCAGAACGCTGCGCCTTCGTCATCCGACTTGCGGATGTCCAGAATGAATACAGCCTCGTATTTTTTCAAAATAAACCTCTCTTTTATTTAGGGTTGTTTTCCCGTACCACCGGTTCCGGCGCGGCGTTGAATTCATTCATCGCCGTCGCCATCCCCGCTTTCAGAACACATTGCACTGCTTTCGCCGCGCGCTCGACCACTTCGTCGAAAAGGATCTTTTCCTCGCCCTCGAAACCGGTCAGCACGAAATCCACGACGCCTTTTTTTTGCGGGTGGCCGATGCCGACCCGCAGACGGTTGAAATTTTCGCTCTGAAGTTCCTCGATGATCGATTTCAGCCCGTTGTGTCCGCCGGAAGCGCCGTTTTTCCGCAACCGGATCCGCCCGAGAGGCAGATCCATATCGTCGACGATAACCAGCACGTTTTCCGGCGCGATGTCCAACTTCCGACACAGCGGAGCCACCGCCTTGCCGCTCAGGTTCATAAAGGTCAGAGGCATCTGCAACGTGAGGGGTTTTCCGCGGAATTTCCCGCTGAAAACGCGGCTCTGCGCCACCTGACTCTCCTCAAAGCGTCCGGCGGGAAATCCCGCGAGGAGCTTCTCGATGACCGTGAACCCGCAGTTGTGACGGCTTGCTGCATACTCGCTCCCGGGGTTGCCGAGACCGACGATAAGCGAAATCGCATTGCCGTCACGCGACGAATCCATAGCAGACTACTTGCTCTCCTTTTTGCTTTCCTTTTCGGCGGCGCGCGCTTCGGTCTTCTTTTCGTTGATCGCTTCGGGCTCCGCGGCGGCACCCTCGGCGGGCGCGGCGGCTTCGGCTTCTTCACGCGGCATCACGCAGTGGAAAACCAGCGTGTCGGCGGGCAGATCACTGCGGACGCCTTCCGGGAAGACGACGTCGGCGATGGTAAGCGAATCGCCGATGTTGAGTTTGGTGACGTCGACGCGGATCGCTTCGGGCAGATCGGCGGGGCGGCAGATGACTTCGATCTCAAAGAGATCCTGCTCCAACAGACCGCCGTGCGCGGCGCCGTAGGACTCGCCGTGCGCGTGAACCGGCACGCTGGAAGTGATCTTCGCGTTGAGGTCGACTTCCTGGAAGTCGATGTGGACGACGTAGTTTTTCAAATGATTGTACTGGACTTCGCGGACCAGCGCGGGGATCTCCTTGTCGCCGTTGACCAGCGTGACCAGCTGGACACCGTGCGCGGAAAAGACCTTCCACTCATCCGCATTGACCGAGAGGGCGCGAGCCTCTTTGCCCCGGCCGTAGACGACCGCCGGAATCGATCCGGCCCGACGCAGCCGGCGAGAGGCGTTGTTGCCGAATTCCTCGCGCGTGACGACTGCGATTTTGTGACTTTCGTTGTTCATGAATTCCCTTTCCTATGGTTTTTCATCCGAAGTCGTGGGTTGATTTTTATTGTGAATATCAAAACTAATGTTTGATGTAAAACAGGGAACTGACCGACTTGCCGTCGTGGATGCGGCGGATCGCTTCGCCGAGAAGCGGCGCGACGCTGATGACCTTGATCTTGCCGCCGAGCGTTTCGGTGATCGGCACGGCGTCGGTGGTGACCAATTGCTCGATCTCCGGCGTCGAAAGCAGTTTCTCGCGGCCCTTGTCGTTGAGCAGGCAATGCGAAACCGCCGCGTAGACCTTGGCGGCGCCGTGTTCTTTGAGGATCTTGGCGGCGGCGCAGAGCGTGCCGCAGGTGCTGGTGAGGTCGTCGGTAATGACGCAGACGCGGTCTTTCACATCGCCGACGAGGTGGCTCGACGCGACCGTCGTCGCGTTGATGCGGCGCTTGGTGACGACCGCGAAACCGGCTTCCAGCATATCGCCGTAGGTCATCGCCATCTTGGTGCTGCCCGAGTCGGGCGCGACGACGACGCCGTTGTCGCCGATCAGTTCTTTCAGATAGGGAACCAACACCGGGCGGCAATAGAGGTGGTCGCACGGAATATCGAAAAATCCCTGGATCTGCTGCGCGTGGAGATCGACCGTCAATACGCGGTCGGCGCCGGCGCAGGTGAGCAAATTGGCGACGAGTTTCGCGGTGATCGGCACCCTCGGCTTGTCTTTGCGATCCTGCCGGGCGTAACCGAAATAGGGCAGCACGGCGGTGATGCGGGCGGCGCTGGCGCGGCGCGCGGCGTCGATCATAATGAGCAATTCCATCAGATTGTCGTTGGGCTTGTTGCAGGTCGGCTGGATCAGAAAGGCGTCGGCGCGGCGGACGTTTTCCTCGAACTGCGCAAAAATTTCACCGTCGGGAAAATGCGTGATGTGAACTTTGCCGAGTTCCTCGCCGAGATAAGCGGCGATCTGCTGCGACAGTTCCGGATGCGCCGTACCGGAGTAAACGCGAATGTGTTTGGCTTCTTCCATTTCCATCAAAAAACCCCGACCTTTCCTCTATTTTCATTCAGGGGACCGGACCGGAGAAACAACGCCGGAAAAAGGATTTTTCCCAAAGCCGAAAACATCTTTTTCCTGCGGAAACCTCACGGTGCCGGCGGCAATTTCGCCGCCATCGATACCGGAATCATTTCCGGGATCAAGGCTCCCAAAACCAAAACTACAATGCTATAATATAACGCCGCGCGAGCCGTTTGTCAAGTAAAAAAGAGTTATAAGTTTTTAGTTATAAGTTATAACTTAACTTCATACTCCGGCAAAACTGCCATATCTCTCTGGCGCGCAACGCGAGCGTGACGCCGAAAACGATCCCGAAAAACCGCCAGTCAAAGGGAAAATAGTCGAAATACGCCATCGACAAACGGGCGCAATCGGGACACTGCGGCGCAAAACTTCCGAGGAATGCCGCCACGATCAAGACGAGCCACAAAAGAATCGCGCGGCGCAGCGTTTTCCCGTCGGGCGTGCAACACCGCACCAGTGCGACGTAAAGCCCGATGAAAAACCAGTTTCCCAACTCCGGCAACATTTCTTCGGAAGACGGCGCGACAAAATATGCGGCAAACGTCAGAAGAATACTCCACGCCCAGACGAAAATGCTCCCCGTCGCAAAAAGCGGGAAACGCCACGATCTTTTTTGCCGCGCCGTCACCTTGCCGCGCTCAAACAGCGACGCCAAAAGGAAAACATTCGCCACGAACGTCCACGTTTCGCTTTGGATGCGCCGCCAGTTTTCCGCGCCGAAAGCAACGTAAAGCAACGGCAACGCCAGCGTCGAAAAAAGACAAAAGATATGGAGGTCACGCATCCGTTCTTCGCCGGGATGTTTCATTCCGGCAAGAGCGATCAGAAATCCCGAAACCGCCAAAAAGAGCAGCTGAATGATACAGCGGTAAAAGAAATCCTCCGGCATATTCAGGAGAAAACCGCCGCAACGCCCCCGAAAAAAAAGATGTTCAAGCGCAATGGGAAACGCGACGAAAAAAATGAAAAGACCGCTCCAATTAAAGCCCCCTTTACGCGCTTTGCGAAGCGACGCGAGCGCAGGCGTCACCGACGCGAGCGCGGCAAAAAAAGCGGCGTCGAGCGCAAAAAGCCGGATGGGAAGTTTCGGATAATCCAACGCCTGATCGAGGAGGAGAAAAACGACGATCGGCAGATAAAGGGCGCAGAATTTGCCCGCAACGATCCGCCACGCCGGCAAGGCGGTCGTCAGATTCATATCAAGCGCGGGGTCGCCGCTTTCGCGCTTCCAACGGTGTGACGCAAGGGCGACGCCGGTGACACAAAGGAGAAAAATTCCGGCGTGACAAAGAAAGATCCATTTTTCCTGTATTTTGCCGTAAAACCGTGCGGCGATCACCACGGTGCAGAAAAAAATCAGCAATGCGGCAAATCCCGTCAACACCTTGTGGTGCATCGTCTGACGCCATTCTTTGAGCCATACGGAAATCATCGCGCCACCTCCTTTGCCGTTAAATTCAGATAAAGTTCCTCAAGAGTTTGCGCCTCATAACGCGGCAGAAGTTCATCGAGCCGCCCCTGGGCGATGACGCGCCCGGTATCGAGGATGACGACGCCGGAAACAAATTCCTGCAATTCCGCCAGGATATGCGACGAAACGAGGATGGTATGCCCCTTTCCGGCGAGGCGGCGCAGGATGTCGCGCAATTCACTGCGTCCGCGCGGATCCAACCCCTCGCCCGGTTCGTCGAGGAGAAAAACTTCCGGTTCCGCGATCAGCATCCGCGCCAGTGACACGCGCTGTTTCATCCCGCGCGACAATTCGGAAAAAAATTTTTTCTCCCACTCCGGCAAAATCCCGCAGAATTTTGCGGCACATCGCGCCGCATCGGCGTCGCGGCAAAAGGCGCGGCGGTAAAAATCAAGGTATTCCGCAGTCGTGATATCGCCGACGTCGGGCAAGGTATCGGGCATCAAAGCAACGTATCGGCGGAGTTTCCGCGTATTGTCGAGGAGGTCGCAGTCATTCCATCTGACAGAGCCGGAATCACACCCCTCCGCGCCGGAAAGGATGCGCAAAAGCGTCGTCTTGCCCGCTCCGTTCGCCCCGGCGATGCCCCATATTTCCCCTTGCAGCACGGCAAAGGAAACCTCCTGCAACGCCGCGACCGCACCGAATTTTTTACTGATCTTATCGACTTCGAACATCACAATTTCACCTCTTTTTGAAAACAACCGCTCGTCCACTCGCGCAAAGTCTTGCGCTCCATTTCGACGAAACCGAGTTCGGTGAATTTCGCCGAAACCTCGTCGAATTCGCGGTTGAGGATCCCGGCGAGGACGAGAAATTTGCCGTCGCGCACCCAGCGGACGATGTTGTGCCGGAATTTGATCAGCAAGTGTCCGAGGATGTTGGCGCAGACGAGGTCGTATTTTTCCGGACGCCCCGCATAGACGGCGGCGTCGCCCTCGGTCGGAAAAATGTTGTCAAGATGATTCAGCGCGATGTTTTCCTTGGCGATATGCACCGCGTCGGGGTCGAGATCAAAGGCGTCGATCGTCCTGATCCCCGCGATGCCGCCCGCGATCGACAGAATTCCCGAACCGCATCCGGCATCGAGGAGAGAATCGATTTTTTCCGTCGCCGCCAGACGGTCGATGCATTCCAGACAGTAGAGCGTCGTCGCGTGCTGTCCGGTGCCGAAACTTATCCCGGGGTCGATCGTCAGCACTTTCTGTCCCGGCTTCGGCGCGTCGTCGAGCCACGACGGACGAATGAGGAGCCGCGGCGAAATTTCGATCGAGTGGAAATACTTTTTCCACGCCTCCGCCCAATCTTCGCGCGCGAGCGTAAATTCTTTGGTACGACCGAGTTCGACGCCGAGGTCGCGGCACCAGATCTCGCTCGCGGCGCGAAAGGCGGCGAATTTTTCGGCGCGTTCCGCTTCGCTGGAAGCGTAGACGGTGTGCCAAAAGGTGTGATTTTCCAGATCCTCATAACCGCTGTATTCGAAATCGAGCGCGGCAAAGAGTTCGTCGGCGGGGAGCGGAGAATATATCACCTCAACGCCGAAACAGTAGAGATTTTCCTGCATTTCCATTAGAGTCGCTCCTTCAAAATTTTTTCCAGTATCGGCGCGAGATAGGCACTCTGCCGGGCAAAGCCGTAGTCGGTCAGATGGATTCCGTCGACCGTCCCCTCAAAGAGGTCGGCTTCTCCGGAAATTCCGTTGATGAAGTAAAGCGCACAGTCACCTGCGGCGCGGCGGCGTTCCACGGTCCGCCGCTGAAAATCGCGGGCGGCGTCGGTGTCGAGATCAAGATAAAAATCCTTGCAGTGGATCGACCGGCTCAAAACGACAATGGGGACTTCGGGATGCTTCGCGCGGAGCGTGTCGATCACGTCGTCGAGCGTTTTTTGCAAAAGCGGAAGTTTCGCATTGGCTTCATAATCAAGGATATACATCGCGGGATCGGGGATTTTTGCGAGCATTTCTGCGACGGAGTGCTCTCCTTTGCCGCTGCCCGAAAAGCCGAAATTGAGGATCGGGCGGTTCCATTTGCGGCTCAAAATGTTGGTCGTACACATCCCCGGACGGCTCGCACAGCCGCCCTGCGTGATCGATGTGCCGTACCAGACGACGGGGCGCGTATTTCCCCACGCCGAAGGGGCTTCCACTTTGGCGTCGGGATCGAGTCCGAGTTCAAAACTTTTGACGCCGCTGTAAAGCGGGAAGTTGATGAGAAATTCGCGCATTTCCTTTTTCATCCCGCCGACGATCTCCGCCGTGTAGGAGGGTTTTTCGCGCGACACGGCAAAGCGGGCGCAACCGAAGTAACGCCGTGCGCCCGGTGCGCCGCAATAAAGGTCGAAACCGCAACTTCCCGTCGACGCCATATGATCCATCTGTATCGGGGGATCGAGCGTAACGCGCACGGAAATTTTAGTCGAATCGGTCTTGAATGCGAGCTGGACTCCGGAAGTGCAGACGCCGAGATTCATCACGGCGGGCGGAAGCCCCTGTTGCGGCACGCGGGCGAAACTTCCCTCTTTTTCCCGGAAAGCAAGCCCGCTCAAACGCAACGGCTTTGTATCGGCGGAAACCCAGCGCATATTTTCCCCCGCTTTGCGGGTCGCCATATCGGGGTCGATGCCGGCGAGAGATTTCACATTTTTTCCTCCGGTGCAAGCGGCGGTCAAAAAAAGCCGTGCCAACGCCGCGGTCGCGATCTTGAAATTCATTTTTCCTCTCCATTTTTCAGCAATTTCTCCACCGCGCACGCGGCGACGGCGGCACCAAAAGCGGCGACGACGAAACTGAGACTTCCCGGCACTTCGCTGTCGCCCTTTTCGCGGGGCGCGGGCGTTTCCGGCGAAAAGACGGTCGCGACGCCGGAAGTGATGCCGCGCAGTTTCAACTGATGACGCACCGCGCGGGCAAGCGGACAGTTGTGGGTGCGGCTGATATCCGCCTTTTCGACCTGGGTCGGGTCGAATTTTCCCGCCGCGCCCATCGAGGAAACGACGGAAATGCCGCGCTTGCGCGCTTCCAAAATCAGAGCGACTTTGACGGGAGTATCGTCCACGCAATCGACGACGAGATCGACCTTGCCCTGCAAAAGCGCGGGAACGTCACCGGGCGTCAGAAATTGGTCGCAGGCAGAAAAAACGCCGCCGGGATTGATCTCAACGGCGCGTTGCGCCATCACTTCCGCCTTGAATTTGCCGAGCGTGGAAGTCAGCGCGAGAAGCTGGCGGTTGCAGTTGCTCAAACTCACCTTGTCGCCGTCGATGAAAACAAGTTCGCCGACGCCGCACCGCACGAGAAATTCGGCGGCGTAACCGCCGACGCCGCCGACGCCGATCAAAAGGACGCGTTTTTGAGCCAAAGTTTCGCAGGCGCGGAGACCTAAAATTTTTTCTGTCCGGCAACGGCGGTCGATGTCCATATTGCACCTCAAATCAATTCGATAAGCGCGATTTCGCGGGGGCAGTTGAAACGCCGCGGAAAGGAGAGTTCGCCCGCGCCGCGCAAGACCGTCATTTCCAACGGCAACCCCTGTCTGCGGAAAAATCCCGACGCGAAGCGCGTGCCGTACCAGCTCGGCAGGAAAAAGGGCGGCAGAAAAGGCATTTTGACCTGCCCGCCGTGAAAATGTCCGGTGACGGCGAGGCGGTATTTTTTGAGCGCATCGGCATCGTCGAGATAGACGACGGCGTCCGCGCTGTGGGCGAGGAGGATCGCACCGCCGGCGTCTTCCGGCACCGGCACGGCGCGGGGGATCCCCAGGTGCAGATCGGCACATCCCGCGATAAAAAGGCCGTCGTAGTTTTTCCCCTCGTTGACGAGATAATCGAAGCCCGCCTGACGGTACAATTCGCGCCACGTTTCAAGAGAGATCCACGTTTTGCACTGCTCCCAGTTGCCGGGCGAGGCGGCGGCAAAAGAAACTTCGCGCGTCAATTCGGCGAACGCCGCGGGAAACGCGTCGAGCGTCGCCGCTTCGCCGATGCCGTCCCCCGCGAGGAGGATGCCGTCGCACTTTTCGGCGATGACGAAATCGCGCAACGCCGCGATTTTGCGGTAATCGGCTTCGCGGCCGTTGAAATGAAGATCGGAAAGCGCGAGGAGTTTCCTCCCCGCAAGTTTCGGGTGAAGCGCGAGCCGGATCCGCAACACGCAACAGCCGCCGATTTTCCGGCGGTCGGAAGCAAGATCCGGCAGACGGTCATAGCGCAAGGCTCTTTCCGGATGATAGACATCCTCCGGAAAGACCTTGTCCAATGGCCGGTGAAACTTCAATCGTCCAGCTCCGCCGCCAGTTTTTCCGGCAGGGGACGCACGGCGGAAATCACGACTTTGCGGCTGCCGAGATCGATGCTTTCGCCGACCTGGCGGTTGAGCAACGCCTTGCCGAGACGGGTGCGGTAACTGAGCATCCGGCGGTCGGGATCGCCGTCCCACGCGCCGACGAGATAACAGTTTTCCTTTTCGCCGTCGGAGTAGACGAGATCGAGTTCGCACCCGATCACCGCCTGATCGGAGACCGCGATGCCGCTCATCACCATCGGCTGGATCTGCGCGAGATCGCGTTCCAATTCCGTGCGGCGGCGCGACAACTGGTTGCGGCGTTCCTTGGCGGCGTCGAATTCCGAATTTTCGCGGAAATCGCCGTGCGCGCGGGCGGTTTTGAGCGCCTCGCGGTTTTCGGGGATCTGGACGTTGATGAGATCTTCCAGCTCGGCGATGAGCCGGTGATGCGATTTCGTGCTGGTGAAAGCCGGTTCGTTGCTCGGCGGCGCCTTGACTTCATTCTGCTTGTCGCGGCCGACGCCGGCACTGAGGATCTGCTTGGCGGCGCCGCCTTCAAGGGCATCCTGCAACAGCGGGGAAACGCGCGACAGTTTGACGAGGAGGCTCTGCCTTTCTGCGGCGGAAAGGAAAAGCGCGCCGCAGAGCGTCGCCGTGAACATCTTGGCGTTGCCGTCCGCCTGCGCGATCAAGCCCTTCTGGAAATCGGCATTGTCCATCAACAGCGTACGCAATTCGCGCATCGCGGGCCCCCACGCCTTGGGAACTTCGCCGACGCTGAGGAAACGCACGACGTTTTCGATATTGACCATCCGGACGAGATCGGCGGGGGCTTTTTTGCGGTTTTTCCAGATCCAGCAGAGGATATCGGCACTGCAACAGTGCTGTTTTTCGATCACTTCCGCGAGTTTGGCGGCGTCGATCAGCGCGCCGAAACCGTTGAGTGCTTTAAGCGGCAGATGGGTCAGCAACGCGGCGAGATATTCACTGCCGAAAGCGGCGACCGTCGCCTTGCCGAGCGCGCCGAGCGTCTTGGCGGGCAGTTCGCCCCAGATCGCGAGATCTTCGAGACGCACGTTGACGGGGTCGGCGGGCCAGAAGATCGCCTTGCCGGCAAGCGGCGCCATCGCAGCCGGGAAATCCGCCGCGTCGGCGCGGTCGATCATCATCGCGACGATCGAAGCGAGCATTTTGACTTCGCGGCGCGCCGTATCGGGGCGGAGCCGGGTAAAAAAGGCGGCAAACGCGGCATACTCGTCGTCGGTGAATTTGGCATCGCCCTCGGCTTCAAGGAGAAGTGCCATTTCCTGCAAGTTGCGTCCGTCGCAACCGCGCCGTTGCGCCGCCGCGGTCGTCGCGGCGGTCGACGCCCACCAGTTGTTGAAAACGCTCTCCGTCATCTTTTTGGCACAGCCGGCGAGTGCCATCGAACGCATTTCCTTGTCGGAAACCGCCATTTTGGCGCGCCGTTTGACGATCTCGCGGAAGCGCACCGAACTCACGGGGGAAGCCGAGGCTTCCATCAGACTTTTCAAATCTTCGTCCGCGCTGAAAACGATCGCTTCGCCGAGGACGACGTCCAGCGGCGTCGAGAGCGAACTCCCGTTACCGCGGAAAGGTCCGAGACCGACGCTGCCGTTGACGGCGTCGATCGCGGTCACCGCGCCCCAGCGTCCGGTCGCGGGCAGAAACACCACGCTGCCCACCTGCAAAACGAGGAGGCGGTTCAGCCGCATCGCGATCTCGGAAACCGGCATATGCTCGTTGCGGATGCCGAGCGATCTCATAATGGGATTGTGCGCAAGTTCGCGCGGCAGGATCATCCGCGCCGCGTCGGCGAATTCCTTGCGGAAAAACGCGCCCGGATCGGTGGTGAAACGCTCCGCCGCGAAGCGGATGAAATTCACCATATCCGGGGTGAAATCCGCTTTTTCCCACTCCTCCCAGAGGACGGCGAGCGTCTCCGCCGTTTCCGCGGTGAATGCGGTGTCTTTCAACTGGTTGGTCAATGCGGCGATCTGCGCTTTTTCCGGTGCAGAAGCCGCCGCCATCACAAGATCATCAAGTTCAGCCATTTGCTTTTCCTCATATTGTTATAGAAAAATCACGTTTTTTCGACATTCTTATAATATAATGGGAAATGCGCATCTTTACAAGATGCTTCCGCACCGTTTTTCAGCGCGGGAAACGCGCGATCGCCGCATCGGCGAGCGCGGTGAAATCCTCGCAGACGTCGGCGATGCCCGCGGCGCGCGCCGCGCTCTCCTCGCCGCGGCCGTATCCGGTGCGGATCAGGATATTCAACGCACAACGGGCGTTGATGCCCGACTGGACGTCGGAAATTTTGTCGCCGCACATCACGGATCGGTCGAGATCAAGATCAAGTTCGCGCGCCGCGCGCAACAGCAATCCCGGTTTCGGTTTGCGGCAAAGGCAATCGACGTCGTACTTCGGGTGATGGGGACAAATGTAAAAAGCGTCGATCTTTTCGCCCGACGCGGCGAGGAGTTCCTGAATTTTGGCGTGGACTTTTTCGACGTCGTCCAGCGTGAAAAGTTTGCGCGCGACGCCCGACTGATTGGTGACGACGACGACGGCGAAGCCCGCCGCGTGAAGTCTTTTTATTCCCTCGGCGACGCCCTTTTCGAGCCGCACGCCGGCGACGTCGTGCAAATAAGCGACCTGCTCGATGACGACGCCGTCGCGGTCGAGAAAAACGGCTTTTTTCATTTTTTCAACTCCTCAAATGCCAGGCGCGAAGCCCCTCTTGCCGGTCGAAAAACGCCGCGCACGCTTCCGCCTGACCGTGATCGCTCATCAATGCGAGAAGACTGCTTCCGCTCCCCGAAACGATGACGCGCAACGCGCCCTGCCGCAAAAGCGCCTCTTGCAAAATGCCGAGCAGCGGAAACTTGTCAAAAAGGGCGTATTCAAGGTCGTTGTGAAGCAACGTCGCCGACGCCGGATAATTTTTTTCTTTCAACGCCGCGATCAGACGCTCGATCACGCCTTTTTCCGCCGGGGCGCGGCGCGCATCGCTCAAATGAGTGTACGCCCACTTCGCGCTGACGGGAAACGCGGGATTGACCAAAACGACGGGCGGCATCGGGAAAGCGTCGGCAAGCGTCAACGTTTCTCCCCGTCCCCGACCGATACAGGGTTTTCCAACGAGAAAAAACGGCACGTCGGCTCCGAGGGGCAGGGCGATCGCGGCGAGCGTTTCCCGCCCGAGCGCGCCGTATTTTTTCTCCAAGGCGGCAAGCATCGCGCCGGCATCGGCACTGCCGCCGCCGACGCCCGCCGCCATCGGCAGATTTTTATGGAGAAAGATCGACCAGTGCGGCGTTATTTTTGCGGCGTCGGCATAGCGTTTCGCCGCCTGCCAGACGAGATTTTTTTCGCCGCACGGCACATCGGGGTGATCGCAATCCAGAGAAATCCCCTCCGCCGCCTCGAAATCGACGTCCAGCTGATCGGCGGGGGCGTTAAAAGGGAGAAAAAGCGTCGCGATCGAGTGGAATCCGTCGGGATTCAGACGCTCGGTCTTCAAAAAGAGGTTGACTTTGCCGCCGCAAAAAAACGTACTTTCAGCGGACACTGTGGAAGCCGTAGGATTCATTGTAGCGGCGCGCTTCCTTTTCGATCGCGATCGCAAGTTCCAATGCTTTGAGCCCCTGCTCGCCCGGGACGCGCGGCAAAACGATCTCGCCGCTTTCTTTCGTGCGGCGCACCGCCGTCAGGAAATCGTCCAGCTCCTCGGCGAGCGCATTTTTTTCGTCGAGGACGACGTCCTTGCGGGCGCAGCCGAGCTTGTTGCGCTTGATCACCATCGCGAAGCGTTTGCTGTAATCCATCGAAATGTAACTGTCTTCGAGGAAAACGCGGAAACGGCGCAAGGGCTCCTGACTCACGCGGCTCGCCGTCAACTGGGCGACGGTGCCGTTTTTGAACTTGATGCGGGCGTTGACGATATCCTCGGTCGAACTCAACACGGGGATCCCGACGACGTCGAGATGCTCGACTTCGGAATCGACCATCGTCAACATCAGATCGATGTCGTGGATCATCAGATCGACGATGACGCTCACTTCGGTACCGCGGCGCGGCAGACCGGGACGCGCCGGAGGATAAGTCGCCAGCCGGTGCGCTTCGATGAAACGCGGGATGCTTTTGTACTTTTGGATGAAATCCATCGCCGGATTGAAGCGTTCGACGTGACCGACGCCGAGGATCACGTGATTTTTTTGCGCGGTCTCGACCATTTTACGGGCGTCTTCGATCGACGAGGCGATCGGTTTTTCGACGAGGACGTGCTTACCCATTTCCAGCAGCGGCAATGCCGTCTGCGCGTGAAAATTCGCGGGGACCGCGACGCTCAGGGCATCGCATTTTTCGGCGAGCGCGCGCCAGTCGGTAAAGACGGGCAGATCATATTCCTTGCCCACCGCTTCCGCCGTCGCCGCGGAAACGTCGAAAACGCCGACGACTTCCGCCTGCGGATCCTGCGCGTAAAGCCGCGCGTGATGATGCCCGAGCGCACCGACGCCAATGACGCCGACCTTGACTTTTTCCACCGATCCCATAAACCGTCTCCCGACAAATTAAGATTTTTATATCAATATAATATACACCGCTCCGGCAAAAAAGCAACTCGCGCTTTTGTCAATCTCGCGGGGAATCGGCTTGCGGACTCCAAACGCTCCACGAACCGCGGCGCGCGAGCAGACGGCGTCCGGCGGGAGGTCCGTATTTTCTGATCTCCCGCTCCGTGATAAGGAGAATACACGATCGGCTGTTTTTCACCGAAGTCCGCATGGATTCGTCGGCGTGATACCAAACGCGCGGTCCCATATAAAATTCCGCGGAATAAGGCGTCTTGCGCCAAAAGTAAAAAGTCTGCCCCGTATATTCTTTTGATCGCGCGAGATCGCGGAAAAAGTGACCGCCGCTGCCGCGCAACGTCGGGAGACACCAGCAACTTGCGATGGTGAAAATCACGAGCAATACGCCCCATACCGCCGCCGTTTTGATCAGTTTCCGCCGGAAAACGGAGTCGCTCAAATTCCCGTTTCTTTCAAGGAGATCGGCGATGACGATCGCCGCCGCCGGGATCGTCGGCAGTAAATAGGTGATGAGGACGCGGCTCGTGAGACACCAAAAAAGCGTATCGCAGACCAGCCAGAGCAACGCCATTCCGGCGAGCGGCTCCTTCAAATAATCCTGCAACGCCTTAAATCCGGAATTTTTGCGGTTTTTGAACGGGAAAACAAGGAGCAGAAGCCCCGGCAGATTGCACAACAGCATAAAGATCAACGCCATGCCGCGGAAGCTCTCGCGTCCCGCGCCGTAGCGGTCGCCGTAATCCTTAAAGAGGAAACGCTTGAAATTCTCGTTGACAAAAAAGTATTCGAGGAAGTCGGGATTTTTCGCCTGCATCAACCAGAACCACGGTGCGGCGATCAATAGAAAGATCCCGATCCCGGCGAACCACGCGTGATCTTTCAGATCGCGCCAGCGGCGGTTGATCGCGGTGAAAAAAAAGATCGGCATCCCCGCCAATACCAATGCGACGGGGCCCTTGACGATCATCCCGACGCCCAGCGCGGCAAAAAAGCCGCAACTGAAATATTTTTTCCGCTTTCTGTCGTTTTCGGCTAAAAAGATGAGGTAAAAACAGACCGCGCCGCAGATCGCCGCCGCCAACAATAGATCCGTCATGCAGAATCCGCTGAAAGCGAGAAAAATGGGCGAAAGCGCGGCGATGAGCGTCGCGCAGACGGCGGGAATTTCCCCTTTGGTCTTTTTCACCGTGAAAAAAACGAACAGCAAAATGGCGATCGCGCTCAACATCGCGGGAAAGCGCACGGCGAATTCACTGGTGCCGAAAATTTTACAGCAGATCGCCCCCATCTGGAAGTAAAGCGGCGGCTTGCCCTCAAAAATCTGCATTTCTCCGGCGTGGATGAATTTCGGCTCCAAAAAGTTGCCGCTTGCCGCCATATTGGCGCAGATATCGGCGTAGCGCGCTTCCGACGGGTCGAAAACGGGCAGAAAGCAATTGGAAAAAAGCCGGGCAAGCAACAACAGCATAACGAAAAAAAAAGAGTTTTTGCGCCGCGCCTGCCGTTTCAAAAGCGTGTTGCGGATGATACAACGTCATAAAACCAAAATCTCCCTGCGGGATAACATAGCATCGGATCGCCAAAAAGCAAGGTTTTCCCCGCGAAAAAATCCCGGCAATTTTCCATTCAACCGGCAATGGTACAAGTTGCCTTACATAAAAACTGCATATTTAGGGAATTGCCGCCTTGCAATTATGCAAAAAAGATGTATAGTACGTTCGTGATCATGGTGATCACATGTAACAAGAAAAGAGGTACAAAATGAAAAAGTCCCGTTGGATCAATTCCTTAGTCGCCGCATTTGCGATCGTCTTTTTCGTCGGTTGCTCAAAATCTCCGTCGGATACGGTAGAAGCGTGGCACGAAGCTCTGTGTAATCAAAAGGTGGATGAGGCCAATAAATATTCCACTACTAGAGTTCAAGCACTCAATGGAATCATCGCTGCCGGGATAAAAGAGAATGGCAACAATAAAGATGTTAAGGATTTTAAATCGTGGGAAGTAGTCAAAGAAGAAATCAATGGTAACAAAGCGGTCGTTACCATCAAATATAATACAGGAAAAACGGATACGATTGATCTCGTTAAGGAAGACGGCGAATGGAAGGTCGACGTTCAAAAATAAAACGATTTAGATCAATTTTTTACTCTAAAAGCTGTTGCACCATTGAAAAATATGCAACAGCTTTTTTGTTATATCAATAGTACAAGGAAGAATCAATTTTTGCATAACACATTAAAAAACAGCTCGCATAACAACAAATCAGGCCGACGGATCCTGTGGCTGATCTGTGCCGGCATCGGATGTTTGTTGCTGAGCGGAATCACCATATCGGTGTTATATATTCGTTATTCCGCAATCCCGCCTGAAAATGCGCCGTATCCATTATTTGACGTTGTTACGGCACAAGTCCAAAACGGTGATTTGATTTTCCGCAAGGGATATGGTTTTTGGGCAGAGCGATTCGAGAAAACATCAAAACGAGATCAACGTTATTCTCACTGCGGTGTATTGCGTCCTACATCACAAGGATGGGTTGTGATCCACGCGGAGGCCGATGATATAACCGGCAGAGGGGAAGTGTTTGCAGAGCCCATAGAAAATTTTTGTAAAAAATCTCGTTACATCGGTGTTTATCGGTTGAATTTACCCCCCGAAGCCAGACGATATTTTTCCGATGCCGCCCAAAATCAATGCGGAGTCCCCTTTGATTATCTTTTCGATCCGGAAGATCACAAAAAACTTTACTGTACGGAATTGCTGTTGGTCGCGCTTCAAGAAGCCGCACCGCAACTTCATTTTGCTCGGGAAGAATACTGCGGGGTAAAAATTATACCTCTTGATGCGTTTTACAATCCGGAAGTTGCCCGTTGCATTTTTTTTCAGGATGCCAAAGAACCGTAAGTATGATTCCAGATGGGAAACCTGACAAGAGGAAAAGTTCCTCCACATAAACCGCCCACGGAGGCAGTTGGACGATGGCACGTCACCAAGCGGCAGACTACAATCGCCGCCGACCGGGAAATAATATAAATGCAGTCGGAATTTTGTCAAACGCCGATCCAAAAATGAAACGATTTGCGACTTGACTTTTGGCTGTTTTTCGCGTACGTTACAATGGAATAGTATCAAGAGTGGCATCCATACGATGCCTGTCAACCGAGGTCGGGTACCCACGGTGAATCGCTCCGCATAGGTTTGCGTGAGCGGATGCGGATCGCAAGATCAAAAATTACTCGGACGGAATTCGCCGTCAACGCCTCTTGATGCGTCTTTGCGAAAGGAAGACGCAAATGGTTATCAAAGAGAATGTCCCCGCCTCCATCCGCACCTGGGCTTGTTGTCAGGTAAAAATCCGCAAGTGCGAAAAGTCCATTCAACTTCTGGAAAAAGGCGCATATCCCGACTGGGACGCATACGCCGCCTACAAACACCGCGTCCATCAGTATCGGGATGCCCGGACCGGCAAGCGAAAATATCTTGAAGAATACTGCGCGCCGGAGCGTCTCCGGCTGAAACGCTGTTGCGATAAATACCGCGATCTGGCGGAAAAGATCCGCCGGCAATCCGCGGCCGCTCCTGAAAACTGGCTGCTTGCCAAAGACGAAGCGTTGGCGATGATCGGTTCGACGCCGCATTACCGGCGGCACGGTCGATCGTATTACGAGACGTTGCAAAGTTGCTCCGTGGACGGCGAGGAGATTTTCAGCGAAATGCACCCCAAGACCGACGGTTTGACCCCCTTGTCGCTTTTAAGTCCCGGCTTCGGCGATCCCCGTGAACGACGGGCATCCCCCGCACGCGAGGGGAGCCCCCGACGGGGAAAACCGCTTTTTATTTACCGGAGGGGGCTTTTGCCTTGAAAAGCCACCACGCGATACCGAGGATCAAAACCGCAAGTATCACATAAACCGCGACGCGACTTCCTGTATTGCCTCCATCATTTTCCGCCGGAGCGGTAAAGCGCGTCAGATCCTTTTGCACCTGCATCAAGTCCGCATTGTATTCCTGATAAAACGGTGCCGCATCCGCCAGAGGATTGTCGTTCGCGTCGGTGATGACCTGTTTCGCGTAATCGATGGCGGTGAGCGGGATGATGGATTTGTATTTTTCTCCGGCAAAAAACACTTTATCCCAATCCGCGATGAGCGCATAGCGCCGATGAGGTTTTTCCGCGGAGAGCAGATCCATGCCGCAGGAATAATCCTGCGGAGGATTCTGCACGCCGAGCATTTTGGAAATCATCGGTACGATGTCAAGATGGCTGCTGATGTCGGAATAAATCCCCGGCGTGATTCCCGGATAATACAAAATCAGCGTCGTATGAGTCTGCTCGTTGTTGAATTGCGAACCGTGCCCCAGATAGTTGCGTTCCAGAAATTCTTCGCCGTGATCTCCGGCGATCACCACGATGGTGTTTTTCAGCAAGTCCTTTTCTTCCAGCGTGCGGAAAATTTGCGCGAAACACATATCCAGGTTGCGGGCGCAATTCGCCGCGCGACGAAAAATGGCAGAACCGTCGGAAGCCTTGACCATTGCGGCGTTGAACGGCTCCATATAATCGTTGAAAACCCTTGCGTCGGGAGGCACGACATAGGGATTGTGAGTCGATTCAAAAAACATAAAGGTAAAAAACGGCTGTCCTGATTTTGCGCCGTCGGAAATGGTCTTCACAAGGCGTTGCACATTCCGGCGGTCGCGCTCCCAGCTTTTCCCTTTGCTGTCGGCAAACAGATCCTGGGAAGGAATTTTATAGAATACGGTCTGATCGAATTCCGGATATGTAAATGTCGTCGACGTGATGCAGTTGCAACGATAACCGTCTTCGAGAAGCCAATCGATGAAAAGCGGTCCGCGCCGGGCGGCTAAAAACGGATGCCAGTAATTCGCGGGAAGGCCGTAAAACATGGAAAACATTCCCTGTCTGGTCAAATTCCCGCCGCTGTAATGTTTGGTGAAAGTAACGCCCTTTTGAGCGAATTTCGCGGTTTCCGGCATAATTTCAGGAGAATACAATTTTGCCGCCCAGGATTCACAGGCGATCCAGATGATATTGTACTTTTCATGCGGGGCTCTGACGATTTTTTTTGCCGGATAATTTTTCAGATGCACATTGTTTTTCATGCGCACGCGGAAGGCATCCCGGTCGGGACGTTTCACGCCGAGCGCGAGATAAAGATCTTCACTTCTTCCTTTGATGAAAAGCGGAATGGCATCTGCCGCCAGTAACGGATTCGAGCGCATAGTAAATTGAGCGTATGTATAAGAAAGAAACGAAAACAAAAAGAGTAATCCGCCCAACGCGATCGGCAAAACGGTAAGAATTCGCGTTTTCCAACCGTTTGACCAGACAACGGGGCCGATTTTGCAGATTTTTGAAAACCGGGAAAAACAGAAAATCAAAAAGGCGTGAAACAATGCCAGCAAAAGGATCGCGGCGGCGAACGAAAAAAATTCCGCCTGCCGCAACCCCATGGAGGCAAAACCGCCCGGTGTCGTAAAAATGTTTATCACATGCGGATTGATATGATAATTATAGCGGTAGTAAAGACCGGCATCCAGCAACAGGAAAAGATGCACGGGGAAAAAGGCGAGAAACGTGACCCCGGTCAGAATGCTCCGGCGCAAAACGGGGTGTTTTGCTTCACCGTGCGTGCAAATGGCGGCAACGATGGTGACAAGAAGCATCCCGGGCAACAAATAAAGAAGAGGATAAAGAAGCACGACGCTGATGATAAAAGAAAAAGTGGCGACATCCCACTGCGGGACTCGCGCCAGAAACAGCAGTATCGTCAAAAGGACGATCCCATAAAGCGTAAAAAAATAAGACGGCAGCCACAAATTGGCGGCAGGACGGGCAGGCGCGGATTTCTCCATTCTCTCACCTTTTGAGATACGGGTTAACGACACAGAAATACTTGTTATAATATAACGCTTTCCCAAAATAAATGCAAATAACTGTTTGCGCATTTCTGCATTACCGGCGCGTACAAAGACGAAAGAAACCACATACGCTTTGATGGCAATCGGATGGGATCGGCAACAAGTGCAATTGCGTTGTCATCCCCAACGGACTTTAACGGACAAAGCGGACGCGTCATCATTGCGTGTTTTGCTTTTTCCGCCGCTTTAAGTGTCCGTTATTGTCCGCGCCGGGCGCAAAAAAACTGCCGTCAGTCTCAACTGACGGCAGTGAGGAGCGTTTTGGCGACTAAATCGTGTCTACCGAAGAGGGACAGATGTCGTCATTCGTGCAGTCGATGTAACAACTCTCGCCTTTTGCATAATCCGAAGCGAATTCGAGCAATTCAGGCTTTTCATAATCGAACTGAATCATCTTTTTTCTCCTTTTCCTAATTCTTTCAGATTACACAAGCCGAATTACGCCAGTTTCGCGACTTTGAGCGCATTGTCTTCTTTGTAGAACTTGTAGTCCGTCGCGATGTAGGCTT
>JAEDIJ010000018.1 GCA_016292515.1 Victivallaceae bacterium
TCTCTGGAAAATTTTCAGTTTTCTGCTTGTTTCTGTCATAAACCGTCGAAGAACCGTTTTTTTGCTTGACAAAAGGAAATCGGCACGGTACGTTAAAAGAAGTGTTTCTCCGGGGCGAGTTGCTCCGTGAAATTGATTTTTTCAGAAAGGAACGATGATGAAAAAACTGGTTCAAAACGTGTTTTGCGCCTGCCGCAAAGGAATGCTTGTCGCCGCTTTGTGCGCGGCGGGGAGTCTTTTTGCCGGCAGTGATGTCGATATCCCGGTCAACGGCGATTTCAAAGGGGCGGTGCCCGGTACGGCGGATGCCCCCGGCTGGACGGTGCAAATTCCCGGCGTCGTCGTGCAGGGCAAAGATGCCGACGACTTCGCCTATGAATTGACCGCGTCGGGGGCGGAAAACTTTTTCGCCTCCCCCGCCTATTACGTCGCTTCCGGGGCAAAAGTGCTCAAAATCGACGGCGAAGTCAAAGGTTTCGGCAATGCGATGGTCGGCTTTGAGGCGTTTGACGCCAACGGAGCTTTGTTGCCCGAAGCGTCGGTGAAAAAGAGCGTTGCCGTCAACGCGTACTGGACGAAATTCAAATTGTACTATATGCTCGAAAATCCCCGCGTCGCGAGCATCCGGCTGATTTTCTCGGTCGCGCCGGGAGCGAAAGTCGCCTTTGGCGACATCGACGCCGAATTTCTGCTCTATCCCAAGGCGCATGAGATCGCGGCGGCGAGGGCGAATTCCGTCGCGCAGGTCGCCCGGGGCGCGCAGGCGGTTCCCGTCGCCCAAGTCGCGCCGACGGCTCCCGCCGCTCCCGCCGCGGGTGCTCATCGTGGAAACCACCGCATACAGGGACGCGGTTTCGCCGGAACTCCCATTATCGACGATCGTTATTATACCCTCGCAGAATTCACCTCCGGCAATTACGCCGTTACCGTCGTGCACGGCAAGGACATCGAATTCAAATTGGCGGCAAACGTGGCAAGGGGGCAGTTGTGGCGCGTCGAAGGTTACGATCCCGCCGTTTGCCTCGTCAAAATGAAGTACGAGCAAAAGGGTTTCTGGCCTCTCCGCTACGACGTGGCGGAAGTCGAGATCAAGGGCGTCGCCCGCGGCAATTGCGAGGTGGTGCTCCTTCATTCCTCCGGCGCGCGCGCGGTCGTCAAGGTCGAAGTATTTTAGCGCGAAATCCTCTTCGCGGCTTCGGCGATGAAACTGCGGAAAATCAACGGCGCAAGATCGTCCATCCGCTCCGGGTGGAACTGAACTCCCGCGATCATCCGCGGTCCCGGCATTTCCACGGCTTCGACGCTCCCGTCGAATGCGGTCGCCGTTACGACCAATCCGTTTCCGAGATACGCGGGATCGACCGCCTGATGGTGAAAACTGTTGACCGTGACGGCATCTCCCGTTTTTTTGCCGGCGGCGCGGGCAAAAAATCCGTCGCGCACGATCGTTGCCGGATGCGTCGCACCGTCGGTATGCGCTTCGGCATTGCCGAGGTGCTGGATCAATTTCCCGCCGAGCGCGATGTTGAGCAACTGGCATCCGGCGCAGATGCCGAAAACCGGAAGCTCGCTCTGCAATGCCGCGCAGGCAAAGGCAAGGTCGAAATGAGGACGCATCCGCGTCGTCTGCGTCGCCGGATGCGCCGTTTCCCCGTAAAAGGAGGGCGGATAATCCTTGCCGCCGATGAGAAGCACGCCGTCGGCGCGATCAAGCAGAGTATGGATGATCTCCTCTTTTTCGATCGACGGCATCAGCATCGGGACTCCGCCCGCGTCGCTGACACGCGCCGCATATTGACTGATCAAAATTTCACATTCGCGGCCGTTGTGGAGATCGACCGCCGTATTGAGCAGGATGACGGGAGCAACCATAACGCTATCTCCTCGCGGCGGAAACGATCGCGCCGATCAGCGCGGTGTAGGGATCGTCGCTTGGATGGTAGAGCGCGTAAATCTGCGGGCTCCAACTTTTGATCGGCTTCAAGCCGGGGATGCCGTTGACTTCCATAATGCGCAGTTTCCCGTCCGCGCCCTCGCGCATGTCGATGCGGATATGGTCGCGGCAATCGAGCGCGTCGCACGCGGCGGCGGCGAGGGAAATCGCCTCTTCGCGGTGTTCCGTCGGGATCGAAATGTGCGTCAAGCCGACGCCGCGCAGGTCGCTGCGGAGGATCGGATATTTCCCGTAATGCGCCGCATCGACGGTAACGCGGCCGGGGAGAATTTCGCGTTTTTTGCCGTTGCCGATCACCAGCACCGTGTACTCGCGCCCGGGCAGATACTCTTCGACGAGTGCCGCTTGCTGTAATTTTTTTTGAATGCAATCTACCTGCGCCGCAAGTTCATCGCGGTTCTGCACGACGCTTTGGTCGCTGATGCCGACGGAGCGCGATTCTCCGTTGGGTTTGACGAAAGCGGGGAAATAGTCGATCTCATCGGGCGACGAGGGGGGGCACAGTGTGTGTTTCGGTACGGCGACGCCCGCATTTGCCATCACTTCGTGCGTATCGAATTTTTCGATGAGTTTTTTCATCGTCGCGCCGGATGGACCGATGTAAGGAATATGCAGTTCGTCGAGGATGTCCGAGATCCACTCGGCGTCGGCGGGGATCCCGACGATGTCGCTTCGTCCCGAAAAGAAATAAAGCGAACTCCAAACGAGCGAGCACTTGCCGTTTTGCAAGCCGCAAATCAATTCCTCCTTGTTTTCGGCGAGGACGACGCGGCATTTGACTTGATTGCGTTCGATCGCCGCCTTGACGCTTTGCGTAACTTGCATATCTCCCCAACCTTGGGCGTCGCCGCCTTGACCTGTTACCAGAACTACTGTAAAATCATCTTCCATAAATCAGCCTCTTTTTTTGTCAAAAAATTTTTCCGGCACTTGAAACAAGCGGGGATCAGCCTGCGCCGTTGCCAGCGCGCCGGAAATTTCCGGCGCACTGCCGGAAAAAAATTGCGTCATCACCTTTTGTCCGTCGCCGAAAAAGGGGATCCGGCTCACGTAGCGGAATTTTTTGCCGACGGCATTCCCGCCGAACCACTGATCGGGATCGAGCAGAGTCGGCTTCGCGCCGAAAACGGCGGAAAATTCCCGCTCCCAGATATGGGATGCGAAACCGAAGTGCGTACAGCATAAGCCGAGATAAAGTTTTTTCGTTCCCTCCGGCAGAAGTTGTTTTGCCTGCCGGGCGCAGGCGGCGATTTTTTCCGCGACTTCCGGCGTGTCGATGCCCGATTCCAGTTGCGTCGCCAATCCGGGGACGGCGAGCGAAAAGATCGTTTCTCTCTTAACTCCTTGACGGATAAGTTGTTGCTGATAAAATCCGGAATGGATGGTCGTCGCCGTGCCGAGCAACAGCAACGGAGTTGTTTCATTTCTTCGCAGAGCGTCTGTCATTTTTTTCGTTGCCGCATCCAATATCCCCTGAATGGGAAAGGGCGGTTGATAATACGCAGCAAGTCTTTGTGCGATAATGGATAACGTGTTGCAGGCGATCAGGCAGATATCCGGCGAAAAAGGCGTCATCGCTTCGAGAACGATGCGAAATAGTTCCTCCTGGTCGCGGGGGCTTCTCATCGCGTTGAATCCTTTACCGACAGCGGGATATGCGTTAAAATAAATGATTTCGGCGTCATCGCCCGCCGCATCGGGACGGAAAAAGCGCGCGGCGACGTTGAGACCGCCGATGCCGGAATCGCAGATGAGGATCTTTTTCACTTTTTTACCTCGCGCGTGTGGTAACGACGCACCATTTCGACGTATTCCGCCGGAGCGTCGGAGATCGTGCCGTCGATGATGCGGCTCAATCCGTCGCGCCATTGCGTCGCGTGTTGCATACACAACAAACGGTTGCGGAGCATCGCCGCGCCTTTGGCGGGGGCGTTTTGCCATTGCGACAAAATACGTTGCAACTCCTCCTCAAATCCGGCGATGCCGTGATAGGCGAGGACGGCGTGCCACGCATCGCGCGCATTTTTTTCATCCGTCAGCGGTTCGGAAAGTTCTCCCAGAAGTTTTTGAAATCCAGCAACGTCTTCATTTTGAAGCAGATGCAACCCGTCATCCGCGATTTTGTAAGGCACGGGGGTACAGCGCAAGGGAGCGTTTTTTTCCGCTTCGATCTCCAAATAAAAACCGATCTTGCGGTAAAAAAGCGCGGTCGGCTGATAAAAGCCGAAATTGCCGAGGCTGAAAAAGACGGGCGTTTTGCCGAAAAATGTCATCCCCTGCGGCACGTGCGGATGATGACCGACAATGAGATCGGCACCCGCTCCGGCAAGTCGCCTGCACGCTTCCCAAACGTAAAAGGAGGGGTAGGGCTGATATTCCAGACCGCAGTGAAGCGAAACGAAAACGAAATCGAAATCCCCTTTTGTTTGCCTGATCTCATCGGCGAGGAAATCGACTTCCCACGGGCGGACGCCGGGATGCGACTTCGTCGCGCCTTTTTCGTCCTCCCCCTCGGACATCGTGAAAACGGCGATGCGGAAGTCCTTTTTTTCGATGATAAGCGGTTTTCTCGCGGCGGCGAGGTGTTCTCCTGCTCCGGCGTAGGCGATGCCGTTTTTTCGCAATGCGGCAACCGTATCGAGAAATCCCGCGTCGCCGCAATCGAACGTGTGATTGTTGGCGAGGAGCGCCGCGTCAAATGGGACGCACGTCAGCGCGTTGACCGCCTCCTGATCTCCGGCAAATGCGGCACCGCTTTTGACGATAAGAGGTGCTGTTGATAACGGCGATTCAAGGTTGACGATCCGGTAGTCGCATCGCCGCAACCGGGGCAACAGGCCGTGATAAAAATTTTCCGCTTGCGCCGTCAAAAGCGGCGCGAATTTGCGGATCGGCGCCCAGTCGGCGGCAAAGGCGATTTTAAGACGTTTTTTCATCGCGTTTAAGGCGTCATCAACGCTTGAAATTCATCGGCAGTGATGCGCCTCCCGTAAGGAGAAAGTTCAAACGCTTCGGCGTAACGGACACTTTTTCCGGCTTCGCCGTAGACTTGGATCAATCTCTCCCTCCCTGTATTTGCGGCGTCGATGAAACGCTGTCCCCAGTTTTTGAGCAGAAATTCACGTTTTTTTGCCCAACTCCACGCCGTGTGGTCGAATTTCTCGCCGAGTTCCCACGCGAGCCACTCGTAGACCTGCGAAACGTGGCAGTCGAGCATCCGGCATTTGTCGTCGATCACGTCGTCGATCGGGATCATCGCGTCGCACCGGAGCGGACGCGGCTCGGTGAAGTCATCGTAGACGTGCGCGTAGACGGGATTTTTCGACGGGATCGGCACGTCGGCGCAATACATTGGCACTTGCGTCAGATATGCCGCATCCAGAACGAGTTGCGCCGTCGCGCGGTGATCGGCGTGATAATCGCACAGACGGTGCGTCAAAACGACGTCCGGTTGAAATTCCCGAATGAGCCGGATCATCTTTTTGCGGTTTTCGAGCGACGGAGTCAACTCGCAGTCGTTGTTTTCGGTAAAGACCTGATATTCGCTGATGCCGGAAACTTCGCGCGACGCCTGCGTTTCCTGAGAACGGCGCACCGCAAGTTGCGCTCCCGACATTTCGTAGTGGCCGCAGTTGCCGTTGCAAAAGGAAACGAACTTGACGACGTGTCCCGCGCGCGCCAGTTGCAACGCCGTGCCGCCGAAGCGGATGTCCGCATCGTCGGGATGCGCGCCGATCATCAGAAAATGTTTGATCTCTTTCATTTTTTTCTCCTTGATTGCAATAATATGGATCAGAAAAAAGCATTTTTCAAGCCGGAGATCATCATTTGTATCGAAATCGCGCTGATGATCAATCCGGTCAGCCGGATCAGGGGCCCGACCAGATGGACGCGGCTCAATGTCCGGTTGATCCCGGCGGAAAAAAGCATCAGCGCAAAGTTGACGGCAATTGCGACGGTCAATGCCGCGAGCGTCGGAAATAAGCCGCGCTCCATGCTCATCGCGACTGCCTGGGCGATCATTCCCGGACCCGCGATCAGCGGCGCGGCGAGGGGGACGAGCGAGAGATCGGTAAAACTTTGCGGCGATGTTTTGGGGTGAGATGAAGTAAATTTTCCCTCCCGGATCGCCGTCCAGCCGATCATGAAGACGACCGCTCCGCCGGCGATTTGAAGCGAATAAAGCTGTACCCGGAAAATACGGATCAAAATGAAATTTCCCGCCGCCGCGAGCAAAAAAAGGATCAGCAACGCCGCCAGACTTGACTTCCACGCCAGTTCCCGCGTCTGCCGCCGGGAGAGCGCGGGCTCGTAGGAAGCGAGAAACATCATTTTGCTCGCCGGATTCAGCAATGCCAAGAGATAAAAAGCGTTTCCCAAAATCGGGGTGATACTCATAAAACTCTCTCGTCTGCGGTTCTTTTGTCGCATAATATATTTGACTTTTTATGAAACATCAATATATTAAAGTTTTGTTTTTAATAGCAGGAAAGAATAAAATGGAGCTTTCGCAAATTCGCTACTTCGTGACGGCGGCGGAGACGATGCACTTCGCGCTCGCCGCCGAAAAACTCGGCGTAACGCAACCCTCTTTGAGCCGCGGTATCCAAAATCTGGAACGTGAACTCGGCGTTTCGCTTTTCATCCGCAAAAACAAGCGCAATCTGTTTCTTTCCGAGAGCGGCAAGGCATTTCTGTCGCGCGCCCGGGCGGCACTGGCGCAGCTTGAACTTGCATCGCGCGATGCCAGGGAGATCGCCTGCGGCGGTGCGGGGCATCTGGTCATCGGCGCGCTCGCTTCGACGCTGGAAACGGCGGCGTTTCAAAAGACGCTCTCCGAAATGCAAGCCGAATATCCCAAGATCAAGTTGGAGATCATCGAAAGCAATTCCGACGCGCTCGCCGAAAGCGTCTTGAAGCGTGAAGTCAACGTCGCGCTTTCCCGTTTCAACTCCCGGATATGGAATGAGGAAGACATTGTCCGGCAACGGCTTTTTGATGATGAAGTCGTCGTCGCGTTGCCGTTGCATCACCGCCTTGCCAAAGCGTGCGCCGTCGATCTCAAAGATTTGAAAAACGAGCGTATCATCACGGTACCGGAACGCACTTCCAGCGCGTTTTACGATGCGATCCGCGATCTTTGCCGCAGTCGCGGGAAGTTTCCGTTGCAGGTCGCCGAGGAGTGCAGTAACTTCTACACCGCGCTCCACCTTACGATGACGCTCGGCGGCGTTACCTTTGTCCCGGCGAGCCACGAAACGGCGTTTGACGGCAAACTCGCATTCCGTCCGTTGGCGGGAGGCAAGGCGAGTGTCCCCGTTTACGTTTTTTACTGGCGCGATGAATTTTCTCCGGCACTGCGCCGCTTTCTGACGGTTCTGCAAAGCAATTTCGGCGGGTGAAAAACAGCGGACTGCGGTTTTTTCAAGCGGTTTCCCCGAGCCGGATTGCTTTTCGGGAAGAATATGCTATTTTATGGTAAAGGTCAATATATGAGGCGGTTGTTATGCTGAAAATCACAGATTTGCCGACGGGGAGTGCGCCCGCGGCGTTGGAAATACCCTACTTCCCGACGAAATTTCAGGCGGTCATCTGGCGCAACTGGGGCTTGGTGCCGGCGGAAAGATTGGCAAAAGTCTTGCGCTGTACGGCAGAGGAAGTCGCCGCTTCCGCCGCGCAACTCGGTCTTGACATCGATCGTCAAGTCCACCCGAAATGGCTGCCCCACGGCTATCTCACCTTGATCCGCCATAACTGGCATCTCCTTGATTACGAGCAACTTTTGACACTTCTTGATTGGAGTTGCGAAAAACTCTATCAAACGCTGCGCGAGGAGGATTTCTGTTTCATCAAACTGGGCAATCTGAAACCCGCCTGCGAAAAGTGCTATTACCGGGAACTTTCCGCCGCCGAAAAGGAAAAAACGGCGCAAATCGCCGATCTTGTCCGCCGCCGTTTCCCCAAAGAAACGCAATCTTACATCGAGCCGCCTTTCGCCTTTGCCGACGCCTATCACCCGACGCCCGTCGGGGGAAAGGAACGTTTTTCTTTCAACTATATCCACTCCTATGCGGCAAGTTGCGGAGATATTTTTCTGCACGCCGACGAACTCGATCCCGTGCCGGAAAATCTTTTGTCGCAGTACGCTTCAATGGGCGTCAAAGGCGTCTGGATGCACGCCGTGCTTTATTTGCTTGCTCCTATCCCCGGCGCGGAGGAGTTTTCCGCCGGATATGAGAAACGGCTTGCCCAGTTGAAGCGCGTCGCCGACGTCTGTCAAAAATACGGGATGAAACTTTATCTTTACTTGAATGAACCCCGTTCGATGCCGGCGGCATTTTATTTGAAAAAAACTGAATGGAAAGGGATTTCCGTCGGAGAAAGCGCGACCAATTGCATTTGCCGTACGCCCGAAGTCCTCGACTGGCTGGAAAACGCCTGCCGCAAAGTGTTTGCCGCCGTGCCGATTTTGGGCGGCGTCTACGTGATCGCGATGAGCGAAAACGCGACGCACTGCAACTACGGCGGAAAAAAAGCCGATTGCCCCTGTTGCCGGGAGTTGCCGGACGAGGAATTTCCCCTTCGCATCATCGGCGCGATGGAAAAAGGCATCCACGCCTCCGCGGCGCAGGCGGAAGTGATCTTTTCCGACTGGGCGTGGAGTTTCAGCGACAGCAAGGATAAGGATTTCAAGCGGAAAGTCCTCGCGCGTCTCCCCAAAAACGTCTGCTATGCGACGATCAGCGAATGGGGCAAGCGTCTTTTGATCGGCGGCGTTGAAAACTCGATCATCGACTACTCGATCTCGCAGGTCGGCCCGAATCCCGAAAACGCGGAAATGCTCGCCTTTGCCAAAGCGCAGGGCTTGCGCACCGTCGCCAAAGTGCAGATCAACAACTCGTGGGAACTCTCGGCGGTGCCCTATATCCCCGTACCGTACCTGATCGAAAAACACTTGAAAAATCTCGCAAAAATCGGCGTCGACGGTCTGATGTTGAGTTGGACTCTCGGCGGTTTCCCCGGCGGCAATCTCGCGCTTTTGCGCCAGAGTCCGGAGGAGATGGCGGCGGAAAAATTTCACCCCGCGCTGGCGGAAAAAATCTGCAACGTCTGGCAACTTTTCAGCGAGGCGTTTGCCGAATTTCCCTTTGACGTCGCGACAATCTACAAGGCGCCGATGAATTTCGGGCCGATGGTGCCGTTTTATCTTGCCCCGACGCATTTCCGGGCGACGATCGTCGGGTTTCCCTATGACGATCTGACTTCGTGGCGTTCGGTCTATCCCGAAAAAGTATTGGAAAATCAGTTCAAACGGATGACCGAAAAATGGCGTGCCGGATTGACGGCGCTGCAATCGTGCGCCGCCGATGTTACGGATGCGGAACGTGCTGAATACGATGAACTTACCGTTGTTTCAACGGCGGCGTACTGCCATTTGCGAAGCGCGTATTTGCACATCGTTTTCGTCGGGGCGCGCGACCGCGGAGAGCGCGCTTTGATGCGCGATTGCGTCCGCGAGGAGATCGAGTTGACGATGACATTGTACGACATCGTCCGGCGCGACTCGCGCATCGGCTTTGAGGCGAGCAATCATTACTATTACACGCTCAACGACTTACAGGAAAAGATCGTCAACTGCAAATACGTCTTGTCGCAAATCGGCGACTGACTTATTTTTCAAGCACAAGTTGCGCGTGTTTCGCGTAAGCGCGGCGAGGGTCTTGCGCGTAGGCTTCGAGCGTGCGCCTTGCGATCCCGTCGGAATCGCCCAGACGGTAGAGGGCGCGCGCGAGCGTCAATTCCCGGAGACAGCGCGTCCTTTCAAACTCCGACTCGCCCGCCGTATTTTGATATTTCGCCTGATTTGCCGACTTGAAATTGTAGATGTCGTATTCTTTGATCGGCGGCGCGCCGTCTTTTGCCCAGCTGAAAGCGTGTCCGGCGACGTCGGGAAGCTGAAAGAGTTTCATCAAAATCGGCACGGCTTTTCGGTCGTTGACGGCTTCAAAATACATCGCCACCGCGCGGTAGTGCGAGTAGGCGTCCTCGCTTTTGAGCTGATCTGCCAGTGCCGCGACCGCATCGAATCCGGCGGCGGATCTTGATTTTGCCAAGGCGATGATGTAACTGTCGATCGTGCTGACGGGTCTGCCGAATTGCCCCATTCCGCGGTACTGCCAGCCCGCGTCCCACGCCGCTCCGGTCAATGCGGAAACAAGCGTCGCTTCTCCGGCATCGGAGCCGAGCATACCGAGAACGTGTGCACAGGCGACTTTTGCCGCGCCGTCGGCGGCGCGACAGGCTTCTTTAAGAAGCGGCAATGCGCGCGCGGGGTCGGAAAAGACCTCCGCCAAACCCTGATAATCGCGACCGAGCGCCGCGACCGCTTCCGCCATTTTTTCATCGGAAATCGGCAACGTGTCTTTTGCCTGCAACACCCATTCCGGCAGGATCTGCTTTTGGATGAGTTCGCGCTGTAAGGACTTGATGTCGATGTCTTTAAGGGCTTTGTTTTCCGAAATCGCGTGCGCGCACGCAGTTCCGGCGACGTACCCTTGATTTTGCACGTCGCCGATCATCCGCAAAATCGGCATCGCGTCGCGGCTCGCCGAAAGTCCGAGCCCGATCACCGTCAAATTGGCGGTCTTGCGCGGCAGAATGGCGCGGTAGGGCAAATTGACCATAAGTTTGTCGTGCTCCGTCGATTTGATGAGAAATTGCGGCTCGACCGTCTGCCCGTGCGTGTCGAAATTGGACGCGGTGATGCAGACGATGTCGGGATAACGCCTTTCAAGCAGGACATCCTGCGGCGTCACGCGGTAAAGTCCGTGAAGACGGCGGCGTTCTCTGGTGTCGATCATCTGCGACTGATCCCAGAATCCGGCGTTTTCCTGATAGGAAAGTCTGCCGCGAAGTGAAAGATACCAGAGATCGTCCGCATCGCAGTCGTTGACAAAAGTCCAGTCCAAATTGAGATAACTCTGACCGAGTTTTTTGCGCGAAAAAGTCGCGCCCTGCAAGGAAAGTTCGTCGGCGTTGATGAATTCCGTTTCCTCGCCCGCGGCGACGGCGACGTCGCAGTTGCCGGTCGCGTCGACGACCGTCTTGACGGGGATGCGCGCGGGGTAGCCCTCGGCGAGCATCACTTTGAGCGCGGTGATGCGTTCATTTTCCTTTTCCACGCCGTAGACGAAAGAGCCGGGGACGATCGTCGCGCCTTTGCGGAAACTTTCGGTACGGAAAAAGTTTTCCTTGATCTGCGTGTGGACGAGTCCGCCGGAGGCTTTGAGCGCGTTGTCCAACTCCGCGGTGAAACCGACGAGATTGCCGTACCAGTAGTTGCCGATCACGCCCTCCGTCGAAACTCCGCCGAGGCGGTAACTGTACTCGAAACCGACGGCTTTAAGACCGCTTCGCGCGGCGGAAATGAGAGCGGGCGCACCGCCCGTCCCCAAGCCGACGACGGCGCAGTCAAATGTTTCCGACGTCGGCATTTCGGCGGAAACTTCCGGCGAACCGCCTTTTGCGGTGCGGGCGAAATTGGCGGCGGCGCGTCCCGCATCGGCGGGGGAGATCGAGGCGAGGGGACCCGCCGTAAAAACGCCGGGAAAGTCTTTCACTAATTTGTCGGGCGCGGCAAAAACGCACGTTTCCGCGCTTTCAAACTGCTGATTTGTCCAAGTTTTTTCCCGCGCGAGTTGCTCCATATGGGCGAAACTCCAAGGCGTACCGTCTTTCATCGGGAGTTTGAAAGTGCATTTCCAGAGAAATCCCTCAAGGGATTGGATTTCCGGATGGTAGATGGGACCATTGAAAGTGTGAACGCCCGTCGATGCGATTTTTTCCGCCGTCATATTTTCCGCTTGCGGTTTTTCGCCGGAAACGACGTAGCGCGTGACCTCGTATTCTCCGGCGGGGAAGGGGGCGAAAACGCTTCCGGCGTTTTTTGCCGCATAGGCGCGCTCCGTCGCGTCGATGACCGCTTTTGCCGGGAAAAATGTTTCGCCGGAGCGGTTGACGAGCGTCACGCCCGCGACGGCGCCGTCCGACGTCTTGACGATCTCCTTGACATAAGTCCACGTGCGGAAATCGATTTTGGCGTCAAGCAATTTACGGTCGAGCATTTTGCGGATGACAAGCGGCTCGACGACCTTGTTTTCCCTGACGGGCAGGAGCAGCTTGCCCGCCGTATCGCCTCCGAGCGCGTGGCGCGCCTCAAACAGGACGACATTTGCTCCGGCATTTTTCGCCGCCAGCGCCGCCTCGATCCCGGCTTCGCTGCCGCCGATGACGACGACGTCCGCGCGGTCAATCGCGCCGCAAACTCCATTTAACGTCAGCATTTTGTTTTGCATATTACAGCACCGCGTTGCGCCGGATGCACTCGGCGTAGTATCGCGCGCTGAGTTTCGGCGTCCTCTGGCGCGTCGCGTAATCGACGTGGACGATGCCGAAGCGCGGGGCGAAGCCCTGCATCCACTCGAAATTATCAAGCAGACTCCACAAAAAATATCCCTTGACGGGAATTTTTTCGGCACAGGCGCGTTGCAGCGAGGTGAGATAGCCGCGCAGATATTCCAGACGCCCCGTGTCGTTGATTTCGCCGTTGCCGTCGATTTTATCGTCGGCGGCACAGCCGTTTTCCGAAACGTAGACGTTTTTGCCCCACAATTCGTGAATGAATTTCGCCCCGTAGTAAGTCGCGGACGGCACCTGCCGGAGCCAGGTCAAATTCATATAGGGATGTTCGGCGGCGCGGTCGATGAAGCGGTAGCCGCCGGGCACTTCGGCGTCCGCGACGCAGTAGCGCGCGGTATAGACGTTGAAGCCCGTGAAATCGGTCGGGGTCGCAATGATCTTCATTTCCTCGTCGGTGAAACGCGGCGCGTCGGCACCGACTTTTTCCAGAAATTCATCGGGATAACATCCTTCCTCGATCGCCGTATGACAGCAGGCGTTTTCCATCCGGGTGGCGCGTTTCGCGGCTTCGACGTTTTCCGGCGTTTCCCAGACGGGAACGGTGATGCCGGGATTGTTGGCGATGCCGATCCCGGCGCGCGGTGCGGCGGCGCGGAGCGCCTGCGCGACGTAACCGTGCGCGAGATTGCCGTGATGGATGACTTGATAAATATCCTTGTCCGGCAGTTTGATGCAGGGCGGATGTTTGGAGCCGTTATAGCCGCCCGCCGTGAACATCGTGATCTCGTTGACGGTGAAATAATGTTTCACTTTGTTTCCGAAAGCTTTTGCCATAAAAGAAGCGAAATCGCCGAGTTTCTGCGCCGTCTCCTTTTTGCGCCAGCCGCCCGCGTCTTCAAGGTACTGCGGCAAGTCCCAGTGAAAGATCGTCACATAAGGCTCGATGCCCGCTTCAAGCAGAGCGTCGATGAGATTCTGATAATAGGCAAGTCCCTTTTCATTGAGGACGTTTTCGCGCGGAAAAATGCGCGCCCAGTTGAGCGAAAAGCGGTACGCCTTGATGCCGAGACGCTTCATCAGCGCGACGTCCTCGCGGTAAAGGTGGTATTGGTCGCACCCCGTCGTCGGAATGTCGTCGTTTTTGATGTTTCCCTTGACGCGGCAGAAATTCAGCCAGCTGGATTCTCCCGCTCCGTCGCATTCCAGACCGCCCTCGACCTGAAACGCCGCCGTCGCCGCGCCCCAGATGAAATTTTCCGGCATCGAGCACATTTCCAGCCCCTTTATATTCCGATCAGCGGAAAACGGATTTTACCGCCTGCAATGAGGCGTCGCCGATGTTTTTGTCCGGCACGAGCCAGCAACCCTCGGTGTATTCATTCCACGCGTTGATGATGACGACGCCCGGTTTTGCGGGATCGTTTTCGGCGCGCTTTTTGGCGTCGGCGAGCAAGGATTTGAAAATTTCCGGCGTGTTGTTTCTGACGATGCCGACGTAAGGATAAAAATGCGCCCGCCACGGGAAAGGCTCCTCGTTGCGGCAACGCGCCGAGCAGTCCCAGCCGCGGGTCACCGTCGGGAGATACATCAAACCGCCGTTGTCGAAACTTTGCCAGAAAACGCGGTGGATGTCGGCGACTTCGCGGTAATCAAAGAGTTGCTCGCCTTTGTTGAAACGCGCCTTGTAATCGGGCAGGTCGTGACAGGTGATATTGTACGCCGCGCAGGAATCGAATCCGGCGGCTTTGAGCATCGGGATATGGGGCGATTTGATGTGCATCGCATTCCAGTGGATCGTCGGCAATCCCTTTTTGACCGCCTTGGCGTCGGCTTCGTCGAGCAGGGCTTTCACCTTTTCGGGACCGCCCATTTTGGCGATGAATTCGACCGCGTTGAAAATCGAGAAAAAGGGATGCCCGTCCTTATAGTAGTATTCGCTCCTTCCGAGGTATTTTTCCAGCACGATGTCGAAGCATTTGCGGAATTCGTCGGGCGTTCCCGCGCGCATGATCAATTCCGCACCGGGATCGTCGATGACGGCGCGGAAACGGTTGCGGCGGTCGTGATAGCACCACATCAAGGCGAATTTCATCTTGCCGCGGTTGCGCGCTTTGAGAAAGCCGTTGTCCAAAGCCTCCTGCATGATGACTTCGCCGTCGTAGCAGTACCAGTCGTAGAGAAAGATGTCCAGTCCGGCATCGGAGGCGAGTTCGATCTCCTTTTCGACGTTTTCCGGCTTGGATTCATCGTAATAGCCCATCAGCGGCTCGATGGGGACGGGATGCCCGGAGTAGCGCGGCGCCTGCGTTTTGACGAATTCCCACTCCGTCCAGTTTTTGCCGAACCATTCTTCACCGCGCGGATAAACGTGCCAGTGCGGATAATAGATCGCCATCGCCTTGACCTGTTTTTCCGGCGTGAACATCTTTTTCAGTTTCGCGCCGACGTCGCTGTTTTCCTGATTTCCGGCAAACCGGTCGGCATCTTTGCCGATCGCGAAAAGGTAGACTTCATCGGAGGTGTGCCCGTAGGTCGACCAGGCGATCCCCGCGTTGCGGGCGATGGTGTGCAGTACCGCGTTGCGGACGGCGTTTTCGTGTTTGCGGGCATCCGCGATGTCAAACGCCTGATGCAAATCGCCTTTTTCCTTGTCGTTCACGTCGAGTTTCGCCGCCGCCATTTTTTCGAGGATGACGTTTTCGGCATCTTTCTTGCAGGAAATTTTCAGCGTGTCGGGCGTTACGTCGAGCCAAGGCAAATTGATTTTGTCCGTGAGGCTCAATCCGCCCGTGTGGTGGTCGGCGGAAACAAGGATCAGCGTGTCGTCGGGGTGTTGCGCGTAAAATTTCAGCGCGACGCCGATCGCCTGATCGAATTTCCGAAATTCGTCGAGCATATACTGCGCGTTGTTGCCGTGGCCGCCGTGGTCGATGTGGCCGCCCTCCGCCATCATAAAGAAACCATCGGGGGAATCCTGCATCAACTCGATGCTCTTTTGGACGTATTTCGCGAGGTCGTCGACGCCGGGGGAGTAGACCAGAACCGGTTGTTTCAGACTCTTAAGCGCGAAAAAGGGCGCGTCGTCTTTGGCGATCACCTGAATTTCATTTCCGGTGAAATCGACTTTGACGGCGGAAGCGGTTTGCTCCATTTGATACGCTTTGCCGGAGAGGAAATCCTCCGGCTTGACGTCTTTTTTCATCCCGTCGATGCCGGAGCCCGCCAGAATGTCGATTTTGGAATCGGGGAACTGCTCCATGATCTTTTTGGACTCGTTGCGTTTCATCACGTGAGCGTAAAAGGCGGCGGGGGTGGCGTTGTTGACGCCGACGGTCGTCAGCACGGCGCAGCGGCGTCCCTGCCGTTTCGCCAATACCGCGCAGGAATCGATCCAGTTGCCGTCGGCGTCGATTCCGAGGCGGCTGTTGCGCGTTTTGACGCCGCAGGCGAATGCCGTGCCGGCGGCGGCGGAATCGGTCGTTTTTCTCTCGAAGTTGACGGTCGATACCGAGCCGCGGACGGGGAGTTTATCCATATTGAGCGCGCCGAATTTCATCCGCGCCAACTCGACGTGCGGTTTGCCCATACCGTCCCCGATGAAAAGGAAGACGTATTTCGGCGCGTTGTCCGCGACGGCGGCAAATGCGCAAACGAGTGTGACGGTCAGCAGGAAAAATAATTTTTTCATCGTGTTGCTCCTTGTTTTGCGATGTCGATACACTTGGAATATAGCATTTTTTTGTCGTTTTTTCAATTTCAAAGTATTTTATTTTGCCGGAAAAAATTGCAAATCAAGCGGGCAAATGCTATAATATAACGAAAGTCCCGGTTCCGGCGGAGAATTTGCCGATCTGCGCCGTTTGATTTATCACGGGAAGCGGGGTATTTTACATAAAGGGATCATAAAAAACGACGGGGATGGTTGCGGAAATGTTCTTTTTTTTGAGTCGCGCGTTTTTTTGTCTGCTGAAATTTTGGAGCCTTTGCGCCGGCACGGTGATCGGCAATCTGAAATTGCGCTTGTGGGGTTGCCGGTGCAGAGGCATCGTGCGCTGTTTCGGCGTTCCCCGCATCGAAATGACGGCGTCCCGGCAAATCGAGATCGGCAAAAACAACATTTTCCGCTCCTCGGGGATCTCCAATCCCGTCGGGATTTGTCATCCGGTCTATCTTGCGACGCGCGGCGAGGGCCATATCAAAATCGGCGACGGTTGCGGTTTGAGCGGCGTTTCGGTCGTAAGTTTTTCCTCGGTCACGATCGGCGACCGCGTCCAGATCGGGGCGAATACGGCGATCGTCGATACCGATTTTCATCCGCTTGACGGTGCGGCGCGCGCGCTCCCTCGCTCGACCGGAAAAAGTGCACCCGTTTCCATTGCCGACGATGTTTTCATCGGGATGAATGCTCTTATCCTAAAAGGCGTTTCCATCGGGCGAAACAGCGTCATCGGGGCGGGGAGCGTCGTGACGCGGGACATCCCCTCCGGCGTCGTCGCGGCGGGAAATCCCGCGCAAGTCATCCGCAAACTGGACGATTGAGATGCGCATATTGTTGATCTACCACTTTTTTTACCCCGACGACGTGATCTCGGCGCGGCTCTTTTCCGATCTGGCGGAGGACTTGGCGAAAGCCGGACACGAAGTGACGGTTTATTGCAGTAACCGTCATAAATGGCAGAAATGGGAACTTCCGCCGCAGGAAAATTGGCAAAACGTCGATATCCGCCGCTTTTTCCGTCCCGATCTCTCGCAGACCGGCAACTTCCGGCGGATCTTTTCGTCTTTCGTATTGCAGTTGAAGTGGTTGCGCGCCTTTTGGAAAAACCGTCATTCTTTCGACGCCGTCGTCCTCGGCACGGATCCGCAGTTCGGCTATATGATGTTTCCGTTTCTGCGTTGGATGAATCCCAAGGTGAAACTTGTCCACTGGTGCTTTGACCTTTTCCCCGACGCGATCCTCGCCGGTTCCGCGCTCTGGATGCGCGCGCTCGCCGCTTTGACGTTGCCCTTTGTCCATTTCGCCTTGCGTTACGTCGACGTGATGGCGGACTTGGGGCCCTCAATGCGCCGCCATTTGCAGAAATACAACGCGCGGTGCCGTTACCGGACTCTGCTGCCGTGGGCGCTTTACGAGCCGGAAACGCTTCGCGCCGCCGACCCCGCCTGCCGCAAGGAACTTTTCGGTGACGCGAAACTTGCGATCCTCTATTCGGGGACGATCGGCGCGGTACACGACATCGCGCCTTTTGTCGCCCTGGCGCGAGCGTGCCGGGCAAAAGGCGTCGATGCGGCGTTTTGTTTTGCCGGAAACGGCAGTCGTTTTGAACGGCAGACAACTTGCATCACCAAAGAAGACACCAATATCCGCATCGCCGATTTCGCCGATGAAAAGGAGTTGAGCAAGCGTCTGGAATCGGCGGATATCCATATGGTTTCGTTGCGTGCTCCGTGGAACGGCATCGTTTTTCCCTCCAAATTTTTCGGCGCGCTGGCGGCGGGGCGGCCGTTGCTCTTTGCCGGAGACGCGACAGGCGATCTCGGCGCGTGGATCAAACAATTTCAGATCGGCTGGGATTTTCAGCCGGAAAATCTCGACGCGATGGTCAAAACCTTGCAGGATCTGATCGATCATCCGGAAAAACTGGAAGCGTTTCAGCATACGGCGCAGGATTGCTACCGCCGCCGCTTTTCCCGGCAGGCGGAGATCGCGCAGTGGATTGAGGAGTTCGCGGAAAAATGAAAATTCTCCATGCCGCGGCGGAAGTTCTGCCCGATCACGACGGGGTTTCCTCGGTATTGCTCACCTTGGCGCGACAAGGCGGCAAGGATTTTTCCGCCGACGTGTGGAGTTTCGGCGGCGACGGCAAATACGGTGTTCCCGACGACCGGCTGACGGCATTCGGCTTTTCCCGCAACTGGAAAAAACGCGCCGCCGCGATCGGGCAAGGGGATTGCGACCTTATTTTCATTCACGGCCTGTGGCAGTATTTCGCCCTCTCTGCGGCGGAAACGGCGCGGCGTCTGAAAATCCCCTACCTCGTTTCTCCGCACGGGATGCTTTATCCCGAAGCGTTGCAGATCAGCGCGTGGAAAAAACTTTTTTGCCGGAAATTCGGCTTTGATGCGTTGTTGCAAAATGCCGCCGCCATCGTCGTTTCGTGCGAACGAGAGGCGGAAGTCTGCCGCGCGCTCGGTTTCCGCAATCCCGTCGCCGTCATTCCCAACGGCATTGAAATTCCCGAAGTCCCGAAAGTCGTGAAAACGCGAAAAATCGTTTTCCTCGGGCGGCTCGTCCCCTACAAAAACGTCCTTTTTCTGTTGCGGGCGTGGCAGAGTATGGCGGACGCTTCGGCGGAACTTGTCATCGCGGGAAGCGGCGTTTCCTCCTACGAAAGAAAATTGAAAAATTTCGTGCGGCAAAATCACCTTGCCAACGTTTCGTTTGCGGGCGAAGTCAGGAAAGATGAAAAAACGGCTCTGCTCGCCTCGGCGAAGGCGTTGGCGTTGCCGAGCGAATTTGAAAGTTTCGGCTTGGTCGCTTTGGAAAGTCTCGCTTGCGGGACGCCTGTCATCGCTTCGCTCAATACGCCGTGGAATGATTTGACGACGTACCGTTGCGGCTGGCACGTGCCGTTGGAAAAATTCCCCGACGCGATGCGTCAGGCGTTGGATCAGACACGGGAGGAACTTGATGAACGCGGACAAAACGCGCTTGCCCTCGTCCGGGAAAAATACACGGCGGATAAAACGACGCAGTTTTTGACTGCGCTTTACCGCTGGATCGCGGGGGAGGGGGCAAAGCCCTCTTTTGTCCGGCATTTTGGTGAAAATAAATCACTACCATAATGGGAGAGGAAAAATGAAAAATCTGTGGTTCATTTCTTTATTTGCCGCCAATATCCTGTGCGCCGCAGTCGATCCGATGGCGCAGGCGACGACGCCCGTCGCCCGGTGGGAAGATACGCAGAAACGTTTGGGCTATCAGCGGTTTCAGGACAAGAAAAAAGAGGCGGAAATCAACGGCGACAAGATCAAAATCGTCTTTCTCGGCGACAGCATCACTCATTTCTGGGAAAGAGCAAGCACCGGCAAGGCGGTGTTTGAGAGGGAATTCGCGCCGTATCACACCCTCAACCTCGGCAATTCCGGCGACCGCACCCGCCACTGGCTTTACATCATTGAAAAATACGGCGTATTGGAAACACTGCATCCGCAACTTGTCGTGACGATGATCGGCACCAACAATCTGGGGGCGCGCGAGTGCGGCGCGAAAGAAACCGTCGCGGCGATCCGTAAGGGCATATCCGACGTGCGCCGTATCTGCCCCGACGCCAAAATCCTCCTTTTCGGCATTTTCCCGCGGGGAGAGGGCAAAAACGATCCCGTTTTCGGCGCGCCGATTGCCGAAATCAACGCCGGGATCGCCAAACTCGACGACGGCGCGAACGTTTTTTACTGCGACATCACCGACGATCTGTTGGAAAAAGACGGCACGTTGAGCCGCGAGATCATGCCGGACTTACTGCATCCGTCGGCAAAAGGTTACGAGATCTGGGCGGCGGCGATCCGCCCCTACGTGGAAAAATTTGTGAAGTGAGGCGGCAAAGGAAAGCGAAAAAGCGGCAACTCACGTTTCTTTTGGTTGCAAATTCCCCTCGCGCGCATTATATTAGGGAAATTGCATTGAAATCAAAAACCTAAACAGCAGGAGAATATCAAGATGATCACCGCAGCGGAAATGCGTCGCAAGTACATCGACTTTTTCAAGAAACACGGTCACGCCGAGATCAAGAGTGCCTCTCTGATCCCCGAAAACGACCCGACCTGTCTTTTCAATACGGCGGGTATGCAGCCGCTCGTGCCTTATCTGCAAGGCGCGAAGCATCCGGCGGGCCGGCGGCTGACCGACTGCCAGAAGTGTGTGCGCACCGGCGATATCGACGAAGTCGGCGATGCGGTGCATCTCACCTTTTTTGAAATGCTCGGCAACTGGTCGCTCGGCGATTATTTCCGCAAGGAAGCGATCGAGTTCTCCTTTGAATTTCTCACCAATGAACTGGGTATCCCGCTCAATATGCTCGCTGTGACGGTTTTCGGCGGCGACGCCGAAGCCCCGTGGGACGAGGAGGCGTATAAGCTCTGGAATTCGCTCGGCATCCCCGAAGAACGCATCGCGAAACTCGGCCGCAAAGACAATTTCTGGGGCCCCGTCGGCGAGACCGGCCCCTGCGGTACCGATACCGAAATGTTTTACTGGACGGGCCCGAAACCGGCTCCGCAGAAATTCGACCCCGCCGATAAACGCTGGGTCGAGATCTGGAACGACGTCTTTATGCAGTTCAACCGTCAGGCGGACGGCACTTACGTCGAACTTTCCCAGCGCAACGTCGATACGGGGATGGGCTTGGAGCGCATCACCGCCGTGTTGCAGGGCAAAGCAAGTTGCTACGACACCGAGATTTTTGGCGGCATTTTCGCCGAACTCGACAAGATCCGCGGCATTGAAACGCCTGCGGAGCGCACCGCGATGGAGCGCATCATCGCCGATCACTTGCGCGCGGCTTCTTTCATCATCGGCGACGGGGTGATCCCCGGCCGCGTCGGCGCGCCTTACGTCCTGCGCCGTCTGATCCGCCGCGCCATCCGCGAGGGACGCAAACTCGGCATTCAGGGGCTCTTTACCGCGCGCATCGCCAAGGTCGTCATCGACCAGTACGGCGAATTTTACAGCGAATTGCGCACCAATGCCGAAACGATCACTTCGGAGTTGGAGCGCGAAGAAAAGCAATTCAACACGACGCTCGATCACGGGATGAAAGAGTTTCAGAAAATGATCGACCGCGTCCCCGCGTTTGTCGAGCACAAGGTGATCTCCGGCAAAAACGCTTTCAACCTCTACGAGACCTACGGTTTCCCGATCGAATTGACCGTCGAAATGGCAAAAGAGCAGAATTTCGAGGTCGATCTCAAAGGTTACGAGGAGGCGGCGCGCAAGCATCAGGAAATGTCGCGTGCCCAGAATGAGCAGAAGTTCAAGGGCGGTCTCGCCGACCACTCCGAAGTGACGGCGCGTCTCCACAGCGCGACTCACTTGTTGCAGGCGGCGTTGCGCAAGGTGCTCGGTACGCACGTCGAGCAGCGCGGCAGCAACATCACGCAGGAAAGATTGCGTTTCGATTTCTGCCACCCCGAAAAGATGACGCCGGAGCAACTTCAAGAAGTCGAAAAACTCGTCAACGACGCGATCGGCCGCGATTTGGAGATCACCTGTACCGAAATGGCGCTCGAAGACGCCAAGGCGACCGGAGCGATGGCGGTTTTCAGCGAGAAATACAACGACCGCGTCAAAGTCTACCGGATGGGGGACGTGAGTTGTGAAATTTGCGGCGGTCCTCACGCGAACCGCACCGGCGAACTCGGACACTTCCGGATCGTCAAAGAGGAAAGTTCCAGCCGCGGCATCCGCCGCATCAAAGCGGTCTTGGAGGCGAAATGAACAGCGGCGACCTTCTGATCTCCAACCGGGACGGCGCATTTGAAGTGACCGTTTCCGGACGGGCGAATTTCGAGTACGCCGTGCCGCTGCGCGACATCGCGCGCAAGCCGGAAATGATCCGGAGCATCAAAATCGACCTTTCCGCGTGTCAGGCGATGGACAGCACCTTTATGGGGGTGTTGACGATGCTTTCGGTCGCGTTGCGCCGCGCGCAGATCACCGTCGAATTGTGCAACGCTTCGGAGCATCTCGTTTCTTCGTTGCGCGGGCTCGGCGTGCAGAAACTTTTCAAGTTCACGACGGAAAAAGTGACGGCGCAGGGCGAGGCGGCGACGACGGAAAAGGTCTCGCAACTTACCGTCGCCGAGACGGTCGCCGAAGCGCATAAGGAACTCGTGGCGGAAAATTCCGACAATGCGGAAAAATTTTCCGCCGTGATCCAATACGCCGAGGAAGACGTCAAAAAATTGCGTTCCGACGCGAAAAATTGAAAAAAGTTGTCTTTCGGGGCTTGAACTATTCTGTTTTTGCCATTATAATATGACCGGCGGGGAAAAATCCCCGGCGTAGTACTAATTTTTAATTTAAGGAGTGCGCGTTTATGGTGACCGGTGTCGTGTTGGTGAATGTCGAGCGATCGATGATCGAATCCGTGGTCAAGGGACTGATGGCGATCGACGGAGTTTCGGAAGTTTACTCCGTGGCGGGCGAGTACGATCTGGTCGCGCTGATCCGCGTCCGCGACAACGCGAAACTCGCGGAGATCATCGCGACGGATATGACTCACCTTTCCGGCATTATCCACACCAAGACGCTGGTGACCCTCAACGCGTACGCCAAAATCGACCTGGAAAAAGTTTTTTCCATCTGACGGTCGTTCAGGAGCAAGATGAAATCGTCAAAGATCAGATTGGCGGTCGTGGCGGCGGCTTTCGCCGCCTTGTTGACCGGTTGTATGCCGGATCCCGTGGTTTTTTCGGAAGTTTTCCAGCTCGGACCCGATGACAAACTCTATACCCGTTACAACATCTGGTATACCGATCCCTTGGATATCAGTTGTCTCAACATCCAGCGGGGGGCATTCATCCCGATCGGGACGGAGATCATTCCGGACGGCACGGATTACTGGTTGCAGCAGATCCGCTTCCACGATGCGGCGGGCAAACAGTACGCGATCAAATTCAACGACGGCTACCGTATCTCGTCGATGCGCGATTACGTCAAAGAGACTTTTACCACGCAGACGGTCGAGGAACAGTGCGCGGGGATCCCTCCGCAGGTCGTCGAGCGTATCCGCCGCGGCGAAGTGATGCCGGGGATGGATCAGCGCGCGGTCATCCTGACTTACGGGCCGCCGCCGCCGATCCGCACCCCCGATCTGCGCAATGAAACCTGGATCTACTGGGTCACTCCGGAAGAAACCGTCCGTCTGGTTTTCCGCGGCGACAAGGTACGGCATATCCTCAACATCAATCAGCGATGAAAACACAACTTTTTTCCAAAGAGATGGAAACCGCCGTTTCAGGACACTGGAGCGGCGTTTTGTTACCCCCCGCGCTCGACGGCGTTTATACGGACAGCCGTGCCGACGGACGCGGAAAAATGTTTCTCGCGCTCAAAGGCGAACGTTTTGACGCGCACGATTTTCTCGCCGACGCCGCGAAAAACGGCGCCGCCGCGCTCTGTGTCGCTGCCGACCGCGAAAGCGATGCCGAAAAGATCGATCTGCCCCGCCTGGTCGTGCCGGATACGCTCAAAGCCTATCAGAAATTGGCGAATCTCTACCGGAAAAAATTTCCCCGGCTTACCGTTGCCGGAGTGACGGGCAGCGTCGGCAAGACGAGCGTCAAAGAGATGCTCCGCGCGATTTTCACCGCCGCTTCGACGCCCGATGAAGTTCTCGCGACGGAGGGCAATACCAACAATCAGATCGGAGTGCCGCAAAACCTTTTCCGGCTGACGGAGCGTCATCGCTACGCCGTGATCGAAATGGGAACGAGCGCGCCGGGGGAGATCGCGCCGTTGAGCCTTACGGCGGCTCCCGACGTCGCCGTCGTCAATTCGATCGCGCCCTGCCATCTGGAAAAGTTGATCGACCTCGCCGGGGTCGCCCGCGAAAAGGCGTCGATCATTGCCGGTTTGCCGGCAAACGGCACCGTCGTGCTTCCCGCGCTTGCCCCCGAGCGCGAAGTGCTCGCCGCGGCGTGCGAGGGCAAGAAAATCATTTGGTTCGGCGACGATCCGAATTGCGATTTTTATTCGGAATATCTCGGCGGAGATTTGACGGAAAGCCGTTTTTGCCTGCATTTCCCCGACGGCGGGAAGTTTGAGATCGCGTGGCATCTCGGCGGAGCGCATCAGTCGCTGAATGCCGCCGCCGCCGCCGCCGCCGCGTGGAGTTGCGGCATCGACGCTTCCGTCATCGCCAAAGCGTTGCCGCAGACGCAGTTGCCGGGGATGCGGATGAAGCGCACTCAACTTGACGGCATCACCTATCTCAATGACGCCTACAACGCCAATCCCGCGAGTATGAGCGCGACGCTGACGCAGTTGTCGCAGACCCGTCTGGACGAGGAGCATCTTGTGATTGTCCTCGGCGGAATGCGCGAACTGGGCAGTGTTTCCGCCGATGCCCACCGCGAAACGCTGGCGTTGGCAAAGAAACTTTTTCCGCAGGCGCGCATCATTACCGTCGGCGCGGAATTTGCTGACAGTCCCGCGGAAATCCATTTTGCCGACAGCGTCCGTTTTTCCTTGAAAGAGCATCTCAAAACGGGCGACCTCGTCTTTTTGAAAGGTTCGCGCGGCACCGCATTGGAAAAACTCATCCCCGAGGAAGCGCGTTGAAAACGATCTTTTCGCTTCTCGGCGATCTCGTCGTGCATCCGGAAACGGCGCAGATCCCGTTGCCGGAAGCGGTCTGCTGCGATTCCCGCGTTGTCGTGCCGGGGGCTCTCTTTGCCGCCGTGCGCGGCGTCAACGTCGATGCCGCAAAATTCATCCCCTCCGCCGTGGAAAAAGGGGCAAAGGTGATTTTGTCGGAAACTCCCGTACCGCCGATTCCCGGTGTCGCGGTGATCCGGGTGCGCGATGCCGCGGCGGCGTATTCCCGGTTGGAGAGGGCGCATTGCGGTTTCCCCGATGAAACGCTCGGCGTCATCGGCGTCACGGGGACGAACGGCAAGACGAGCACCGTCTACTTTTTGCGGCATATTTTGACGGCGGCGAACCGCCGTTGCGGAATGGTTTCCACGGTCGAAACCGACGACGGCAAAGAACGCATTGCCGCCAATGCGACGACCCCCGCCGCCGGAGAATTTTTTGCACTGCTCCGAAAAATGAAGCAAAACGATCTTGACTTTGCCGCGATGGAAGTTTCCAGTCATTCGCTCGATCAACGCCGTCTGGCGGGGCTTGAAGTCAAGGTTGCGGTCTTTACTAATCTAACGGGCGATCATCTTGATTATCATAAGGATATGACAAATTATTTCGCGGCGAAAAAACGGCTTTTTAGCGACTATCTCGTGCCGACGGGATGTGCCGTCGTCAACGTCGACGATCCCTACGGCGCGCGGCTCTGCCGGGAATTGGCGACGCTTCGATCGACGGTTTCTTTCGGCACTTCGGGCGATGCCGCGTGGCGGATCAGCGACGTTGAACTTCGCGCCGACGGTTCGCGTTTCGTTCTATCTTCCAAGGAGGTGCGGCTTGCCGTTTCGACGCCGCTGATCGGGTTGCACAATATCCATAATCTCGTCGGAGCATTGCTTGCGGCGCGCGCGCTCGGCGTCGGCGATGATATTCTGCTTGCCGCCGCCGCCAACTGCGTGATGGCGCCGGGGCGTTTGGAGCGGTACGATCTGCCAAACGGCGCCGTCGCTTTTGTCGATTATGCCCATACCGACGATGCGCTGAAAAACGTGCTCGGCATTTTGCGGCAACTCGGCAAAAAACGTCTGATCGCCGTTTTCGGGGCGGGGGGCGACCGCGACCGCACCAAGCGTCCGCGGATGGGGCGCGTCGTTTCCGGAATTTGCGATTTCGCCGTCGTCACCAGCGACAACCCCCGCACGGAAGATCCCGAAGCCATTATCGATGAGATCGTTGCGGGAATTTCGCCGACGTTTGATTTCCGGCGCATCGCCGACCGCCGCGCCGCGATCGAATACGCGCTCGATTTGGCGCAAACCGGCGATTTCATCCTCATCGCCGGCAAAGGACACGAGGATTATCAGGAGATCGATCACGTCCGCCATTTTTTCAGCGACGCCGCCGTCGTGAAAGAGTGGAGCCGGAAATAGCCCCCCGTTTTTCCGGCGCGCCGTTCGGAAATCCCTTTTCCCAAATGCGGAAACCTGAAAATTTCCCCGCCTGAATTATACGGGAAATGACCTCCGGCACACTCCGTCCCCGTCGGGGCAAAGTTTGATTTTTCGCGTTTTCGGGTGTATATTATAATATGACAGGGAGAATTTTTTCTCCGGCTTTTTTTAACTGAAAAAACGGGATTTTAAGATGGCTCAAAACAAATGCAGCGCGGAAGTTACGGTTTGCAGTCCGATGGGATTGCACGGCCGCCCCGCCTCATTGCTGGTGCAACAGGCTTCCAAGTACCGCTCCAAAATTTCGCTCTGCCGTCCGGAAGATCCCGAGAATCCCGCCGATTGCCGCAGTATTCTTTCCCTTTTGGTGTTGGCGGCGACGCAGGGGACGAAACTGATCCTTTCCGCCGAGGGAGAAGATGCGCCGCAGGCGATTGCCGCGCTTTCGGAACTTTTTGCGCAAAATTTTAATGAATAACGGTTTGAACCATATGATGGGAACTTCGATGCAGAACGTCAAGGTGATCGCGATCTCTCCCGGGATCGCGATCGGCAGAGTCCTGCGTATCCAGCGGCTCAACCGTCTTGTCGAGCCCAATGCGAGCACGATCCCCGAAGAAAAGATCGAGGGCGAGATCAGCCGTCTGTACGCCGCATTGGCGACGACCCGCAAGCAGTTGCAGGAGTTGCGTTCGACGCTCGGAGAGAAACTTTCCGCCGAGGAATCGGGGATTTTCGACGCGCATTTGCTCTTGCTCGACGACCGTATGTTGCTCACGGATATCGAGAAACACATTCGCGAGGAAAGAAATTCCGCCGAGTTCGCCATATCCCGCAGTACCGAGCATTTCATCGGCGTTTTCAGCGCGATCCCCGATCCCTACTTGCAGGAGCGCGCCGCCGATCTGCGCGACGTGACGGGCAGGGTGATGGCGAATCTGACCGAGGAGGAGGTCGCCCGTCCCAATCTCGACGACCGCCGGATCATCGTCGCCGACACGCTGACGCCGTCGGAGACCGTCCAGTTGGATTGCTCCAAGGTACTCGGTTTCGCGGTGGAGACCGGCAGTGCCACCAGCCACGCCGCGATCTTGGCGCGGTCGATGCGTCTGCCCGCCGTTTCCGGACTGCCGCACGAAGTTTTCGACAATCTGCGCTCCAACGACATCGTCATCATCGACGGCGTCGCCGGGCGGCTGATCGTCAATCCCGACGCGCGTACCGAGGAAGCCTACCGGCTCAAAGCCGCCGCCGCCGGCAAACTGATCGACGAGTTGGGGCGCGAAACGGAATTGACTCCCGAAACGACCGACGGGTTCAAAGTGGAACTCGCCGCCAACATCGACGCCGCCGGGCAGTACGCCGAAGCGAGCAAGATGGGCGCGTACGGCATCGGACTTTTTCGTACCGAATTTATGTTTATGGAGCAGGGGAGACTGCCCGACGAGGAAACGCAGTACAAGTGCTACCGCGAACTGCTGATCTCCGCCGGAGAGCGTCCGGTGACGATCCGCACGCTCGATATCGGCGCCGACAAAGTTTCCGGCAACGTCTACCGCTTCGCCGAAGTCAATCCCGCCCTCGGATTGCGCGGGATACGGCTCTGTCTTTACGAAAGGCGCGATCTCTTTACGACGCAGTTGCGCGCGCTTTTCCGCGCCGGAGTTTCCGGCGATCTGCGCATTATGGTGCCGATGGTCAGCAGCGTGCAGGAGTTGATCGAGTGCCGTGAATTGATCCGGCAGGTGCAGAATCAACTGGCGCAGGAAAATCTGGAATTCAGTTCGCGCGTTCTTTTCGGCGCGATGATCGAGACTCCCGCGGCGGCGCTGTGCGCCGGAAATCTCGCCGAATACGTCGACTTTTTCAGCATCGGCACCAACGACCTCGTGCAGTACACGATGGCGATCGACCGTCTCAACGAGCGCGTTTCCTATTTGAACCGGGCGGCGTCTCCGGCGGTTCTGCGGCTGATCCGTCACTGCGTGGAGTGCGCCGAGCGCAAGGGGATCCCCGTTGCCGTCTGCGGTCAGATGGCGGCGGATCCGGCGACGGCGCTCTTGCTCGCCGGAATGGGCATTCAGGAATTGAGTATGGCATCTCCGGCGATCCCGCTGGTGCGGCGCGCGATCCGCAGTGTCAGTATGTTCGACTTGGAGCAACTGGTCGACCGGGCGCTTCACGCGACCAATGACGACGAGCCGATGAAACTCGCCGAAGAAGTGTTGCAGAAACATGCGCCGGAATTGATTGATCTTTAAGGATTTGACAAAATGAAAATATATCTTTCCGGTCCGATCATGGACGAACAGCCCGGCGTCGCGCGCGACTGGCGCGAATGGGTGAAATCCCGCCTCGGCGGACAATTTTCTCTGCTTGACCCGATGCGGAGAAAATTCGTTGACCGTCAGGTCGACAGTGCCAACGAGATCGTGGAATTCGACTTGCGCGACGTGCGCGAAGCCGACATCATACTGGTCAACTACAACCGGCCGAGCATCGGCACGAGTATGGAAGTCTTTTACGCGGCGCACGATCTCGGCAAATTCGTCGTCGCGTTTTCGCCGCTCGCTTTTGCGGATTGCAGTCCGTGGATGGCGCGTTTCTGCACCAAAATCCTGCCGGATCTCGAAACGGCGGTCAACTATATCGAGACCCATTTTGCCGATTGACGAAAGGAAGTTTTTATGTTCTGGCGATTTTTATACAACTTGCTGATGCCGATCGGCTTCCTCTTCTTTCTGCCCGGCGTCATCTGCAAATACCGCAACCGCGGCGGCTGGAAAGAGACTTTTGCCGAGCGTTTCGGCAAATTCACGCCTGAGAGGATCGAGGAGTTGAAAGCCTTTCGCGGCGCGATCTGGATCCACGCCGTCAGCGTCGGCGAGAGCGTCGTCGCGCTTTCGCTGATCGAACGTTACCGGAAGTCCCACCCCGAACGCAAGTTCGTGATCTCGACGACGACGACGACGGGGCAGGAGTTGGCGCGGAGCAAGGCCCCGGAAAATTGCGCGGTGATTTTCTGCCCGATCGATTTCTGGTGGATGGTGCGCCGCACGTTCGATGTGCTGCAACCGTCGATGCTGGTGATCTTTGAAACGGAATTGTGGCCCAATATGATCGCCGAAGCGCGTTCCCGGCATCTCCCCGTAGCCGTCGTCAACGGCAGGATGAGCGATCATTCGTCGCGCGGCTACCGCCGGGCGCGTTGGTTCTTTGCGCCGATGCTGGAAATGCTCGACGTGATCTCGGTGCAGAGCGAAGCCGACGGAGCGCGTTACCGTGCCGTCGCGCCGCGCGCCAACGTCGTCGTGAGCGGCAATCTGAAATTCGATCAGACTCTGCCGGAAAATCTTGAAGCGGTCGATCTTGACGCCTATTTCGGCGGCGGCGACCGCGTCGTGTTGCTGGCGGCAAGCACCCATCCGGGGGAAGAAGCACTGATTGCCCGCAGTTTTCTGGAATTGCGGAAAAAGCATCCGCAGTTGAAACTTGTCATCGTGCCGCGGCACGCGGAGCGCGGTGCCGACATCGCCGAATTTCTGACGGGATACGCGATCTCCTTTGTCCGCCGGAGCGCAACGGCATCGGCGGAGACTCCGGTCGATGCTTTGATCGCCGACACGACGGGGGAAATGTTCCGCTTCCTCGCGGCGGCGGATATCGTCATTATGGGCAAGAGCCTCGCCGGACAGGACGAGGGGCACAACCTGATCGAACCGGCATTGCTCGGCAAACCGATCGTCACGGGGGCGGTGTTGCGCAATTTCCGCTTTATTTTACAGATTTTGAAAGACGCCGACGCCGTCGAAACGGTGCCGAAAGATGAAAATCTGACGGATATCCTCGATGCGCTTGTCGCCTCTCCGGAAAAACGGCGCGAATTGGGCGCAAAAGCCGCCGCCGCGATCGGCGTTCACCGCGGTGCCGCCCTTAAAACGATCGACTTGCTCGAAAATCTGCTCACTCAAAAATAAAGCCGTTTGAGCACGCCCCGATCAACTGCCAGCCCCTCTTGCTCCCGTCCCATCAGAGTCCGAATGAAAAAAGCGTTTTTTTAGCGGGAAACGCTTGCTTTTTTCCGCTTGACGGAGTAGATTTCATCAAAGATGAAAGTTTTTTCCACAAAAGGAGTTTTTACGATGGATTTTTATGATGTGATCTCCGCGCGCAGGAGCGTGCGTCAGTTTACCGCCGAACCGGTTTCCGCTGAATCCCGCGCGCGCATCGCGCAGTGCGTCGCCGCCGCGCCGTCGGCGTGCAACCGGCAGCCTTACCGTTTCCTCTGGATCGAAGATCCCGAGCTGATCCGGCAACTTCACAGCGTGACGGTACAGCCGACGATCCTCGACGCGCCCGTCGTCGTCGCGGGACTTGTCAACCGCGATGCGGCGTGGCGGCTCAATGAAAACGACCGCCGCAGTATCGGCGAGATCGACCTCGCGATCGCGGCGGAGCATTTCGCGCTCGCCGTGACGGCGGAAAAACTCGGCAGTTGCTGGGTCGCCGCCTTTGATACGGCGCGCGCCGCCGAAATTCTCCAAGTTCAGGCACCGTGGCACGTCGACGTGCTTTTTCCCGTCGGGCATCCGGCAGGCGATCTGCGTCCCTTTGCCCGCGTTTCCGCCGATGAGATGATGAAAGTGCTGTAATTGTGGCAAAAAGTTATACCATTGACGGCAAAAATTTCGCTTTGACGGCGAAATCCGCCGGGAAGTACATTTACTCGCTCGCCGTAGACGGCGTTGAACGCCTTGCCGTCGGCAGGGTGCGTTGCGGCAAATTCACCGAACTCGGCGCGTTGGGGGAGAAATTCCGCGTCCACCGCGAAGAAGCGAATTTTCTCTGCGGCATCGATACTTCGTGCGTGTTGCCTTTCGGCTGCGAATATGAGATCAAACGCACGTTGGAGTGCGGGGACGGTGCGCTGGATTTTTCGACCGACGTCGCCGCGCTTCACTTCGGCAGGGTCGGCGATCTCGCATTGGAGGAACTCTTTTTTCCCGGCGACGGAACTTCGGCGTCGCTCCTTTTGCTGGGCGAAAGCGTCCCGAAAAAGTTTTCTCCGGCGGAGCAGGGGGAATTGTACTGCGGAAAGCAGTACCCGCTTTGCTTGCGCGTCGATTTTTTCGACGGTGCGTCGGTCGAATATCAGACCGGTTTCGACGTATGGCGGCACGATGCCGCAAGCGCGATGACGGGCGTCAGCGCGGAGTTTTCCCTTGTCCGCGACGAAAAGGGATTGCATTTGTTTCGTCAGGTGTTGCGTTACGACGAGGGCGTCGAATCGGAAAAGCGTCCGTGGCGATTCAATACGCTTATCTCGTGGCAGACCGCCAGCGAAAAGCCGTTTCCGCCGCGGGTCGATGCGCAAACGATCGACGGTTGTCCGCTCTCCGGCGCGTGGCGCCGGGAATTGCGCCGCCGCATCCGCCGGACGCAGGGGGATTTCCTCCTCGGCGGCATTTCGGCGGCGCTCTGCGACGAGCCCTCGCATCTGGAAAGGGCAGGGCGCGGCGCGTTGCTCCACAGCCCGATGCAGGAGTATCTCGCCTCCTACCGCTGGGCGAACCGCGAATTGCGCAAATCGGGCGGCGTTTTCACTTTGGACGCGCGGGAAAATCATACTTTGCTCGGCGAGGTGTTGAGCCGTCCGCCGCGCGAACTTCTGCAGGAAAGGGAGGCGTCGCTGTGAAACGCGCTGAATTTCGCCCCTGCATTGATTTGCACGACGGTTGCGTCAAGCAGATCGTCGGCTCCACCTTGCGCGATACGGGGGAAGTGACGACGAATTTCGTCGCCGCTTTTCCGCCGGAATACTATGCGGAACTTTACCGCCGCGACGGATTGACGGGCGGGCACGTCATTATGCTCGGCAAGGGCAATGAGAGTGCCGCGCTCGCCGCGTTGCGCGCTTATCCCGGAGGATTGCAGGCGGGAGGCGGCATCACGGCGGACAATGCCGGGATCTTTCTCGACGCCGGAGCGTCGCAGGTGATCGTGACAAGTTTCATCTTTTCCGACGGCGAGTTGAAACGCGAAAGGCTTCAGGAAATTTTCCGCGCCGTCGGCAAACAGCATCTCGTGCTTGACCTTTCCTGCCGTCTGCGCGACGGGAAATACTGGATCGTCACCGACCGCTGGCAGAAATTCACCAAGTGGAGCCTTACTCCGGAATTGCTCGCGGAACTCGGCAATTTCGCCTGTGAATTTCTGATCCACGCCGTCGACGTGGAGGGCAAATGCGCCGGGATCGACGAAACGCTCGTCGCGTTTCTTGCGGAAAATTCGCCGCTTGACTGCGTTTACGCGGGCGGCATCCGCAGTTTCACCGATATCGAAAAAATCGAAACTTCCGGCAAGGGGCGCATCCACTACACCGTCGGCTCCGCGCTCGACCTTTTCGGCGGCAATTTATCTTATCGCGCAATTCTTCAAAGAATGAAACAACCATAAAGGAGTATTACTTATGCACAAATTTCTCGCATTCGACCTCGGCGCATCCAGCGGACGCGGCATCATCGGCACACTGGACAACGGCAAACTGGACTTGCGCGAAATTCACCGCTTCCCCAACGGGCCGGTCAAAGTGGGCAACGCTTTCACGTGGGATTATCCGCGGCTTGTTTCCGAGTTGAAAGCGGGGCTCAAAAAGGCGTTGGCGAGCGATCCCGATATCGAGGGCGTCGCGATCGACACCTGGGGCGTCGATTACGTCCTCTTTGACGTCGACACGCACGAAATGAAACGGCTCCCCTACAACTACCGCGACGAGCGCACGATCGCCGCCGCCGAAAAGGTGTTGCAGTCGACGACGCTCCAATCGCTGTATCAGGCGACGGGGATCCAGCATATGACGCTCAACACGCTCTTTCAACTGGTCGCGCATCAGACGGAGCATCCCGAAGACTTCAAAAACAGCGTGTTTCTGCCGATCCCCGATGCGCTCGCGCTCGCGCTCGGCGGCGATTTCACGGCGGAGTACACCCATTGCTCGACGACTGAATTGCTCGATCCCGCGACGCGCGAATGGCATTGGAATTTGATCGACGAATTGAATTTGCCGCGTTCGATTTTCCCGAAAATCGTCCGTCCCTGCACGGTCGGCGGTCATTTGAGTGATGAGATCGCCAAGGAATGCAACTGCGGCAACTTGCCGATTTTCAAAGTGGGTTCGCACGATACCGCGAGTGCGGTGGCGGCGGTTCCCGCGCCGGAATCGGGCGACTGGGCGTATTTGAGTGCCGGTACTTGGGCACTGCTCGGCGCGGAGATCTCCGAACCGGAAATTTCGGAAAACTGCCGCCGCGAAAGTTTCACCAACGAGGGCGGTCTGGACGGCAAGATCCGCTTTTTGACCAACATTATGGGCAGCTGGCTTTTTCAGGAGACCCGCCGCGTCTGGAATGAAGCGGGCAAAAATCTTTCCTTTGCCGATATGGAAAAAATGGCGCTCGCGGCGACGCCCTGCCGCAGTTTCGTCAACCCCAACGACGCCACCTTTGCCGCGCCGGGCGATATGCCGAAACGCATTCAGGATTTCTGCCGCCGCACCGGACAAGTTGTCCCCGAAAGCGACGGCGAAATTTTGCGCACGATCTACGATTCTCTCGCGCTCTATTTCGCCGGCAAACTTGAAACGCTTGCCGAATTGCGCAATGTCCGTTACGCCGCTTTCAACGTCGTCGGCGGCGGGACGCGCGACCGTCTTTTGATGCAGTTGACGAGCGATGCGATGAAACTTCCCGTCATCGCGGGCCCCGTCGAAGCGACGGCGGTCGGCAATCTGCTCGGGCAGGCGATTGCGGCGAAAGCCGTCGATGATCTCGCCGCGGCGCGCCGCATCGTGCGCGCTTCCTTTGAGGTCGTCAATTACGCTCCCCGCGCGGAAATGGTGAAACTTTACGGCGACTGCCGCGCGCGTTTCGCGGAAGTTACGGCAAAATGAAATTCCGTCGGTTCTTTGTCGCGCTCCTTGCCGTGATTTCTCTGGTCGTTTGCGGCGAAGAGCGAGTGATCCGTACTCCGACGGGGGGCAGAGTCAAAACGCTCGATCCGGCTCTGGCGGACGATCTCGCCAGCCGGAATCTCGTCGGTGCGCTCTTTGATACGCTCGTGGAGTACGATTATCTGGCGCGCCCCTACGTCTTGAAACCGGCGATGCTCGCCGAAATGCCGAAATGCAACGCCGATTTCACCCGCTATGATTTCACGTTGCGCGACGATCTCTACTTTGCCGACGACCCCGACGATCCTCTGCCGTTGGAAAAGCGGCGCATTACGGCATACGACGTGCGCTTTTCCATTTTGCGCATCGCCGACGCACGCACGCACAGTCCGCTCTTTTGGATATTCCGTTCCAAAATCGAGGGGATCGATCGATTCCGGGCGGAAACGCAAAATCTCGACCCCGGCGATGAAAGTTGTTACGCACGTGATTTCCCCGGCATCAAAATTCACGACGCGCGCCGTTTTTCCATTTTTCTGACGCGGAGCGATCCCCGTTTCCTCTATCTGTTGGCGATGCCCAATACGGGGGTGGTCTCACGCCGCGCAGTGGCGAAATACGGTGCCGATTTTGCGCGGCATCCGGTGGGGTCGGGGGCGTTCCGGTTGGAAAAATGGATCCCGAATTATTCGATCGACCTCGTTCGCAATAAAGATTACCGCAAAGAGTATTTTTCCGGCGCGGAATCGCCCGAAGACAGGAAGCGTCCGTTGCCGCTGGTTGACCGCGTTGAGATCCGGCAGGTGCGCCAGCCGATGAGTTCGTGGCTGCTTTTTCTGCAAGGCGAGATCGACATCAATCTGCTCGATCAGGAAAACAACGACCTCGCGATGGGGGGGGAATTGTCCCCCGTCCTGAAATCGCGCGGCATCCGTCTGATACGGATACCGGATTTCGAGATCCGCTACGTCGGATTCAATTTTCATCAGGATTTTTTTGCCGGCAACCCCGACCTGCGAAAAGCGTTGAGTCTTGCCTACAACGTCCGGCGGCGGTGCGACCATTACAGCGGTCAGATGATGGCGGCGCAGACGATTTTGCCGCCGGGAACGGGGGGATATGAAAAAAATTACCGCAATCCCTTTGCCGCCGACGATTACGAACTTGCGAAAAAGTATCTCGCCCGCGCTGGAGTCCCCGACGGCATCGACCCCGCGACGGGGGAGCATCTTGCGCTGACGCTGGATTTTTTCGGCAACAGCACGCTTCAACGGCAATTGGGCGAGATCACCGTTGACGATTTCCGGAAAATCGGGATACGGACGACGCCGGTACTCAACAATACCGCGCGTTTCTACGAAAAAGTGCGTCATCATCAGGTGCAACTTTTCCGGATGTCGTGGATCGGGGATTATCCCGATGCGGAAAATTTCTTTCAGCTTTTTTACTCCAAGAACCGCGACAGTTGCAACCGCACCGGTTACTCCGATCCCGTTTTCGACCGGATGTACGAGGAGATCCTGCCGATGCCCGATTCGCCGGAAAGGACTCGGAAATACGAAAAAATGGCGCGTTATTTAGCTGAAAAATGTCCGTGCATCCTGGAAGGTTTGCCGATCTCGTGGATCTTATGCCACGAATGGCTGGAAAATTACGTGCCGGGCGATTTCACGTTCAACTTCTACAAGTACATTTCGGTCGATCCGGCGCGACGCGATGCCAAAAAAGCGACTTTTGTGCCGCTTTCGATGAGCGATCTGCGCAAGCGTTAGCGGATGAAACGGCGCAGGATCAACGCGCCGAGGTAGACGATCCCCGCCGTGACGACGATCACAGGTCCCGTCGGCAACAGCAAAAAGAAACTTGCGACGACGCCGACGGCGACGAAAAGCATCGAGAGGATCGCCGCCGCGATCATCATCGTATTCAAATGGCGGGCGAAACAGCCGGCGGTCGCCGCCGGAAGCGTCAGCAGCGCGATGACGAGAATGATGCCGACCAGATGGATGAGCAGGACGATCGTCAGCGCGGTCAGCGCGAGGATCGTGAGATAGCATACCGATCCCTTTATGCCGCGCAACGCCGCGAATTCGGGGTCGAAAAAGTAGGCGACGATCCGCCGGTAGCAGATCATTGCGGGGATGAGGATGACGCCGTCGAGGATCGCCATCCACAGGAAATCCGCCTGCGAGATCAGCAGGATGTTGCCGAAAAGATATCCCTGCCAGTCGACGTAACCGGGCGTACGCGCGAGAAAGAGCAGTCCCGCCGACATTCCGATCGCCCAGACGACGCCGATCGCGGTGTCTTCGCGCTCCTTGGCGCGCAGCGAGATGATGCCGACGATCATCGCCGCGCCGACAGCACCGAAAATCGCTCCGTGCATCGGCGAGACAAAGGTCAGATGACAGACTCTTTCAAGATAAAGCGCGATGCCCATTCCGCCGAGCGCAGCGTGGGCGCTTGCCCCGGCAAGCGACGAAATGCGCTTGGTGACGACCAAAGTCCCGACCACGCCGAGCGCGGGAGCGGTCAGCACTCCGACGAGAAGCGCGTTGCGCAGAAATCCGAGAGTCAAAAGATCGCAAATTCCATTCATCGGTGGTGCTCTCCGTGCTGGCAGTGGCAGAAACAGTCGTGATCGTGCTGAATAAGACTGACTTTGTGATGATAGATCTGATCGGCGTTTTCCGCGGTGAAATCCGCCGCCTGATGCAACGTCACGAATTTATTGACGCAGATGATGAGATCGGTTTCGCGGTTGACGAAACCGAGATCGTGCGAAACAGTCAGGACGGTCATACGCTTGCGCAAAGCGTCGAGCACCGTGTAGAATTTTTCCTCCGCGCCGGGGTCGATGTTGGCGGTCGGCTCGTCGAGCAAAAGCAATTCCGGCTCGCACGCCAGAGCGCGGGCGATCAGCACTCTTTGCCGCTGACCTCCGGAAAGCGACGCAAAGGAGCGTTGCACCAGCGGCGAAATTTCCATTTCCTCCATCACGCGCTCGACCGCCGCTTTTTCCTCTTTTTTGGTGGAGGAAATCCCGATCCGCCCCATTTTGACGACTTCGGCGACGGTCACGGGAAACGCACCGTCGAGCAGATGGTATTGCGGCATATAACCGACTTTGATGCGCGATTCGCGGGGCGTTTTGCCGAAAAGCCGGATATTGCCCGATGTCGGCGAAAGAAGTCCGAGCAGAAGTTTCAACAGCGTACTTTTGCCGCCGCCGTTGGGGCCGACGATACAGCCGGACTGATCGCGACGCACGGAAAACGTCACGTTTTCCAGTACGGGACTGGTCGTTTCATAGCGGAAACTCACGTTGCCGAGATCGATGATGACGTCCTGATTCATCGTATTTTTTCCTGTTGAACGATCGCGTCGGCGAGCGTGTCGAAAAGTTGCCGGATGTCCGCTCCGAGCGGATCGACCTCGACCAGCGTCGCGCCGCAATTCTGCCGGAGCGCGTCGGCGATAGTCGGAGAGAATTCCTTTTGAACGAAAAGGACGGGATGATTTTGCGTTTTCATTTTTGCGGCGAGCTCGGCGAAGTGTGAGGGATCGCTCTCTCTGCCGTTGACTTCAACGGAGATCTGCTTCAAGTGAAACGTGTCGGCGAAGTAGCCGAATGCGCCGTGATAAACGAAAAATTCTCTGCCGTGACAGGGCGCGAGCTTTGCCGCCAACTGCCGTTTCTTGTCGGCAAGACGCTCTTGCAGAAGTTTCGCGTTGCGCCGAAACTGCGCCGCATCTTCGGGGAACGCCGCGCATAATTCGTCGCAGATCGTCTGCGCGATGACGATGTCAAAGTCGAGCGAGAGCCAGATATGCGGATCGCCCGCTTCGTGATCGTGATGATGCTCATCGTGATCGTGATGATGCTCATCGTGATCGTGATGATGCGGCACGTCGAGCGGACGAAGTTGCAGATTTTTTGATACGTCGACGACGCGCGTCGTTTCGGGAAAGGCGTGGACAAGCCGCGCCTCAAACGGGAGTTTCGTCGTAAAAAAGACCCGGCATCGCGCGGCGGCGGCGAGTTCGCCCATCCCCGGCGTGTAGTCGTGGGGATTTTTCCCCTCCGGCAACAAGGTGACGACGCGGTATCCTTGTCCCGCGACCTCGCTTGTCAATGCGGCGATCGGGGCGATCCCGACGGCGATCGACTTGTCGCTTCCGCGACGGTCGGAGCATCCCGTCAGAAACAGCGCGGCGGCGAAAAATATGGAAAAAAGAACTCTCATAACTTTAATTATCGTTGATTTTCCGTGATACTTTCATTGAAATATAGCTTTTTAACGGAAAAAAGTCAAGAAAAAGCCGTTTTGAACGCAACTTTTTCATCGAAAACGAAAAGAAAATTTGCTTTCCCCGGTTTGCTATGATATATTAAACCATTGTCCTTATAGTATTAACAGGAACCCAAAAATAAAAGGATTCAGGAACTATGACTAAGGTCTTTTTGACTGGTATCACCGGACTGGTGGGGAGTGCCGTTGTCGTCGGTTTGACGCGTGCGAAAAAAGGGGAATATGAGTTCGTCTGTCTCGCCCGCGGAAACTCGGTGAAAAGCGCGGAGACCCGCGTGAAAGAGATCATCGAGGACGAATGCCGCTTTGAGGGGATCCCCGAAGCCGCTCCGATGGTGTTGGAGCACGTTCAGGTGGTTTCCGGCGACGTCGTGACGCTTGATCCCGAGGAAATGGCGAAAGATCCGAAACTTGTCGGCATCGACAGCGTTTTCCACTGCGCCGCCGACGTCAACCTCGGCAAAGACCCGACCGGAAAGACTTTCCGCATCAACTACAACGGCACGCAGAATATCGTCAAACTCGCACAGTTGCTCAAAGTCAAGGAATTCCATTACGTCGGCACCGCTTACATCGCCGGCAAACTCATCGGTACCGCGATGGAAAATCATCCGGTCGACAACGGTTTCAACAACCCCTACGAAGAGAGCAAATTCAAGGCGGAAATGCTCGTCCGTCAGAGCGGGATCCCCTTCTCGGTCTACCGCCCCGGCATCGTCACCGGCCGCCGCTCCGACGGCCGTATCCGCAAGCCGCTGGCTTTCTACCGCCTGCTTGAATTCCTCGGCAAACTCAAAAGCCATCAGTGCTCCAAAAAGAAGGTCGATCCCCGCGAATGGGTGGATATGTCGATCCACTTTGCGGCGGAACCCTCCGAACACGTTTATTTCGTGCCGATCGACTACGTCGCGGAAGCGATCACCGCGCTTTTCCAGAAGCCGGTCTGCAATCAGGCTTACCACATCACCGGCGACAGCCCGATCACAACCCGTCAGATCGAAGATACCGTCTGCCGCGTCCTGCGTCTTTCGGGACTTTCGGTCGGTAAAGAAGAAGAGCGTGAATCGGCGAATGGCAATCTGATGGAGCGTTTCGTCGGCGACCTTTTCCCCTATTTCTCGTCGGATATCGTTTTCGACCAGAGCAACGTCCGCCGCGAACTCGGCGACGGCGTGCTCGATTGGGAATACGGCGTCAAGGGATTGCAGACGCTGATCGTCAGTTACTACCTCGACCACTTCCCCAACGTGGAGTGGGTTCAGGAAATCATCAAAGACGTGCCGGCGGTGCGTAAGTAGAGGCTTTTGATGAATCGTCGTCCGGTTAAAATTATGCCCTGCCTCGATATGCGCGAGGGCAGGGTGGTCGAGCAGGGCACGCACGAATCGCTGCTTGCCCAG
>JAEDIJ010000019.1 GCA_016292515.1 Victivallaceae bacterium
GATGTCGTAGAAAGGATCTTTTGTCTGTTTGGCGAATTCGACGAAATCTTTCAGGCGGTTGCCGCGGTAAAGCACGATCAGTCCGCCGGAAGCGAGTTCCACGCCGAAGTGGGCGACGTCGGCGTTTTTCCAGATATCCTCGGTTTCAGCGAGGTGCCATTTGTCAAGGCAGCGGCTGCCGAGCCACGCGAAGTATTTGCGCCCGAAAAAGTGGACGGTGTCGTACAAGTTGGTCTCCCGCGCATACCACGGCAGGAAAACCGTACCGCTGACGTAGTGGGGGAAGTTGCGTTCGCACGGCTTGAAAGGATCGAAAGCATCGGTGCGGAGCCCGCGGGTCTCCGTTTCCGCGCAGTAAATGTAGGGCAGTCCTGAAGATTGTGCCGCCGTCGGTTGCGAGGGGTCAAGCGGCATCACTTCAAACGCCATAAAGCGGTCGAGGGGGAGCGTCGTATCCTGCGATTTCACCGTGATATGATAAACGCCGACGGGGAGCGCATCCAGTTTGATGCGGTAGGTTTCGACCGCGAGGTCGCGCTGACCGACTTTTTCGACGGACTTTTCCGGAACGATCTCAATTTTTTTCACCGGCTTCAAAAAGGCGTCGGTAAGTTCGATCTCGCTTTTGGCGGGCAGAGTCGCACCTTTGAGCGTCAGCGTGAAATCCAACGCTTCGCCGGGGTAGAAAAAGTGATTGTTTTTGGCGAAATTGACCGCATCTTCGACGCGCGTACTCGTGCGCGGCAGTTTGGCGACGATCTTTTTGTCGGGGGAACTTGTGAGGATGACGGAAACATTCTTTTCCGGCGAAGTTCCGGCAAAAAGCGTTTTGCCCTCCGGAGTAAAAATGGTTTCCCAGTCGTTCATCGCGAGGTCGATATTGGGGCGGAAAGCGGCGAATTTCGCGCCGACCGCCATATCAAACGCGCCCTGCGGCTTGAAAAAACGGATCGTCCGCTTGAAAGGCCATTCCGGCTTGTCGTAGATGACCGTGTAGACGTGAATCGGGGCGAGTTCCTTGTTGGCGAGGTGGAGGAAGCCGTCCAACAGATTGTACTTGATCGTTTTGTCTTGGGTGATGACTTTGAAATAGGGGTGTTCGATGCGGTTGGTGCGCATTCCGTGGTAGTTGCCCTGCCCCGGAGGCGTCAGAAACTCACCGCCGGAAAGCGTCAGCACGGCTTCGTAAAAGAGACCGTGTTCGGAAAATTCGACGTCGCAGTAAATCGGAAGTCCCATCGGCGCTTCGGGAAGCGTCACGCGGAATTTCCTGGCGTTTTTCGCCGCTTCCGTCTTTTTGCCGGAGACCTCGAATTTGCTCAAAACGAGCGAGTCGAAAAAATTCAGACGATTGATGCTCAACTGACCGTCCGTGCCGCCGACGCCGTCGAAAGAAACGCTTTTGCCGTTAAAAGTGGCGATCGCCTTGTCGCCTTTGAATTCGACGGAGACCGTACAGTCGTTTTTCATCACGTCGACCGGCACGTCAAAACTTTCGCTTTTGATCGTCTTAAAGAAATTGTCGGCGTAAGTGCCGTAACTCACGATCATTTTGCCGCTCTTGCCGCGCACGAGGAAACGGATGCTCTGCGCGGTGCGCCGCACGACGTCCTGCCGGAAATTGACGTTGAAACCGTAGTTGCACTTGGGGTCGAAACCGTAAGCGCGGAGCACGAGATCGACTTTGCCGTCGGCAATCGGGTCCATGATCGGCATAAACATATCGCTGGGGGAAATCATACGGAACGTGTTGCCGTTGCGGACGAAAGCTTCCACCATATTGCTGCTGGTTTTCAGCGTTTCCCAGTTCGCCGCGCCCTTGCCGCGAAAGACGTTGAAGTCCTCGTGAAAAAGCACATCGCTTCCCGCCGACAATCCGATCGCCGCCAATGATGCCATCGCAAGCCCCGCTTTCCTGATGTAATTCATAAATGATATCCTTCCTTTTATGTTGACAGGTACGTTATAATTTAGCACATCTCGCAAAAAATTGCAACTCCGCCCCGCCCCCGCCGCGACATTGTTACGGGATTTGCGTTTTTCACTCTCCAAAGAGAGCGTTTGAAAGAAGTCGGCTCTTCGTCGAAAAAGAGTGATGATTTTTTTGCTTTTTTCATTGACAAATCGCCCTTTTTTTGTTATATTAAAACAACGCTCTCTTATATAAGGATAGAAAAAAAAATGATCGACGAAAACGTGAGACCTGCGGATATGCTCCGCATCACCACCCCCGAACTCGCAAAAAAATTCATTGACGAGCAGATCGCCAAAGTCCGCGCCCAGGTCGGCGCCGGCAAAGTGTTGCTCGCCCTTTCCGGCGGCGTGGACAGCAGCGTCGTCGCCGCTTTGCTCGTCAAGGCGATCGGCAAACAGCTCGTCTGCGTCCACGTCAATCACGGATTGATGCGCAAAGGCGAGAGCGAGCAGGTCGTGGAAGTTTTCCGCAATCAGCTCTCCGCCAATCTGATCTACGTCGACGCGACCGACCGTTTCCTCGACAAACTCGCGGGCGTCGCGGATCCCGAAGCCAAGCGCAAGGTGATCGGCGGTGAATTCATCCGCGTCTTTGAGGAGGAAGCGCGCAAGCTTCAAGACGTCGACTTCCTCGCACAGGGGACGATCTACCCCGACATTCTCGAAAGCCACGGCGTCAAGGCGCACCACAACGTCGGCGGTCTGCCGGAAGACCTCAAATTCCAGTTGGTCGAGCCGCTCAAACTGCTCTTCAAGGACGAAGTCCGCGTCGTCGGCGCCGCGCTCGGTCTGCCCGCTGAAATGGTCAACCGTCAGCCTTTCCCCGGCCCCGGCCTCGGCGTGCGCTGCACGGGGGCGATCACCCGCGACCGCTTGAATGCGTTGCGCGAATCCGACGCCATTTTGCGCGAGGAATTCGCCAAGGCGGGATTGGTCGGCAAAGTGTGGCAGTTTTTCACGGTCGTGCCCGATTACCGCTCGACCGGAGTCCGCGACGCCAAGCGCGTTTTTGACTGGCCGGTCATCATCCGCGCCGTCAACACGGTCGACGCGATGTCGGCGACGGTGCCGGAGCTCGACTGGGCGCTCCTCAAAAAGATCACCGACCGCATCCTTGCCGAAGTGCCGGGAGTCTGCCGCGTGCTTTACGATTTGAGCCCCAAAGGTCCCGCCACGATCGAGTGGGAATAAAAGAAATATGTTTGGTGACGCGGTTTCCGTCAAAAGGGAACCGCGTTTTTATTTGAAAAGGTTTTCGCGATGACCGACACGCAATCCTCCAAGCAACGTTTCCCCGGCTGGATTTTTTCGCTTTACTTTGCGGAAGGCGTGCCGGCGGCGATCATCTGCGAAGTCGCCGTCGTCCTTTTTGCCGCGTTGAACTATCCCGCTGAAAAAATCGCCCACGCGGTCAGCGTTCTCGGGTTGCCCTGGGTTTTCAAGCCGATCTGGTCGTCGCTCGTCGACTGCACGGCGACCAAGAAAAAATGGATCGTCGCGATGCAGTTTTTGCTCTGCGGCGTTTTCGGCGCAGCGGCATTGACCTTGAACACCTGGCACGGAATTCTATTTTATCTTCTGCTGGCGGGGGCTTTCTTTTCGGCGACGCACGACATCGCCGCCGACGGTTTTTATCTCGTCGCGCTCGACGATCACCGGCAGGCGGTTTATTCCGGCTGGCGCAGTGTCTGCTACCGCGCGGCGATGATCGTCGCCAACGGCGGATTACTGCTCTTTGTCGCCCATACGAAAAAATTTGCAGGAGTAACCCCGTGGCAACAGGCGCTGTGGCTTGCCGCGATCCTTTTTCTCGCGCTCGCCGTCTGGCACATTTTCACGCTGCCCCAAGAGCGAAAAATCGAAACGCGCGAGGCGCAAAGCTGGCTCGACGCCGTAAAGACCGTGGGCAAATTGCCGCACCTTGGCGCGTTTTTGCTTTTTCTCCTCTTTTACCGCTTCGCCGAAGCGCAGTTGACGATCATCGGCAAACTCTTTTTGCTCGATCCGGCGGGCGGCGCGATGACGCTTGCACGTTACAGCCTTTTCAACGGCGTTTACGCGGTGGCGGCGATGCTGGCGGGCGGCGTCATCGGCGGTTGGGCGGCGGCGCACTGGGGACTCAAAAAGACGCTTTTCCCGATGGCGTTGTTGCTCAATGTGCCGGACGTGCTTTATCTTATTTGGGCGTTTTTCCCCATTCACCATCCGGTTTTGCAGGCGATGGTCATTTCCGTCGAGCAATTCGGCTACGGATTCGGCTTCACCGGCTATATGCTTTTGATGCTTTTCCTCGCCGGGAAGTGCGGCAAATTCAAAACGACGATCTTTTCCTATCTCACCTGCCTGATGATCCTCGGACTCCGGTTGCCGGGGCTTTTTTCCGGCGACATCCTCAACGCGTTGCCGCGTTGCGTCCCGTCGCTCGGCAAATATCAGCTCTTTTACCTTTGGGTGACCGCGGCGACGCTCGTGAGTTTTGCCGTGACGCTTTTTGCAGTCCGCTATCTCCCGGCAGATTTCGGTAAAAAGAATGCTTCTTCAAAACAGGAATGAAAATATGACGAAAAGTTCCGCCCTCCCCGTCTGGGATCTCGATGCGCTTTACGCGGATATGTCCCTTTGGGAAAAAGATTTTGAGCGCATCGAAACGCTCGCAAAAAAATTTCTCTCTTTCAAGGGCAAACTCGCCGATTCCGCCACGACACTGGCAAAGGCGATCCAAGCCTCCGACGACTTCGACCGTCTGGTCGAAAAAGTTTACACGTTCGCCCACTTGAAAAGCGATGAAAACACGCTGCTCAACGTCAACAAGGAAAGAGTCGACCGCGTTTCCGCGTTGCTCGCCAAACTCGCGCCCACGGAGGCGTGGTTCGATCCCGAACTGCTGGCGATCCCCGACGAAAAAATCGAAAAGTTTCTGCAATGCGAGGCGTTGAAGCCCTACGAGTACACCGTCCGTTTCATCCTGCGGCGCAAAAAACATTCTTTGAGCGAAGCCGAAGAACGGATGATCGGCGTCCTTTCCGACGTGCTCGGCAACGCCGCCAACACCTTTGAGATCCTCAACGACGCGGAACTGGATTTCGCCAAAACCGTCGATGAGAAAGGCAAAAGAGTCCCCCTCACTCACGGCAATTACCTTGAATTTCTCGAATCCGCCGACCGCACCGTGCGAAAAAAGGCGTTTGAGAAACTTTACAAGACCTACAAAAAGTTCCGCAACACTTTCGCTTCGACGCTGGAAGGCAACGTCAAAGTCCACGTCGCCGAAGCGCAACTGCGCCATTACGATTCCGCCCTTGCCGCCGCGCTCGACGGCGATGCGATCCCCGTCGACGTCTACCACAATCTGATCGCGGCGGTACACGATCATCTGGATGCCTTTTACCGCTATATCGCCTTGCGCAAAAAGGTGATGAAACTCGACGCGCTCGATATGTACGACATCTACAATCCGTTGCTCCCCGCATGCCGCAAACGCTACACCTTTGACGAGGCGAAACGACTGGTCAAAGCGGCGCTTGCTCCGCTCGGCAAAGAGTACGGCAAAATTCTCGACCGCGCCTTTGCCGAAAAATGGATCGACGCCCCCGAACGCAAAGGAAAACGCTCCGGCGCGTATTCAAGCGGCTGTTTCGACAGTTACCCCTATTTGCTTTTGAATTTCAACGGCACGCTCAACGACGTCTTTACCCTCGCCCACGAACTCGGTCACTCGCTGCACACATATTACAGCAAAACGCACCAGAGTTACCACTATGCGGATTACGAGATTTTCGTCGCCGAAGTCGCCAGTACCACCAACGAGATATTGCTCTTTGAATATCTGCTCAAACAAAGCCGCGGCGACCACGCTTTTTGCGCTTATCTGTACGGTCATCTCGCCGACGAAATACGCGGGACGATCTACCGGCAGACGATGTTTGCGGAATTTGAGGAAAAAATCCACGCTTCCTGCGAAAAGGGAATTCCGCTTTCCGCCGACACGTTGGAAAAGTGCTACTATGAACTCAACCGGCTTTATTACGGTCCCGACGTCAAGGCGAACCGTCTCATCGCGCTCGAATGGGCGAGAATCCCCCATTTCTACTACGATTTCTACGTCTACAAATACGCGACGGGAATGAGCGCGGCACTGAAACTCGCCAAAGATATTCTCGCGGAAAAGACCGACCGCTATTTCGGTTTCCTCTCGGCAGGCGGTTCCAAGGACGCGCTCGACATCATGCGCGACGCGGGCGTCGATCTTTCCACCCCTGCCCCGGTGCACGCCGCGCTCGATTACTTCGGCGAAGTCGTCGATGCCTTGAAACGGGAAATCGCCCTTTGTGATGGAAAAGCTGATTGAAAAAATCGAAAAAGGGGCAATGCCCGCCCACGACGAGATCGTGCAACTTCTTGCTTTGCAAGGAGAAAACGCATTGCTTTTGCATCGCGCCGCCCGGCGCGTCAAACGCGGGATCCTCGGGGACAAAGTCTTTTTGCGCGGACTTATTGAATTTTCCAACGTCTGCCGTTGCGACTGCCTTTACTGCGGCATCCGCAAGAGTAACGCAAAGGTCGCACGCTACACGTTGAGCGATGCGGAAATCCTTGAAGAGGCGCGCTTTGCGATCGATCACGGCTACGGCGCCGTCGTTCTGCAAAGCGGCGAACGCGACGACGACGACTTTGTAAAAAAGGTCGCCAAAATCGTTTCCGGGATCAAAAAAATCTCGGCGGACGTCGGCATCACTCTCTCCTGCGGCGAAGAAACATTTGACACCTATCGCTTATGGCGCGACGCCGGCGCGGAACGCTATTTACTGCGGATCGAGACCGCCAACGAAACGCTCTTTCAACAAATCCACGACGCCAAATCAATTTATGAAAGACGGCGGCAGGCGCTCGACGATCTGCGCAAAGCCAATTTCACCGTCGGAAGCGGCGTAATGATCGGGATCCCCGGTCAGACGCTCGATGACCTCGCCGCCGACCTTGAATTTTTCCGCGATCAGGATTTGGATATGATCGGGATGGGGCCCTTTCTCGCCCACGGCGACACGCCGCTCGGGAAGCGTTTTCCCGACACGGAGGAAATCAAACAAAAACGCCTGCTTCTTGCCCTCAATATGATCGCCGTGACAAGGCTGATGCTCCGCGACGTCAATATCGCCGCCGCGACGAGTTTGCAGGCGATCTCACCGGTCGACGGACGGCAAAGAGGTATTCTCGCGGGCGCGAACGTCATTATGCCCAACCTCGGGGAAGCCGCTCAAAAGCGGAACTACCGGCTTTACGACAACAAGCCGGGCATCGACGAAAACGCCGAAAAGGCGTGGCGGGAACTGGAAAACTCCCTGCGGGAAATCGGGGAAAACATCGCTTATCGCGAAAGCGGCACGCCGCTGCATTATTTGAAGCGGCAATAGTCCTTACGCGCGGCGCAAAATGCGGTAACGCTGATCGGCGGCGCGCTCGATGAGGAACTTCATTTCCAACTGCATCAAGTCGCCGAGCAGTGTGGCGACATCGCAATCAAGTGCCATTTGGATTTCTTCGAGGGACGCATCGCCGTTGTCGAGCAACTCCATCAAACGCCGCTGATTCGGCGGAAGATCGCCGAAAGAAGCGGCATTGTAATCGGGGGCATCGCCGTCGCTTTCGCCGGGCGCCATTCCGGGAAGGAAACCGAAACCGAAATTTTCCAGCACGTCGTCGAAACTCTCGATCAGGGCGGCACCCTCCTTGATGAGTTTATGACAGCCTCCCGCTTGCGGATTATCCGCCTGCCCCGGCACGGCGAAAACCTCGCGGCCGTTTTCCAAAGCGAGTTTCGCGGTGATCAGCGCGCCGCTTTGCAATCCCGCTTCGGTAACGATCGTCGCGCGCGTCAGACCTGCGACAATGCGGTTGCGGCGGGGAAATCCGGTACGGGAAACCGGGAAATCCATCGGAAATTCGCTGATGATCGCGCCGCCGTGCGCGATGATCGCATTGGCGAGCGGGACATTTTCCGCGGGGTGCAGATGCATCAGACCTCCGGCAATCACGGCGACCGTCCTGCCGCCCGCATCGACGGTCGTCTGATGCGCGACGGTATCGACGCCGTACGCCAAGCCGGAAACGACGGTGAACCCCGCGCTGACGGCATCGGCGGCGATGGCTTGCGTCATCCGTCTGCCGTAACTGGTCGTCTTGCGGGTGCCGACGATGGCGACGGCGCGGTCGGGATATTCGCCGAGATGCCCGCGCACGTAAAGCACGAGCGGCGGATCGTAAAGCTGACGCAATGATTCGGGGTAGTTCTCGTCAAAGTAAGTGACTAGGCGCACTCCGGCGCGGTCGGCGAGATCCGCCTCGGCGTCAAAAGACTCCTGCCAGTTGCAGGAGGCAAGTTTTTCCGCGAGCGTTTCGCCGATGCCGGGAACTTCGAGATATTCCGCCTTGCTCCGGTTGGCGATCGCCGCCGCCGAGCCGAAAGCGTTGCGCAACGCGGTGAATTTGACAAATCCGATCCCGGAGATCAAATTGAGGACGACGGCGGCTTCGCGGTCGGTCATTTCGCCATTTCCTTTTTCTCTTTCCGTTTCGCGCGGGAAGCGCGGTAACGCTTCACCAACGACCGGACAAGGAAGTAGACGGACGGCGCCATAATGACGCCCCACAACAATCCGGCGACGAAAAAGGCGGCGATCATTTCTCCGCCCAATGCCGCAAACGCCCTGAAATTGCCGTGTGCCAGCATCTGGACAGTCGCATCCTTGATGCCGGCAAAAGTAAGATTTCCGCCGATCAGCCGGTCGCCGATCCAGATCTGGATCGGGTAGATCACGATCGCCGTCGGCGGCGTCGTGATGAAAGTCCCGGCGATCGCGCCGAATTTGGAGGCTTTCAGCAAAAAGGAAAGCGGGACCGCGACGTACAACTGGCAGAAAACCGGGACGACGCAACCGATGAAAACACCGAGCGACCAGCCGCGGGCGATATATTCAGGAGAGCCGTCCCCGCGCACGATTTTAAGGTAAAATCCGCGCAGAGCGTTTTTCAGACGGGAGAATTTCACGGCTTAATTCGCTCCGGGGGTCTACCGCAGGTATTTCGGACGCATCCGGTAGTCGTTGTAATAGGCGTTGCCCCACCCGGCGAGCCGCCCGTCGATGAAAACCAGCGGCATACATTCATCCTCGGTCGTCAACCCGTCCGCCCAAACCGTCCGTTCGTAGTAGAACCAGATGTTGGGACGGCAGAAAGCCTCCTCGGTCAGAGGTTCGCCCATCACGGCGAGCACTTCCTCCTTGGTCATCCCGACGCGGAGTTTTTTGGAATTTTCCACCGCCGGGTACATCAGATGACATCCGGCGATGAAAACGGCGGCAAACATCAGAAAAAGGATCTTTTTCACGATTCGATCACCGGGAACTATTCCATCGGGGAGAAATCGTCTTTGCCGACGCCGCAGAGCGGGCAAACCCAATCCGCCGGGATATCCTCAAAAGCGGTTCCCGGAGCGATGCCGCCGTCGGGATCACCGACAGCGGGATCATAAACATAACCACAGACATTGCAGACGTACTTTTTCATTTTATCAACCCCTTGCGTTGCGATGCGCGATCTGTCTCCGCACATCAGATGAAACTTAGTTCAGTCTAAATATAACCGTATCTTTCTCTTTTGTCAAGAGAATTACGAAAAAAAAGCGATTTTGACAACCGAATAAAGGTTTGACAGTATCCCCAAAAGATGCTATATTGTATCATTGACAGAAACAACGGTAAAAAACGGCAGGTTTTTATGCAGGATCTCACTCCGGACAGATTCAAGGACTTGACTTTGCTCCACGCGTCGGAAAAACGCTATCCGAAAACGCCCGGCGAAGCGAAACTTGAAACCTTTGAAAATCTTTATCCCGATCGGGATTATGTGATCGAATTCGATTGCCCCGAGTACACTTCGCTCTGCCCGGTGACCGGTCAGCCTGATTTCGGTCATCTCAAAGTGCGTTATGTCCCCGACAAACGGTGCATCGAGAGCAAATCGCTCAAACTTTATCTTTACAGTTTCCGCAATGCCAACATCTTTCACGAGGAGGCGGTCAACCGTCTGCTCGACGCGGTCGTCGAAGCGTGTGCGCCGCGCCGCGCCGAAGTGATCGGCAATTTCCGTCCCCGCGGCGGCATCGCGATCAACGTCAAAGCGACCTACGGAGGAAAAATCAATGACGAATCTGCAATGGATTGACCGCGGCTCCGTCAGCAGCGTTCCCGGGTTCAAAGCGGCGGGCGTCACCGCCGGATTCAAACGCAGCGGCGCGCCGGATTTTGCGATGATCTTTTCGGAAGTGCCGTGTAATTTCGCCGGAGTTTTCACCTCCTGCAAATTCGCGGCGGCTCCGGTGCAGTTCGACCGCGCCAAAGTCCTGAAAGGCGGCAAACTGCAAGCGGCGATCATCAACAGCGGCATCGCCAACGCCTGCACCGGCAAACAGGGATTGGAAGCGGCAAAGGAAAGCGCGAAACTTGCCGGAAGCGCGTTGAATATCTCCCCCGACCTCGTCGCCGTCGCTTCGACGGGACGTATCGGAGTGCAGATGCCGATGCCGCTCATCAGACGCGGCATCGAATACGCGGTCGCCGAACTTTCCGAGAAGGGCGGCGAAAACGCGGCGCGCGCCATTATGACGACCGACACCGTCCCCAAAGCGGCGGCGTTGAAACTGGAAATTTCCGGCAAAGGCGTCACCATCGGCGCGATGACCAAGGGCGCGGGGATGATCGATCCCTGTTTGGTGAGTCCGCACGCGACGATGCTCTGTTTTATCGCGACCGACGCTGAGATCGACAATGCCTTGTTGCAGTCGATGCTCGAAAAAAACGCGCAGGATTCTTTCAACCGTATCACGGTCGACGGCGATATGAGCACCAACGACACGGTGATGCTCCTCGCCAACGGCAAATCGGGTGCGGCGATCCAGCCGGGAACGCCCGAAGCGACGCAGTTTCAACAGGCGTTGCTGCTTGTGATGCAGAATCTCGCGCGCCGGATGGTCGGCGACGGAGAGGGTTCGACGAAACTTGTGACGATCGAAGTCGTCAACGCCCGTTCGACGCACGATGCCAAGATCGCCGCCGAAGCGGTCGCCAACTCGCTGCTCTGCAAGACGGCGTGGTTCGGCAACGACCCCAACTGGGGGCGCGTGGTGGCGGCACTCGGTTATTCGGGCGCGGAATTCTGCCCCGACAAATGCGATGTCTTTTTCGGTTCCATTCCGGTGGTGCTTTCCGGCGGCGATGCCGGCACGCCGGAAGCGGATCTGCTGGATACGGTCAAAGCACCGGAATTCACGATCCGCTGCGACTTTCACGACGGCGACTGCTCCTACTGGGTTTGGAGCAGCGATATCTCTTATGAGTATGTAAAAATTAACGCGGATTATCACACCTAATCATGAAAAAATCTGACATCAAAGTGCTGGTCATCACCGGCTTCGGTCTGAACTGCGAAAAAGAGACGGCGGCGGCGTGCAAACTCGTCGGCGCGACTCCCGAACTTGTCCACCTCAACGACCTCGGCGAAAAACGGACGCTCGATGAATTCCAAATGCTCTGTTTCATCGGCGGGTTTTCTTTCGGCGATCACCTCGGCTCCGGCACGGTTTTCGCCAACCGCGTCAAGGTGAGACTGCAATCGCAGTTGCAGAAATTCGTCGACGACGGGAAACTGGTCATCGGCATCTGCAACGGTTTTCAGACGCTCACCCGGCTCGGCATGGTGCCGGCACTCGACGGCAACTACTTCAATCAGACGGTCGCGTTGGCGCACAACGACACGGGGCTTTTCCGCGACGACTGGTGCGAACTTGCCGCCGACAAGCAAAGTCCCTGCGTTTTCACCCGCGGCATTGAAAAAATCCGTCTGCCCTTGCGTCACGGCGAAGGCAAATTCGTCGCCGACGAGGCAACGCTCGACGAATTGGAAAAACGCCATCTCGCGGTCTTGCGTTATGTCGATGCCAACGGTGATCCCGCAACGGAATTCCCGGTCAATCCCAACGGCTCGCTCCGTTCGATCGCCGGTATCTGCGACCCGACGGGACGCATTTTCGGTCTTATGCCGCACCCCGAAGCTTTCCTCTCGCCCTACAACGCGCCCGACTGGACGCGCCGCGGAGCGCAGACCGAAGGCGACGGCGTGGTCTTTTTCCGCAACGCGATCGACTACATCGCGGACAATTTTTAACATAAAAGGAGTTGATCGATGGAAGCAAATACACCGAAACAATTGTTCCGCAGTTTTGTGGCGTACTCCCGCAAGATGCTGATTTTCCGCGGCGTTTTGCTCATTCTTCTCGGCATACTGGTCTTTTCCAATTTGCCGCAGATATTGAAATGCATCACGATGATCGCGGGAGTGTTGCTCCTCGTGGACGGGATTTTCAACCTGGCGGGTATCCTTGCGGAAAGAAAATACACGTTTCCCGGCATTTTGAGCGCGGCGGTGCTGATCGTTTTCGGCATCGTGCTGCTGAAACGGCCGCTTGTTTTCGACACCTTTTTGCTGATGTTCATCGGCGCGTGGATCCTTTTCAGCGGGATCCAGGAAGTCCTTTTCGGCCTCGGCACGAAAAACATACCTGCGTCGATGCTCTCCGGAATTCTTTCCTGCATCGTGGGCGGAGTCTTTTTCGCCACGCCGTGGCTCGGATTGGCATCCTACGGCTGGGCGGTCGGCTCGTTGCTCTGCTTTTCGGGAATTGCAACGGCGGTAACGGGATTTCTCCTCAAAGAGAAAGAGATCGATCAGTAAACGCTATTTTATTTCCTTGGCGACCGCCGCGAGAAAATCGGCGGCGGCGCGGGGACGGGCAAGCACTTTCGCATTGTCGGAAGTGCTTTTTCTTTTTTCCTCGTCGTCGAGATAAAATTTCAACCGCGCAAGCAGAGAATCGGCGGACAATTCATTTTGCAGCAAGACCGTACCGGCACCGCCTTTCTCATAATAGCGGGCGTTATCCGTCTGATGCCCCTCGGCGGCGTAGGGATACGGGATCAGGATCGCCGGTTTGCCGAAAAGAGCAAGTTCCGCCACCGTACTGCCGCCGCTGCGTGAAATAACGAGATCCGCCGCAGAAAGAAGACATCCCATTTCCGAAGTCGTTTCAAGAAGAAGCCGGCGATTGGGCAACTTTTGATAGGCTTCGCGCGCCGCATCCAGTTTGCCGACGCCGGTCAAGTGAACGATTTGAATGTCGTTTCTGCCGTATTTTTGGAGCGCGAGGGGAAGTGCCGCATTGATCGCCGCCGCCCCCTGACTGCCGCCGAAAACCAGCAATATCGGCGCGTCGGCGACAAAATCCACTCCGAAAAGTTCCCGGATCTTCGCCAGCGCATTTGCGCGCGTCGTTTCCGTCTGACCGATCAATTCCTGCCGTACCGGCATTCCGCATTCGTAAACAGGACAGCGGCAACCGTTGACCGCGGGGAAAGCGATGCCGAGCATTTTCGCGTAACGGCTCAAAATGCGGTTCGCCTTGCCGATGCGGGCATTGCCGTCGTGCAGAAACACGGGGATGTGCAGATTTTTTGCCGCAAGCAAAATCGGCAACGAGGCAAACGACCCCATTCCGATCACGGCGTCGGGGCGGTCGGATTTCATCGTCCGGCGCGCGGTGGCATAGCCTTGAAAAAGCCCTTTCAGGAAACGGAAAAAATGGCGTTTCCAGATCGGCATCGTCGGCAACGCGACCGCCGATATCCCGTATTTTTCCGCGATCGATTTCTGATTTTCAGCGTGAATGCCGGAGAGCAACAAGCGGGCATTCTCCCTGCCCGCTTCGCGTGCGAGCGCAAGTCCGGGGAAAAAGTGTCCGCCGGTACCGCCGCAGGAAATGACGATTTTCATAGATCCTTGCCTTTGATTTTAGCCCACAAAACCCGGTTGTAATCGGGGAAGAGCGAATCCAGCGCGATAGCGATCAGAAGTGCCGTCGCAAACATCGACGCCAGCATATTGCTGCCGCCGTAACTGATGAAAGGCGCGGGCATTCCCTTGGTCGGGATACTGCCGGAGATCACGGCGAGATTGATCGACGCCTGTACGGTGATGTAAAAGAGCAACGCCGCGCCGAGGATCATCCCGGAGCGTTCCCTCGCGTGCATCGCGATGCGCCACGCGCAAAAGCCGTAGACCGCGAAGCCGACGATCACGGCGAGAATACCGATGAACCCCAGTTCCTCGCCCACGACGGAAAGGATGAAGTCGGTATGGCACTCCGGCAGATAATCGGCTTTCATCCGGCTGCCGAGAAATCCGAGACCGAGCCAGTCCCCCTCCCCCAAGGCGAGCAGACTGAACCAAAGCTGATAGCCTTTGCCGCTTTGCAATTCCTCCGGACGCCAGAAAGTCGTGATGCGGGCAAGCCGCATCGGGTCGAAAAAGTAGATGAATACCGCCCCCGCCGCCGACAGCGACAGCGGGACTCCGATATACCAAAAAGGCAATCCCGCCACAAACAGCGCACCGCAAAACATCGTGCCGATCAGCAACGTCGTACCGAGGTCGTGACCGATCAGCACGGAAGCCATCACCGCGCCGACGACCACTCCGAGCGGCAGAATGCCGCCGCGCCATTTGAGTCGCGAAAAACTCATCCAGTTTTCACTGCAATATTTGGCGACAAAGAGCGCGACCGCGACTTTGGCGAATTCCGACGGCTGGATCGAAATCGGTCCGATGCGGATCCAACGGTATGCTCCGTTGACTTTATGAAAGCAAAGGCAGGAGAGCAAAAGCACGATGCAAAGTCCGATCAGCCAAGGACTTATCGAGATCAGACGGCGGTAGCCGACCGCGATGATCGCGCCGCCGCCCAAAAGACCGAGGATCATCCACAGCGCCTGTTTGCGGAAATACTGCAATCCTGCCATACCGTAACTTGCCGAATAGAGCATCGTCAATCCGAAAAAGATCAGACAGCAGGTGACCATCAGCAGCGCAATAAGGCACGGTAAAACCGAGGAATGATCGGGATCTTCCTCAAATTTCGGTTTGCTGACGTAACTTTCGATCATCGGGGTTTCCCCTATTGGATCACGACTTTTTCACCGGGCGCGATCGCGGAAATTTTGCGCTCCGCGACAACGTCCGCGACATCCGCCGCATCGACGGCGAGTGCGGGATCGATCTCGACCAATGCGCCCGCGCCGATCTCAACTCCGACTGCCGCCAGACGGCGGCAATCGCGGTCGACCAGCATCGCGCGGCAACTTTCCACCGAATCGACGCCGGTCGGATTTTTGGTCGGAGCAAAGACTTCCGCGCGGTCGCACTCCAAGACCATCGTCTTTTCGGCGAGCGGAAGCGCGTCAAAGATGAAAGACTCCAATTTGACGCCGTTGGGCGACTCGGGAGCGGCCGGATTTCCATTCTGATCGATAAAGGGGATCTTTTTATCGGCGCGGTGCCACGGAAGTTGAAGTTTGCCGCCCGCGGTCAGCGTTTCGACAAAGGTTCGGTCGATCACGTGAATGGCGGGACTTCCGGCAATAAAGGCGAGCGTGCCGTCCGGCAGCGTCTTTTCCGCAAGTTCCTTGGGAAGATCGCTGTATTCGATGATTTGAAGCCGGTTCCGCGAAACGCAGAAATTGCCGAGTTTTTCCATCGCGTTGGTCTTGGCGAGCATCACCGCGCTCATCTGGGAACCGGTCAGTCGGTGCAGTCCGATGAATTTCGGATCGACGACGGGAACGAGCGGATTGTCGACCTGGAAGTAACTGATCGTATCGACGCCGTCGCGTTTCATCCGGTCGAGCGCGCCGGATTTACGCAACGCGAGCAACGTGCCGCCGTGGCCGTCGGGCGAAAGCGCGAGCGAATTTTTCGCATTCATCAGCAGTTTGCCGTCATATCCGATCGCCGGCATCGTGCCTTGCGTGAAAAAGAAAACCTGATCGGCGTCGAGACCGAAGTAGTTGTTCTGCTTGAAAAACGCGACGGTCGCCTCGTGGTTGAGACGGCTCGTCATCAGATACCAGACGATCTTGACGCCGTATTTTTTCTCGGTGCGGCGGATGCCTCCGGCGAAATAGGCGAAAAGCGGTCTTCCGGAAACGGGACCGATCGGAAACGTGCCTTTGGGACCGTCGAAACCGAGCCGCGTCCCCTGCCCTCCCGCGACGGTAAGACAGGCGACCCGTCCGGCGCGGATCAGTTCCTCGCCGCAAGCGACCGCGTCGCGATAAAGTTTTTTCTGCGCTTCATCGCGCGGCGTCAGCGGATAATAAGGCGCGGGACCGAGATCGTCGGGGATCGCGACACGCGGACGATTCAACACATAGTTTTCAACCAATTCCGGCAACGCGGCGAAATCGACTTCTTCAAGTTGAGCGGCGAAATCCGACTGCTCTTTTTCCGACAGCGTGTCAAAGTAACGTAAAAGATGCTGTTGATTGGCGGAAGTGATCCGTTCGACCAGCGAATCGTTGAGTTTCATCTTGATATCCTTTCCTGTTTTTGGGGTAATTCCAACATCAAAGTCACAGGGCCGTCGTTGACGAGATCGACCTGCATACTCGCTCCGAAACGCCCGGTTTCAACGTGAATGCCGAGTTCTTTCACGGCGGAAATGAATTTTTCATAACAAGGCACGGCGACATCAGGGTGCGCCGCCGCCGAAAACGAGGGCCGTCTGCCGCTGCCCGCCGTATCGCCGTACAAAGTGAATTGCGAAACAATGAGCGCACTGCCGCCGACGTCAAGCAAACTTAAATTGAGTTTGCCGTTGTCATCCTTGAAAATCCGCAGACCGGCGCATTTTTTTGCGAGTTTGACCGCATCTTCCGGCGTATCGCCGTGGGTGACGCCTAAAAAGATCAGCAATCCCCGGTCAATTTTGCCGACACAGACGCCGTCGATATCGACTTGCGCGCGGCGAACTCTCTGCAACAAGGCTCTCATCGGATCAACCGGGTAAACTCGTTGCGAGTGGCAAGTTCGCGGCGGAAAGAGCCGAGCATCGCGCTCGTCGTCATCACGGAACGCTGTTTTTCCACCCCGCGCATCTGCATACACAAGTGCTGGGCTTCCATCACGACGCCGACGCCCTCGCAGTCGAGCACTTTCTGAATACTGGCGGCGATCTCGTGGGTCAACCGTTCCTGGATCTGCAACCGGCGGGCGAACATATCGACGATACGAGCGACTTTGCTGACGCCGAGAACTTTCTTTTTGGGAATGTAGCCGACGTGGCATTTGCCGAAAAAGGGCAAGAGATGATGTTCGCAAAGGCTGTAAAACTCGATGTCGCGCACGATGACCATATCGTCGGAAACCGCTTCAAAGAGCGCGCCGTGAACGACCTCGTCCAATTTCTGCGAATAACCGCGAGTGAGATATTTCAGACTCCGGCTCACCCGTTCGGGGGTTTTGAGCAACCCCTCGCGGGAGGGGTCTTCGCCGAGTTCCTGCAAAAGGGAAGTGATCAATTTTTCCATTTAAAAGAACTCCTTCGTCGCCTTGATCCACTCGTCGGCGATCAACTGATGCCCGGCGCAGGCGGGATGAACTCCGTCCATCAATAAATGCGCGTAATTGCCGTTCGCCGCCTTGACCGCGGCGTCGATTTTTTTCTGCAAAGGCAGAAACGGGATGTCGAAATCGGATGCGATCTTTTTGACGATCTTCGCGCGTTTGGGAATTTCCGCGCGCAGTTTCGCCGACCACGTCATCGGCTGACCGAAAGGCAGTGCAAAGGGCTCCATCAGAAGCATTTTGCACTTCGGCAACGCGCGGCGCGTCCACGCGACGAGCATCCGGTATACTTCTTCATAGCGGTCAAGTTCGACGCCGTTCTGACACTGCGCTTCGTGCCAGGTGTCGTTGACGCCGATCAGGATGGAAAGAATATCCGGCTTGACATTGATCGTGTCGATTTTCCACCGGGCGTAAAGATCGACGACCCGGTTGCCGGAAATGCCGTGATTGAAAAACTGCAAGCCGTCATTGGGATGATCCGCCAGAAGACGCGAAGAGGCGAGAAGCGCGTAGCCGTTGCCCAAGCCGTAGCACAGCCCGTCGCACTTGCGGTCCCGCTGACTGTCCGTCACGGAATCGCCTTGAAACAAAATCACTTTGGACATAAAAAATCTCCTCAATAGGAAAGTTTGTAAAGCGTACAACCGATCTCCGACGCGATCACGTCGGCAAGTTCCCCTGCGACCGGAGCGATGCCGGCGCGATCCTGCTCAAAATACTGCTCGATGAATTCCGGCAGATCGGGCAATGTCAGCAGACAGGGCAACGGCTCCGGCAGATCGAGCGCGCGGTCGATGACGATCCGCATCTCGTCGATCAGACGGCCGATTTTGCGCAGATCGGGAACGACCTCCAATTCCGTCATCGGCGGCTGATACTTTTTTTCCGCCGCGAAATCGTTGAGCAGACAGTAAAAGCGCAATGAGGGAAAGAGCGTGTGGATCCCCGCGACGCGCAGGATGCCGCTTTCGACGAAGTGCGCCGCTTCCGGCGACAAGAGCGGCAGGAGCGACTCCCGGTCAAAAGCGGGAATTTGCGGCAACGGCAACTGCAACGGCGCTTCGCGGTATTCGCGCTCGAAGTGGCGGCCGAGTTCCAAAAGGAGCGTCGGCGTCGCCGCCGGTATTTCCGCCTTTTGCATCGCCTGCACCACGGCATCGACGATGTGGTTGAAGCGGATATCGGAACAACTCAAATGCTTGCGCAAAAGCAAGGCGATCTCCGCCTTGGCTTTGGTGTCGATCGTGAGGACGCTGGAAACGCCGCGCCGCATATAGACCTGCGCCGCCTGCGGATAACCGGCGTTTTCCAGCAAGCGGACGATGGCGGCATCGAGTTCACCCCGACCGAAAGTGAGATTCGGACGGTCGCAGTCGCGGAGCGCGCGCTCCGTCGCCAGCGCGATGTCTTCGGCGAGGCTCGCACAGTCGCCGCGCCCGACGGCGACAAACGCGCCGAAAAGGCGGTTCTGCAACTCCTCCATACGGAAAAGTTCGCGGCTGCCATCAAATTCGATGACGGTGATGTCGGCGTTGCGCGGTTTCATCTTATTTCAGACCGAGCACGTCCTGCATATCGTAAAGCCCGGGCTCGGCATCTTTGAGAAACGCCGCCGCCCGCAACGCGCCCTTGGCGAAAGTGTCGCGGCTCGAAGCCTTGTGGGTCAATTCGACGCGCTCGCCGTCGACCGCGAAAATCACCGTGTGATCACCGACGACGTCGCCGCCGCGGAGAGAGTGCATCCCGATCTCGTGATCGGTGCGTTTGCCGACCATGCCGACGCGCCCGTGACGGACGTCCTCGTCGTAATTCCAGTCGCGCGCCTCGCAGACGACTTCGGCAAGCCGGACGGCAGTGCCGGAGGGGGCGTCCTTTTTCTGATTGTGGTGCATTTCGACGATCTCGACGTCGTAGGCGTTGCCGAGGATGCGGGTCGCCTCCTTGGCGAGTTTGAAAAGCAAATTGACGCCGACGCTCATATTGCTCGCGGCGACGATGCGGCATCCGTTGGCTGCAAGGCGTCCGAGCGTCGCGCGGTCGTCGGCAGTGAGCGCGGTCGTCCCGATGACGATGGCGCAGTTGTTTTTTGCGCAAAGTTCCGCGCATTCGACCACGCCCGCCGTGGCGAAATTGATGACGGCGTCGCAGTTTTTCAGCAGCGGAGCGATCTCCGCCGTCACCTTGACACCGCATTCGCCGACGCCGGCGAGACTTCCGGCGTCCTTGCCGAGTTCGGGAGAAGCGGCGTATTCGACCGCCCCCGTAAGTTCAAAATCGGGATTCGCCAGCACATTGGCGACCAGACGGCGTCCCATTCTTCCGGCGGCGCCGCAAATGACAACTTTTACCATAAAAAAACTCCTTTTCAGGTTTCTTTCTTTCTTCGGAAAATAAGATACACTTGAACGGCGTTTTATTCAAGTTGAGAAACAAAAAAACTCCGTTCAAAAAGAGTATTTTTATATTGCAATCTCTTTCTTGTGATGATATATTGAAAAAAATGCTTTTCAAAAGGAGGTTTTCACCGATGGCAAAACTGGAATTGACCCGTCCGCTGGCATTTTTCGACATTGAAAGTACCGGCATCGTCCCGCAACGCGACCGGATCGTCGAGATCGCGGTCTTGAAGCTCCGTCCGGACGGCAGCAGTCAGAGCAACGTCCGCCGCCTCAACCCGGGGATCCCGATCCCGCCTGGCGCGACGGCGATCCACGGCATCACCGACGCCGATGTCGCCGACTGTCCGCAATTCGCCGACATCGCCGACAAACTCGCCTCCTACCTCGCCGACTGCGATCTGGGCGGCTACAACGTCACGGGCTTCGACATTCCGCTCCTGGAAGCGGAATTCAAACGCGCCGGAGTCGATTTCAGTTTTGCCGGACGCAAGGTGGTCGATGTTTACAACATTTTTTGCAAACTCTATCCGCGCACGTTGAGCGCCGTGTATAAATTTTTCTGCGGCAAGGAGTTGGAGGGTGCGCACGGCGCCAGTGCCGACACCGATGCGACGCTGGAAGTCCTGCTCGCTCAACTCGAACGCCATCCGGAATTGCCCACCGACGTCGCGGGGCTTGCCGATTTCAGCGACCAGACCGATCCCGACGCGATCGACCGCACGCGCCGTTTCAAGTGGAGCGGCGGCGAAGCGACCGTCAATTTCAGCAAATACGCCGGACGCACGTTGCGCGAAGTCAGCGAAAACGATCCCGGCTTCCTGCGCTGGATCGTCCGGAGCGATTTCCCCGACGACGTCAAAGAGATCGCGAGCAACGCGCTGATCGGCAAATTCCCCGAACGCAAGTAGCGATGGCGAAAACCGCGACGATCCGTCAACTGGCATCGCTCCTCGACGACCCCGATGAAAACATCGCCGTCAACGCGATGGCGGAAATTCTCTGTCGGGAGAAGGAACTCGGCGACCTTTTGGGCGAGTTGCAGGAAAAGGACGACCCGATCCTCCGCCGGAGAGTCCACCAGTTGCAGGCGGCGTTGACTTTGCGGCGCCGCCGCCGCGCTTTCGCACAAAAGTTGAATCGGAAAAACGTCGATTTTATCGACGCGCTGATCGACGTGCATCTGCAATGGTTCGACAACGATTCGCGTCCGCTTTTGGAGGAGAACTGGCGGAATTTCCGCGCCGCCGCGCAAAAGCGGGAGATCCGTTCGCTCGAAGACCTCGCTTCCTTTATGCGCAAGGAGGGCTTCACCGCGGAGATCGAAACGACGCTCCGCCCGGAAAATTACTGCGTCGGTCTGATCCTCCGCGAAAAGGTCGGCTCCGCGGCGTTGCTCTGCGGCATCTGCCGCAAACTCGTCGACGATCCGCAAAACTATCTCGTCCTGCGCAACTGCGGCGATTTCACGCTCTGCCACGCCAGCGGCGCGCTTCTCATCCCCGCCCACGACTGGCAGATTTCGCGCGCCAAAAGTCTGCGCGACATGGAACTTTTTGATGACCGCACCTTGGCGCAGTTCGCCTCGGCGACGCTTTTTTCGGCGGCGGTCAACAGCGACAGTTTCCGCTACATATTGACCATCGCGCAGGCACTTTCGGGGCGCGATGACGATCAGATGCTCGATTACCTGCCCTACCCCTACTATCCCGACGACGGCAAACAGGAAACGCCCGAAGCGTGATCACAATTTGAAAACGGCGCCGATCTTGCGTCCGAGCAGAGCCGTCGCCGTACCGAGCGTCGCCGCAAGAAAAAGCATCGTCCACACGCCGAACGCCGCCGCGACCGCATTGCCGGAGCCGATGATCTGCGACAATTCATAGAGCGCGCGGGAAATCGGGAAAAATTCCGACTTCTGCGCGAGGATCAGCGAATCGGAAACTTCGAGCATCGAAAAGCTGAAAGCGAAAAGCCCCCCGACAAGGATATTGGCACCGATAAGCGGCAGCGTGATTTTAAGAAAAGCGCGCGGCGCGCTCGCGCCGAAATTGCGCGCCGCTTCCTCCAACTCCACCGGAGTCTGCTCCAAACCGGACGAGACTGCGCGCACGACAAAGGGGATCCGTCGCACCGCATAGGCGATGGCGAGGAGAAAAAGGGGATTTTCCAAGGCGTTGAATCCCGATGCCCAATGATAGCGCACCGACATAAATAAATAGCCGAATGCGACGACGATCCCCGGCACGGCAAGCGGCGTCATCACCAGCAAGTCGAGCAGGATCCCGCCTTTAAGTTGCCAGCGTCCCGCGCCGAGCGCGGCAAAAACGCCGATCCCCATCGCGATAAGCGTCGCAAGCAAAGAGTAACGCAGACTGTTGCCGATCGAGGGCAAAACGAGCGAGTTGGAAAGTGCCTCCTCAAAATGCGCCAGCGTGAATTGGCCCGGCAAGACGCTCTGATAGTAGACGCGGGAAAAGGCGATCAAAATCAGCGCGAGATGCGGCAATACGGCAAGCAATGTCACCAGAGCGAAAGCCAGAGTCGGCAGATAACGCAAAAATCCCGTCGGCGTTTTCAAAATCCTTACATTGTTTCCCTTGACCGCGACGGCACGGCTGCCGCCGAGGAGTTTTTTGGAAACAAGATAAAGCGCGAGCGACACCAGAAGCGTCACCAGTACGAGCGTAAAGGGGACGGGGTTGCTTTCCAATTCCGTCATCCCGTTGAAAATCTGCACCGTGGTCAATTCCGTGCAGTTGAACATAAGCGGCGTGCCGAGTTCCGTAAAACTCCAAATCAGCACGAGGATGCCGCCCGCGAGCAATCCCGGACGCAACAGCGGCAAAGTGATATGAAAAAATCTCCGCCGGCGCGACGCGCCCAAATTCGCCGCCGCATCCTCCAAACTCGGATCGATATTGCCGAGCGCGGTGACAAGATTCAAGTAAAAAACGGGGTACAAATGCAACGCTTCGATCACGCAAATGCTCCAAAAACTTCCGCTTCCGCCGAGGAAGTCGATGCGCGCCGCGCCGCAACGGACAAGGAGCGCGTTGACGACGCCGTAGTACCCGAAAAGTTGCTGAAATCCGAGCGCGCCGACAAAGGGCGGCAAAATCATCGGCAGAAACATCGCGAGATTCACGGCATCTCTCCCCGGGAAGCGGTAACGGTCGTACAGCAACGCGAGCGGCAACGTCATCGCGCCGACGATCAACGTCGTCGTCACGGCGATTTTCAGACTGTTGAAAAGTCCATTCGTATAAACCGGATTACGGAAAACTTCCAGAATCAACTCTCCCTGACAGCCGACCGCCGCCACGCCGCCGACCGGCAGAACGAGAAAAAGAAGGAAAAACGCCGCCGCCGATGCGCCGAAAAGATATTGGACAAAACGCCGGATCTTCATCACTTGCCCTCCCTTGCGAGTTTTTCGGCAAGGCGGTAATGCGCCCTGGCGAAATCGCTCCACTGCCGCATCGTCGCCGCGACCTGCGCCGCGCTTCGCCCGGAGCGGAGCGAGATCGCGTTTGCCGCTTCATCCGCTTCGGCGTAGGTGTAAGGCAAGGCGTTGAATGCGGCGAACGCCTGCGGCACTTTTTCCGGCCCGCCCGCCGCGAGGATCGCGCGCCACGCTGAAATCAAGTCGGAATGGCAGTCGATCATCAGAATTTTGATCGTCTGCCGGATCAGCGTGTAGTAACGCCCGGTACGCTCCGGACGATAGACAAAATCTTCGCCGGAAACATAAGGATCATAGTCCCCGTCAAAGGCGTATTTCTGATACTTTTTATCGTAGAGATCGCGGCGCACGGGAGGACGGTTGATCGGATAAACACTTGGGCCGCCGGGAGTTCCGACGCGGTAGCAATGAAGTTTCTGCCCCTCTGTGGAAAGCAGGTAATCAAGAAAATCCTCGGCGACTTTGCGATGCGGTGCGCCGCGCAAAATCTGCGCCGGGTCGCCGGAAACCGCCGTGCCGCCGCGCGGCGTAAGATAAACGAGATGCGCTTTGCCGTCAAAGAGCGTTTTCTGGTATTCTCTTTCGCTGATGCCGTAACCGTCGATGGCGATCCCGCAGGCGGAATTGCCGATGCTGACGTCGTGAACGATCATTCCCGCGCTGTCGCTCACCAGACGGCTGTTGGCAAAAATGCGTTTGATGAGATTGAGACCGTTTGCCCATCCGGCATCGGGCGACGGCGCGTCATTCATACATTGCTGGATCATGATTTCAAAACACTTGGCGACGGAACCCGATTTTGCCGGATTGCCGACGGCGAGCGCGCCGAAAAACGTCCCCTGCCCCAGATCGCTCCACGTCTGCGGCGGCGCGAGATGGTTTTCTGCAAGCCGGTCGAGATTGCAGACGATGCCGAAAGTCGACAGCACGATCGAGTAATAACGCCCCTCGGCGTCGTAGACGTCGGAACCGCCGAACTTTTGCGGGATATGCTTGAAATACTCCGGATGCCGCGCTTCGACGCCGCCCGGCACGGCGAAACCGCGCTCCGCCTGACGCGCCTGGTCGAAAATGCCGCCGCCCGCCATCACGTCGATGCCGATGCCGACATCGGAATCAAGAAAAAGTTTGCGGAACTTCGCTCCCTCCCCCGCCGTCGCGCGGGGATCGGAAAAACTGCGTGCCGCAAGATCGCTCCATTTGCCGCGTGCGGGATCTCTTTCGACGTAGTCGCGGAATTCCGCCTCGAAACGGTCGGCGATGTAGCGGACGATATCGCTCGTCCCGCCGGGGGATCGGAAGTCGATCACCACGTCGCGGCCGCGCAACTTGCGGTAGTATTGACTGAAACCGCGCTGATACTCGTCGCGGATCGTCTTGTTGTGGGCGGAAATGACGACGAGCGTATCGGCGTTTTTTGTCCCCGAAACACGCTCTGCGTCGGGACGCAGAAAAAAAGGCAAGGCGAGCAGCGCAAGCCACAGCACAAGAAAAAGAAAAATCTGTTTTTTCATCGCTTATCCGCCACGGCGACCAGTTGCCCCTCTTTGAATGACAGAAAGATTTTTTCCCCGGCGCGGCGGGAAATTCCGCCGCATTCGCGGAGCGTCAAGGGAACACCTCCTTTTGCCGTTTCAACGCGGAGCAACGTATTTTCTCCGAGAAAAGTCACTTCTTTGATATCGCAGGGGAAGCCCGTTTTTTCATCGGAAACTTGGATCATTTCCGGGCGGATCATCGCCAAAGCGGCATTTTCCGTTTTGCCGCAAAACGGAAAACTCCCGAAAGGCGTTTCCCAGTTTTCACCGTTGATTTTACCGGAAATAAAGTTGGCGTCGCCGAAAAATTCGGCGCAGGCGCGGCTCTTGGGGAAGTAATACAACTCCTCCGGACGCCCCGACTGGCAAATGACGCCGCGATCCATCCACGCGATCTTGTCGCCGATGCTGAAAGCCTCCTGCCGGTCGTGAGTAACGTAGAGCGCGGTCAATTTTTCGCGGCGGCAGATCGTGCGGATCTCGCCGCGCATCGTTTCCCGCAACCGCGCATCCAGATTGGAAAGCGGCTCGTCGAGCAGAAGCAGTTTCGGGCGCACCGCAAGCGCGCGACCAAGCGCGACCCGCTGTTGCTGTCCGCCGGAAAGCGCGGGGATCCTGCGGTCGGCAAAATTTTCCAGTTGGACGCTTTCGAGGACTTCGTCCGCGCGCGCATCAACTTCTTTACCCTTTTTGCCCGCACAGCGCAATGCGAAAGCGATATTTTCCCGCACCGTCATATGCGGCCAGAGGGCGTAGTTCTGAAAGACCATCGCCGTCTGCCGTTTTTCCGGCGGCAGATCGTCGATCGGCTCGCCGTCAAAGAGAATATGCCCGGAATCCGGAGTCAGCAAACCGGCGAGGATACGCAAAAGCGTCGATTTGCCGCACCCCGACGCGCCGAGCAAAAAGAATATCTCACCGTCGGCGATCTCAAAAGAAAGATCGTTCAAAACGCTGTCTTTGCCGTACCTTTTGCAGATTTTTTCAATCGTCACGCGCGCCATAACGCTTTGCCTTTCCTCAAAAAGGGGCTTCGCCGACCGTACGCCGACGAAGCCCTGATCTTTTCACTCAAACAAAAATCAATAACGCTTCTGTTTGCTGCGGGCGAGCACTTTAAGACGCAGGGCATTCAATTTGATGAAGCCCGCGGCGTCCTTGTGGTCGTAAGAATCGACGCCCTCGAAACTCGCGATCGCGTCGTCGTAAAGGCTGTAAATGCTCCGGCGGCCGGTAACGTGGCAGGCGCCCTTGTAAAGTTTGACGCGGACGTCGCCGGTGACGAATTTCTGACTTTCGGTGATCATCACCTGGATCATCTCGCGCTCCGGCGCATACCAGAAGCCGTTGTAGATCATATCTGCGTAACGCGGGATCAGGCTGTCGCGCAAGTGCATCACTTCGCGGTCGAGGGTGATCTCCTCCAAGCCGCGGTGCGCCGCCTGCAAAATGGTGCCGGCGGGAGTCTCGTAGACGCCGCGGCTTTTCATTCCGACGAAACGGTTTTCGACGATGTCGACGCGGCCGACGGCGTGACGGCTGCCCATCGCGTTGAGGGTACGCATAATGTTCGCGGGACTGTACTCCTTGCCGTTGATCTTGACGGGGATGCCCTTTTCAAAGGTGATGACGACGTCTTCCGGCTCGTTGGCGGCCTGCGAAAGCGGCTTGGTCATCACGGCGATGTCTTCGGGGAATTCATTCCACGGATCTTCGAGGATGCCGCCCTCGAAACTGATGTGGAGCAAGTTGCGGTCCATGCTGTAAGGCTTTTTCGCCGAAACATTGACCGGGATGTTGTTCTTTTTGGCGTACTCGATCATATCGAGACGGCCGGTGAAGTGCCAGTTGGGATCGCGCCACGCGGCGATGACTTTGATCGAGGGGTCGATCGCGTTGGCATTCAATTCAAAACGGACCTGGTCGTTGCCCTTGCCGGTCGCGCCGTGGCAGATCGCATCGGCGCCTTCGGCTTTGGCGACTTCGACCAGACGCTTCGCGATGAGGGGACGCGCGATCGAAGTGCCGAGGAGGTAGTTGTTTTCGTAGATCGCTTCGCCTTGGAGCATCGGAAAGATGAAATCGCGGGCGAATTCTTCGTTGAGGTCGTCGATGATGCACTTGCTCGCGCCGGTGGCGATCGCCTTGGCTTCGAGACCGTCGAGTTCCTCCTGCTGGCCCACGTCGGCGCAGTAGCAGATGACTTCGGCATTGTACGTTTCTTTGACCCACTTGACGATCACGGAGGTGTCAAGCCCGCCGGAATAGGCGACGACGATTTTCATAATAAAACTCCATTTCCGCGCAATTTGCGCAAAGGTTGGTTGCAATATATTTAATATAGCGCGGTTTTTCCGTTTCCGCAAGAAAAAAACGACGTATTTGAAAGCAAAACCAATGAAATGACGGAAACTTATTTTTCAAGGAATTCCGTCAGTACGGCACAACTGCGCGCTTCAAGGTCGGGCAGATCAAGTTCGCGCGCCGCGTCGGCGACCACGGCGTCGATCAAAAAATTTGTATCGTCCGTTTCAAAGCCGATGCGGCAAAAATCATCGCTTTTCAAGCGGTCGGCAAGTTCTTTTTTGCGCCAGGCATAGGGGGCAAGCGAAACGAAAAAACCTTTTTCCAGGAGCATATCCAATCGGCGCACCGAGTGGCAAAAGCCGTGAAAGAGGACTTTACCGGAAAAATTTTTCAATACGGCAAAAATCTCGTTGTCGCCGCGGACGCTGTGGATAACGAGCGGCTTTTTCAATTTTTCCGCCGCTTCGGCGACGCTCTCAAAGGCGCGCATTTGCACGGCGGCCGACGCTCCGCGCAAATGGTCGATGCCGCACTCGCCGAGCGCGGCGGCAAAAGGGGCATTTTCGAGAAAACTTGCGGGCAGTTGTGTGAAATTTTCCGCCACATACCACGGATGAAATTCCAGAGACGTCAAAGGAGCGGCGAGGTCGGAGGCGGAAACCAGTTCCCTGCCCCCCGAAACTCTATGCGTATGGCAATCTGCCGCCATTACAGCGGATTTCCCAATTTGCCGTATTCGGGATGCAGCGCGCGCTGGGCGTGGCAGATGGCGAGCGCGAGCGCGTCGGTCGAGTCGAGCGGGATCTGCTCGATCGAAATGCCGAGTTCGAAAGAAAGCATCACCGCCACCTGCTCCTTGGTCGCCGAGCCGCGCCCCGTCGCCGCCTGTTTCCCCGCGGAGGGCGTGTAGCTGAAAGCGGGCACTCCGGCGTTGCTCAACGCCGTGAGAAGCGCGCCGCGCGCCATTCCGAGAATGATCGCCGTCGATGCGTTGCGTCCGACGAAAGGACTTTCGACCGCGGCGGCGTCGGGATGATAAGTCGCCACCAGTTCCGCGATGCCGCCGTAAATGCGGCGCACACATTCCGAGTGCGGCAATTTCTGTCCGTTGACGATCGTGCCGCAGTCGAGGATCCCGATATGAGTACCCTCGACGCGGATCACGCCGTAACCGGTCGTCCGGATTGCCGGGTCGATGCCGAGTACGATCACGTCAGCACCCGAAAACTTTTCCGGCAAAGGCGAAAGCCTGCTTTTCGTAGACCGCCGCCGCGCCGAGAAGTTTTTCTTCGGCGAGACTGGGCGCGATCAACTGGATCCCGACGGGAAGTCCGCTTTTGGCGTCCACGCCGCCGGGAATGCTGATACCGCAGTTTCCGGCGAGGTTGAGGGCGATCGTGAAAATATCCGACAAGTACATCTGCAACGGATCGCTTTTTTCGCCGAAGTGGAAAGGCAGATTCGGCGCGACCGGCGTCAGCAGCAAGTCGCACGATTTGAAAGCCTCCTCGAAGTCGCGCTTGATCAGCGTGCGGACTTTTTGCGCGCGCAGATAATAAGCGTCGTAATAGCCGCTCGACAAGACGTAAGTGCCGAGCAGAATTCTGCGTTTTACTTCCGCGCCGAAGCCCGCGCCGCGGCTCTTGAAGTAGGTGTCGACCAGATCGCGTCCCGCCTTGCGGTCGCCGTAGCGGATGCCGTCGAAACGCGCCAGATTCGCGCTCGCCTCGGCGGTGGCGACGATGTAGTAGACCGCGACCGCGTATTCGGTGTGCGGCAAACTCACTTCGACGATCTCGGCGCCGAGTTTTTTCAAGTTTTCGATCGACTGCTCAAAAACTTGGGCGACGCCGGAATCCAAGCCGGAAGAAGCGTAGTATTCTTTGGGCAGACCGATCTTCATTCCTTTGAGCTGCGTATCGCGCATTTCCCTGACCGCCGCGAGCGCACGGGTCCCGGCGAGATCGAGGCTCGTCGCGTCCATCGGGTCGTGCCCCGAAACAGCGTCGAGAATGATCGCCGCGTCTTCGACGCAGGGCGACAAAGGTCCGATCTGATCCAGACTGGAAGCAAACGCGACCAATCCGTATCGGGAAACTCTCCCGTAAGTCGGCTTCAATCCGACCGTACCGCAGAAACTTGCCGGCTGACGGATGGAGCCGCCGGTATCGGAACCGAGCGCCGACGGCAGAAACTTCGCCGCGACCGCCGCCGCGCTGCCGCCGGAGGAACCTCCGGGTACACGGCTGGTGTCCAGAGGATTCGCCGTCGGAAAGAATGCGCTGTTTTCACAACTTGACCCCATCGCGAACTCGTCCATATTGAGGCGGCCGAAAGGGATGAAGCCCTGATTTTTCAGTTTCGCGACCGCCGTCGCGTCGTAAGGCGACTTGACGGGGGCGAGGATTTTGCTCGCGCAGGAGATCGTTTCCCCGGTAACGGCGATATTGTCCTTGATGCCGACGGGGATACCGTCAAACGCGCTCAAAGCCTTGCCGGAAGCGCGGCGCGCGTCGGATTCCTTTGCGGCGCGCAATGCGGCTTCTTCGTCGAATTTCAAAAACGCGTGGATCTTGTCGTCGTTGCGGCGGATATTTTCCGAGATCGCCTTGACGAGTTCCTCCGAGGAATACTCTTTTTTCGCCAGCGCGTCGGCGCAGGCGGCGATGGAAAGTTTGGCAAAATCGATTTTACTCATTTCAATTGCTCCCCTCCCCCGGCAAGACCTGCGGGACTTTGATCAAGGTCTCATCGACCAGATCGGGTGCGTTGGCGAGCATCGTTTCCCGCGGGAAAGAGTCGCGCACCTCGTCTTCGCGACAGACGTTGCGCCGCGTGATCGCGTGCGCCGTCGGCTCGACGCCGGTGACATCGAGTTCGGCGAGTTTATCGATATACCGGACGATACTGCCCAGTTCTCCCTGCAGTTTTTCAGCCTGCGCGGGATCGAGTTCGAGCCGCGCTAACTGTGCCACGTAGGCGATGTCGATCTTGGAGTCCGCCATAATTATTTCTTTTCGAGTTCAAGCGTCTTGGTGATCAGATCGCAGACTTCGGAGGGGCCGAAGTACTGGATGGGACCGGGGTAGACGTAATCCGTTTTGATCGCCCAATCTTCGCGCACCGAGGCGAAAAACTTGAAAGGCGCGCCGTCCAATTCGACCAGCGCCTTGCGGATGACCGGCTTGTCGACGCCGTGACGATGCTCGATATTCATCATCATCGTGATCGGGATGCCGCCGGAAATCCATTCGGAAGCCTTTTTCGTCGTGTTGCGGACGCTCGACATATAGCCGGTGCGTCCCGCGCCGATCAATGCCGCGGCGTTGAAACCGAGGCTGTAACAGTAGTCGGCGTCGTAGTTCGACGGCGCGGCGCAACGGCCCTCGTAGCCGAAAAAGTGCGTCTGCGTGGCGAATTTGCCCTTGTAGGAGCCTTCGGATTTCATCGCTTTGAGGCGGTTGCCGACCATTTCGGCGAGCATTTTTTCCGTTTCGATGAGCGAGACCTGGACGTTGCCGTGGGGGTCGCGGTCGTTGCAAAGCTGTTTGCGGATGCCTTCGGGGAGCGCGTTGAAAGTTTTTGCACTTGCTTCGCTCAATTTGCCGGCGGCGAAATTCGCCTTGCCGAGCGCGTCCAAAGACTCGACGCTTGCCGCGTTGGCGGCGAGGATGTCGTTGAGTTCGGCGATCAAAGTCTTGATGTTGGGGATGAATTCGACCAGCCCCTCGGGCACGAGGATAATGCCGAAATTCAGTCCGGCGTTACCGCGGTTGGCGACGATCGACGCGAGTTTGTCGACGATCTCTTCAAGCGTCTGCTTTTTGGCGGCGACTTCCTCGGAAACGATCGCGGCGTTGGGGTGCGTTTGAAGCGCGCACTCCAAGGCGATGTGGCTCGCACTGCGGCCCATCAGCTTGACGAAGTGCCAGTATTTTTTCGCCGAATTGGCGTCGCGGCACAAATTGCCGATGAGTTCGCTGTAAACGCGGCAGGCGGTGTCGAAACCGAAACTCGCTTCGATCCACTCATTTTTGAGGTCGCCGTCGATCGTCTTGGGGCAACCGATCACCTGAATCCCGGAATCATGCGCCTTGAAGTATTCGGCGAGCACGCAGGCGTTGGTGTTGGAATCGTCGCCGCCGATGATGACCAGCGCGGAAATGTTGAGGGCCTTGCAGTGCTTTTCGGCGAGCTGGAACTGCTCCTCTGTTTCCAGTTTGGTACGGCCGGAGCCGATCATATCGAATCCGCCGGTGTTGCGGTAGGAATCGATGAAATCGCTTTTGAGCTCCATCACTTCATCCTTGACGAGACCGTCGGGGCCTTTGAGGAAACCGAAAAGGCGGCTGTCGGCGTTGAGGCTCTTGATACCGTCAAAAAGTCCGGCGATCACGTTGTGGCCGCCGGGCGCCTGTCCGCCGGAAAGGATCACGCCGACGTTGATCGCCGGAAGATTGCTTTCCTTGCCCGCGGCAAAAGTGAGGACGGGACTGCCGTAGGTTTTCGGAAAAAGCGCGGAAATCTTGTCGCAATCGGCGACCGACTGCGTCGCGGCGCCCTCCGTGACCACGACGGCGGCGCCGTTCTGCAAAGCCGCGGGAAGTTTCGGCGCGTAAGCGGCACGCGCCTTCTGCAAAGCGGAAATCTGACTCATCATCCAAATTCTCCTATGTTGAATTGTCTCTTTCAGACGAAAAAATTGCCGTTCTTTTAAAATACCTCTTCACTTTTGATTTATCAAGGGTGGAAAAAGATGCTTTTCCCATATATTTTATGGACATGACAAAAAAGAACGATCATCAATTCTGGCCCGGCCCGATGGAGGGCGTCGCGCGTGAGAGCTTTGTCGAGACGGTCAACGAACTCGATCTCGTCTCGCGTTGGATGACGCCTTTTCTGCGGGTCTCGGAAACCGTGCCGCCGCAAAAAACGATCGCGCGCTTTTTGAAAACTTTTCTCGCATCGGGCAAGCCGGTCGTACTTCAACTGATGGGGGACGATCCCGCGCTCCTCGCCGAAACGGCGAAACGGGGGATCCGGCTCGGCGCCGAGGGCATCGATCTCAACTGCGGATGCCCGAGCAAGCGCGTCGTCCGCCATCATTCCGGCGGCGCAATGCTGAAAGAGCCGGCGCAGATCGGTGAAATCTGCCGCGCGGTCAAAGAAGCGGTCGGGGATCGGGAATTTTCGCTCAAATTCCGTTCGGGGAGCACCGACTGGCGCGAGATCGGGGAGTTTCTGCCCGGACTTGCCGCAGAAAAATGCGTCGACCGCTTTTTTTACCACTGCCGGACGGTCGCGGAAAACTATGTCGTCGTCGCCAACCGCCGCGAGCGTTTCCTCGCCGCCGCAAAAATGGCGGGGGAAATCCCCATCGTCCTCAACGGCGACCTCGACGACTCGGCGGAAACTTTTGCTCTCCTTGACGAATGCCGCGCCGCGGGGGCGATGATCGCCCGCAACTGGATGCGCGACCCCTATTTACTGCGCCGTTGTGAAAAGAAAGACGCGCCCGACGCCGAAACGGGACGGAATGAATTTTTTCACGTTTTCTGCGCCAAAAATCCGCCGACCGGCGCAAAACTTGAAATCGCGCGGATGCTCTGGGGAATTCAAAGCCCGCAATTTCGCGCGCTTTGCCGAAAATAGACCGCCGCTCATTTTTCCAGATAGATCGCGATGTTGCTCGCGACCGGACGGGCGTAACCGCCGGTCGTGTGGCGGTTGACCATCACGCAGTTTTTCCGTCCGCGGTCAACGTAGAGGAGCGTCGTCGAACCGCCGCCATCCATATTGAGCGCATCGCTCGCACCCGCATCGATCATCAGTTGTGCGAGTTCAGTCAGCGTCGCCCCCTCGCTCCAACCGGGCTGTCTGCCGTCGACCGTGATGAGAAAAAGCACCCGTTTGTTTTTGGACAATCCATACGCCATACGGGGGTCGCAATGCGTTTTGTCGTCGGTCGCGATCTTGCCGTCGAGCAGGATCGGACAAAAGCCGGAAACGGCGATCTGCAACTTGGGATAAAGTTTTTCCGGCACCGGTTTCGTCCAGATCTCCGCCTGCCCGTTGTTGTAGACCAGAAAGACGGCGCCGTGGCGGTGATCGTCGGAAACGACCTGCCCCTGATTGATGTTCAATCCGCTCAAAAAGCCGTATTGATGGGTAAAAGGTTTCGTCCACGGTGTCCACGGCGCGGCATTGGCGGCGACGATCACGTTAAGTTTCTTTTGCCGCAGCGAAGCGACAAAATCCGCCGTTGTCATCCGCTTGGTCTGGATCGTCCGTTGCGGAAAATCCGGCATCGGCTTGCCGTAATCGACATCGCGCGGTGTCGCGACAAAGCGGAGTCGGCGGTTGCCGAGATCGATGCGCATCACGCTGATTTTCTGCAACCGCGGCTTTTGGCGGTCGATCGTGATGAGTTTCACCCCCGTCTGCACTTCTTTTGCGCGCAACCAGTCCAGCGGTTTCGCCAAAAGCAATGCGGCAAACAAGAAAACGAAAAGGGAAAGCAACGATTTCTTATTCATTTTGCACTATTCCTCAACAGATAGAAGAAGTTTTCCTTACTATAGCATCAATTCCGCAAATGTCAAAAGGAATGCCGCGCCCTTGACTATTTCAAAAGTAAAGACTATATTATTTTCATCATGAAAAAGATCTCTCTGCTTTTGGCTTTTCTTCTTTGGGCGCAAACATCCTATGCGGCGGTGGAGAAGTGGAACCGCTGGATCGGTTACCCGCTCCTCAACGACGCGTGGCGATACGACGATCGTCTTCGTCTGCCGGGTGACGATCAGTTGAAATCGGCATATTTGCGCAACACATTTTTCTGCGGCGTTTTGGCGCAGGAATTGAAGTATCATCTCGATCAGGGCAAAATCACTTCGATCGAGATCGTTTTCAGCAACAAAGGCGACGTCCCCAACCACGCCCGGCGCGCGATCGCACAGGCGAAAAAGCGTCTGCGCGATGACCTCACCCGTCTGGCGGGCAAGCCCAAAACCGGCAAATTCGGACTTGCCCGCTTCAAAAACAAAGCGGATTTCTGGGAAACGCCCGACGCCGTTTTCGCGCTCGAAGCCGATGCCGGGGATTACGTCATTCTGCACATCTATCCCCCCGGCGAAACGCCGCGAACGCAAAGTTCCGGCGACGTCCGCAAAAAGATCCGGCAACTTGATCTTCCCCGGAGAATTCAGCGCAACTCCTTCGGCGACGTCTTCCTCGTCATCCCGCAGGTCGATCAGGGCGGCAAAGGCTACTGCGTCCCCGCGACTTACGCGCGGATACTGCGTTATTACGAAATCGATTCCGTCGGAATGCACCAACTGGCGGCACTTTTCAACAGCGACCGGGAAGACGGTACGTCGCTCAAAGACGCCCACAAAAAAGTTTCTCCGATTTTCCGCAGCGTCGGCATCGGCATCCGCAAACAGGGCGACATCGCGCTGCCGGCGATCAAAAAAGCGATCGACAACGGCACGCCGCTCCTCTGGATCCTCTATGCCGATCCGCGGTACGAAGACATCCGCTTCCGCAATACGAAATCGCGCGGCGGCGACCCGAAATCGTGGCGCCGCAACAAAATCACCAAAAGCAAGCGGAATTCTCTGCCCAAAGAAGAGTGCGCCCACGCCTGTCTCATCGTCGGCTACAATCTGCTTACCGAAGAGATCGCCGTCAGCAACTCCTGGCAGAGCGAAGCCGACGGACAACCGACGTGGGTCCCGTTCCGGGTGGCGAAAAAGTTTTCCGCGGGCGAAAGTTTCCTCTTTGAGCCTTGACCGCGCCGCGACGGACCGCGCGACATTGAATTTTTCCTTTTTTCATCGGACAAAACAATTTTTCTATTGCAAAAAACTCTTTTTTGCATTATATTAAATGGATTTACCAAGCCGGGGTATTCCGGCAAAAAGCATGCAAGAAAGAAGGGAAAAATGAACCAGTATGCGCAGAACGTGTTGAGCGACATCCAAGCCCGCTACAACAATGAACCGGAATTCGTCCAGAGCGTGACCGAAGTGGTCGGCTCCATTTCCAAACTGCTGGACGCCACCCCGAAGTACGAAAAAAACAAGATCCTCGAACGCATCGTCATTCCGGAACGCACCATTACTTTTCAGGTGCCCTGGATCGACGACAAAGGCGAATTTCAGATCAACACCGGCTACCGCATCCAGTTCAACAGCGCGATCGGTCCCTACAAAGGCGGCTTGCGCTTCCATCCGTCGGTCAACCTCAGCATTTTGAAGTTCCTCGGATTTGAACAGATTTTCAAAAACAGCCTTACGACGCTCCCGATGGGCGGCGGCAAAGGCGGCGCCGATTTCAACCCCAAAGGCAAGAGCGACCGCGAAGTGATGGCTTTCTGCCAGAGCTTTATGCGTGAACTCTACCGTCACATCGGTGCATCGACCGACGTCCCCGCAGGCGATATCGGCGTCGGCGCCCGCGAGATCGGTTTCCTTTTCGGTCAGTACAAAAAGATCGTCAACAGTTACGACAGCGTCCTCACCGGCAAAGGACTCAACTGGGGCGGCAGTCTCGTCCGTCCCGAAGCGACCGGTTACGGCTGCGTCTATTTCGCCTTTGAAATGCTCGCCACCCGCAATCAGGATCTCGAAAACAAGCGCATCATGGTTTCCGGCTCCGGCAACGTCGCGCAGTTCGCGATCGTCAAGGCGACCCACCTCGGCGGCAAGGTGATCTCCTGCAGCGACTCCAACGGCTGCATCATCGACGAAGACGGCATCGACGCCGAGAAGCAGGCTTTCATCCGCGAACTCAAAAACGTCAAACGCGGCCGCATCCGCGAATACGCCGAGCGTTTCCCCCGCGCCAAATACTACGAGGGCAAACGCCCCTGGCAGATCACTTCCTGCGACGTCGCGCTGCCCTGCGCCACGCAGAATGAACTCGATCTCGACGACGCCAAGGCGCTCGTCGCCAACGGCTGCATCTGCGTCTGCGAAGGCGCCAATATGCCGACGACGCTCGAAGCGACCCAGTACATTCAATCGAATAAACTGCTTTTCTCGCCCGGCAAGGCTTCCAACGCCGGCGGCGTCGCGACCAGCGGTCTCGAAATGAGCCAGAACGCGATGCGTTTGAGCTGGGATGCCGGCGAAGTCGACAACCGGCTCCACAACATTATGATCAATATCCACAACGCGGCGCGCAATGCCGCCGCCGAGTTCGGCGAGCCCGACAACTACGTGATGGGCGCCAACATCGCCGGCTTCCGCAAAGTTGCCGACGCGATGATCGACCTCGGCATCTAGTCCGGTTTTTCCGGCGGCGCTTCCCGTTTTGCGCGGAGAAGCGCCGTTTCCTTTTTCAGGAGTAAGGAAAAACCGCGATTTTTCATCACTTTGATTTGTATTTTTGCGCTTTTGGTGATATAATTATACATAACAATTGTGAAGTATTGAAAAACACGAAAAAGCAAGGTGAGTTATGTCCATGCACTTTTTGACCAAACTCTTTTCCACGTACATCGGGATCGACCTCGGTACCGCGAACTGTCTGATCTACGTGCGCGACCACGGCATCATGCTGGCGGAGCCCTCCGTCGTCGCCCTCAAAGTCAACACCCGCGAAGTACTCGCCGTCGGCAGTGAAGCAAAAGAGATGATGGGCAAAACCCCCGTCAACATCACGACCATCCGCCCGATGAAAGACGGCGTGATCGCCAATTTTGAAGTCACCGAGGATATGCTCCGCTTTTTCATCCAAAAAGCGATGCGTCAGCAGCCGTGGTTCAAGCGTCTGCTTCACCCCCGCGTGCTGATCGCCGTCCCCTCCGGCATTACGGAAGTTGAAAACCGCGCCGTCAAAGACAGCGCCAAGCACGCCGGTGCCGGCGAGATCATCCTCGTCGAGGAACCGATGGCGGCGGCGGTCGGCGTCGGATTGCCCGTCGCGGAGCCTTCCGGCAGTATGATCGTCGATATCGGCGGCGGTACGACCGAAGTCGCAGTGATCTCGCTTTCCGGCATCGTCGAAGCCAAAAGCGTGCGCGTCGGCGGCGATGCCCTCGACGAAGCGATCATCCAGTATATGCGCAAAAACCACAACCTTCTGGTCGGCGCGCTTTCCGCCGAACGCATCAAGATCAAAATCGGCAGTGCCTATCCCGTCAAGGACGAGCAGACGCTCGACGTGCGCGGTCTTGATATCGTTTCGCGCGGTCCCAAAACGATCCGTATCACGGCGGAAGAGATCCGTATGGCGTTGCAGGAATCGGTCACCACGATCTCCGAAGCGGTGCGCAACACGATCGAGCATTGTCCGCCGGATCTGCTCGCCGACCTCGTCGACCGCGGCATTATGCTCGCCGGCGGCGGCGCGATGCTCGCCGGATTGGACAAGTTGCTGACCGAGGAAACCGGCTTGCCGGTCTTCGTTTCCGACGAACCGCTCAACGCCGTCGTCAAAGGCGCCGGAGTCATGTTGCAGGAAGACAGTATCTGGAATTCTTAATACTATGAAAATCGATCTTTCCACGTTGCGTCCGATCGAACTCAAAGATCGCGCGCTGTTTGAGCGTCATCTCAAAGTGATGAAAAGCCAGAGCAGTGAATGCTGCTTTGCCAATTTATTCATTTACCGGCAATTCTACGGTTACGAGTTCGCCGATTTCGGCGACCGTCTCGTTGTCTACGAACGTCCGACCCGTCAGATCCATTACCCGATCGGCAAATGGACGACGCCGTCGGAATTGTATAAAATCAGCAGTGCTTTCATCAAGGCGGGATTGAGCGACGGTGCCGTCTACGACGTGCCGGAGGATTTTCTCGACAAACACGCGGATTGCGACACTCACTTCGACATCGAGTACGATGAAGGGGCGATCGATTATCTCTTTTCGATCGACAAGATCGCGACCTGCGCGGGGCCAAAACTCCGCAAGAAATACAACCTCGTCAAGCAGTTTCAAGCCAACTGGCCCAAAGCGGAAGTCCGCGCCATCGACGACAAGGAGATCGACGCCGCCATCAAATTGGTAAAGAGTCTCAATTCCCACTTGGTGCAGTGCCAGTTCATCGACGAGGAGACCGAAGCGTTGACCATCGCCCTGCAGAATTTCAAAACACTCAAACTGCAAGGCATCATCCTCTACGCCGAGGACGATTACCCCGCCGGCATTTCCATTTACAGCATTCTGCCCTCCGACACCGTTGACATACTCTTTGAAAAAGCTGACCACGCAGTCAAGGGCGCATCGCAGACCCTCACCCGGATGGTCTCGATGGAATTGCACGGCAAAGCGAAATTCATCAATTGCGAGCAGGACTACAACGACGAGGAAATGCGTCACATGAAACGCTCCCTCGACCCCGAGCGATTCTACAAGCGTTACCTGCTCCGGACAAAATAATCGGTTTTTACCAAAAAAGGCTGTTGCGAAAGTGACAGCCTCTTTTTTTGTCCCGCCCGCGGGGCAAAAAAACCACCGGCTCAGCCGGTGAGTAGCC
>JAEDIJ010000004.1 GCA_016292515.1 Victivallaceae bacterium
CGTGTGATCTCCCGCTTGACCGACGATGAGCGCGATATGACGATGCCGGCGGTGCGGCGGGAGATCGGCAACGCCTTGGAAAAAATCTATCCCGGCAATGCGGCGTCGGAATTCACCCAGAGCCTGATGGAGATCGGGGCGACGGTCTGCCTGCCCAACGGCGCGCCCCGTTGCGGCGATTGCCCGTTGCGGGAAGCGTGTCTTGCCTTGAAAAAAGGAACGATCGAGTCCCGCCCCAGGAAAAAACCGTCCAAAAAGCGGAAAATCGAGGAAAAGACTTTTTATCTTTTGCGATGCAAGGGAAAAATCGCCTTGATGCGCCGTCCGGGGCAGGGGGTGCTTGCCGGTCTTTACGGTTTCCCCGAAGACGACGGGCTTTTGACGTTTGCCGAGAGCCGCCGCCGTCATCTCGACTGGAAAATTTCTCCGGAATGCCTGACTGCAAAGCATATTTTTACCCACATCGAGTGGCGTATGCACTGGTTCCGGGCGGAAATTGCGCGGGAGGACGCCTCTTTTATCTGGGCGACGGAGAAGGAATTGGAGAAAAAATATCCCGTTCCCAGCGCGTTTTCCGCATTTCGTAAACTGCTTTGACGCGCGGAGTGTGCGTCAAAAAAGATTTTTGACGCCGAGCAGGATCAGCACGCAACCGCCGAGGATCATCGCCTTTTCGGGCGAAAGATGTTTTCTTCCCCGTTTGCCCGCCAGTGCACCGCCGAAAGAGATCAGCAATGTGATGATCCCGATGATCGCGCATCTGATATAAAGATCGCCGTAGCCGAGAAAGGCGAAACTCACGCCGACGACAAAAGCGTCGACGCTGGTCGCAAAGGCGAGGAGGAGCAAAGCGTCAAACGAGAGCGAGAGACTTCCTTTTTCATTGCGGTCGTGGATCATTTTGACGCCGATGCCGACAAGCAGTGCCGTCGCGACAAAGCGTCCGTAAAATTGGAGCAGTTTGCCGCAGACCGTTCCTCCGAAAAATCCCGCGACCGGCATCAAAAACTGAAAAAGTCCGAAAAGTGCGGACGAGAACAACATTTTTTTCCAGTTGTACTCTTCGTTTTTGACGACACCGAGCGTGACGCTGACGCCAAAGGCGTCCATCGCCAGCCCGATGCCGAGCAGGATCGCTTCGCCGATCGTCCAGATCGTCATTTGAGTTCAGCGACATCCGTCGAAACGGGCCATTGCCACGCTCCGGCGTATTCGCGGTCAAAAACGTTGAGGTAAACGGCTTTTGCGCCGTCGGGGATCGTCGCAAAAACGACATTGCCGTCGATTTCGGCGGGAAGCGTTTTCCATTCGCGTTTGGTGCCGGGGGCGTCCGTCGCGTAATTCAACTCCGCGCGTTTGATGCCGTTTCCGGCGTCGAGGATCGTTGCGCGCACCCGGTTTCCGCAGACGGAGAGCGCGGAAATTCGCGCGTGAGGCTGGTCTTTGCCGCAAAAGGCGTCGACGTAACGTTGAAGCCCCTTGTAATCCCAGCCGACGTGATCGTGATCGAGCCGGACGACGAGGGCGGCTCCTTGCGTTCCCGGCGTCTGCTGATAAGTCTTTTGCCACTGGGCGATCTCAAAGGCGTCGTCGTTGGTGCCGGCGAACCAAAAAGTCGGCACCGTGAGATTTGCCACAAAGTATTTCGGCTCAAAGGTGTCTTTGGCATACTTGACGAAACCGCCGTTGACGCCGAGATCCCAGTTGCCGCACCCGTAGCACAAGGCGGCAAAGGCGAAACGGTGATCGAGCGAACAGGCGATCGACCCCATCACACTGCCCCACGAAATGCCGAGCAGACCGATCTTGTCGGGGTTGATCTCTTTCTGCTGACGCAAAAAGGTGTTGGCGCGGACGGCGAGGGCAACGCCGTTATGCACCCACAGATGACGCTGGACGGCGTTGCCTTCCGAGAAGCCGCCCGCTCTGTCCTGCCAGGAATCTTTCAGCACCGGACGCTTGGGACGCGCGACTTCCGTCGCCGGCTCCTGACCGTAATGGTCAAAGGTGATCACGGCATAGCCGCGGTCGCGCCACTTTTGGACGTAGTTTGCAAACGCCGTGCCGCCGCCCCCGTGAAAGAGGACGACCGCCGGGAATCCGCCTTTCGGCATCGGCGTTTTCGGCAATGCGTAATAGGCGTAGGCTTTCGTCGTTTTTCCGTCGGAGGTTTTGGGACCTTCGAGCAGGAAAGACTGTACGCCGTCGGCGCGGTATTTTTCCAGCCCGGTGTCGGCAAAAGTCTGCGGGATGGCAAAGAGTTCCTCTTTTGTCCAACTCATCGGTTCGGCGGCACAGGCCGCCGCTGTCAATGCCGTGGCGAGAATCGTTTCTTTCATCATCGTTTTTCTTCCTTTTTATCTCGAACAGTGCCGTCGTCGCTGGCGAGGGCAAGGTGTTTTTGCATATCTCCGGGCAGGAGATAGGCGTTGTAAAGACCGCCGAGCGTCAGCCATGCGGTGGCGACGATCATAATGACCAGTTGGACAACGAAATAGGTTTTCCAGTAAGTGCTCCATACGGCGAGCGGGATCTCTTCCACGCCGGGGAACCACCCCGCTTCGATCATCAGAAACACGCAGGTGCCGATAAGCAGACAGACCCACCAGATCAGGCAGTAGCAGATCGTGAACCAAAAAAGGAAACCGTCGAATTTGCCGAATTCCATCGAATAGCCGATCTTTTCCTTCCAGTTGCGTTTGGCGTCGGTCGATTCTCCCGGCGTCTGGTCGTCGGCGATCCGGTATTTCCCCCGGTGGAGCATCCGGTCGAGGTTGAAAGGCGGTTGCGGAAAAAGGAGCGAGAGAAGTATGTAACTCAACGTCGCGACCGCCATCGCGATGAAGTAGACCGTTTGACCGTTGAGCGGGAATTGTTCGGCGTGATCGGCGAGCCAGTTCCATTGCGGAAAAATTTCAAGCAACTTCCGCGCGAGCGCGTGCCACAGCGCTTTGGTTTGGAGCAACGCTCCGGCGAGGGAGAGTACGCCGCCCGTGATCATCGAGACCCACGCGGCGAGCGTCGTGCCGCGTTTCCAGTAGAGACCGCCGAAAATGACGATTCCGGCACCGCCGAGATAGATGGCTCCGGTAACGGCGTAGTACATAAAAATCGGGATCTCGAAATCGTAGTGTTTTTCCAGCAGGTAAAGCCCGCAACTGAAAAGGAAAGCGAAAAGCGCGACCGACGAGATCGAAAGCCGCAACCATCGGATGTGCCGTTTCGCGTCGATCGGTTTTTTCTGCAACGGCATCAGAAAATCCTGGACGAAAATACTTCCCCACGTGTGCAGACAGGTGTCGTCGATGCTGATCGAACAGGCGAAGATCATCGCGGCGAATCCGCCGAAAACCCAACCGGGCAGGTTGAGTTGCAGAAAACTTGTGACGACGACCATCGCGCTTTTGGTCGCGTCGACGTTGACGTCGCCGCCGAGCGAATCGCGCAACGGTGCCGCATATTCCGAGAGGTCGGGATTGTGCAACACGGCATAGGCGATGAGCGGCGGCAAAATGTAGCAGACCTGCGTCGCGAGATGACGCCAGCGCCCGAGGACGCCCGACATCTGGGCGTCGTGCGGCGTCTTGGCGGAGGAGTCGTATCCGGCACCGCCGCCCCAGCTTTTCGCATTGTAGATACTGCCGTAGACGCCGATCAGGAAATACCAGATGTTGAATTGATCGATCTTCGCCGTGTTGAAAGGGTTGACGAATTCATTGCGTACGGCAAGTCCGGCAAATACGTCGCTCCACGCGAAGCGGGCGACGAGGAAACAGAGCATCACGGCGATCAATAATTTGCAGATGACTTCCTGATAAAAGTCGGTCAGCATAATGCCGATCTGTCCGCCGAGGACAACGATGAAAAGGGCGAATCCGAGATTGAAAAACATTACCATCATCGCCATATTGCACTGAAAACTGAAATCGCCGATCGAAACGGAAAAAGTTTCCGGCAGTCCGAGCAGACCGAGCGTCAGTTCGGCGACGACCAAAGGCATGATCGCATAATTGATCACGCCGGATATCCAACTCAAAAAGCCGGCGAAAATACGGAATTTCCGGCTGTAACGCATCTCAAAGAACTGAAAAAGGGTAAGCGCGCGGGTCTCGCGGAAACGGTAACTGATGAAGCCGGTCACGGCGACGACAAGTCCCACCGGCACGCCGATCTGATCCCACCAGATCGGCGTCACGCCCGCCGAATAGTACATTTCCCAGGTGGCGACCATCCCGGCGCCGCCCGTCATGCCTCCCGCGACGGTCAGAAGATATTTGCGCGCCATCCGGTTGGCGGAAAGAAAGTCGGCGACGCCGTTGACGTATTTATTCGACCAAATGGTGAGCGTCAGCATTCCGAAAAGGAGAACGCAGAAAAATATCCAGAATGATGGAGAAGAAAATACCATTGCCGACGTCTTTTTTTATTGCAATAACAAAATGGACTGCACTTTTTGCAGTCCGGAAACGCTTTTTTTCAAGCGTTGCATACCCCCCCTAAATGTGGGGGGGGATCGGAAATATCTCCCGGAAACTCGTCCGGGAGATATCCGTCATCCGGACGGGGAACTATTTGCTCATCGAGCGGATGTCTTCGATCATGCGGGTCATCGCGATCGCGGATTCCGCGGTCAGCGTATTCTCGCATTTGCCTTCGACCGCATCGCGGAAGTGTTCGAGTTCGCAGACGAACGCGCTCTTTTCCGCCGCGGGAACTTCGATCACGCGATATTCATCTGTGTGGATGATGATGCGATCGGGACGCTCCACGCGCATATAGCCGTTGTCGCCGAGGAAAGTGAAAGTGAGATCCTTGAAGCAGAAGGTCTCTTTCTTGGCGTACATGCCTTCGAGCAACGCGGTCACGCCGTCGCCGTAGTTGACCATCGCGTTGAAGCTGTCTTCCATTTCCCAGCCGAAGCGATGTTCGCAGCGGGAGAAAAGGACTTCCTGCGGCAGTTTGCCGGTGATGTAGCTGATGAGGTCGAAGTCGTGGATGCTCAATTCATACATCGCACCAACTTTTTTGACCCACTGTCCCTCGGGACGGTCGTGGAATTCCTGGCTCTTGGTGCTGGTGATCGAAACGAGTTTGCCGATCTCGGGGAGGTGTTTTTTCGCTTCGATGAAAATGGGCTCATAGCGCATTTTGAAACCGACCGCGAGCACCTTGCCCATTTTCTTGGCGAGGGCGTCGAGTTCCATGCCGCTGGCGACATCGGTGGTCAGCGGTTTTTCCGAAAAGACGTTGTAGCCCGCTTCGAGCAACGCCTTGACCACGGGGTAGTGGGCGCGCGGCGGAGTGACGACGCTGACGCCGTCGAGGTCTTTGGGCAGATCTTTCATGTCCGTGATGGGGGTCGCACCGCAGAGTTCGGCGCAGGATTTCGCCATCTCTTCTTTGAGATCGCAGACCGCGACGACCTGCACGCCGGGGATCGACGCCCAGCTGCGCGCGTGCGCTTTACCGATACCACCGCAACCGACAATACCAACTTTAAACATTTTGTTTTCTCCTTATGTTATTGCGTTTGCCGGAAAACTTTTTCCGTCAAACCGTTGGTTGCAAAAAATTACGTTTTTACAAGAAACACGCTCCCCGCACCGGCGGTGTTTGTCGCCTGAAATACCGGAAGCGCGTTTCACATTGCGTCAGAGAATTATTTAGTCGAGCAATTCCAATTCGGCAACATCGTCGACGCTGCCCTCGGGCTTGTACTCGGGATCCGTGGTGAGGATGATCATATCAAAACGGGTGTATTCCGACTGCGAGACGATTTTGATCTCCAATTCGCCGGCTTCCAGATGGCTTTTGAGCAACGAACGGTTCCACTGCCAGACGCCGCCTTTGCCGTCGGCGGTTTTCTTGTCGCCGAAAGTGCCGACTTTTTTGCCGTTGAGGAAGATCACCGCCTTGCGGGTGTTGCCGCACATCGTGAAGTCACGCACCCAGAGGTAGTAATCGCCGGCTTCGGGAATGGCGGTACGGGCGGAAGTGCTGACGCCTTTTTTATTCATCCGCAGATATTTGCCCTGCGAAGCCTTGCCCATGTATTCGATGGCAAAACCGTCGGGTTTGGGGAAGTTCTCGCATTCGACCATAAATTCAGCGGCTCCGACACCGGCAGTCAGCACGGCGGCGGCGATCATCGACGTCATTTTTTTCATTTTTCGTCCTTTTGTGGGTTATTGGAAACGGGGGATAATCCCTCGATTCCTGTTTGTATTCCTTCCGGCAGAAATGCCGTATCGGTCGTAAAAATCAGCGCATCGACGCGCGTGTAAGGGGATGTCGACACCAGTTTGATTTCCAATTCGCCCGCTTCCAGATGCGTGAGGGCAGGGGCGTGGTACCAGGTGAACGAGCCTGCGCGGTTGTTTTCCGGCGTGCCGTCGCCGAGCGAGGCGACTTTTTTGCCGTTGAGATAAATATCGATTTTACGGAAATTGCCGCCGAAACTCATCGTGCGCGCCCAGAGCGCGTAATCCCCGCTTTGCGGCAGATCGAAACGCGCAGTCGTTTCCGCATTTTCTTCGGTGAAATGGAGAAACGCGCCGTTTTGCGCCAGTTCGTCTTTGAAAAGTCGGACGTTGCGGCTTGCCGGGAATTTTTCGCATTCCACGCTGTAATTTGCCGCGCCGAGCGACAACGATGTCAAAAGGCAGAATAATGCGAAAACGATATTTTTCATAATTCTTGTTTTACCGTAAAAACCAATCTTTTATCCGTTGTCAACAGCACCGCGCAAACGCAACTTTACCGCCAGGAACTGATGAATTTATCGTTGGGTTCTCTGCCGGGCGCCCAGTTCAGATACATGTTTTTGCCGGGGAAAACCGTCTCGACGTGTCCGTCCAGATAGCCGACGTTGAAGCCGTCGTTGTGCGGATTGTCCACGCGGGAGTAGGCATCCTGCTGATTCTTATTGTGACTGTTGGAGCCTTTGCAACTTTCCCAGATCATCGGCACTTCTTCGTAGCCGACGGGCAATTTGTAACTCGTGTATTTGTAGCGCGGTTTGGTAGACGGGGAGTTGCGGTTCAGGACATCGTAGTTCCACTCGCGGCCCTTGACCGTGGCGTTGGACATCGGGCAAAAAGTGATACCGAAACGATCCGTCTGGGCGGCGACGCGGCGGGCAGTCGTTTTGCAGACCCACAAGGTGCCGGTTTTGGGGTCGACGGGGTAATTGCCGTCGGAGGTTTTGTCGCCCGTGACGACGAAACTGTTGAGCATATTATAGTCGATCTGCGCCAGGATATCGCCGCCGGGGAAACTGGGATTGTAAAATTTGCCGCTCGCTTGCGGTTTATAAGCAAAAGAAGCATTCGCTTTGGGCAGATAACCGTTGAAAGTCGGGATCAGGGCGATCATCGCCGAAGTGATCTGCTTGTAATTGTTTTTACAGGAGGTGGCTTCGCCGGAGGCACGGGCTTTGCCGACGGTCGGGATCAGGATCGCCGCCAGAATGCCGATGATCGCGATTACGGTCAAAAGTTCGACAAGAGTAAAATTTTTCCGTTTCATAAAATTGTTTCCTGCACTTGCACGTCGTTATTCCAATCGGCTGTTGCCGGAGTCATCAAAATCAAAAAAAGGAACCGGAGAGATCCCCGACGATCCGGAAACTCCGGACCGCCGGGGGGATTTATCGCATCAACAAAGAATTACTTCTTTTTGGCGACTTTCTTGGCGGCGGGTTTCGCCGCTTTTTTTGCGGCAGGCTTGGCGGCCGCTTTTTGGGTGGCTTTTTTGGTCTCGCCGAGCACGAAGCTCTTGACGAAATTCAAATTGTGGCCCATGCCTTCTTCGGTCGAGGGCAGTTCTTTCGGATACCAGTATTTCTCGTATTCGTCGCTGATGTAGCCGGTGTAACCGACTTCCTTGAGGGCGGTGAGGGTTTCCGCCCAGCGGACGGTACCTTTGCCCATCAGGCAGCTCTTTTTCTTGATCGGGAAACGCTGTTCGAGCGTCCAGTCCTTGACGTGGCAGTGGACGATGTAGGGCGCCGCCGCGTAGACCGCCTGCGCGCCGCTCTCGACGCCGGCGAGTTCGACCCACGCGTAGTCAAAGAGGATACCGACGTTCTCCATGTTGATGTCCTGGATGAGACGGACGGTGTCGCGGATGCTCATCGTGATCGAACCGACGTGGGTTTCGACCGCAACGCCGACGCCGAGCGTCGCCGCGTATTTCGCCACTTCGCGGATGCCGGAAACCGTGCGGCTCCAGCAGTCGCAGAACCAGGTGCCGCCGCCGATGACGGTCTGCTTCTTGCCCTTGGCATCTTTGATCTCGACGGGGATCGCGGTGCTGAAAGGCTCGACGCCGCCGTAAACGCGGATCAGCGGGCAATGGAGGATGTGGGCGATCTCGGCAACGCGTTTCAGATTCTTGATAACGCTGTCGCGCATTTCGAGGTTGACGAAATTCTGATAATAGCTGACGAGGCAGGAGAATTCCATGCCTTCCTTGTCCGCCGCCGCGCGGATCTTGCGGCATTCGGCATCGGTGATGGTCTCGCTGTTGATCTGACCATCCGCCGCGACGCGCACTTCGATGCCGTCATAGCCGATTTTCTTGAATTCTTTGATGATCTGGTAGATGTCCCACTGGGGAGCACCCATGGTGTGGCCCGAAAATTTGATTCGGTCGTTCATTTTTTTAACTCCTTCTTATAGTTATTGGTCGGGGCGCCGCGGTTTTGCGACGCTCCCCTTGAACGCTCATATCATACAACTGCCGCCGGAAACGATATTCGCTTCAACGGTAACGCTTTTTGGTTTTTTGCCGGACTTCAACTGTTTCGCCAATTCGATCGCTGTTTGCGTCATCGCCTCGATGCGCGGGTCGATCGTCGTCATTTCCGGAAAGAGAAAATCATCGAGGATCGAATTGCGGTCGTAGCCGACGATCCCGATCTCGCCGGGGATTTCCAGTTTGCGCTTGTGCGCTTCGGTCATCATATGCGCCGCCTGCAAGTGGGTGCCGAAAAAGAACGCCGTGCCGTTTTCCGTATAGCGGTCGAGCAACGACTGACACTCCTCCTTGGTCTGACCGTCGGCAGGCAGAGTCACCACCGTGACCGGCTCGGCTTTGCCGCGCTTCAACCCTGCGGCGAAACCTTCGGCGCGGGACTTTTCCCGGCGGCTCGCCGCGTCGTGAGAAATCACCACATAGCGGCGGTAATGTCCGTTTTTTGCGACCGACTCGGCGAGTGCGGCGCACGTTTCGCGATCGTTGCCGGCACACGAAAGGATTCCCTGTATCGACCGGTTCATCGCGATCACGTTGGTGATTTTTTCCCGGTTGCGCACGAGGAAACGCTCGTCCGGCTGTGCGGTGCCGAGGATCAGCACCGCGTCGTATTTCCCGCACTGGGAAACCTTGAAGCTTTTGGACAGCGCGCCCGGCGTAAAACGTTCAAACGTGATGTCCAATTTCATCGACGCGTTGAGTTTTTCCACCGTGCGGTTGAAAATCGCCATGAAATCGGAGTGTTGCGCGTAGAGCCAGGGACTGAATATCCGGATCGAGAGCGCGGTGCGGCGTTGGAATGCCAGTGCCTGCGCGACGCGGTCGGGGGAGTAGTGCATTTCGGCGCAGACGTCGAGCACGCGGCGGATGGTCTGCTGCGACAGCGAAAACGCCGACGGCTTATTATTCAATATATAAGAGACCGTCGCTTTGCTGACGCCGCTTGCTTCGGCGATGTCGTTGATCGTTACGCCCATGTTTTTTAGAAAATGCGTTTACGTTAAACGGATTAATCTGTTATACCATACACCCCTTGCAAAGAAATGTCAACCCGTTTTTTGGCAAAAACAAACGAAAAATCAATAAAAACCGCTTTTTTTTCGATAAAACGTCCCGCAAACGGCAAAAAAATCGTTTTTTTTTACTTCGCCGCGCCGATTTGACAAAAAAATCAAAAAATCTTCCGGAAACGACTTGACATAGAAAAAAACGGTGATATAGTTAGTGGCGTACCGAAATGAAAAAAATCATTTTTCCGAGCGATCGGGTGTGTTTTTACCCGGACACAGGTCGAAACAAAAAACAATTTATAAGGAATTTGAAAAATGGCTGAAAAGAAAGAAATTTTCGCTGACGGTATCGGTCAGATCCACTTTGCCGGCAACATGGTCCGCTTCGACTTTGTCACGTTGCAGCCCGAGGCTGACGGCAAGGCTCCGGTTCCGCAGAGCAATGTCCGCATCATCATGCCCCCGCAGGGCTTCCTCGCCGCGTTCAACTCGATGCAGCAGCTGATCGACAAGCTCGTCGAAGCCGGCGTTCTCCAGAAGAACGAAAACGCCAACAACTAATTTCGGTTGACGGCAACTAAGGAATCAGGCGATGGATAAGAACCGTGAAAGTTTGGTGATCTCGTTTGCCGGCACTTTGCCGGAAAGCGATGTCGCTTTCGGCTTCCGCGGCACGACCGTCGCCGGTTCCGTCCGTAGTGTTGAGACTCCGCTAGAGGCTCTCCTTGCGGCGAGCAGCTACCGGATCCGGCACGTTGCGGAAACTTTTTGCTGCACCGTCTTCGGGCTTTGCCGACGGGTAACGGCGATCGCGCGCAGAGTGTGGCATCGGGCGGAAAATTTACTGCCTTTGAGTTTCGTGCGGCGCAGTCGGACAGTACTCGGTTGGCGGCTATAAAACTACGCCGCTTGCTTTGGGTCTCGGAGATCTGAAGTTGCGAACTTAGTCTTGCTTTTTTGGGTGAAGCAGCATTAAGTTCGCATTTTCACTTTTAGGGGATTGTTTTTCGAGGACGGTCTGATGGCTGACAATAAAAAAATCACTTATTCGTTTGCGTCGCCGGTGTTTACGGCACCGACGGGCAAGTCGATCAATATACAGGGATTTCAGGCGGGAAGCGGGGAGTCGCCGAAAATCGGTCCCGAAATCGGTCCCGATCCCCGTAACGCGACGGCATTGGTGCATTTGCCGCCCAAACCCGCCATCGATCTGGGACACGGCATCCATCTTGACTTCTGCCACGGTTTCCGTCTGACGGCTCCCAAAGATTCCAGACTTCACGTGCGCGGCATCGACCTCGAGAGCGGCGTGGTGCTGGAAGAATATAATTTCAACGGCGAGGGAATGCTGACTTCCAGCCGCAAGTATTATATTCCCTGGCGGATCGAGATTTTCGACGAAAACAATCAATTGATCGCTTCGCACGACTACGACTGCCGCGGCAAGGACGTGACGATCGTCATCCCCGACGGCGGTCTCGGCGACAATCTCGCGTGGCTACCTTACTCCGAGGAGTTCCGCAAGGCGCGCAACTGTAAACTTACCTGCGTCTGCGGGGAGTGGCTGATCCGCATCGTCGCCAAAAATTATCCTGAAATCAAATTCATTCCGGTCGGAACGGAACCCGATCTCACCGGCTACGCTTGTTACTTCTGCGCGATTTTTCCCAAGGAACGCAAAAGCTGGCGACCCTCGGATCACCAGAATTTCGGGATGCAGGGATCGGTCGCCAAGTTACTCGGCTTGCCGCCGGAGCCGTGCCGGGTCAAACTGACGCTCGACGCTCCGCGGCCTTTCCCCGAGCCGTTTGTCTGCATTTCGACGATGGCGACCAATCCGGCGAAGCACTGGAATTATCCCGACGGCTGGAATACCGTGATCCGCGAACTCAAAAAACGCGGGTACCGCGTTCTCGTCATCGACCGCGATCACACTTTACAGTACGGGCCGATGAAAATTTCGGTGCCGGGCGAGGCGGAAGACTTCACTGGACGCAAGCCGATCACCGAACGTATCGCCTTGCTTCAACACGCGGCATTTTTCATCGGACTGCCGAGCGGTTTGAGCTGGCTCGCGTGGGATTGCAAGATCCCCTGCGTGATGATTTCCGGATTTACGCTCGACGGCTCGGAATTCCCGACGCCCTACCGGGTGACCAACTACCATTTCTGCCACGGATGCTGGAATGACAGCAATCTTTTCTTTGATATGAAAGTGCCGATCTGGTGTCCGCGCCACCTCGGTACGCCGCGCGAAATCGAATGCACCAAGGTCATCACGCCTAAAATGGTGCTTGCCGCGATCGACCGCATCCCCGGCGTTTTGCCGCACAAGGATTGAAAAATGGCGAAAGCCGCTGCCAAGACCAATGTTTTGCGGTTGCTTGATCTTGCCGGGATCGATTATGTCGAACGCGAATACGATATTTCCGACGGCTTGATCGACGCCCGCTCCATCGCCGTTAAAACGGGGCTTCCCTGCGATCAATGTTTCAAAACGCTGGTCGCCGTCAATCCCGCCAAAGAGCATTTTGTCTTTGTCGTGCCGGCGACAGGGGAACTCGACCTCAAAAAAGCCGCCCGCGTCACCGACAGCAAGAGCATCGCAATGATCCCGCAAAAGGAATTGCTGCCGACGACGGGGTACGTTCACGGCGGATGCTCCCCCGTCGGGATGAAAAAGCAATTTCCCACTTTCATCGAGGAAAGCGCGCAACTTTTTGACGAGATCGGTATTTCCGGCGGCAGAGTCGGTCTCAACGTCCGTATCCATCCGGAAAAACTCGCCGCCTTGATCGGGGCGCACTTCGCCGATCTCGTCAAAATGCCGACGGGAAAATAAAGGCGTTTGCGGCTGAATTTTTTTTATTCGCGCGTATCGGAAGTTTCGAGTCCCGCCAGACGGAAAAGTTCCTCCGCCACCGTTTCGGGGGGCATCTGTGTCATGCACAAGTGATTTCCGTTGGGGCAGACGTGCCGCAGGCAGGGTGCGCATTGCGTGGGGGAAAGAATGAGGCTCCAATTGCCGACGGGCGCGGTCGAAGTGTAGTCGGTCGGACCGAAAACAGTCGCTCCCGGTACGCGCAAGGCGGCGGCAAGATGCATCGTGCCGGAGTCGTTGGCGACGGCGACGCGAGCGCATTTGAGGAGTTTCATCAGTTGCGCCAAATCGGTTTTGCCGCAGACGTTGACGGCGTTTGTACTCGAAAATCCCTCGATGACTTCTTCCCCGATGGCGGCTTCTCCCGCGCTGCCGACGACGGCGACAACGCCGCCTTGGTCGATCCAATTTTTTGCGATGACGTGATAGGAGTCCGCGCCGTACCGCTTGGCGGCGCCGTAGGCGGCGCCCGAAGCGATGACCAGAAGTTTCGGGTGTTCCGCAAAGGGCAGGAGTTCCTCCGGCAATTCGATCGCCGGATTTAATTGGAAATCGACCATTTTGCCATTCCACTTTTCCGCCCCGAAAGCCTCGGCGACGGCATAGTACAAATTGGCTTGATGGATCAGCATCGCCTTGTGCCGCGGCCGCTTCGGGAGCGGCAGAGTTCCGGCAAAAAGAAATTTGCGGCAACGCGCGTTGTAGCCGAAAAGGCGGGGGACTTTTGCCATTTTGAGCGCGACGGCGTCGCGGAAGGAGTTGTTGAAAAGCACTCCCGCACCGGCGCGGAAAATCCGGATGAGCCGCCGCGTTTTGCGGTCAAAAAAGCGGTGCGCGTCGATTTCAAATATCTTGTCGACGAGGTGCGGCAACGCTTCGTAAAGTTGCTTTTGATTGGCGGGCGCGATGACGGCGAGCGCGCAGAATTTCGGCAACAGCGACTTCAATGCCGCCAGCGCGGGGAGTGCCATGATCGCATCGCCGAGATGATTGGGCATCCGGACGACAAGCCCGTTGCGCCAATCGCTTTTGCCGACCTGAAATTCCACATCGAATTTCGGGGCAGGGTAGGCGTTCGGGATGTCGAGTTGCCGGATGATCTGTGCTTGCATATTATTTGAGGTCGGAAATCACCAGCGCGCAGTTGGAGCCGCCGAAAGCGAAACTGTTGGAAAGCGCGTGACGGATCTTCGTGCCGGTGCGGCATTCGCGGACAAGGTCCGCCCAGGCGAATTCGGGATCGGGCTCAAAAAGGTTGACCGAGGGAGAGAGGAAATCTTTTTCCAGCATCAGCGAGGAAAAGATCACTTCCGCCGCTCCGGTGGCGCCGATCATATGCCCCGTCTGCGATTTCGTGCTGTTGATCGCGGGACTGCGCGAGCCGAAAACTTCGTGCAACGCCTCCATTTCCACCTTGTCCCCGACCGGAGTCGACGTGCCGTGCGTGTTGACGTAGCCGATGTCGTCGGGAGTCAGTCCGGCGGCGGAGATCGCGGCGCGCATCACCTGCGCAGTGCGTTCTGCGTCGGGGACGACCATATCGGTCGCGTTGCTGTTGGCGGCGTAACCGCTGATGCAGCTGATCGGGCGGACGTTGCGCCGTTGAACGCTTTTTTCCGATTCCAGAAGCATGAACGCGGCACCGGAAGAAATGACGAATCCGTCGCGGTCGCGGTCAAAAGGACGGCTGGCGAGATGCGGCGTATCGTTGTATTTGCGGCTCAATGCGTGGCAGGCGCAGAAACCGACGGTCATACACCAGTCGAGGGCTTCCGCGCCGCCGACGAGCACCATATCGTATTCGCCCGAACGGATCAGCCGCGCACCGAGCATCACGGCGATCGCGCTGCTGGAGCATGCGGCGGAAATGTCAAAACTTTCGCCGGTGATGCCGAAAGTCATCGAAATGATCGAACCGGCGCTGCTCGCCATGATCCGGGGGATCGCGCAAGGCGAAACCGCCCGCATGTTGTTGTTGCCGATCGTATAGTTGTAAGCGGTCTCGAAAATTTCGATCGAATTGCTGTCGGGAATGCCGCTGACGATGGCGATGCGGTGATTTTTGACTTCATCGCGGGGAATCCCGGCTTCACGGAAAACCTGATCGACGGCGAGGATCGACATGACCCCCGTCGGCGGACAGAAACGCATGGTTTTGCGGTCGAGCAGCGTCGGATCGACATCGCCGTATTGCGTGATGCCGCCGACCGTACTGGTCATTTCGTGCTCGACGAAACTCGGTACGGTGCCGATGCCGCTCTTGCCGGCGCGCAACGCCGCCTCGTTTTCCGCCAGCGAGTTCCCAAGCGGCGTGACCAATCCGCGACCGGTGATGAAAACTTTTTCCATAAAATGTCCTTGCCAAACGATGTTTTTTCCGGAATCCTTAATACAAACCGATGTAATATACACTCCTTTATGCAAAAAATCCAAGTTTCCGATGGAAATTTTTTCTTATCGTGCTATATTTCATAAAAGGAAAGAGAAAAAATGGACGAAAATTGTTTACTTCACGTTTCCAACCTTGCGATTTCTTTCGGACGTTTGCCCGTGGTGCGCGACGTTTCCTTTGAATTGCATCAAGGAGAGATCCTCGCGTTGGTCGGCGAATCGGGATGCGGCAAAAGCATCTCGTGTCTGAGTTTTGCGCAACTTCTCGACCGCGCGGCGACGCCGCGCGCCGCCGGGATGCGCTACCGTTGCAAAGACGGAAGCGTTGTCGATCTTCTGTCTTTGCCGGATCCGGAGATCCGCAAACTGCGCGGCAGTGAGATCGCCTATATCTTTCAGGAACCCGCCGCGGCATTGAATCCCGTTTTCCGCATCGGCGATCAGATCGGGGAAGTTCTGGAACTTCACCGCCCCGAAGTGCGCGACCGCCGCGCGGAGATCATTGATCTGCTTTCCGCAGTCGGGATCCCCGCGCCGGAAAGCCGCATCAAGGCTTTTCCTCACGAACTTTCCGGCGGCATGCAGCAACGCGTGATGATCGCGATGGCGCTCGCCGGCAATCCCCGACTGCTCATCGCCGACGAACCGACGACCGCGCTCGACGTTACGATCCAGGCGCAGATCCTCGATCTCCTGGAAAAACTCTGCCGCGAAAGGCAAATGAGCGTTCTTCTGGTCACCCACAACCTCGGCATCGTTTCCCAGCTGGCGGATCGCGTCTGCGTGATGTATGCGGGCGACGTCGTAGAAAGCGGCGATTGCCGCACGCTCATCGATCACCCCGCGCATCCTTACACCAAGGCTTTGCTCAAAGCGGTGCCGATGCCGGGCGCGCCGGAGGGAAAACTCGCGACGATCCCGGGAAGCGTGCCGACCCCCGATCGTTTTTCGATCGGATGCCGCTTCTGCGGCCGTTGCAGTCTGGAAGAAACGCTTTCCGATAGCGAAAAAACGCGCTGTCAAAGTGAAATGCCGCTTTTGAAACAAGCGGGAGACCGGCTTTGCCGCTGTCACTTCATCGCGGGGGAAACGCGGTGAGCAAGATCCACGTTATGCCGGTGGAGTTGAGCAACCGCATCGCCGCCGGAGAAGTCATCGAGCGACCCGCTTCCGTCGTCAAGGAACTGGTCGAAAATTCCCTCGACGCGGGGGCGACACAGATCACGGTGACGATCGAACGGGCGGGACTTCACCTCATTTCCGTCACCGATAACGGGTGCGGTATGGATGGCGAAGACGCTCTGCTTGCTCTGGAACCGCACGGTACGAGCAAACTGCTTTCCGACGAGGGGATCAACCATATTTCCACGCTCGGTTTTCGCGGCGAGGCGATCCCGTCGATCGCGGCGGTGGCAAAAGTCGCCATCCGCACGCGTACGGCGGCGGACGCCGAGGGGGTCGAAGTTCTCGTCGAGGGCGGCAAAAGAGTAAATTGTCACCCCTGCGGCGGTGCCGTCGGGACGACGATCGAAGTGCGGGAACTTTTTTTTAACACGCCCGCGCGCAAGAAGTTTTTGAAATCCAATCCGACCGAGGAGCATCACATCGAGGAGACGCTGATGAATCTCGCACTCGGCAATACCAAAGCCGGATTCACTTTGCTGATCGACCGCAAAAAGGTTTTCAGTTGCATCCCCGACGCGACGCCGGAGTTGCGGGTCAGGGAATTTTTCGGGCGCAATTTCGCCGCCAATCTGAAAAAAGTCGAATACGTCGAGGGCGACTGCCATATTCACGGATTGGTCGCCGCGCCGGGATTTACCCGCCCCGGACGGCGGGAGCAGCGCATTTATCTCAACGGCCGTCCGGTGGAGTCGCTTCCCGTGTGGCGCGGCATCCGCGACGGTTACGGCACGTTGGAAAACGAAGCGGGGCGATTCCCCCCGACTTTGCTTTTTATCGAATTGCCGCCGGAGGATTTCGACATCAACGTCCATCCGGCGAAACGCGAAGTGCGTTTCAAATCGGAATACTTCATCACCCGCGCCGTCGGCACCGCCGTGCGGCAGGCACTCCACGAAAACGCGGCGCAAAACGCCGATACGCTTTCTCCCGAGCCCGCCGTTCCGAAATCGATTTCCATCGAGCAGATTTTGCAAGCGGCGCAGGTCGCCTATCAGCCGGAATCCGCCGTCCAGATGGAGTTGCCCCCGGTCGTTTCCAAGCCGGTTGCACCGTCAATGCCGGAAAAAGAACTTCCTCCGGCGGAGGAAAGGAAAAAATTCAAGCCGGAAAAAGTTTTGTCCTCCACGTTGACCGACCGTCCGGCGGAAGAAACTCCCGTCGTCCGGATACGGGCGGCGATCCCGGAAGAGGCGGTCTTTGCCGGAGCGTGGCCCGACCGCGTTTTGGGTATCTACGACGATACCTATATTTTGGCGGCGGGCGGCGGCGCGCTCATCGTCGTCGATCAGCACGCCGCGCACGAAAGGATCCTGTTCGAGGAAATTCTTGACCGGCTCGCTTCGGGCAGTAACGCCAGTCAGCCGCTATTGATCGGTCAGATGCTGGAATTGCCCCCCGCCAAGGCGGCGTTGCTGTTGCGTAACCGGGAGGTTTTCGCCAAACTCGGTTTCGATTTCGAGGATATGGGGGGGCGCAGTGTCATCGTCAACGCGATCCCGAGCAACTTCAACGAGCATATGGCTCCGGTGTCGCAGATCGTCGAGGAAATGCTCGATGAGTTGCTGGAAAATTCCCGCGCGCAGATGCCGGTCAACCCTGAATTTGCCGCCCGCGCCGCCTGCAAAGCCGCGGTCAAGGCGCATTGGGTCTTGTCCGTCGAAGAGGCAACGACTTTGCTCCGGCAGTTGAAAGCGTGCCGGCAGGGGACGCTCTGTCCGCACGGCCGTCCGACGATGATCACGTTGTCGGAAAAAGAATTGGAGCGCCGTTTCGGCAGACGTTGACACTTGATTTTTCAGAAAAACCTTTTATATTGATTTCTGAACCGCCGAAGGGAGGAAAATATGACGATCATTGAATTAACTCCGGAAACTCTGCCGCAACATCTCAACGAAAAACAACTTCTGCTCGACTTTTACGCGCCGTGGTGCAGTGCCTGTAAAGTTCTGGACAAAATTTTGGCGTCGGCCGCGGAAAAAATGCCTCCTGATCTTGTCGTCGGCAGGATCGATATTGAAAAATTTCCCCTTGTGGCGGCGGAGTACGGCGTCACCAGTTTGCCGCGCCTTTTTTTCTACCGCGACGGCGTGTTGATCGAGGAAAAAAGCGGCGCGATCTCCGCGCAGAAACTCGTGGAGTTCGTCAACCGTTGAAATGAGTGCGCCGCGCCCGATCGAATTGCTCGCCCCGGCTGGGAATGCCGAAACGGCGCTCGCCGCATTGGATGCCGGAGCCGATGCCGTTTACTGCGGTCTCGGCCGCTTCAACGCGCGGGCGCGGGCGGAAAATTTCACTCCCGACACGATGGCGGGTGTCATCGAACTTTTTCATCGGCAGGGTAAAAAAGTCTATCTGACGCTCAATACTCTGATCTACGAGAGCGAATTGCCCCGGCTTGTCGAAACGCTCGGCGTGATTTCCAATTTACAGCCGGATGCGCTGATCATTCAGGATCTCGGCGTTGCGGCGATCGTCAAAAAGTATTTCCCGGAACTGACGCTTCACGCTTCGACGCAAATGGGGATCCACAACTCGGCGGGGGTGCAATGGGCGGCGAAACTCGGTTGTTCCCGCGTCATTCTGGAACGGCAGATCACGCTTGAAGAATTGAAAGAAATTTCCGACAACTCGCCGATCGAACTTGAAGTCTTTATCCACGGTTCGCTTTGCTGCTCGCTCTCGGGCAGGTGTCTTTTGTCGCATCATCTTTTCGGGGCAGGGGGCAACCGCGGCGTCTGCAAACAACCCTGCCGCCGCGCCTACGACGGCGAATACCGTTTGTCTCCGGCGGATCTTTCCGGCGTCGCATTTTTGCCCAAGTTGCGCAAAATGGGCATCGCTTCGCTCAAAATCGAGGGACGGTTGCGGCCGCCGGAATACGTCTGGAAGTGTACGCGTGCCTACCGGATGCTTTTGGATGCGGAGGATTTTGATGCGGAAACGTTACAGAATGCGCAGACGCTTCTTGCTTCCGCATCGGGCAGGGCAAACGACAGCGGTTTTTTCGACCGCAAACGATACGGCAAGCTGATCGACGCGCGCCGTTCGGGCGTTTTCGGGATACCCCTCGGCAAAGTGAATTCTTTTCGTCCGGGTGCGATCACGGTGAAACTTCAAAACAAACTTCACCTCGGCGACCGTTTGCGCCTTGTGCCGCCGGATGGCGGCGAGGGGGAGACGTTTTCCGTTGTTTCGATGCGCGACGCGTCCGGCAAACTGCTCCGCGCCCGGAGCGGCGCGACGGTCGAGATCGCGACGGATCGCCGCGCCGGAAAAAATTTCCAGTTGCTCAAAATCGGCGAGAACGGTTTTGATTTTTCGCGCCGGTTGAAAAATCTGCCGCCCCGCCGCGAAAAAATCGATCTGCATATTGAAATATCCGCACATCATTGGCGCATTTCGTCGCCGCGTTTTGAGGGGATATGGAGCAAAAGCGTTGATTTCGCCGAAGCGCAACGGCACGAACTTACGGCGGAAACGGTGCGGGAAGCCTTTTCCGCCGGCGCGCCGGAAACCTTGGAAGCGGGGAAAATCACCGTTGCCATCGCGGGCAAGTGGTTTGCCCCCGCGAGCGTCATCAAGGCGATCCGCCGGGAATTCTGGTCGGAGATCGCCGGTAAGTTGTTGCCGGAAGCCGACAAAAGCGCGCTTGCCGCCGCGCGTTTTTTTGCCGATTACGAAACGTTTTGTCCCGTTGCGGGAAAAGATGTTACGAAAAAAATCGACACGCGCTTTTACGGGTTCCTTCCGGAAAACGATGTCGCGGCGGAAAAAGCCCGGTTTGTCACAGCTCTGAAAAACGGTAGACTCATTGCCGCCGAGGGACTTCACGCTTTGAATTGGCTTCCTGCGGGGGCAAAAAATGTCGTCGCGCGCTTTCCGGTCGCCGTCGCCAACAGTTTTGCGGCGCAACTTCTTGCGGAGCAGGGAATTACTGCTGTCGAAGCCGCGCCGGAACTTCCGGCGCGTGAACGGGAAATGCTGGCGAAAAAAAGTCCGCTTCCGCTGTTGCCGTTTCGGGAAGTTCCGCTTCTTGTCAGCCGTCTGCCGCTTGCTTCCGGCGTTTGGCACGATGCGGCGCACCACGCCTTTGACGTCGGTGTCAACGAGGAAAATTTGAGCGTGCTTTCCGCAAAATCAGAAGTGCTTCAAAACGATGATGCGGTAAATGAGCCACGCCACCGCTGCCAGTAACGCGCCGATCGTGATATAAAGATAGTTGCGCCAGAAAAAGAGATTGAGTTTTTTTGGCGCGGAAGCGTGTTCCGCCTGCGTCGCAAATCCGGCATTGTAGGCGCGTATTTCCGCTTTCAATTCCGCGACATTCTTGTAACGGCAATCGGGGTCGGCGGAAAGTGCTTTCATGGCGACCGCCTCCAATGCGGCGGGGATCTTTCGGTTGTCCGGCGCGATGGAGGATGGGAGGGGGATCGCTCCCGCCGCGGTGCGCTTCAAAATTTCTTCCAACGACAATCCCGCCAACGGCGGTTTCAGTGCGAGCATGGAGTAAAGGATCGCGCCCAGCGAAAAAATGTCAGCGCGCAGATCGACCTTGTGTTCCTGACTTGCGGTGAAAAGTTCCGGCGCGAGAAATCCCGGAGTCCCGCGGTTGCTGTCGCCGGTCGTGCCGATGATGAAGCCGTCTTCGCCGATTTTGCGCGCCAGCCCCCAGTCGATCACCTGAACTTCGCCGAAGTCGCCGATGTTGATGTTGGAGGGCTTCAAGTCGAGATGGCAGATTTTGCGTGAATGGGCGAAATCCACCGCGTTGCAGATCCTCAAATAGATCATCAGCAACCGGTCGATTTTGTATTTTTCCACTCTGGGATCGCCTTGCGCGATGCGCCGCAAAAGATTGTCGAGCGACATTCCCCGCAGATACTGCATCGTGAAGTAGGGCGAGCCGGAGCGGTCGATCCCGATATCGTAAACGGAAATGATATTGGGATGCTCCAAACTTGCCGTCACTTTGGCTTCGCGGACAAAACGCTCCAAGTCCTGTTTCGGGCGATTGCGGAAATCGGGCATGATCGCCATCGCGACATCGCGGTCGGTGTCGCTGTCGTGGACGAGCAGAACTCCTTTCATTCCGCCGAAACCGATGCTGCGGAGAAATTTATACCGCTCCTGCGGCTTGACGGAAAGCCGATCCAGTTCCGGGGTGTCGGTATATTCTGCCGGCTTCTCGGGACGGATCGCGATCGTTTGGGTCAGATTCAGCATTACTTTTTCGCCGGAGTGATCTTCAACGGCTTTCCGCCCTTGACGGCATCCGCCGTGACAACGCACTTGCCGCCCTTGCGATAGGAGGGGGCGTCGTACATGATGTCAAGCATCAGATTTTCCATGATCGAACGGAGACCGCGCGCGCCGGTGCCGCGTTTGACCGATTTATCGGCGATCAACTGCAAAGCTTCCTGCGTAAAAGAGAGGTCGACGCCCTCCATTTTGAGCATTCTCTGATACTGCTTGACCAAGGCGTTTTTCGGCTCCTGCAAGACGCGGACGAGATCCTCCGCCGCCAGTTCTTTGAGCGCGGTGATGACGGGAAGCCGCCCGACGAGTTCGGGGATCAGTCCGTAGCGGATGATATCCTCCGGCTCGCATCCGGCAAAGGGATTTTTGCTTTCCGCAAAGACGGCTTTTTCTGTAACCTGCGCGTTGTCCCCGGTGAAACCGAGAACCGGCTTGTTGGTACGCCGCTGGATCACTTTGTCGAGACCGACGAAAGCACCGCCGCAGATAAAGAGGATGTTGCTCGTGTCGATGTGGATGAATTCCTGATTGGGATGCTTGCGCCCGCCCTGCGGCGGCACGTTGGCGACGGTTCCTTCGAGGATCTTCAAGAGAGCCTGCTGGACGCCTTCGCCGGAAACATCGCGCGTGATCGAGGGATTTTCGCTCTTGCGCGAAATTTTGTCGAGTTCGTCGATGTAGATGATGCCGATCTGGGCGCGTTCAAGGTTGCCGTTCGCCGCCTGATAGAGGCGGAGCAGAATGTTTTCGACATCCTCGCCGACGTAACCCGCTTCGGTGAGCGTCGTCGCGTCGCTGATGGCAAAAGGCACGTCGAGCATTCTGGCAAGCGTCCGCGCCAGAAGCGTTTTGCCGCAACCCGTGGGGCCGATCAGAAGCACGTTGCTCTTGTCCAATTCGACGTCGGCATAAGGGTCTTCTTCACCGGCGAAGCGGCTTTTGATACGCTTGTAGTGATTGTGCACGGCGACGGAAAGAACTTTTTTGGCATCGCTCTGACCGATGACGTAACGGTCGAGTTCGGCTTTGATCGTTTCCGGATCGGGCACGACCAAATTGGCGATGGCATTGGCGTCGCTTTGTTTCTGATGCTTTGCGGCTTCCTCCGACAGGATCCGGTTCCCCTGTTTGAGGCAGGAGGAGCAGATCATCAGATTTTCGTAAAGACTCGGCAGAAAAACTTCATTGGGGGCGTTTTTCGGCGTCCTGCCGCAAAAGGCGCAGGAAATTTTATTTTTGTCGATTGCCATAAAGCAATTATCTCCGGACTTTTTCGACGACCTTGTCGACCAGACCGTACTCGACCGCCTCGGCGGCACTCATGAAGTAGTCGCGCTCGGTGTCTTTTTCGACCTTTTTCAAGGTCTGATGAGAATGATCGGCGAGGATCTGGTTCAGCGTGGTTTTCAGCCGCAAAATCTCCCGCGTGTGGATCTCGATGTCGGTCGCCTGACCTTCGGCGCCGCCGAGTACCTGATGGATCATAATGCGGCTGTTGGGCAGCGCGAAACGTTTGCCCGGCGCGCCGGCGGCGAGCAACACCGCGCCCATCGAGGCGCATTGTCCGATGCAGTAGGTGCGCACGTCGCAGGAGATCGTCTGCATCGTGTCGTAGATCGCGAGCCCCGCAGTCACGCTGCCGCCGGGGCTCTGGATGTAGAGGTCGATGTCCTTTTTGGGGTCTTCGGCCTGCAAAAAGAGCAACTGGGCGACGATCAGATTGGCGACGTTGTCGTCGATCGGGGTTCCCAAAAGGATGATCCGGTCTTTGAGCAACCGGGAGTAGATATCGTAGGAACGCTCCCCCATCGCGGTCTGCTCGACCACCATCGGAACAAGATACGAATTGCTTTTCATCTTGCGGTCACTCCTTGGCTCTGACTTACTTCAACGCCGCTTCCGCGACCTGATAGAGCGCCTTGGTGTTGAGGAGATCCTGACGCAATTCCTCGGCGGCGCCGTTTTTCTCGATCATCGCGCGCATATCCTGAACTTTGTAACCGTAGTAACGGCTCATCGATTCGAGCTGATAAGCGACTTCCTCGTCGGAGACGGTGACTTTTTCCGCCTTGGCGAGCTGACGCAGGATCAACGCCTTGCGGAGCGATTTCTCGGCATTCGCGCGGGCGTTCTTTTTGTGATCTTCGAGTGCCGCCTTGAATTTTTCGGCGTCCTCCTCGGAGCGCACGTCGCGCATCAGTTTCTGCAATTCCTTGGCGGTCTCGTTGTCGAGGAGCGTCGGGGGCAATTCAAAACTGCCGGCGGCTTCGTCGAGTTTGTTGAAAAACGCTTCCTGCGCCGCTTCAAGACGCTTGCCGTTGTTTTCCTGCTCCAAAGCCCCCTTGAGCATATTGCGGAATTCCTCCATCGAGGGCGCCTTGACGCGCTCGATCAATTCGGCGTCAGAAAGTTTCGCGCGGGTCTGAACCGCCGAGACCGCGACGTGGTAGTTGACTTTTTTGCCGGCGAGCGCGGCATCGCGGTAATCCGCGGGATAGTCGGCGGTGAAATCGTATTCCTTGCCCTTTTCTGCACCGGTGAGCGCCTTGATGCAGCCGGGGATCATTTCAGGCTCGCTGAGCCAAAGGAAAGTGTCTTCCGCCGCCGCCTGACGTTTGACCGAAGCATCGGCGTCTTCGGCGGGGGTGAAGTCGCTCTTGTAACTCACTTTGAGCATATCGTCCGCCTTGGCGGGCTCGGTGCTGTCGGCATAGCCGCCCCACATCGAGCGGTACATGTCGATGCGCTCGTTGAGTTTTTCATCGGAAACCGCTTCCGCGGGGATGTCGAGTTTGATCGACTTGTAGTCGCCGAGGTTGATTTCGGGCGCGATGTCGACGTTGAGGACGAATTCCACATCTTTGCCGTCGGCGATCTCGGGATCTTTCTTGAAACTGACGTTGAGGATGTCGGCGGACTTGTCGGCTTCGAGTTTTTCGATCGCGGCGCTGACGAGGCGGCTGCGAAGTTCATTTTTGAGGTCGTCGGCATATTTCGTTTTGACGAGGTTGAGCGGAGCCTTGCCGGCGCGGAAGCCGGGCAGCTGAACCATCGACGCGACGTAACTCAAAACGCGGTTCGTTTCGTTTTTCACCGCATCGGCGGGCAATTTGAAGCTGAATTCACGGCGGCAGGCACCGTCATTTTTTACTTCCATCAAAAGAGCGTCATTCAACTTTGCGTTAGCCATTTTTCAAACCTTTCCTGACAAATTGGCGCGGCTACGGAAGCCGCATGAATTGATTTTGCAATAAGACATCCATATTAGGATAATAACCTATAATATAGCATCTTTTCCGCCGTTTTCAATGGCGGCGGGCTTGTACGCGGTTGAAAAATAGAATAAAAAACGCTATATTTTCCCGTCGCATCTTTATCAAAAGGAGTATCGACGATGAATTCTTTGTCCCAATTATCTGCGCAGGACGTGTGGAGCATCTTTGCCGGGATCTGCCGGATCCCCCATCCGTCGGGTTCGGAAAAGGCGTTGTCCTTGCATTTGAAACAGTTGGCGGAAAAACACCGTTGCACAGCGCATTTCGACGATTACGGGAATCTCCGTATCGACCGCAAAAACGGCGATCCCGACAAGGCGATCATTCTGCAAGGGCATATGGATATGGTGCCCGCCTGCGTCGACGGAAAAAAGTTCGATTTCGCCCGGGAAGCGATCGTTCCTGTCGTCAAGGGGGAGCGTGTTGTCGCCGACGGCACGACGCTCGGCGGCGATGACGGAATGGGCGTCGCGCTCGCGCTCGCGCTGCTTTTTGCGCCGGAACTTCAAAAAATCCAGCTTGCCGCCTTGTTTACGCGGCAGGAGGAAGTGGGAATGCTCGGCGCCGCCGCGTTGCCGCCGGAATTTCTGCGCGGCAAATTGCTGATCAATCTCGATTCCGGGTGCGACGACGTCTTTCAGATCGGTTGCGCCGGAGGGGTGCGGACGCATCTTGCTTTTTGCCCCGGCTGGAAAAAAGCGGCAAAGGGGCAGGGGGCTGAAATCACGCTCGGCAATCTTGCCGGCGGGCACTCCGGCGTCGATATCCACTTGAACCATGCCAACGCGTTGATTTTGCTGGCGAAAATATTGAAAGATCAACCGCTTGAACTCGCTGATTTCCGCGGCGGCAACGCCGACAACGCGATCCCGGCACAGGCGTCCTGCCGCGTCGTTTCGGAACTTCCGCTTGAAAAGTTGAAAAGTCTTCTGCAAAGCCGCGCCGATTTATTGCGAAACGATTTGACTTCGTGCGATCAGGATTTTTCTTTGCAAATCAAATCCGCAGGGGAAGTCAAGGAGGTTTTTGCCGGAAATTTCAGCGCGGAATTTCTCGCGAAACTTGCCGATGCGCCCGATGGCCCGCTTACTTTTTCCAAACGCTACAAGAGCGTGCATACCAGTTCCAATATCGGTATGGCGATCCCGCGTGAAAAAGGCTTTGATCTCATTTCCAGCCAGCGTTCCTTTGTCGATGCCAAAAGAGATCAGGCGGCGCGCCGGCTCGTGCGGCACTTCGGCAAACTCGCCGCCAAGGCGGAGCATCAGCAGCCTTATCCCGGCTGGAAGCCCGAACGCAATGCGTTTCAGCGCATCGCCGCCGCCACCTGGCGCAAACTTTACGGCAAAGAGCCGCGCTTTGAAGTCATCCACGCCGGCTTGGAATGCGGCATCATCCGCGGCAAAGCGCCGAAGTTGCCGATCATCGCGACTTTTCCGCTTCACGGAAATCTGCATACGCCGTCGGAATACCTCGACATCGCATCGGTCGGCAGAGTCCGCGATTTTCTTGCGGCGTTTCTTCTGCGCGCGGGGGTGGAAAAATAAGGCGGCAGGATGTATATTATGTCGATGTTTTTCAAAGGATAGTTTTTTATGCAGAAAAAATTTCAGCGCGGTGCCTTCTTTCCCGTTTCGCTCGGCTGTCCCAAAAACCTCAATGACCTCGAAGTCATTGCGGGCGGCTTGCTTTCCGCGGGGTGGAGTCTTGCCGGAAGCCCGGAAAACGCCGATTTGTACTTGGTCAACACTTGCGCATTCATTCCCGCCGCCCGCAACGAAGCGGTCGAGGAGATCGAGCGCGGCGTCGAGTGGAAAAAATCGGCGCCGCACCGGCTTCTCGCCGTTGCCGGATGTCTTACGGCATACGACCGCGATCAAACTTTTCGCCGTCGGTTTCCCGAAGTCGATTTCTGGCTCGGCATCGACGACATCGCGCGCGCCGATGAAGTTTTGCAGGGCAAAACGGCAAGTACGAGTTGCCGCTTCCTCGCCAATGAAACATTGCCGCGGTTGCAGTTGACCGTGCCGCATCTCGCTTATCTCAAAATCGCCGACGGCTGCAACAACTGCTGTACCTATTGCGCGATCCCGCTTTTGCGGGGGAAATTGCGGAGTCTGCCGATAGCTTCCATTATCGGAGAAGCGCGTCAGCGCATTTCAAGCGGCGTGCGCGAACTCGTCGTCGTCGCGCAGGATATTTCCGCTTACGGGATGGATCGTCCGCAGTCGGGCGAAAATCTGGCGAAACTTCTCGGTGAACTCAACCGCATCGAGGGGGATTTTGTCATCCGTCTGCTCTACACGCATCCCGCGCATTACAGCGACGAATTGATCGAAGCGATCAACGCCAATGGCAAAGTGAGGCCCTATCTGGACATCCCGCTTCAACATATTTCCGATCCTCTTTTGCGCGCGATGAACCGTCACGTCTCGCAAGAAAAAATCGTCGAATTGATCGCGAAACTTCGCAAAAATATCCCCGGTCTTGTCTTGCGCAGTACTTTCATCACCGGATTTCCCGGCGAGAGCGAGGCGCAGTTTGAGGAACTCGCCGATTTCTGCCGCGACGCGAAATTTGAAAGGCTCGGCGTTTTCCCCTTTTCTCCCGAACCGGGCACGGCGGCGGCGAAACTTCCCGACCAGGTGCCGACCGAAGTCGCCGAAGCGCGGGCGACGCTTCTGATGAAACGCCAGATTTCCCGGATGCGCCGGATGCAGAAAAACCGCATCGGCACGCGGGAAAGGATTCTGATCGACGCCTGCGACCGGAGCGTCGCGTGGGGGAGAGGTGTCGCCGATGCTCCCGAGATCGACAATTTCGTCATCGTCGAAGGACCTCCGCGTCGTTGCCGGCAGGGGGAATTTCTCGACGTGGAGATCGTCGGTACTCAAAACTGTGACGTCATCGCCCGCGCGGTGACGAAAAAAAGGAAATGATCTTATGCAGATGAAACAACTCCCCAACGTGTTGACGGTCAGCCGCATTATTTCCGTCATCGTTTTCGTCATTTTGGCGACGCTCGCCGACCGCCCTTATTTTCAAAATAAGGAGTACATTTTTGTTATCCGGCTGGTCGCCTATCTCCTCGCCGCGCTCGCCGCGCTGACCGACTTGCTCGACGGTTATCTTGCCCGCCGCTACAACGCGATCAGCGATTTCGGCGCATTGATGGATCCGCTCGCCGACAAAATTTTCGTTACCGCCGCGATGCTGATGGCGATCGAATATCGGCTGATGCCGGCGATCGTCGCCTTTGCCGTGCTCGCCCGCGAATTCATGGTGACCGGATTGCGGACGCTCGCCGCCAAAAAACAGGTCGTCATTTCCGCCGACCGCTGGGGCAAACTCAAAACTTTTTTGCAGATGCTGATGCTCGGTATCGCCGGACTTGCGTGGTTCAACGGCGCCGACGGAATCGGTTATCTGCGGCAGGCGCATTTGTATATCAGCATCGACAATTTCAAGATCGCCATCCGTATCTGGTTCATCTGGCTGGCGTTTCTCTGGGTGATCGTCACAGTGACGGTGCTTTCGGGGATCGGATATTTTGTCCGTTACCGCGGTCTCTTTCTGACGGGAAAAAAGAATAAATAAGAGAGGGGATTTTCTCCGCTTTTTTCTTGCTTTTTCCCGCTTTTTGCGCTATATTTTAACGTGCGCCCGGATGGCGGAATAGGCAGACGCAACAGACTTAAAATCTGTTGTCCTTTGGACGTACGGGTTCGATCCCCGTTCCGGGTACCATTGTATGAAAGACATATGAAGCCTGCAAGGCTTCGCTTCATGGCACGAAGTGCCGCTTCATGCACCAAAGGTGCGCTTCATATCCCGGAGGGATGCTTCATTTTGCCGCCTTGCAGATGAAGCACGATTCCGCTTACGCTCCATCGTATGAAGCATTGCCCGTTCCGCGTGCAATATGAAGCACTCACTGTGTTCGCATAATAAGGTGATTTTATTAATATGAAACGAAACAATCACGCACTGCCCGTTGCGCAGTTCGTGATCCTCCGTTGCTCTGCGAGTTTTGGAGGACAGAGGGGGGCGCGCCCCGCAATTTTCGCGGCGGTGCCGCGGCGCGACTTTTTACAGTTTGCTTTTTCGGCTTTGTCGGAGTATTTTATGATAAAATGTCCGCCATTGAAAAGTGCAACATCGGGTACGGGGCATCGCTTTTTTTCGCAGGATCACAGGGGCAACTATGATGAAAAAGACAATTTTCGCCGGCGCATTGCTGATGATTTCTCTCGCTTGGAGCGCGGCGGAATTCCGGGTCGCCGCACCGGGAAAAAACGCCGGTGATCCTCAAATCGTTGCGACTTCGGTCGCCGATGCGCTGAATGCGGCGAAACGCTATCGTGCCGGACACCCCGGTGAACCGATCAAAATCATCTTTGATTCCGGCGTATATCCTTTATCTGAAACGATTTATCTCGCTCCGGAATTGAGCCATCTCACCCTTGCCGCCGCACCGGGGGCAAACGTTGTTTTCGAGGGCGGCAAACAATTGTTTTGCAAGGAAACACGTCAATTGAACGGTCGCCGCGTTCTAGTTTTTGACGTGCCGCAAGATGCTGTCGTGCAAGGTTTTCTTGATCAATTTTATGTCAACGGCCGCCGCGCCGAAGCCGCCCGCACTCCGAAATCGCTGATCGGGATGCAGCATCCGGAAAAAATGCTTTCTCTTGCTCTTTCAAAAACGCAAAACGAGGACTCGTACAAAGACGGTTACGTTTATTTTGACGGCGATTTCGATCCTTCGTGGCACAATGTTTCCGGGATCGACCTTTTTCTGCTTTCCGCGTGGAGGGCGGTCCATTTGCCCATTCGTCAGGTGATCCCGTCTGAAAGAAAAATCGTACTCTCCAAGCCGATGCGTAGCTGGGCGCATCCCTCACAGACGTGCGCCGTCTGGCGCAACGTCCGCGAAGCTCTGACCGAAAAAGGCGAGTATTATTTCGACAATGGGAAAATGGAAGTTTACTACATCCCCCGCGACGGCGAAACGGCGGAAAACGTTACTGCAAGTGTATCCGTCAATTCCTTGCTTTTGCTCGCGGCGGGCGATGAAAAAAGCGGACAAAAAATTGTCGACGTCACGATCGACGGCATCACCTTTTGCCACGGCGGCGCGGGTAGATGCGAACTTGAAAACGTTTACCGTTTCCCCGGTGCGGAAAAACTCCCCGTATTGCACAATGAATTCTTCCGTTTCAGCAAACCGACGCAGGCGGCGGCATTTGCCCCCGGCGTCATCAGTTTCCAAAACGCCGAACATTGCCGGGTCGTCAATTGTGAAGTGCGCAACAGCAACTTTTACGGGATCGGCGCGCTTGCGGGAGTTCATGATTTCGAGATCCGCGACTGCCGCATTTTCGATATGGGAGCAGGGGGCATTGTCGTCAACGGCGTCAATTTTGAACGCGCCCGGCAAGACGCGCATTTGCTGACCGAAAACATCACGATCGTCAACAACCATATTCACGACTGCGGAAAATTTGATTTTGAAGCGGTCGGCATTCTGATCGGTTTTGCCCGCGGTACGCTGGTCGAGCACAATTTGATCCACGATCTCTACTATACCGGCATTTCCGCCGGGTGGAACTGGGGGTACGCTCCCGCGACGGGCGGCGAAAACCGCATCGGCTTCAATCATATCTACAACATCGGCAAAAAAGTTATGAGCGACATGGGCGGTATTTATCTGATGGGAGTTCAACCCGGCACGCGGGTTTACAACAACCTTGTCCACGATGTTTCCAGCCGTTACTACGGTGGGTGGGCGCTCTACGCCGATGCCGGTTCCTCGAATCAAATATGGGAGCGCAACGTCTGCTACGACTGCGACTGCAACGCCTTTCATCAGAACTACGGGAGGGAAAACACCGTGCGCGACAATGTTTTCGCCTTTTGCGGCGAGGAATTGTTGCGCATCAGCCTGTGCGAGGCGTCGATGCGGCGGGGGTATCGCTTCCCCGGTTTGAATTATACGCACGATTTCAATTTGTACCGCAATGTGCTGCTTTCCGACGGAAAACCCTTTTTTCGCGCGAGTTATCTTGAAAATTTCGAGGCGAAAAATCTTTTCTGCGACTGCAATCTCTACTTTGATCTGAAAAACAGCGCCGATACAAGTCTGATCGCGGTGAAACTCCTGCGCGCTGACAAGACGCTTCCCGGCGCCGAAACCATTGTGCGGGACGATCTTGCCGCGTGGCGCAAAAAAGGACACGATCGCCATTCCGTTTTCACCGATCCCGGTTTCGTCGATGCCCAAAAACGCGATTTTCACGTGAAACCGGATTCCGCGTTGCTGAAACACGGCTTTTTCGACCCCGCCGAAACGCTGGATCGCGCCGGATTGCTCCGGAAGTGAGCAAAAACGGTAAAAACGGCTGATTTGATTTGAAATCATCTTTTCTTAAATGTATTTTAATGTCTGACGCGGCAGGCTCTGCCGGTTTTGTGCAAAAATTGTGAAATGATATGTTTTCATTGCAACTGAAAAGGTCTGAATTATGAAAAAACAACTGCTTTTCCCCGATTATCCGCATATTCTGCACGGCGGAGATTACAACCCCGATCAATGGCTCGAAACGCCGGAAATCATCGACGACGATTTCCGCCTGATGGATCTGTCGCATTGCGGCGTTTTTTCAGTCGGCATTTTTTCGTGGACGCAATTGGAGCCGGAGGAGGGCAAATTCACCTTTGACTGGCTGGACGATATTCTCGACCGTTGCGCGAAGCACGGCAAAAAAGTGTTTCTGGCGACGCCGACGGGCGCGCGTCCCCCGTGGATGGCGAAAAAGTATCCGGAATGCCGCCGGGTGACGGCGGACGATCACCGCGACAACTACCAGATGCGGCACAACCTCTGTTTCTCGTCGGAGTTGGTGCGGCAAAAGACCGAGATCATCGATGCGAAACTTGCCGAACGCTACGGCAAGCATCCGGCGGTGCTGGGCTGGCATATCAGCAACGAATTGAGCGGCGAATGTTTCTGTCCGCTCTGTCTCGCGCGTTTCTATAAGTTTCTGGAAAAGAAATACCATACCGTCGACGAATTGAACCGCCGCATTTGGAGCGGCTTTTGGAGTCACCGCTACACCTCCTTTGACGAGATCAATCCGCGCGACCCCGCGATGGAGGCGATCGTGGTCGACTGGAAGCGTTTCAACGCCGAGCAGATACGCGACTATCTCGCTTTTGAAAAGAGCGTGATCCGCCGTTACTCCGACAAGCCGGTGACGACCAATATGATGGGACTTCACACCGAGATCGACTATTTCCGCCTCGCCCCCGAATGCGATTTTATCGCCGACGACTGCTATCCGATGTGGTATCTCGGCGAGGAGAAAAAAGTCGGCGCACGTTATTCGATGTTGCACGACTTGCATTACGCGATGCAGCAGAAACCCTTTGTGATGATGGAATCCGCCCCCGGCACGCCGAACTTCCGCCCTTACGCGCATTTGCGCCGTCCGGGCGAATTGCAGCGCGAAATGCTCCTCGCCATCGGTCACGGCGCCGACGGTACGATGTATTTCCAGTGGCGCAAAAGCCGCGGCGGATTTGAGAAATTCCACGGCGCGGTCGTCGGGCACGACAATTCCGAAGACAACCTTACTTTTCAGCGGGTCGCCGACTACGGCGCGCATCTCCCGAAACTTGACTGCGTCGTCGGTTCGCTCCGTAAAATCGACGCCGCTTTGATTTGGGACTGGGACAACTCCTGGGCACTTGACAGGGGCGATTTCGCCCACAATTTCAAGGAAGTCCATCCCTTTTTCCTGCGTCATTACAAGGCGCTCTGGGAAAGCAACTTCTCGCTCGGCGTCGTCGAGAGCACGGGAGATTTTTCGCCCTACCGCGTCCTCGTCGCCCCGATGCTCTTTATGGTGAAATCCGGCATCCGCGAAAAACTGGAAACCTTTGTCCGCAACGGCGGAACTTTGATCGTGACGCAGATGTTCGGCTACGTCAACGGGGATTCCCTCTGCTACCGTCCCGCCGATCTCACGCCGCTCACGGGCGTCGAAGTCCTCGACTACGACTGCATGGAGCCTAGTCGTACCCAAAGCGCCCTCTTTAACGGCAAGGTCGTCAAAATCACGGAAGCCGCCGAATTGCTGCGCAATCACAACGCCGAAGTCCTCGCGACCTATCAGGAGGATTTCTACGCCGGAACTCCGGCGATCACGCGTCACGCGCTCGGGCAGGGGAGCGTCTATTATCTCGCCGCCAACTTCGAGGATGAGTTTTTGCAGGAATTCTACTTCGATGTGCTGACCAAAGTCGGCGTTGCGCCGCAACTGGATAATTTGCCCGCCAATGTCAAATGCTCCGTCCGCGAAGGAGAAAATGAGCGTTACGTTTTCCTCTACAACTTCGGCGAAAACGAGGAAACATTCCCTGTTCCCGCCGCTTACGATCTGTGGAATGACTGCGAAGTCAACGGCACTTTGACGCTTGCTCCCCGCGGCTCAACGGTGTTGCAAATCAAATAACGGATTTTATTCCGGTTGACGCAATGGGAGCCAGAGGGGCTGATTTCGCACCTCTGGACACCCTCAACCGGGGCTGGACTTAGCACCTGCCCAGATATTGGCGGATGATCGTTTTATCCGCGCTCTAAGCGTCCGCGAGCGCACGCCTTTGCGTGGGCTCTCATCTCCGGGTAAAAAAAAGAGGCTGTCGCTTTTGGCGACAGCCTTTTTTGACTTGGAAATTTATTCCGCGGATTCGAGTTCCTCGGTGGCGTCGACGACGGAGGCGACATCCATCGTGGAGGGATTGAATTCGGGATTGCTGCTCAGCACGATGCAGTCGATGCGGGAACTGGCATTGCCGATGACTTCGACTTTGATGACCGCATTGGCGTCAACCTTGAGGGGAAGCATCGCCTTTTTCCAGTGCAACCGGGGCTTCACGAAATCCTTGACTTTTTCATCACCGAATTTGCCGAAAGACATTCCGTTGATCTTGACCTGCACTTTGCGCCAGCCTTCGTTGTTGGTCTGCGTGTGGACCCAGACGGCGTAGGAGCCGGCTTCGGCAATCTGATAGGTGCCGGTGAGCGAACCCTTTTTGCCCGCATAGAGCATATGACCGAGCGTGCCGGCGCAATGGTCTTTCCATTCGCTATCGTCGGATTGATTCATCGCGTTGGCTTCGATGCGGTACTCGGCGGCACCGCAGAGCGCGGTCGCACCGAAAAGGAGAGCGAGGAACAGTTTTTTCATTTTTTGATTTCCTTTTTTTTAGGTTTCATTCCGCCTTTTTTAACGGAATACTCTATACAATATCATAAAGAGGGAAGTTTTTCAAGCGGATTTTACTTTTTCGCATTCTTTTCCCGGCGGAGTTTATCCCAGTATTCGAGCCGTTTTTTGATCTCGCGCTCGAAACCGCGTTCGACGGGCAGGTAAAATTTCTGGCGCGGCATCTTGTCGGGGAAGTAGTTCTGCCCGGAGAAACCTTCCGGCGTGTCGTGGTCGTAGCAGTAGCCTTTGCCGTAGCCGAGTTCTTTCATCAACCGTGTCGGCGCATTCAGGATGTGTGCCGGAGGCATCAGCGAACCGTATTTCTGCGCCGCGCGCCGCGCGAGCATCGCCGCCTTGTCGGAGGCGTTGGATTTGGGCGCAGTACCGAGAAAGGCAACAAGTTCAAAAATCGCGATGTCGCCCTCCGGAGAGCCTAATCGCTCGTAGGCGTCCCACGCGGCGATCGCCGTTTGCAACGCCAGCGGATCCGCCAGTCCGACGTCCTCCATCGCGAAGCGGGTGAGGCGGCGCAGGATGTAAAGCGGATCTTCGCCGCCTTCAAGCATTCTGGCGGCGTAATACATCGCGGCGTCGGTGTCCGAGCCGCGCAACGATTTGTGCAACGCGCTGATGAGGTTGTAATGTCCCTCGCGGTCTTTGTCGTAAGCGGGAGCGCGCTGCTGGACGATTTTCAGCAACGCCTCCTTGTCGAGCGATTCCTCCTGCAAGGTCAGGTCGAAAACCGACTCCATCAGATTGATGAAATAGCGTCCGTCGCCATCGGCGAGTTCGATCAGCGTCGAACGCGCTTCTTCGTCGAGCGGGAGTTTGCGCTCCATCAGCGTTTCCGCCTTGTCGATCAATTTGGCGAGCGCGGCTTCGTCGAGCGGTTTCATCACAAAGACTTTACAGCGTGAAAGCAACGCGCCGTTGAGTTCAAAAGAGGGATTTTCCGTCGTCGCGCCGACGAGCACGACCGTGCCGTTTTCGACATAGGGCAGAAAACCGTCCTGCTGGGCGCGGTTGAAACGGTGGATCTCATCGACAAAGAGAAGTGTCGCTTCGCCGCTTTGCCGCCGCATTTTCGCCTCGTCAAAGGCGCGGCGCAGATCGGCGACGCCGGAAAAGACCGCCGACAATGCGACAAAGTGCATATTGGCGCAATGCGCGAGGATCTTGGCGAGCGTCGTCTTACCGCAACCGGGAGGTCCCCAGAGGATGAAACTGGAAATTTTGCCCGAATCGATCATCCGGCGCAAAGGCGCGCCTTCGCCGAGCAATTCCTCCTGTCCGAAAATGCCGTCGATGCGATCGGGGCGCATCCGGTCGGCGAGGGGACGACTCACCTGATCGGCAAAGAGCGTGTCGTCGGTGAAAAAATCGCTCATTTTTCTCTCCCCCAACGTTGAAACGGCATCTGACTTAAATACCCGTTGCCGAAGCGTTTGTCGCCGCTGACTTCCTTGCCGAGCCAAGTCGGACGGTCAAAGGGGGCATCCTCACCCGGCAATTCGATCTCCGCGACGACAAGACCTGCGTTTTCGCCGAGAAATTCATCGATTTCCCAACGGAGATCGCCCGCGGGGACGATATGGCGGATCTTTTCAACGCGTGCGCCGTTGCCGAAAATTTGCAACATTTCCAAAACGTCGTTGACGGGCAATTCATATTCAAATTCACTGCGCGCGATGCCGTGCGCAATGCCTTTGAGCGTCAAAAAAGCGTGCGTGTCGTCGATCACCCGGAAGCGGATGGTGCCGATTTTCCCCGCCGGGGCGGCGTAGCCTTGAATGAGGTGATGTTTTTCGACGACGAGACTTTTCCACGCATCGTCGCGGACGAGGAATTTTCTTTCGATCTCACAACCCATTGCACAACTCCGCATAGGTTTTGAAATGTGTTTTGGCACAGCGTTCAAAAATGTCTCCGCCGTGTTTTTCGAGCAGTTTTCGCCCGGTGATTTTGACTTGCGGGCCCGCGCCGCGCGGCAACTCCTCGCCGATCTCTGCGGACAATTTTTCCATACCGCGCAGGAATCCCTCGCGCGCGAGAAAACTTGCGGCGGCGACGGCAACGTCGCTTTCGGCACGCACCTGCTGATCGAGCGTGATGCGCCGCCCGCGCTCCATCAAGGCGCGTTTGATCAATATCTCATTGCCGAATTTATCCGAAAGCATCCTCGGACAATCGGGCACAAGTTCGAGCAGATTCTCGATACAGCGGGCGTGTCCCCACGCGAGAAGCCGGTTCAAGTTGCCGATCTGGCGGTAAAGGCGGTTGTAAGTTTCAGGTTTCAGCGTGAGGACGGTGTAGTGCCCGGGGATCGCCTCCCGGATATTTTTTGCCATTTCAAGCAGTTTTTTGTTGCTTGATACCTGCTTGGAGTCGCAGGCTCCGATTTTACGCAGGATCGGTGCGGTTTCGGCGTCGGCGTAGACCGCCGCGACGACGAGCGGTCCGAAAAAGTCGCCTTTGCCGCTTTCATCGACGCCGCCGTGAGGCGTGACGGCGATCCCCGCCGCTTCCTCCGGCGTGTAACCGTAAGTGAATGTATGCAGAATTTCCGGTTCCAAGGTGAAACGGACGAATTCTTCGGTGCCGCGTCCCTGGACGACGAGTTTGCCGGAAGTGTAGGCGGTGACATTGACGTGATCCATTTCCGATGCCGCCCGGAAATCGGCGTAAGGACACTCGGAAAATTCCCAACCGCGGTTTGCGAGCAGAGCCTGCAATTGCGCATTTTGCTCACGCGTGGTTTGACAAACGAATCCCGCCATAAAAATCCTCTCTGATGTTTCTCACTTTAATATACAGCGTGGAGTTTGCTTTGACAAGCGCGGTTATTCCAATAAAAAAACTTTTTCCGGGTTGAAGTTTTTTGAAAAATAAGGTATATTCTAAAAATGATCGAAAACAAGGAGTTTTTTATGCAAAAATCGACGATGACGAAATACGGCGCGTTTTTCGGCGCGCTTCTTCTCGCCTTGACGGGATGCCGGAGCGATCAGTTTTATCATTCTCGCGCGGCGGACGACGCCCGGGAGTTTCTGTTGGGAAATGCCCCAGAATTGACGCCGGAGCAGATCTGTTTTGTGCGTTACAACGATCCGATCCTGCTCAAAGGCGAGGGATTGGGCGATCCCGAAGAAATGGGCAGCTGGGAAAAAACCAACGGTTATATCCGGCAGATCTGCGTCGCGTGGGAGATCCCGGAGAGAGAAGCGATCTATATGGTCTGCGGTTTTTCCGAGGAGCGGATGCAGTACTGGAAACCCAATCGTCTGATCCGCAAAAAATTCCATCGCACGGCGCAGGCGCAGGATGAGATGTTGAAGTCCGCCCGTACCTATTTGCTCAACAATCTCGCCGCCAATCTGACGACGGAGGAGATCAATCGGGTGCGTTACACCTATCCCGTTTTGGCGGAAACCGATTTGGACGTCAACTTCAATACCGATTTGAAAATGGATGCGGACAAGGTCGAAAAAACCAAGGAGAGGATGAAAAAATCCCGTCAGTATTCGCTCATCTGGGAGATCGCGGATCGCCGGGTGGTCTTTTCCGGCTATTCCTCGCCGGAATTGACCGGGTGGGACATCCTTTTCGCCGGTATTCTGACGCCGGACGAAGTGGCGAAACACACGCTTCACGTGGTCAAAAATCCGGATGATTTCAACACGCAGTTGATTCCGGAAGTAAAATAGTCGAGGTCACTATGTTCAGTATGACAGGATTCGGCAAGGCGGAAGGCGAGATCTCTCCCGGCAGCGTCTTGACGTTGGAAATTTCTTCGGTCAACCGCAAACAGTTTGAGTTGCGCTGCAATCTGCCGCCGGAATTCAATTCCTTTGAAAGCGGCGTCCGGCAGAGACTCGCCGCCGTGATCTCGCGCGGTTCCGTGTCGCTGCGCGGCAGTTGGCACTGCGAGGGAAATCGCGTTTCCTCGACCAGGATCGATCAGGAATTGCTCCGCGCGCTCGTCGAAAACTGCCGGGCGGTGCGCAAGGCGTGTCAGCTGGATGAAAACGTCAACGTGGAAACGCTGGTTTCCGCGCCCGGCGTCATTTCCGGCAACGTTTTCGACCCCGATGCTCCCGGCATTGAAGAAGCCTTTTTTGCGGTGCTCGACGCGGCGATCGGCCGTTATCAGCAAATGCGCGCCGTCGAGGGCGAGGCGTTGAAACAGGATACCTTGAAACGGTTGCAACTGCTTCGGGAAACGCTTGAAAAAATCGAACCGATCGTCGCGAAAATCCCCGAATTGCAGAAACAGCGCATCCTCGGCAAATTGAAAGCAGAGCGCATCCCCGTGCCCGCCAATGACGAGCAACTTTTGCGCGAAGTGCTTTTTTATGCCGATCACGCCGATGTGACCGAGGAGATCACGCGCCTGAAAAGCCATTTCGCGCAGTTTCAGAATTTTCTGCAATCGGATCGCCCGGTCGGCAGGAGCATGGATTTTTTGATTCAGGAGTCTTTCCGCGAGATCACGACGCTCGGCAACAAAGCCGGAGGCGTGGAAGTTTCGCCGTTGCTTGTCCTCTTTAAGAGCGAATTGGAAAAACTGCGTGAGCAGATTCAAAATGTGGAGTGATTTTTTATGGCGGATCTTGATTTGAAAACGCTTGCCGCGCAACTGGATGCGACCTATCTTGACAACGTCGGCGTCAATCCCGGCGGCTTCGACGATCTGCCGCGCCGCAACGAAGTGATCGCGCTGACGGAGAAGTTGCTCGAATTGCTTTATCCCGGTTTTGTCCGCAAGTTTGAGGAAAAAACAACCGAGGGCAAGTTGCGCGCCGTCCGCGGCGAATTGCTCGGTATGCTTCAACGCACGATGCGCCGCCCCTGCAAGGATGCACCGAAGTGTCCCGCTCCCGAAAAGTGCGGGCAACCGGATTCCCGGTGCGTCGTGATCGCCGACAGCGTGATCGCCGCGCTGGTGCCGTTGCGCGAGATCGTCAAGTTTGATATCGCCGCCGCTTTCATCGGAGATCCCGCCGCGAAAAATTACGACGAGATCATCGTCAGTTATCCGGGATTGAAAGCGATCACCATTCAGCGATTGGCGCATCTGCTTTATCAGCAAAAAGTTCCGCTTATTCCGCGGATGATGACCGAGTACGCGCACACCGTGACCGGCATCGACATCAACCCCGGGGCACAACTCGGCAAAGGCATTTTCATCGACCACGGCACCGGCGTCGTCGTCGGCGAAACGGCGGTCATCGGGGACAATGTCCGCATCTATCAAGGCGTTACGCTGGGCGCAGTGAGTTTCCCGAAAGACGCCTGCGGGATGTTGATCAAAGGCAACAAACGCCATCCGACGATCGGCAACAACGTGACGATCTATTCCGGTGCGTCGGTCTTGGGCGACGTGACGATCGGCGACAATGCGGTCGTCGGCGGCAATGTCTGGTTGACGGAAAGTCTGCCGCCCGGAGCGAAAATCACAGCACGTCCGCCGGAGCATACGGTAAAACTCGCTTCGGAGCGGCAAAAGTGAGCATTCAGGAAAATTACCGTATCTTGGCGGCGGCGGTCGCTGCCGCGGCGAAGCGGGCGGATCGCGATCCCGAAGAGGTGTTGTTGCTCGCCGTCACCAAAAGCGTCGATTTGCCGCAGGTGCAAGAGCTTTACGATCTCGGCGTGCGTCATTTCGCGGAAAACCGCGAGCCGGAATTGCTCCGCAAGACGGCGGCGATGCCGGACGATATCGTATGGCATTTTATCGGACCATTACAGTCCAACAAGGTGCGCAAGGTCGTCAAAAACGCGCAGGTGATCCACGCTTTGGATTCCATTGCCCTGATCGAGCGCGTCGACCGCATTTGCGGCGAGGAAAACCGTCATCCCGATGTGATGCTTGAAGTCAACGTTTCCGGCGAAACAAGCAAAGGGGGCTTCACGGTATCGGAAGCCGCGGGCGCGGCGAAAGTCGCGGCAAATTGTAAAAATATCCATTTTGTCGGATTGATGACGATGGCGCCCAATCACGCGGAGGAGGCTGTCTTGCACCAGGTTTTCGGCGGACTTGCCGCCTTGCGCGATCAATTGGAAAAAGATTTGGGACTTTCTCTGCCCGTTCTCTCGATGGGAATGAGCGGCGATTTTGCGAGTGCCATCGCCTGCGGCGCAACGATCGTGCGCATCGGAACGGCACTTTTTGTGTAAAATAAAAAGAACATTTCCGCCCCCTCTTATTTTTTGCGTCATAAGAAAATTTTTGAGCGAAAAATAGCCGTTTTACGATAAAAACGCTTGACATTTCAAAAAGCGGAGTTATATTGTCAAAAAGGCAATACGCCGGGGGAACAATTATCAAAATAAGGGATTGTAGTTATGCCTGACATCAAGCAAGTTTTAAGCGATGAGATTCGCCGTCTCGCCCGCAAGGAGATCCGTATCGCCGTTCAGACGCTGGAAAAAACCGTTTCAACGCTTCGTCATCAGCTTTCCGAAGAGAAAAAAGCGGTCGCTTTGCTGGAAAAACGTTTGAATGGAATGGATAAAAACTGCACCGGCAAGTCCGCCGCCGCGCCCATCGCACCCGTCAAGGTGCGGCTGAATGCGAAAGGCATCGTGCGGCTTCGCAAGAAATTGAAATTGACGCAGGAAAAACTTGCTCTTTTGCTCGATGTCGCGACGCACACTGTCAGTTTGTGGGAGCAGGGCAAAACCTCTCCGCGTCAGTCCCAGAAAGAAAGACTTTGCGCGCTTCGCTCCGCCGGCAAGCGCGAATTGAAAAAACAACTTTCCGCGCTCAACGCGGAGGAAAAAGCGAAAAAGTCGCAGGCGTAAGCGGACTTTTCCCGAGGTAGAGAAAAATGTACAATTGTGAAATCGAACTTCTGCTCGACACGGTCGAGGAATATATGCTCAAAAGCGAGGACGCGCTGAAAAATTCTTTCGCCGCGATCCGCACCGGCAAGGCTTCTCCCTCGCTCGTAGAGGGGTTGATGATCGACTATTACGGCACGTCGACGCGTTTGCGCGACATTGCCGGGATTACGACGCCGGAGGCGCGGCTTCTCGTCATTCAGCCGTGGGACGCGCACGCCGTCGCCGCGATCGAAAAGGCGATCCTCGCTTCCAACATCGGCATCACGCCGATGAGCGACGGCAAGACGATCAAATTGCCGATCCCGCCGTTGAGTCAGGAACGCCGCGCCGCGCTTTCCAAGCAGGCGAAAGGCGAAGCCGAAGATGCCAAAGTGTCGCTCCGCAATATCCGCCGCGAGGGCAATGAAACCGCCAAAAAAGCGGAAAAGGACGGTAATCTTACCGAGGACGAGTTGAAAAAGATGCTCGACGACATCCAGAAAATGACCGATCGGTACATTGCAAGTTTCGACGCGCTGCTCGCCGAGAAGGAAAAGGAATTGATGACGGTTTAGTCCGCGGGAGTCTTCTCCAAACCGCTTCAATCGAGTTTGAAGCGGTTTTTTCTTTTTGCAAAATCATCGTTTTTGCTGTATATTATAAAAATGATTTGAGGAGTAACGTTAAAATCGAAAACACCGCTACATTGATCACGCTCCCGCAGGAGTGCCGTTTAACGGAGGATTTGCCGCTGGATTGCGGACGCTCTCTCAAGGACGTTGTCATCCGCTATGAAACAGTCGGCGAACTCAATGCCGACGCTTCCAACGCGGTATTGATCACGCACGCTTTGACGGGCGACGCCCACGTTTGCGGCAAACACGATGTTTCCGACCGCAAAAGCGGCTGGTGGGATGAAATGGTCGGTCCCGGCAAATATATCGATACCAACCGTTACTTCGTCATCTGCTCCAATGTGCTGGGCGGCTGTTCCGGTTCGACAGGCCCGCAGTCGATCGACCCCGATACGGGAAAACCGTACCACCTTGACTTCCCCGTCATCACCGTGCGCGATATGGTGCGGGCGCAGAAGCGGCTCGTCGATATGCTCGGGATCCGTCAGTTGCTCGCAGTGGTCGGCGGTTCGATGGGCGGGATGCAGGTGTTGCAATGGGCGGTCGATTATCCCGATGCGATGCGTGCGATCGTCCCGATCGCGACGGCGGCGAGCTATTCGCCGCAGAATATCGCGTTTGACTGGGTCGCTCGCGACGCCATCCGCTCGGATGCGAATTGGAAAAACGGCGACTATCCTCCCGATGATCCGCCGGGGAGAGGTCTGGCGGCGGCGCGGATGCTCGCTCATATCACCTATCTTTCCGAAGAATCGCTCGGCCGCAAATTCGGCCGTAATTTACAGGACAAGTCGGAGTACGATTTCGATTTCGCTCACGATTTTGCCGTAGAGAGTTACTTGGAGCATCAGGGCAAACGCTTCGTCGAACGCTTTGACGCCAACGCCTATTTGTACATTACGCGGGCGACCGATTATTTTGATCTGACGGCGGAAACGGACGGCGATCTCGCCAAGGCGTTTGCCAACGTTTCGGCGAAATTTCTGATCGTTTCCTTTTCAAGCGACTGGCTTTTTCCGACGCGGCAGTCGCGGCTGATGGTCGAAGCGTTGTTGCGTGATCGCAAGGAGGTTTCTTTCTGCGAGATCCAATCCGGCTACGGGCACGACGCCTTTTTGCTGGAAGTCGACAGGCTCGGGCGTATGGTGCGCGATTTCCTGCGTCAAGTGGAGGTGAAATAATGTTTGAGCGACGCGATCTTGACGTCAACCGCCGGCGCGACCTTGAAGTCATCGCCGGACTGGTTCAGCCCGGGGACCGTGTACTCGACCTCGGTTGCGGAGACGGTATCTTTTTGAAGCAGTTGAAAGAGGAGCGCGGCGCCGATGTGCTCGGCATTGAGATCGACGCCGATTCGATCGGCCGCTGTATCGCCAACGGAGTTCCCGTGATTCAGGGCGACTTGGACAATTCGCTGGATTTCGCCGAGGATCATTCGTTTGATCTTGTCGTCGTCAGCCATACCTTGCAGGAGATCCGGCGTCCCGATCTCCTGTTGAAACATATCGTGCGCGTCGGCAAACGTGCGGCGGTGAGTTTTCTTAATTTCGCCCATTGGCGTTGCCGTTTGCAACTGCTCGCGGGCAAAATGCCGCGCAACGCCCAGTTGCCTTATCAATGGTACAATACGCCCAACATCCACTTGGGGACGATCGCCGATTTTCGCGATACGTGCCGGGAATTCGGGATCGAGATCGTGCAGGAAACGCCGATCGCGGCGCGTTTCCCGATGTTGAGCCGCCGGATCCCGAACTTATTTGCCGTCAGCGCGGTTTTCGTGCTGGAAAAGCGGTAGTTCCCGCAATTTGAAACGCACGCTTTTTTGGTGCGGCGAAGTCACGGCGCAAGCCGCCCCCTGTCGGACACCGGCAAACCAGAAAACTTTTCCTTTTGAATCGCGAAGTACCGGCAATGGAGGGAATGCGCTTTGCTTGCGGTCGATGCGAAGTTTTTTGAGTTTTTCCCGGGACTCTCTGCCGAAAGGGATCATCGTTTCGCCCTCTTTTGCGGCTCCGACGACGAACGGGCAGGGCAGGGCGCCGCATTCAAAACGCGCTTCGTCGGGCGCGCAGGGCGTCCCGTCGTCCGGAATGACGCAAATTTGCTGATTTCCCCAAATGAGAGAGGTTTCCTTTTGCCAATTCCAGAGGACTTCCGGCGGAGCAGGGATCTCCAACGCGAACGACTTCCGCGTCAAAATCAGAGTAATGCCGCCGGAAAGCGTCAGACGACGGATTGGCGTTTCGTCGCCGGACAAGGCTTCATCCAGGCGGCGGATGTCGCCGCTTGTCGGGAGAAAATCGCTTCCCGTTTCTTCCTGAATATAGCGGCGAAGCAGTCGCGGGCGCAACGCTTCCGGAGCTTTGCGCCAGAAATCGGCTTTGCCGGGATCGCCCCCGGTGAAATAACTTTTTGTTGTTTCCTCCAAAAAAAGAGCGTCTTTTTCCAACGCTTCCAGCGCGGTGAGAAATCCTTTTTTTCCTCCGGGCGCCGCCGCGTAGAGGGCAGGGAGGATCTCATTCCGCAGACGGTTGCGGAAGTAGCGGCAGTCGGCGTTGCTTGAATCTTCGGCAAATTCCGTGATGCCGCGCTGACGGAGAAATTCGACAAGTTCCGCTTTGGCAAAGTTAAGCAAGGGACGCACGAAGCAGATCCCGTTGAGGCACGAGACGGCGCGCAGCGAGGTCGCGCCCGAAGCGTTGGCGCCGCGCCCCAGCCGGAGCAGGAGATTTTCCATGCGGTCGTCGGCGTGATGCGCGAGCAAAACGGCGTCGGCGCGGTATTGTTTGACCAGCGTCCGCCACGCCGCGAGACGCGCCTCGCGGGCGGCGTTTTCCAAATTTCCCTGATCGGAAACTTCCAGATCGACCTTTTGGAAGTCGATGCCGCGAGTCAAGGCGAACTTTTCGGCATTCTGCGCTTCGAGGTCGGACTCCGCGCCGCGGAGATGGTGGTTGAAGTGGATCGCGACGAAACGGTAGGAAAATTCCGGTTGCAATTCACGGACGATTTCAAGCAGCGCGGTACTGTCGGCTCCTCCGGAAAAGCCGATCAGAAGTGTTTTGGCATAAAATTTTGAAAAAATTTGCCGGCAAAGGTCATAATTCATTTGCAAAAATCCCGTTTCTTGTTATAATATATGCCGGGTAAATGAAAATACCAAATATGGAGTGAGTTTTTTTATGGCTTATATCGTCGTCGCAACAAAAAACGCCCACAAAGTGGATGAATTCCGCGCTTTGATCGGCGATCAGAATGTCGAGTTGAAATCATTGCTGGATTATCCGGATTTCCCCGAGATCGAAGAGGACGGCAAAAGTTTCAAGGAAAACGCTTCGATCAAGGCGCTCGCGGCGTGCAAATACTGCGACGTGCCCGCGTTTGCCGACGATTCCGGCTTGGAAGTCGAGGCGCTCGACGGCGCGCCCGGCATTTACTCCGCCCGCTACGCGCCGACGGGGCCCGAACGCATCGAAAAACTGCTCAAAGCACTTGACGGCAAGGAAAACCGCCGTGCCCGTTTCGTCTGCGTCATCGCGATCGCGGTCAACGGCGAAGTGATCGACACCTTTGAGGGCGAAGTCAAAGGGCGTATCGCGGATGCCCCCCGCGGCGAGGGCGGTTTCGGCTACGATCCCGTATTCATTCCCGACGGTTACGACTGCACCTTTGCGGAGTTGCCCGCCGAAGAAAAAAATAAAATCAGTCATCGCGCCCGCGCGTTCGCCAAGGCGATGGAATTTGTCGAAGACCAGATGTCCGTGCTGGACAACGATTTTCTTTAAATCCAAATTCGGAAAGGACCCCATTTTATGCCCCTCCATCTCACTGACTACTATTCCGAAGAAGAGTGGCAACTCTTCAAGACGGAGGCCGCGCGGCACGAAACGCCGTTTCTTTTGGTCAATCTGGACATTGTCCGCCGCAAATATCAGGAATTGAAGAAATTCTTTCCCTTTGCCCAAATCTATTACGCCGTCAAGGCGAATCCCGCGCCGGAAGTGATTTCGTTGTTGCGCGATCTCGGTTCCTCCTTTGACATCGCCTCCCGCTACGAACTTGACCGCGTCCTGTCGCTCGGCGTGCCGCCGGAGCGTTTGAGTTACGGCAATACGATCAAAAAACCGGCGGACATCCGCTATTTCTACGAAAAGGGCGTGCGGCTTTTTGCGACCGACAGCGAGCATGATTTGCGCAATATCGCAAAAGAAGCTCCGGGCGCAAAAGTCTTTTGCCGCATCCTTTCCGAGGGCGGCGAGACGGCGGATTGGCCGCTCTCGCGCAAATTCGGCTGTCACCCCGATATGGCGATCGACCTCATTATGCTCGCCAAGACATTGAATCTGGAACCTTACGGCATCAGTTTCCACGTCGGTTCGCAGCAGCGCGAGATCGGCGCGTGGGACTCGGCGATCGCCAAAGTGCGCTACATTTACGATTATTTGGAGGAGGAAAACATTCACCTCAAAATGATCAATATGGGGGGCGGCTTCCCGGCGAATTACATCAGCAAGACCAACGAGATGGAGGTCTACGCCGAGGAGATCACCCGTTATCTGAAAGAGGACTTCGGCGAAGATCTGCCGACGATCATTCTGGAACCGGGGCGTTCCATGGTCGGCGAATGCGGCATCATCGTCAGCGAGGTCGTTCTGATCAGCAAAAAGTCGGCGACCGGCATCGACCGCTGGCTTTATACCGACGTCGGCCGCTTCAACGGGTTGGTCGAAACGCTCGATGAAAGCATCAAGTACCCGATTTACAGCGAAGCGCGCGGCGAGGAATGTACCGACTTCATCATCGCGGGCCCGACCTGCGACAGTCAGGACGTGATGTACGAGTATTTCCGTAATCCGCTGCCGGCATACATCAAACCGGGCGACCGCCTCTACTGGCTGACTTGCGGAGCGTACACGTCAAGTTACGCCTCCGTCGAATTCAACGGCTTCCCGCCGCTTGCGACCTATATCATCGGCGGAAAAAAGAAATAACGTCTTATGAAAATCGCCATCGTCGTCTTTCGCTATTTCCCCTATGGAGGATTGGAGCGCGATATGCTCCGCATTGCCGAGTGCGCCGCCCGCCGCGGACACGCGGTAACGATTTTGACGACGAAATGGGACGGGGCTTTGCCCGACGGCGTAAAAATTGAATTTATCAAAGTTTCCGCGTGGAGCAATCACGCGAAAATGCGGGAATTCGAGCGAAAAGTTCAACCGCGTCTGACGGAATTTGACGTTTCCGCCGCTTTTAACCGCATTCCCGGCTGCGATTTTTATTTCGCCGCCGATGAGTGCTATGCGCTGGAAATGCCGCAACGGCACGGAAAACTTCTCTGTCATCTGCTGCCGCGTTACCGCACATTTCTCGATCAGGAACGGCGGATCTTTGCTCCTGACGTCAAAACGCGCATCTGGACGATCGTCCCGCATCAGAAAACGGATTATCAATCGTTTTATCATACGCCGGATGAACGCTTTACCGAACTGCCGCCCGGTATCGACTCCGTTTTCCGCTGTGATGAAACATCGGCTGCGCGGCGTGAAGCGATGCGAAAAAAACTGCAACTTGCGCCGACTGACAGAATGATACTTTCCGTCGGAACTGATTTTGTCCGCAAGGGGGTGGATCGGGCGGTTCTCGCATTGGCGGCGTTGCCCGAGGAAATCAAAAAAAGGACACATTTCTTTTTTGCCGGCAGATCCGATGCCGCTCCTATTTTGAAACTTGCGCAAAATTATGGTGTCGCTGATCATATTCACCCGATGGGGCCTCGCGATGACGTACCGGAATTGCTGTTGGCTGCGGATCTTGCCGTATTGCTTTCGCGCAATGAAGCGGCGGGTGCCTTTCTTACCGAAGCGATCGCATCCGGGTGTCCCGTCATCGCCTCCGGTGCCTGCGGCTTTGCTCCGCTGGTCGCGGCGGCGAATGGCGGTGTCGTGCCGGAGCCGTTCGACCAGAATGTCTGTAATCACCTGATTTCCGAATTTCTCTCTGAAATCGACACGCGCCGCATTCAGGCGATCCGCTACGCCGGAAACGTCGATTTCACGCGTCGCGCCGACGCCGCCGTCGACGAACTGGAAAAGATAGAGATGAGAGATGAGAGATGAGAGGACGCCAAATCAGTTCGCGGTAGAGAAAGCTTTTGCTTTCGCATTGAGAATCGTCAAGTTATATCAATATCTTTCCGTTAGGAAAAAAGAGACGATTTTAAGTAAACAGATTTTGCGTTCCGGGACCAGTATTGGCGCGAATATAGAAGAAAGTCAAGGTGCGCAGTCCGCCCCCGATTTTCAGACAAAAATCTCAATTGCGTATAAAGAAGCGAGAGAAACGGCATACTGGCTACGGCTCCTTTTTGCATCAAAATATATTACCTCTCGACAGTTCAACAGTATTTATGCGGATTGCGAAGAACTCGTTCGCATTCTTGGCACGACACAATTTACGATGAAATTAAAGTTGCAGGATAAAAAATCCGACAAATCATCGCAATAGAAGAGATTGGCAATTTCATCACCCGCGCTTATTCACGCCTGCGGCGCGATACATCGCTCTGCGTGGGTTCTCTCATCTCTTTCCCCCTTAAAATCTCCTGCGACGGCGTGAGAGCCGTCGCCCCGCTTCGCGGCTTCGGTCGATTTTCGGGGGAGCCCCCCGCGCTCTCGCGCATCCGTTCCTCGCTTCGCTCCGGTACTCGCGGCTTCGCGTATGGTAGTTTTCATCTCTCATCTCTCATCTCTCATCTCTCCCTTGACAAACCCACTTTTTGGCGATATATTTAAGCGTACTATATCGTTGTAAGGAGTCTTATTTATGGCGAAAAAAAACATTCTCTGTATCGGTGCCGGGTACGTCGGCGGGCCGACGATGGCGGTGATCGCCGATAAATGTCCCGATTACCGGGTGACGGTGGTCGATATCAATCAATCGCGCATCGATGCGTGGAATTCGGATAAACTGCCCGTTTTTGAACCGGGATTGGCGGAAGTCGTGGCGCGTTGCCGCAACCGCAATCTGTTTTACTCGACCGATATCCCAGGCGAAATCAAACGGGCGGACATCATCTTTGTCAGCGTCAACACGCCCACCAAGACTTTCGGCTACGGCGCGGGCAAGGCGGCGGATTTGCAGTTTTTGGAAAAGACCGCCCGGAGCATCGTCGAATATGCCGACAGCGACAAGATCGTCGTCGAAAAAAGCACGCTTCCGGTACGGACGGCGCAGGCGTTGAGCCGGGTGCTTCACGCGAATACCAAAGGGATCCATTTTCAGATCGTTTCCAATCCGGAATTTCTTGCCGAAGGGACGGCGATCGCCGATTTAGAGAGTCCCGACCGCGTGCTGATCGGCGGTATGGAAACCCCCGAAGGGCGCAAGGCGATGGAGGAAGTTTCCGCGATCTATGAAAACTGGGTGCCCAAAGAACGCATCATCACGACCAATATCTGGTCGAGCGAGTTGACGAAACTGGTTTCAAACGCGCTCCTCGCGCAGCGGGTCTCATCGGTCAATTCGATCTCCGCCTTGTGCGAACGCACCGGCGCGGACATCGATCAGGTGACCGCGGCGGCGGGGCGCGACAAACGCATCGGCGCGCGTTTCCTGAAAGCGGGGCTGGGCTTCGGCGGTTCCTGCTTCAAAAAGGACATTTTGAATCTGGTTTATCTTTGCGAACACTACGGTTTGCCGGAAGTCGCCGCCTATTGGGAAGAAGTGGTGAAACTTAACGACTACCAGGCGAAACGCTTTGTGGAAAATATGCTCGGCGCGATGTTCAACACCGTTGCCGACAAACGCATCGGCGTGCTCGGGTTCGCCTTTAAGGCGGATACCGGCGATACGAGGGAATCTCCCGCGATCGCGGTCTGCCGTCAGCTTCTTGAGGAACACGCGGAACTTTTCATTTACGACCCCAAGGCGTTGGAAAACGCCAAACAGGATATGATCGGTTATCAAAAAGTGCACTTCTGCGAAGATCCCTATGACGCGCTCAAAGGCGTCCACGCGATCGTCGTCGCGACGGATTGGCAGTGCTTCAAGGATTTGGATTATCAGAAAATCTTTGATGATATGGAAAAGCCCGCCTTTATTTTCGACGGCAGAAATCTGCTTGACCGGAAAAAGCTTTTTGAGATCGGCTTCAACATCTACGGCATCGGCAAAAAGCCGTTGACGAAATTTTAAGGAATTTTTGCGAAAAAGTTGATTTTTTACCGGGAAACGGCTTGCAAAGTTTAAGATTCCGGCATATATTATAAAACTTTGATGCTCCGGCATAGCTCAGCGGTAGAGTAGGTGGCTGTTAACCACTTGGTCGAAGGTTCGAATCCTCCTGCCGGAGCCAGTTTTTTTAAGCTCCAACGGTCGCAAATTTTTGCGACCGTTTTTTTGCCTTTTGGGTTTTTGTTATAAAATACAGCTCCCCGTTTTGTCATTTTATCAAAACAATATCGGGGAATGAACTTGAAAAGTTGCTGAAAGATGCTATTGTATGGCATACTTGGTGTTTCTGCGCCCGGATTAAAGATACTGAACACCTTTGATTAGCGCAGGAGCCGATGTTATAATCGAGTTCGGCAATTTTGCCCGGACAGTGAGTGAACATACATTCAGAATGAAGAAAGTGTTGTTTGAATGAATATTGCAGTAATCATTGCCGGCGGAAGCGGTCAGCGAATGGGGCAGGATATACCAAAACAATTTGTAAATATTTTAGATAAGCCCGTTTTGGTATATACGCTACTCGGATTTCAGGCTCATCCTCTGATTGACGGCATCGTTGTTGTATGCATTGATGGTTGGCATCAGGTCGTAAAAGCATACTGTAAGCAATTCAATATTACAAAATTAAAGAAAGTTGTTCAGGCGGGAGCGACTTGTCAGGAGTCCATTAGAAACGGTCTTTCTGAGGTTGCTGATTTGTGTTCAGAGGACGACATTGTCATCATTCATGACGGAATCAGACCGTTAGTTGACAAAAATGTTCTGACCGACGTCATTGAAAAATGTAAAACTCATGGCAATGGAATCACTTCCATGCCGTATAATGAGCAGATTTTTTTAAAAGACGACGAAAATTCCACAGTCAAATACATATCGCGTGACACATTGCGTCGCGTATCTACTCCGCAAGCGTATAAATACGGGATCGTCAGTCAAGTGTATAAAGAAGCCTTCCAAAAGAATATTGGAATCGGACCAGGGACGTATGCAAACACACTGATGGTTGATTTCGGTCATCGGTTGTATTTCGCGCTGGGCAGTGATCGTAATATAAAACTTACGACCAAGGATGACTTGGAATTATTCAAAGCATATCTTCAATCTCCAAAAGATTCGTGGCTTAAATAGGAATTCATATGCAGATTTGGCAACATCCGTTATATCTCGAAGATTGCAAAAATGTGGCAAGTTTGCCATTGCCCTGGGATTTGTTGCAAAATAAAAGCATCATAATCAGTGGCGCTACCGGTTTGCTTGGCAGTTTTTTGGTCGATGTATTGTCGTATCGCAATCAGCATTGCGATATGAATTGCAAAATTATTGTTTTGTGCCGCAATGCCGAGAGAGCGATTGCGCGTTTTGGTATCAATGAGCATATAAAAATAAAAGCTTGCAACGTCGCAGATTCATTGCCGGATGGAATAAATGAATGCAATGGATATATTGTCCATTTAGCCAGCAATACGCATCCGGTCGCTTACGCGCAGGAGCCAATCAGCACGATTACTACGAATATTTACGGAACGAAAAATTTGCTTGATTGGGCTGTGAAATTGCAGTCGAAACGTTTTGTACTTGCTTCCAGCGTGGAAATATATGGACAAAATCGAAATGATGTTGAATTTTTTGATGAAAACTATTGCGGATATATAAATTCAAATACCTTGCGGGCTGATTATACAGAAAGTAAACGATGTTCGGAAGCATTGTGTCAAGCTTATCTGAAAGAACACGGCGTTGATTTTGTCATTCCGCGTTTGTCCCGTTGCTATGGTCCTACGTTGTTGAAAACGGATACCAAGGCGATGTCGCAGTTTTTATTCAAGGCTGTTCGCGGCGAAAACATTGTTTTAAAAAGTCAAGGATTGCAATATTTTTCATATACCTATTGCGCCGATGCTGTTTCCGGTATTTTAACTGCAATGCTCAAGGGGCAGAATGCAGAAGCATACAATATCGCAAATGTTAAATCGGATATTATGCTGAAAGATCTTGCCGCCATTATTGCAAAAGCGGCAAACACTGAAGTCGTTTTTGAATTACCCGGTGAACTTGAACGGGCGGGTTTCAGTACGGCGCAAAAAGCAAGATTGAACGGGGATAAAACAGCCGCGCTCGGTTGGGAAATGCGATATGACATAAAGCAAGGCGTTGAACGCACCTTGACTATTTTACGCGACAGTATGATATAATGTGAACATCCTGACGATGACGGAGCGTTTAGGATGTTGGTAGACAGAGTGCAATTCAAGGTTAAATGATGCCCCAAAGATCGATTAAAATTTTTTTTGCCAAGGTTCAACTTTTTTGCTTTCGCTTTTTTGCATCACTCATCAGTTGCTTTTTTCGTAGGGTCCCCGGGCGTATTGTCTTGGATGCCTTTAATGGCAAAGGGTTTATGGACAACTCCAAATATATCGCATTGGAGTTGATCCGCCGCAAACTTCCGGTTGAGTTGATCTGGGTCGCGACCGCGGATGCAAAATGTGATTTCCCGCCTGAAATCAAGAGAGTCAAACGGGGGTTCTGGTCCGAATTGTACTATTTGTCGACGGCATCTGTTTGGGTCGACACGCATTTGAAACGCCACATTTTCAGACGGGGATTGCGTAAAAGGAAAGACCAACTTTACATTCAGACCTGGCATGGCTCACTGGGAATCAAAAAAATTCCGTCGATGGAGGAAAATACCCCCGGAGTGTACGCGCAGATGTTAATTGCATTGTCCGCCATTGATTTTTTGATTTCAAACAGCACTTTTGATGATAACTACTACCGGCTGTGTTTTTCCACCGAAACGATTCAACCCGGGATTATGCATTTCGGGCATCCGCGGAACGATTGTTTTTTTCAAAACAACAGCGAATTGGTCCTGAAACTAAAAAAGCAATATGAGATTCCCCCGGATGCGCATATTTTTACCTATATGCCGACATTTCGCCACGGTCGGAAATTGGATGCGTATCAATTGGATTTGGAAATGTTGCAGGAGGCGCTTGAAACCCGTTTCGGCGGCGAATGGTACATCCTTTTACGGCTTCACCCCACGATGAAGCAAAAAGAAATGGGGTTGGGGAAAAACATGTCATACGTTATTGACGTAACACAACACCCCGATGCGCAGGAAATCCTGGTGATGTCTGATGTCTTGTGTACCGATTATTCGTCTTGCATCTTCGATTTTATGTTGAGCGGGCGCCCCGCTTTTATTTATACGATCGATTTGCATGACTATGAAACGCAACGCGGATTGTTTTATCCGATAGCGGAAACGCCATTCCCGATCGCGCAGAATTCGCACGAATTGAAAAAATGTATCCTTGATTTTGACGAAAAAACTTATCGGGAAAAAGTCGCCGCCTTTTTGACGGAAAAAGGTTGTATGGATGACGGCAAGGCATCGCAACGGGTAGGTGATTTGATCGTTGATTTTTTGAAAAATCAAGCGTAATCAAGATGTGCTGATTTGCCGACCAAACTTTCTGCAAAAGAAAGTTTTATTTGCAGGATTTCAGTTCTGAGGAAATCAGTCCGATGATTTTGCCATTTTCCCCGATAGGGTTTTATACATCGCCGCAGAAGTTCCGGTTTGAAACGCCGCGGCAGGGAGCGTTTTCGACGAGTGGCGGCGTGATCGAACTTGTCGACGATCCGAAAATTATTGACGCTTGTCGCGATCTTGCCGGAATCGAAAGGATCTGGGTGATTTTCTGTTTTCACCTGAACGATAACTGGAAACCCTTTGTCCGCCCTCCCGTCGCTCCGGAAAAAGGCAAGATCAGCGTCCTGGCGACACGCGCGCCGTACCGTCCCAATCCCATCGGTTTAAGTTGCGTCAAATTGGACGCCATTGAAGGCAAAAGAATTTTTATTTCGCAGAGCGATCTGCTTGACGGCACGCCGGTTTTGGACATCAAACCCTACATTCCGGAAGTCGATGCATTTCCCGATGCCAAGGTCGCCTGGCGCGATGCGCTGTCGCCGAAAAAATTCACCGTCGTTTTCTCCGCGAACGCGATGAAAAAAATCGTCTTTTTGCGCGCAGCAGGCGGTCCCGATCTGGAAAATTTTGCAGAAGTTCAGTTGTCGCTCGATCCCTTGAATCAAAAACGCAAGCGCGTTGCTCCCGACGGGGCAGGGGGCTTTTTTATCGGTTGCCGCACTTGGCAGATCGCCTTTGTCATTCAAGATGAACGCGCGACGGTGACAGACATTTTATCTCACTACACCGCGCAGGAACTTGCCGACGGCGATGACCGCTACGGCGACAAGGCTCTCCACTGCGCTTTTGCGGCAAAATTCAATCGCTGATCGAAAAAACAGTCGTCAAGGTGCGGTTGGATGCAGGCGCAATGGGCGTATCGCTCTGCAATCCGGCGCAGAAAAATTTCCCTCCCCGTCTGATGTCCCATTGCGGGTAGGCGGGATCGACCATGTAGGCGATGTGCAACTCTTTTGCCGGATGGTGAATGACCGCTCCGGCAAATCCGCTCGGGCGAGGGGCAACTTCCATATTTCCCCCCGCCGTGATCTCCGTCGCGGAATTTTCCGTCAGGCGGAAACAAGGGTATAACGCAAGTTCAAGCGGCAACGGCTCTTTGCTGAAATTCTGTATAAAAATGCTCTGCCGCACCGTGCGGGGATAAAACTGATAACGGAGCCATACGTCAAACGTGAAATCACAACACTTTTCTCTGGCGTGATGATAGCGTGCTCCGAAGCCATCGGCGTACTCCTCCAACTCAAAAAGCGTATTTTCAATATCAAGCGGCGCAAGCGAAAAGGAAACGCCCCGTCTTTCCGGATTTTTTATTTCCCGGTCGATGGGGCGTGTCGTATGCAGGAGTTGAAAGTTTTTCCTGCGGTAGCGCAATTGAAGCAACTCTCCGCCGCGACTGGCAAGCGTCGCTTCCCAGTCACGGGTGAGGTGATGGACAGACGTCATCAGATGTCCATTTTCTTTTCGAGATAGTCGCGCAACTGCGTGACGTTGACGCGCTCTTGCTGCATCGTGTCGCGGTCGCGCACGGTGACGGCGTTGTCGTTGAGCGAGTCGAAGTCAAAGGTGATGCAGTAGGGCGTACCGATCTCGTCCTGACGGCGGTAACGTTTGCCGATACTGCCCGTTTCATCGTATTCACTGCGGAAGTGACGGTCGATGCTCTTGTAAAGATTGTAGGCGTTTTCTTTGAGCTTTTTCGACTGCGGCAGCACGGCGACCTGGATCGGCGCGACGGCGGCGGGCAAGTGGAGGATGACGCGGGTGTCTTCCTCCATATCCGCCTTTTGCGTCGCCGCCTTTTCCTCGTCGTAGGCGAGGCTGAGCAAGGCGAGCATCGTGCGGTCGAGCCCGACACTGGTTTCGATGACGGTCGGCATCAGTTTGCGGTGATTGTCGTGGTCGATATATTGCAGATCCTGACCGGAAAATTCGCTGTGGCGCGAAAGATCCCAGGTGCCGCGGTGATGGACGCCTTCAAGTTCGCCCCAACCGAAAGGATACTTGACTTCGATGTCGATCGCGGCGTGCGCGTAGTGCGCGAGTTTCTCGTGGACGTAGATGCGCATGAAATCTTCGGGGAAGCCGAGTTTTTCGCGGTAATACTTGATGCGCTGCTCTTTCCAGTACTCGAACCACTTCATCCCTTCCTCGCCGTCGCAGAAAAATTCCATTTCCATCTGGGTGAATTCGCGGCTGCGGAAAGTGAAGTTACGCGGATTGATCTCGTTGCGGAAACTTTTACCGATCTGCGCGATGCCGAAAGGCAGTTTCTGCCGGGTCGCGACCTGGACGCTGTGGAAGTCGACGAAAATCGGCTGGCAGGTCTCGGCGCGCAGATAGGCGACGTGCTCGTCGTCGAAAACGGGACCGACGAAGGTTTTCATCATCAGATTGAATTCGCGCGGCTCGGTCATTTCCTTGCTGCCGCAGGCGGGGCAGGTGGTCGGGTCTTCCATCTGGTCGACGCGGTAGCGCGCCTTGCATTTCTTGCAGTCGGTCATGAGATCGCTGAATTGATCGAGGTGACCGGAGGCTTTCCAGACGGTCGGATTGCAGATGATCGTCGAGTCAAGCCCCTCGACGTTGTCGCGCATTTCGACCATTTCGTGCCACCACAAGTTTTCGATCGCGCGTTTCATCCGCGAACCGTAGGGACCGTAATCCCAGAAGCCGTTGAAGCCCCCGTAGATCTCCGAACTCGGGAAAACGAAGCCGCGCCGTTTGCACAACGCGACGATCTTGTCCATCAACGCCTGATTCTTTTCTTCATCAGCCATCGTTCTGTCTCCTTAAATAAATGGTAAAAAAGAGTTGTCTTTCAATAATCGTTCTTTAATATAGTCCGCTTTTGCGTTTTTTGCAATGTTTTTCGGTATCGGCGACTTGTTTTTTTTGCGATTGCGGAGTATATTCAAATGTGAGTTCCTTTTAACAATCGATCTTGACAGCAGGAGTTTGACTATGAAAAAAATCACGGATCGCAAAGTTCGTTACGCCATCATCGGTTTCGGCGGCATCGCGGAAAACCGCATCGCCAAAGAGGGGTTCGCGTGCGACACGAAGCGGTTTGCCCCGCTTAAAAACGCGGAACTTGTCGGCGTGACCGACATCAATCCGGCGCGGCAGAAAGCGGCGGCGGCGCTCGGTCTTAAATTCTACAAAAATCAGGATGAGATCTTTGCCGACAATTTGATCGACGCCGTTTTCGTCGCCGTCAACAACACCAATCACGTCCACGCGACGTGCGCCGCGCTTGCCGCCGGCAAGCACGTGATCGTCGAAAAACCGCTGGCAACGAGCGTCGCCGATGCGCGCAAAATGATCACGCTCGCGTCGCGCAAACGTTTGTCGCTCTCCGTCGATCATATGATGGTTTTCAATCCCCGCAACGTGTTGGCAAAACGCTATATCAAAGAGGGAAAGCTCGGCGAGATCAACGACGGGTGTTTTCATATGGAATTCGCCTGCGGTTACACCCCCGTGGAAGCGGCGACGTGGCGTTGCTCCAAAATCGAGGAAATGGGCGGTCCCATCGGCGACGTCGCGTCCCATTGTTTCTACGTCGCGGAATATCTCTTTGACAGCGAGATCACCGGACTTGCCGCTTGCTACTATCCGAAACAGATGCCGATGCGCGCCGAGGACGGTGCCTACATCCGCTTCGATCTCGCCTGCGGTCTGCAATTGAGCGCGCGCGTCGCCTTTTGCGAACGCCGCGGCGGACTCGTCGGCAATCTTTCCAATCTGGGATTTGAAGTCTACGGTGAAAGCGGCGTGTTGCGCTCTTTCGGGACGATGTTCCAGCTTTCCGGCTACGCCGACGAAGCCTATCCGATCCGCCTTGAACTGGAAAACGCTTCCGGCGTCAAGAATCTCGTGCCGCGCAAGATCGTCAACATCTATCAGCAGGTGATCGAAAATCACGCCAAGTCGATCCTCGACGGCAAACCGGTCAACGCCGATGCGGGATTGCACAATCTGAAATGCTGTCTCGCCGCTCACCGCTCCGCGCAAAATGGCGGCAAGTATTATAAGGTGAGATAGGGGAAAAGAGTTATAAGTTTTAAGTTTTTAGTTTTAAGTGCTTGGTCGGGGGCTACTGCCCCCGCACCCCTGAATGCGCCGATGCATCCCCCTTCGCCAAGGCTACGGCGGGACAAGTCGCATCGGCTTACAGAGCGATACAAAACGGCAGTACGCGATTGGTTTGGTCAATGCGTACTGCCGTTTGCTTTTTTAAGCCCAAGCGATGCTTGGGCGCTGTCGGAGGGTCAGGGAGCCGAAAAGCTCCCTGCCAAGTACTTAAAACTTAAAACTTATAACTTAAAACTTTAAAACATCGGCGGACGGAAATCTTTTTCTTCCAACTTGGGATTTACTTTGTAATAAAGCACTTTCCCTTTTTGCGTCAAGCCGTCCTGCTCGATGACGGTCTCGTCGGCGAGCAGTAATCCCTCGCGCATCTGATAGCGGAGGATCTGCGAATCGTAATGAATGGTGCCGCCGTCTTTTATGTTGAAGTCGCTGATGATCCGGCGCGGCAGATAATCCGTCGCGGAAAGGTAGAAGTAAAAAGGATTTTTGCCGGGATTGACGCAGGTCAGACGATAAAGCGGCTCTTCGTCGATCGTGCAGCGGTCAACGGTGATCTGCTCAAAAATTTCACTCATTCTGGTGTCCGGTTTGACGAGTTTCTGCATGAACTTCATATCGGCGAGTTTGTCCGAACTGATATTGGAAAAGTTCTTGTTTTCATAATCGATCATCCACGCTTCATCGCCGTTGATGATCCATCCGGAGATCGGTTGATTTTCGTCAAAGGTCGTCCAGCTCATCTTGTCGGGCGCCTGATATTTGATCTCGACCATTTCGATCGTTTCCGGCTCCATCCAGCCGTTGCTCGTCTTGATTTCCTGACGGAGCACCGACGTTTTGATGGTGCTGATCCGCTTGCCGGGGTCGACGGCGCGCATCTGTTTGGCTTCCAGTTCCGCAACGGTGAGGTCGCTCGGCGTCACGTTTTGAATGGAGGAACATCCTGCCGCCAAGAGCGCGGCAACGGCGGCGGAGAAAAAAAGAGTATTGATTTTCATTTTTCCGGAACTCCTGATGAAATCGCATTTCCTATACCTTAATATACAGCGTGGATGCATTTACGCCAATATGAAATGCGTTTTTTTTTATTTTTTTTACAAAAACGCTTGACAATCACCGCCGCCCGGGGGTATTAGTAATTTTGTGCACACATACATATGCGTATAGGTGTATATGCCCGCGCTTGCGCGTGGGGCGCGTACGTTTTTAACAGGAGTTTATAAATATGTCGAAACTTTTGATCGTGGAGTCTCCCACCAAGGCGAAAACCATCAGCCGGATGTTGGGAAAGCAGTTTGATATCATCGCCTCGATGGGGCATATCCGGGATCTGCCGGAGCACGATCTCGGCGTCGACGTCGAGCACGATTTCGAGCCGCAGTACGTGGAAACTCCGCGCAGTCGCCAGGTGGTGAAAAATCTGAAAGCCGCCGCCAAAAAGGCGGAAAGCATTTATCTTGCCCCCGACCCTGACCGCGAGGGGGAGGCGATCGCGTGGCATTTGCAGAGCGTTCTTGCTCCGGTGTGCGATGTGCCGTTTTACCGGGTGACCTTTCACGAGATCACGCGCAACGCGATCGAAAACGCGCTCGGCAACACCGGCGAGATCAATCTGAATCTGGTGGACGCTCAACAGGCGCGCCGCGTTCTCGACCGCATCGTCGGTTATAAAGTAAGTCCCTTGTTGTGGCGCAAACTGGAAAAGGGGCGCAGTGCCGGACGTGTGCAGTCGGCGGCACTTCGCCTTGTCGTCGAGCGCGAACGCGAGATCAATGCCTTTGTGCCGGAGGAATTCTGGGCATTTTCCGCCGTTTTTTCGCGTATCGGCAAAGAAAAACTTGCCGCGCGGCTTTTCAAGATCGACGGCAAGGATTTCAAAATCCCCGATGAGAAGCACGCGCTTGAATTGAAACACGCGGTGGAAAACGCTTCGTCGCACCGCGTCGAAAATCTGGTGACGCAGGAAAAACGCCGTCACGCGCCGCCGCCCTTTACGACGAGCACGTTGCAGCAGTCGGCGAATACGGCGTTGCATTTCAGCGCGTCGAGCACGATGCGATATGCCCAGCAACTTTACGAAGGCGTCGATCTCGGCAACGGCGGCGCGGTCGGTCTCATCACCTATATGCGTACCGACTCGGTGACGCTTTCGCGCGACTCGCAAGTTGCGGCGGCGAAATTCATCGAGGAAAACTACGGCAAGAATTATCTTCCGGAAAAGTTCAATTACTACAAAAACAAGGCGGCGGCGCAGGAAGCGCACGAAGCCATCCGCCCGACCGATGTGCGCCGCACGCCGGAAACCGTCGCGCCCTACCTTGATCCGCAGCAACTGAAACTTTACACTTTGATCTGGAAACGCTTTGTCGCAAGCCAGATGGATTGCGCCATTCAAAGCCAGCATACGCTCGACGTCGAGACGCTGGGCTCCGACCGCCGTCAATACCGCTTCCGGGCGGTGGCGACGGTGACGACTTTCGCCGGCTACACGGTGCTTTTCAACGACACCGCCAAGGACGAAAACGATGCGAAACAGGCGGCTTTGATCAACGCTTTTGTGCAAGGCGAAGCTTTGACTTTGGAAAAACTTGATCCGGCGCAGAAATTCACCGAGCCGCCGCCGCGTTACAGTGAAGCGGCTTTGATCAAGGCTTTGGAGGAAAACGGCATCGGCCGCCCGTCGACTTACGCGACGATCCTGCGGACGATCCAGGATCGCGAATACGTTAAGCGCGAGCAGGGCAAACTCGTGCCGAGTCAATTGGGTTTCGATGTCAACGATTTCCTCGTTGCGCGGCTCCCCGAACTTTTCGACATCGGCTTCACCGCCAATATGGAGAAACAACTCGACGAGATCGAGGAGGGCAAACGCGGCTGGGTCGAGATGATGCACGAGTTTTATGAGCATCTGATGCCGTGGATCAAATCGGCGGGGGAATACGATGCGCCGGCGGCGGAAACTTCGCAACCGCTGATCGATATTTTGAAAAAAGTCACGTTTTCCGCACCGGAAAAATCGGGCAGCCGGGTTTTTGACGATAAAAAATTCTTCACTTCAGTCGAGGAAAAATTCGTCAAAAGCGGCAAGATCAGTGCCCGTCAGCAGCAGGCGTTGCTCGCTTTGATCGCGCGTTACCGCGATCAGATTTCCGACGACGAGATCGCTCGTCTGCCCGAAAATATCCGGGAAACGTTGCAACAGGAGCAGGATGCGCGCGAAGCGCGGGAGAAAAAGAATCAGCAGCTTCCCGCGTTGGATTATGCGAAGCTTTTCAGCGCGTTTGACCACGTTGAATTTGCCGCGCCGGAAACGCGAGGCAGGATCTCCTACGATGACAAAAAGTTTTTCCTGTCGCTCAAAAAGCAGGCACTTTCCGGCAAGGCGCTTTCGGAAAAACAGCGTCAGGCACTTGGACGGCTCGCGCAGAAGTATCAGGCTTCTCTCACCGATGCGCCGTCGGTTTTCGCCGCGTTGGATCTGGCTCCGGCTCCGGAAGCGGAAAAGAAAGAAAACGCCGTTCCCGTCATCGATCCCGCGAAACTTGCCGCGGTCTTTGCCGCTTTGGACAAGGTGGAATTCGCCGCCCCGACGCGGCGCGGGCGTTTCGTTTTTGACGACAAAAAATTCTTCGAGTCGCTGAAAAAACAATACACCTCCGGCAAGGCTTTGAGCGAAAAACAGATCGCCGCGCTCCGCAAAATGGCAGAAAAATACGAGGTGACAAATGAGCAGTAAAGCCAAACGCAAAAAATTGCTCCGGTTGCGGAAGATCCGCCGGATCGTCAGCACCGTTGTCGTAATGCTTGCGATCGTGATCGTTCTGTGCTGGTCAAGCGATTTCATCGTCGGCAAGATCCTCGCCTACCGGCTCGGCAATTACTGCGGTTCGGAAATCACCTACGATTCGTTGTCCGTCAACTTCAAAAAGGGGAGGGTGGACGTCCGCAATATCGCCGTCGCCAATCCGGACGGTTTTTCCGCACAGCCGCTGATATCCGCCGATACGTTCGTCTTTGACATCAATCCCTCGACGATCGGAGAAAACGTGATGGATGTGGATGAATTCCGCATCACCGGATTGAATCTTTTTTACGAAAGACAAAGTGCCGGAAAAAACAATTTTTCCAGTTTTGTCGATCAGTTCCCTCAGCAGAAATCGTCCAAAAGCGAGACGCTCTACCGGGTGAAAAAACTGCATATCATCGGTACCAAGGCGATTCTTCTCATCAACGACAGGGTCAATGTCGTCAAGATCGACGACATCATCCTTGACGACATCGGTATGGATACCCCGGTTACCTGGGACGAACTCGTCGAGTATGTCGTCAGTCGTTTTTCGGGAATTTTCGACGCCGAGGATTTCGCCGTCCGCAACCCCGCGGGCTTTACGGAAACCAATTTCATAAGAGTTCATGATTTTCACGTTGAACTGGATATGAAAGACGTCCCTCTCCGCCGTTACCGTATCCGCAAGGCTTCCGCCGAGAGTTTTATGCTCAATATGGAAACGCTGACCAACGGGCGCAACAATATGCAGGAACTGGCGGCTTCTCTGATGCAGGATCAGCAGAAAGCTAAGGTTCGCCCATCTTCGGCATCGGTCGAGGTCGACGAATTTGTCATCGAAAATGTGATTTTGATCCTTTCCCGCAACGGGATTTCCAAACGGCTCCCGCTCGGCAGAATGTATCTGAAAAATATCGGCAAAGAAAAAACTATGTCGGCGGAGGAAGTGTCGATCTTTTTGTTGATGCAACTCAATAATTTCGTCAACGCTTCGGGCACCAAGGTGGCGGCGACGATGAAAGAGTTGGTGGCGGAGTCCGCCGCGGGGCAGACGAAAGTTGAAAAAGCTCCCGTTTCGCCATCGTCGAAGCAACCGTAAAAACGGCTGTTTCAACGCCCGGAAAACAAGGGAAAACCGCAAAATGCGCGTTTTCCCTTTTTTTTCTTAAAAAAAGGGTGATTTTGAGCGAAAAACAACTTGTTAAAAACGTTTGCCGGATTATATTATTAGTATGCAGGGAAGCGCGGTGCGCGCGCCCCGCTGTTTTGGTACGTCAATCAAGGGTTTCATAACCATAAAAATAAAGGTGTTTTGAATGAGCGATCTTACGACCCGGGATATTCCGCTTGATATCGAAGATATTATGCATACTGCATATTTGCAGTACTCCCTCAGCGTCAACGTCGGACGCGCCATCCCCGATGTGCGCGACGGTCTGAAACCGGTCAACCGCCGTATTCTTTACGCGATGCGGCAGATGCACATCGGCAAATCCCACGCGACGGTCAAGTGCGCCAAGGTCGTCGGCGAAGTGATGGGTAACTATCACCCCCACGGCGATATGGCAATTTACGACGCGCTGGTGCGTCTCGCCCAACCTTTCTCGATGCGCGCGCCGCTGGTCGAGGGGCAGGGTAACTTCGGTACGCTCGACGGCGACCCCGCCGCGGCGGCGCGTTACACCGAGTGCCGCATGGAGCGTCTCGCCGAGGAAATGCTTGCCGATATCGAAAAAGACACCGTCGATATGGTGCCGACTTTCGATGAATCCGATACGGAACCGGCGGTGCTTCCGGCGAAGTTCCCGCAACTTCTGGTCAACGGTACGACCGGTATCGGCGTCGGTATGGCGACCTACATTCCGCCTCACAATCTCGGCGAAGTGATCGACGCCACCGTCTATTTGCTGGAAAAACCGACCGCTTCGGTCGATGAATTGCTGCAATTCCTGCCCGCTCCCGACTTCCCGACCGGAGCCATCATCCGCGGCAGGATGGCGATGCGCCAGTTCTATCAGACCGGTCACGGCAGCGTCAAAGTCCGTTCCCGTGCCGACATTATCGAAAAAGACGGCCGCGAGCAGATCATCATTTCCGAGATCCCCTACGCGATCAACAAGGCGACCGAAGTCAAACGCATCGCCGATCTGGTGCGCGACAAGGTGATCACCGGGATCTCCGAACTCAAAGATGAATCCAGCGAACGCAACGGCGTGCGCATTATCATCGACATCAAGCGCGGCGCGATGGCGCAGGTGGTGCTCAATCAGATTTTCGCCCACACGCAGTTTGAAACGACGATTGGTTGTACGATGCTCGTCGTCGATCACAACCGCCCGCGCACGATGAATCTCGTGCAGGTGCTTCAAGCTTACATCGATCACCGGCTCGAAGTGATTCTGCGCCGGACTCTTTTCGATCTGGACAAGGCGAAAGCGCGCGCCCACATCCTCGAAGGTTTCAAGATCGCGATCGACAATCTCGACGAAGTGGTCAAGATCATCCGCGAATCGCGCACCCGTCCGGATGCCGCCGCCGCGCTGATGGCGCGTTTCGGCTTTTCGCAGGTGCAGACCAACGCGATCCTCGATATGCGTCTGCATCAGTTGACCGGTATGGCGATCGACGACGTTTTGAATGAATTGGCGGAAGTCCATCAGCAGATCGCCTACTTGACCGAACTTGCCGAAAGCCGCGAAAAACGCATCGGCGTCGTGCGAGATGAATTGCTCGAAGTCAAGGAAAAATACGCCGATCCCCGTCGCACCGAGATCACGGCGGACGACACCGATCTCAACATCGCCGATTTCATTCCGCGCCACAGTTGTGTGATCACGGTTTCCAATACCGGTTACATCAAGCGCGTGCCCGCCGACACCTACCACACGCAGCACCGCGGCGGCAAGGGCATTATCGGGATGAGCACCAAGGAAGAGGATACCGTTGAACACATTTTCAACGCCAACAGCCACGACATCATTTTCTTCTTCACCGATCGCGGCTTTATGTACTGGCTCAACGTTTACGAGATCCCCGAAGGCATCCGCACCGGCAAAGGCAAGGCGATCATCAATCTGATCAAAGTCGAGCCGGGCGAAAAGATCTGCGCGATGCTGACCGTCCGCCGCGAGGATTTCGACGATCCCAACAAGTTCATCGTGATGGCGTCCCGCAAGGGCTACATCAAAAAGAGCGAACTCGCGCTTTTCCGCAATCTGCGCCGTACCGGTTTGCGCGCCCTCGTCATCGAGGAGGACGACGACCTCATCGGCGCGGCGATCGGCGCCAACGGCAATGAAGTGCTGCTCTCGACCCGCCTCGGAATGGCGTGCCGCTTCGATCTCACCGACGAAGAAGTCCGTCCGATGGGGCGTACTGCCCGCGGCGTGACCGGTATGCGTTTCAAACTTGCCGGCGACGATGTCGTGAGTCTGGAAATCGTCAGCGAACCGACCTACGATGAGGCGGAAACGGTGGCGGATGACGAGGAAACTCCCGAAGCCGAGAGCAACAATACGGAAAACGCCGAGGAGGAAGTTTTTGGCGTCGGACCGGAAGTGATGGTCGTCACCAACGGCGGTATGGGCAAGCGTTCCTTTGTTTCGACTTACCGCAAGACCCGCCGCGGCGCCAAGGGCGTCGTCAACATCAAACTCCGCGAAAACGAAGAGGTGTTGAGCGTCGTCCAGATCACCGAAACCGACGAGTTGCTTTTGACCACCGAGCGCGGTCAGCTGGTGCGCATCCCCGCCGGCGAAGTCCGCCGGGTCGGACGTGCTTCGCGCGGCGTGAAGATCATGAACCTCAACGCCGGCGACAAGATCACGAGCGTCGCGAAACTGGTCGATTTCACCAGTGCCGCACCGGAGGAAAAGAGTGATGCGGAAACCGGCGAAGCAACGGAAAATCCGGAAACTCCGGTGACGGAAACGACGGAAGCCCCCGTCTCGCCCGCAACGGAAAATCCGGAAACTGAAGCGTAAAAAAAGGAATTCCTTTCGTGTCGGATTCTCCGAAAATCGTCGCTATCGTCAATGTGACGGGTGACTCTTTCAGCGACAGCGGCTACTCCGCCCCCGAAACGGGCGGAGCGCGCGCGAAGTCGTTGCTTGAATCCGGTGCCGATATCGTCGAATTCGGGGCGGAATCGACCCGTCCCGGCGCGAAGATCATTCCGGTCGAAGAAGAATTGGCGCGGTTGCAGACGGCGATCAAAGCGTTTCGCGCGCTCTGCCCAGACGCCCCGTTTGCGGTGGACACCCGCAACAGTGTTGCCGCCCGTTTCGCATTGGAAAAAGGCGCACGGTACATCAGCGACGTTTCAATGTTGCGGCACGATCCCGCGATGGCGGGTGTCGTTGCCGGAGCCCCCGAGGCGGAACTGGTGCTTTGCCACTCCCGCGGGACTCCGCAGAATATGCGCGACGAAGCGTTTCTGAATTACGGAAGCGACATCGTCGAGACGATATGCCGCGAATTGGAAACGGCGGCGCAAAAAGCGCGATCCGCCGGATTGCCGCGTGAGCGGATCGTTTTCGACCCCGGTTTCGGGTTTGCCAAAAGCGTCCAGCAACAGTGGACGATGCTTTGCGAGATCAGGCGTTTCGCGAAACTCGGCAGAGTTTTCGTCGGCGTTTCGCGCAAATCGTTTCTCGGCGCGCTGATCGGGGAAAACTCTCCCCGTTGCCGCGCCGCCGCGACGTTGGCGGCAGAACTTTATCTTGCCCGAAACGGTGTTGATTTCCTGCGGACGCACGATCCGAAGTCCTTTCGCGACGCGCGACGCGTGGAGGAGGAATTGGCAAAATGACTTCCCTCTTGAATTTCATCGGAATTCCCGTCGGCGTCGAATGCTGGCACGCGTTGTTGGAGATATTCATTCTCTATCTGATCATCTACGGAGTGGTCTCCTATTTGCGCAGCGTGACCGGTATGGTGATCCTTGTCGGCGTTTTCATCTTTTGGGCGGTAACGGGATTGCTCTGTCATTATCTTGCGTTGCCGGTGATAGAATACGTTTTTGACGGCATCGGCAGTTCGATGGTGGTGATCCTGATGATCATCTTTCAGCCGGAATTGCGCCGCGCACTCGCCCAGTTGGGCAGCAGTTACCGTTTCGGGACAGTGAAAATGCGCCGCGAAGTCATCGACGGGGTCGTTCAGGCGGCAAGCGATATGTCGCGCCGCCGTTGCGGGGCTTTGATCGTCTTGGAGCGAAGCATCCCGTTGCACACGCTTGTCAATGATTCGGTACCGCTTGACAGCCGCGTATCCGCCTTGATGCTGGAATCGATCTTTTATCCCAATTCCCCGTTGCACGACGGCGCGACGATCATCCGGAATGACCGGATCGTTGCGGCGAGGGTGATCCTGCCGCTGTCGCAGGCAAACGACATCTCCCGCAAAATCGGGACCCGCCACCGGGCGGCGGTCGGGATTTCCGAAACGTGCGATGCCGTTACGGTGGTCGTTTCGGAGGAAACCGGCGGAATTGCAATTGCATATCATGGAAAACTTCACCGTGACCTTTCCGCAAGGGCACTGGAAAATCTGCTTGATGCCGTGATGATCAAAAAAGACGACGGCGAAGTGGAGGAGACGTTGCGTATGCTCGAAGAAAAAAGTGAAGCGGAGCGTTTGCAATGAAGTATTTCTGGAAAAAATTTTTGAGATTTCTTTTCGCCGACGGGGTGCGCAAATCCATCGCTTTTCTTTTGGCGGTGATCATCTATGTGACGATTTACAACATAAAGACGGAAAGAAAAACGCTCGAGGGCGTTGTCGTTGACATCAACGCCGAAGATACGCTTTGTCTCAGTGCCACTCAACCGAAAGTCGAAAAGGTCGATATCGTCGTTTCCGGGCCGCCCCGGGATATCGCCAACATCACCGCCGGTAATTTCCGCGGCGAAGTGACCGTCAGGGAAACCGATCGATTCACCCCGGGCTTCTACCGGGTTGTGATTTCGCCGCGGATCTTTCAGAACAGCGGGCAGGTGCGGGTCGTCGAAATTCTGAAAAAGTCTTATCTCCCGATCAACGCACAGCACAAGATGCGGAAATATTGTGATATCCAAGTCAAGACGACGGGGAGTTTGTCCGGTGATTATAAACTTGGCAATATCAGTTGCGTGCCGCATCAGATCCAGGTCGAGGGACCGGAAAATATCCTTCAACAATTGCAATTCCCCCCGATCGAAATCGCGCTTACCCCGGAAAACGTTTTCAGTTTCGAGAGAGAGGTCGATTTGCTCATCGACAATCAGAACGATCAGATCGGCGAAGTTCTGCCGGGCAACGTGATTTCTCCGTTGCAGAAAAAAACGATCAAAGTTACCGTGGAAATTCTGGCGAAAGATCCCGTTTCCGCGGTGATCCCCGATCTTGAGATCAAGATGAAAAAAAATAAAAATGATATCAAATTGGAAAACTCAAAAGTGGATTTGACCATTATCGGTGTGCCGTCGCAGGTCGAAGCGTTGAAAAAAGACCCCAAAAATATCGAAGTCTATGTCGATATCGCGGAGATCGCGGAAAAACCTGGAACTTATTCCTTGGAGGTGAAACATTCGCTTCCGAAAGACGGTGTCAAAGTGGAAAAAGTTACACCGGAACGCGTGAACGTTACGATTTCCCCGAAAAGCATATTGGATAAACTTAAATAAAAATTCATATAGAAAGGATGTATTATGGTCATTAAAAAGATGAACAGTGTGTTTCATAAACACAGCCGCTGGCTTTTCGGCGCATTTACCGTTATCATCATCGTCTCTTTTCTCGGATTTCTGACGCCGGGAAATTTCGGTATCGGCGGTTTCGGTTCCGCCCGGGATATGGAGGTCGGAAGCGTTTACGGCAAAAAGATCACCTACGACGACTTGATGAAACAGATGCGCGCTTTGGCTTGCATCGGACTCAATGCCGATGAAAAAATGGCATTCGAGTTTCTCGCGATCCAAGGTAAGGCCGAGCAGATCGGCGTCGTGGTGACCGATGCCGAAATGATGGAGTTGCTCCGCGCTCAATTCCAGACGAATGGCAAATACGATCCGGCGAAATACCGCGAGTTCGTCGAAAGTCGGCGCAAATCCGGTTTCAGTGAAGAGGAAATTTTCGACGGATTCCGCATCGTGGAGTTGCAGCAGAAATTAGGCAAGGCGATCCGCGACTCGATCATCGTCACCGATTCCGAAATGCAAAAGGCGTATCGGGAACTCAACACCCGTTTCAGCGGCAAGGCTTATACGTTGAAACCGCAGGAAAGCAAAGAGGCGATCCCGACCGAAGATGTCAAGAAGTTCTTTGACGCCCACGCCGCCAATTACAATATCGACGGCTCGATTTCGGCACTTGTGATCGAATTCCCCTACGCCGCCTACACCGAAGCGGCGAAAAAAGCGGAAAAGGATCCCGCCAAGGTCGCCGGCAAAGCGAAAGAACTTGCTAAAAACGCGGCGGAAAAATTTTCCGACGACGTTTACGACAGTTTGAAAACGCTTCCCGTCAAAGAACAGCTGGCGGCGTTTCAGAAAATGGTCGCCGCACAGAAATTGACGGTCAAGGCGCGCAAATTCAATTTCAATGCCGGTAACGCCGGCAATCTGTCGCAAACCGATTATGCGTTGTTGAAGTCCGCCGAGCCGGTGGAGATCAGTTTGCCGGCAATGGAGGAAAAAGCCGCCGTCATCGGTTTTGTGACCGATCGCGTCGCGCCCCGTCCGGCAAAGTTTGAAGAAGTCGCCAAACAGGTTTTCAAAGATTGCAAACAAATGCGCACGCTCCTCGCGACGGAGGCGAAAGCGAAGGAACTCGCCGAAAACTACGCCAAGTGCAAGGATGATGCGGCGCGTACCGCATTTTTGAAGCAGATCCCCGTTGCCAAAAGCGTTGATTTCTCGTCGACTGCGATGGAAAACTTCAAGAATCAGAGCACCTTGGGATTTTTCGGTGCCGCCGCGGGGCTTGCCCCCGGACAGGCCGCCGCTTCCGGCGACACCTTGATCGTGCTTGCCAAACGCGAAGTGCCGACGGAGGCGGCTACCCCGGAAGCCTTGTTGGAGTGCCGTATCTTCGTCCTTCAACAGAAACAGTATCTGGCGCAATGGGAATTGCAGGAAGATATTCAAAGTCATTGTCTTTATCGCGCCCCCGGCAGCGATGCGGCAAAATAACAGGAGTTGAAAAATGGATGATTTGAACAAAAAAATTATGGACCGCCTCGAAGAACTTCGCGCCTGTTTGCAGGCTGACGGCGGTGATCTCGAAGTCGTCGCCATCGAGAATAAAGTCGTGCAGTTGAAATTGCGCGGTGCCTGCGGCGGTTGTCCGCACGCGACGATGACGATCAAAAACGGCCTGGAACGCATTCTCCGCGAAGAGATCGATCCCGAGATCACGATCGAGCGCGTACTCTAAATTGCCCGCTCGTCAAAAAAGGACTACCACTGGTAGTCCTTTTTTTTTGACGCAATGTGAGCACGAGAGGCTGGTTTCGCCTCTCGTGGCTCTCTCAACCCGCCGCGGGCGGGACTTTGTACCTGCCGCAGATATTTGCGGAACTTGCGCTTTGTCTGCGCCTAAACGAATATCCCCCGCAAATCTCCGCGGTCGTCTATATTTGTTACTGAAAATTGACCTGCGTCCCACGCGGGCTAATGCTTCGCTTTACGCTTCGCCCGCCCGACTGCCCGATGGACGATACTCCCCGCGCCAAAAACGAGAACATACCACATACGTTTCTTTTGTCGTCGGATGCGAGTCGGTCGTTGACGGCGATCAAAGCGTATGTAGTTTTTTCTCATCTCTCATCTCTCATCTCTCATCTCTCATAACTGAATCGCTGGAGATTTTAAGGGGGATCAGCGTCCTCTGCTTTCTTTCGGGTCAAAGGCGTCGCGCATCGCGTCGCCGAGGAGGTTGAGTGCCAAGACCAGAATGAACATAAAAAGCGTCGCGCCGCCGATTTCCCAGTAGACGCCGCGCCATAATTTTTCCTGACCGTCGGAGATCATCACGCCCCAGCTCGGCGCGCTCTGGACGCCGAGACCGAGGTAACTTACGATCACTTCGAGCATCACGGCTCCGGCGAAAGTGAGCGTGAAGAAAATGATGACAAGATGACGCAAGTTGGGCAGAATATGCCGGCAAATGATGCGAAAACTTCCGACGCCCGCGATTTTAGCGGCTTCGACGTAGGGCGCTTTTTTGAGTTTCATGCATTCGGCGCGGATGACGCGGCTCAAAGTCACCCAGCCGGTGAGACCGATCGCCATATAGACGGCGAGCATTCCCGGCTCGACGTTGAGGCACTTCGCCGCGCCGCGCACGACGTCCATCAACGCCGGCGGCAGAAATCCGCGCGAGATCAGCAATGCGAAACCGAGGATGAAAAGCAGACTCGGCATCGACGCGAAAACGCTGTAAAGCCAGACGACAAGATCATCCCAGAACTTCCCGAAATATCCGGCAAGCGTACCGAAAAAAACACCCAAGACGACGGCGATCACGCCGGAAACGATCCCGACTTTTATCGCGGTCGCCGTCCCCGCAACGGCGCGCAAAAAGACGTCGCGTCCCTGATAATCCGTCCCGAAAAGATGGTGCCGGTCGGGTTTTTGGAAGTTTTCGCCCTGCGATTGATCGTAGATCGGACGCACGTCGCGCATCTGACACGAAACGCTGTAAATCTCGATACCGACGGCGAGGAGCATATAAAGTGCGACGATGGCGAGAGATACGGCTCCCCACGGGTTTTTCAAAAGTTTTTGAAACGGTGTGACGCGCTGTGCCATGATTTTTACTCCTTTTGGCGGCGGCGCAAAGCGACTTGCAAAAGTGCGGTGTCCGACGGCGTAACGCCGTCGATCCGCCCCGCCTGCGCGACGGTAAGCGGACGCAGTTTGATCAGTTTCTGCCGTGATTCATTGCTCAAACCGTCCAATTTCGAGTAGTCGAAATCGGGCGGGATCGCCACTTGATCGAGTTTTTTCATCCTTTCGATTTGGAGGATCTCCCGTTGCAGATAGCCGTCGTAATGTGCTTCGATGGCGAGCATTTTCGCCAGCCGGTTACGGAAATCGGTCGCAAGTTCGGGCAACGCGCTGTCGGGGAAGGGGAGTTCGACGTTTCCGGGGGAGGCGACGTCGATCCCTTTGAGGAGACTCCAAAGCGTTTTTCCGTTATGATGACGCATTTGCGCCAAGTGTTTCAACTCGTCGAATTTTGCCTTGAAATCCTGATAGGCGCGGAATTTTTTCTCCGGCAGGATGCCGGCATCGTGAGCGAATTCCGCCAGCCGCAGATCGGCGTTGTCCTGCCGGATCGAGAGGCGGTATTCAGCGCGGCTGGTGAAAAGCCGGTAAGGTTCGACGATCTCCTTGGTCGCGAGGTCGTCGATCATCACGCCGATGTAACTTGTGTCACGTCCGGGGGCGAGCAGTGTTTTCCCTGCGGCGCAACGGCTTGCATTCATTCCGGCGATCAGCCCTTGCCCCGCCGCTTCCTCGTAACCGCTCGTGCCGTTGATCTGTCCGGCGGTGAAAAGATTGTCGTAACGCTTGTTGCGGAGCGTGCATTCCAGTTGATCGGAGTAGATGAAATCATATTCGATCGCATAGGCGTAGCGCATGATCTCGGCTTTTCCCAGTCCGGGGATCGAGTGGACCATCTCCTTTTGGACGGCGATCGGCAAACTGGTGGAAAGTCCGTTGAGATAGTATTCCCCCGACTGCGCACCCTCCGGCTCCAAGTAAAGCAGGTGGCGGGGGTGTTGCGGGAAGCGCACGACCTTGTCCTCAAACGAGGGACAATAACGCGTCCCGATGCCCTTGATGATGCCGCGGTACATCGGCGATTCGTCGAGGTGGCGGCGGACGATTTCCGCTGTTTCGTCGGTGGTGTAGACCATATGGCAGGCGAGTTCCCGGTGTGCCGCCTGCGGCAACTCCGGCAAATCGCTTTTATCCCAAAAAGTGAAACGCTCCTCGCCCGTTTCCGAGGGCTGGATCTCCATTTTGCTGAAATCGATCGACTTGGCGACCAACCGCGGCGGAGTACCGGTTTTCAACCTGCCGAGACGCAGTTTCAACCGTTCGCTCAACGCGTGGGAAAGCGCGTTGGAGGGGAAATCCCCGGCGCGGCCGCCCGGATAGTGATTCAATCCGTAGTGCAAAAGACCGTTGAGAAAAGTTCCCGTCGTGAGGACGACGGCGCGGCAGAAAAAGTGCTCTCCGAACTGGGTGACGACACCGGTGATGCGGTCGTTTTCCACATCGAAATCGACGGCTTCACATTGCATCACGGTCAGATTTTGCGTTGATTCGAGCAACATTTTCATCGCGCGCTGATAGATTTGTTTGTCGCATTGCGCGCGCGGCGAGTGGACGGCGGGCCCTTTGGTGCGGTTGAGCATCCGGAACTGGATCGCCGCCGCCTCGGCGACGATGCCCTGAATTCCCCCCATCGCGTCGATCTCGCGCACGACCTGACCTTTGGCGATGCCGCCGATGCAGGGGTTGCAACTCATCTGCCCGATGTGGTCGCAGTGGAGCGTCATCAGCAGTGTTTTCGCCCCCGCGCGGGCGGCGGCGTGGGCGGCTTCGCATCCCGCGTGCCCCGCGCCGACTACGATGACGTCAAAAATCCCGTCCGGCGTCATTTCCGCTTCTCCTGAAAGATCTGCCGCGTCAAGCGGTCGAGGCCGCGCGTCGCCTGCGCGATGTCGGGCGCGCCGAAAATCGCGGAAACGATCGCCGCGCCCGCAATGCCGCGGTCGGCGAAAACGGGGAGATTTCCCGTCGTGATACCGCCGATGACAACGACGGGGATCTTGACCGCCTTGACGATCGCATCCAACTCATCTTGTGAAACGATTTCGGCGTCGCTTTTGGTCGAGGTCGGAAACATCGCACCGACGCCGAGGTAATCCGCGCCCGCCGCTTCGGCGGCGACGGCTTCGGCGACCGTATGCGCGGAAACGCCCATAATTTTGTCGGGACCGAGAAAAGCGCGCACCTGACTTGCGTTTTCATCGCATTGCCCGATATGGACTCCGACTGCGCCGCAGTCGACGGCGATCGTCGGATCGTCGTTGATGATCAACGGGATATGATGACGCTGACAGAGTTTCTGCACCTTTTCCGCTTCCCGTGAAAAATCGGTGCCGGAAAGTTCTTTTTCCCGCAGTTGGAGCATCGTCGCTCCGTTTTCGATCGCGGCTTGTACCGCCGTCAAAAAATCGCGTTTTCCGATCGCGGGGCGGTCGGTAATGGCATAAAGCCGCAAAGCATCACGCAAGGAACTCATATTTCCCTCTGATTTGAAGATCGCGATCGGTCAAATTGCCGATGGCGTCGAGCAGTTTCATTTTGAATGTGCCGCAACAGTTGCCGCCGGGGAGCGTTTCGCGGGCGATTTCTCCCGCGACGCCCATGGCGAGCACCGCGCTGAATTGCGAAGCAAAAAGCGTTTCTTTTTGGACCGCGCAGGCGGCGCAGAACGCGCCGAGCGCGCAACCTGTCCCCGTGACGTTTTCCAGCATCGGGCAACCGTTGTAAATCACCGCCGTCGCCGTCCCGTCGGTGATGAAATCCACTTTGCCCGTCGCGATCGCGATCAATTGATGTTTTGAGGCGAAACGCCGCAAGCCGTCGACGATAAGATTTTGCTTCAAATCGATTTCTCCCGCATCGACGCCGCGTCCTGTGATCCCGTCGATCCCGGCGAGAAAGAGCATTTCCGCGAGATTTCCCTTGACGATGTCGGGATGAATTTCCCGGATGATCTTTGCCGATGCCGTTTGCCGCAAGGGGGTCGCACCCGCGCCGACGGGGTCGAAAACGATGGGGATACGGTGTTCCTTTGCCGTTTTTCCGGCACGGCACATCGCTTCGAGCGAATTCTGGTTGAGCGTCCCGATGTTGAGATAAAGCGCGTCGGCGCATTTTGCCGCATCGGCGGCTTCCTGCGGGGAATCCGCCATCATCGGAGACGCTCCGGCGGCAAGCAAGACATCCGCGCAGAAATTGGCGGTGACGAAATTGGTGATCGCGTGCACCAAAGGACGCTTCTCCCGCATCGCCGCGAGTGTGGAAAAATCGATTTTCATTTTCTCAACGCCCTGCGGATCTCGCGGTCGCACTCTCTCTTTTTCAGATCTTCGCGCTGGTCGGCATGGGTTTTGCCCTGACAGTAGGCGATCTCGACTTTGACCAGACCATTTTTGAGGTAAAAGCGAAGCGGAACCACCGTGCCGCCTTTGGTGTCGAGCCACTGGGCGAGTTTGAGGATCTCGCGTTTGTGAAGCAACAAGGCGCGCTCCTGTTTTGCCTGATGATTGAAAATGTTGCCGAATTCGTATTGGGCGATATGCACGTTGGCGAGGATCGCGCGGCGGTTTTTGATATAGACGTAACCGTCCTGCAACTGGATCGCCCGTGCCCGGCAACTTTTGACTTCGGTGCCGGAAAGGTGGATGCCCGCTTCAAAACGGTCAAGTACCGTATAATTGTGAAACGCTTTTTTGTTGCTCGCGAGCAACGGTTCGCCGGGGTCTTTACGGGGCATTGCTTACTCCTCGCGCAGAAATTTTCCGGCGCGCGTCTGAAATTCCTTTTGCCGCGGCTGATTGGACGCCGAGAGCGACGCGTTGAATTGATCGAGCAAAGCCTGTTGCTCCTTGGTGAGCTTGACGGGGCTTTCAATATCGACGCGGACGTGCAAGTCGCCGCGCTCGCCGCCGCGCAGACTCGGCGCGCCTTTGCCCTTGATGCGCAGAACCGTGCCGCTTTGCGTGCCCGCCGGAATTTTCATTTTGGTTTTGCCGGCGATCGTCGGCACATCGATCACGCCGCCGTTGACGGCGACGGCAAGCGGCACCGGCACGATGCAGAGCAGATCGTCGCCGGAACGCTCAAAGACGTTGCTCGTTTTGACGCGGATGAAAACGTAAAGATCGCCGCTCGGCCCGCCGTTTTGTCCCGCGTTGCCTTTGCCGGAAACGCGCAACTGGGAACCGGTCATCACGCCGGGACGGATCTGGATCTGAAACGTTTCCCGCAACTGCATACGGCCGTTGCCGTGACACTTTTTGCAGGGTTTTTCGATCACTTTGCCGGTACCGCCGCAGGCGGAGCAGGGCTGTCTCACGCTGAAAAATCCCTGCGACATCGTGATCGATCCGGTACCGTTGCAGCGATTGCAGCGTTTCTTGCCGGAACCCGCTTCGCAGCCGGAGCCGTGGCAGTCGGCGCAATCGACGAGATGCGGGATCGTCACCGACTTGGTGGCGCCGTACATCGCATCTTCAAAGTCGATCTCCATATCGTAGCGCAAGTCATCGCCGGGGACGGGGGCGTTGGGATTGTGGCTCCTGCCGCCGCCGAAAAGATCTTCAAACGAAAATCCTCCGCCGCGGCCGCCGCCGAAAAACTGGCTGAAAATATCCTGCGCCCGCTGATAATCGGCACCGCCGCCCGCGCCGTGGCTGGCATTGGTGTAGGCTTCGTGACCCAGCTGGTCGTACTGGCGGCGTTTGGAATCGTCGCTCAACACCTCGTAGGCGAGCGAAATATCCTTGAATTTCTCCTCCGCTTCCTTGTTGCCGGGGTTGCGGTCGGGATGGTATTTCAAAGCGAGTTTGCGATATGCTTTTTTGATTTCGTCGGCACTGGCACTTTTGCCGATGCCGAGGGTATCGTAATAATCTTTTCCCATAATATGCTATTCCTCTTTTTGGGGATCATTTTCCGCTTGCGGCGCACCGGCGGAAACGACGACGCGCGCGGGGCGCAACAGCCGATTTCCGAGTTTGAAACCGCGATTCCACTCCCGGATGATCGTACCTTCGGGGATCGTTTCCGACGGCTCTTTTGCCACGGCGTCGTGAAGTTGCGGATCGAACTTCTGATTGACGCTTTCCAGCGGCGTCACCCCGATTTCCTCAAAGACCTTGAAAAACTGGTCGATGATCATTTTGAGCCCCTGCCGGATCGACTCGATGTTGTCCGACTTGACAGCGGCGTTGTCCGCCATCGAGAGATAGTCGAAAACGGTCAGAAACGGCGTCAGCGTGTCGGCGACAGCAAGAGCGCGGGCGTCGGCGATATCCTTGGCGACGCGCTTGCGGTAATTCTGATACTCCGCCTGCAAATAGAGATATTTCTGGGCGAGTTCGGCGAACTTTTCCTCGGGAGTAAGTTCCTTGACCTCCTCTTTTTTTTCCGGTTCATTGGCGGTTTCGGGAGCATCTTTTTTCCCTTCTTCCGCCGGTTTTTCCGCCGTATTCTCTGCCGCGGTTTCCGCTGTGTCCTGCGTTGCCGTATCGGCTTCGCATTGCGTCCATTCCGCGTTGGACTGCTGTTTTTCTTCTTCTGCCATAATTGCCTCCTATATTCAAAACCTGATTATACATTAAGCGGGTACATAATATACACGCTTGCGCGCGCGAAGTCAACACTTTTTTACAAAAATACCGCTTGAAAAAAATCTCTTTTTGCTGTACCTTATGTACGGAAACCCATTTTTATTGGAGGTAATTATGAATCGAAACGGTATTGTCGGCGCCGGAAACTGGATCGTCGATCACGTCAAAACCATCGACCGCTGGCCCGGCGAGGGAAATCTCTGCAACATTCTGTCGCAGGTCGCGGCACCTGGCGGCGGGCCCGCCAACGTGCTTTTTGATCTGGCGGTGATGGATCCTGAATTGCCGCTCTTTGCGGCGGGACTGATCGGCGATGACGAAGATGGCGAATACCTCTTGTCTGAAATCGCAAAACACGGTGTCGATCAACGCTTTATGACCAAAGCGAAATCGGCTTCGACGAGTTTTACCGATGCGATGTCGGGGGAGGGAAAACGTACCTTTTTCCACTGCCGCGGCGCCAATGCGCTGCTCGATCGCGAAACGCTCGAAAAAGTCGATGTGCCGGCAAAATTTTTCTACCTTGGCTATCTCCTTCTCCTGGATGGACTTGACGCGGATGATCCGCAATATGGCACCGTGGCGGCGCATTTGCTTAAAAACTTGCGCGACAAAGGGTTCCGTAATGTGGTCGATTTTGTTTCCGAAGCTCCGGAAAAATTCCGCAAGATCGTTTTCCCCTCTCTGCCTTATATCGACATTCTGATCGTCAACGAAGTGGAAGCGTCGGCGTGTTGCGGCATTGATCTTCGCAAGGCGGACGGCACGATGGATTACGCGAAACTCCCCGAAGCGGTCGATTTCCTCTTTGCCAAAGGCGTCGGCGAAACGGTGGTGATCCACTTCCCCGAAGGCGCGGCGGGCAGAATGCGCGACGGCAAATACGTCTACGCGCCCAGTTGCGCGATCAAAAAGAGCGAGATCGTCGGCAGTACCGGCGCGGGCGACGCTTTCTGTGCCGGCGTGATGTACGCACTTCATCAAAATTGGAGTCTTGAAGATGCGCTGAAACTCGGCGCGGCGTCGAGCAATTTCAATTTGCGACACGCGACGGCGTCGGGCGGCGCGGTGTCGCTTGAAAAGATGCAGGAGTTTTTGAAAACCTGCGAATTCAATGTCGTGGAAAAAGCGTAGGTTTTTTTTAGTTTTAAGTTTTAAGTTATAAGTTTTAAGTGCTATGCAGGGAGCTTTTGGCTCCCTGACCCTCCGACAGCGCCCAAGCATCGCTTGGGCTTAAAAAAGCAAACGGCAGTACGCATTGACCAAACCAATCGCGTACTGCCGTTTTGTATCGCTCTGTAAGCCGATGCGAGCATCGGCGCATTCAGGGGTACGGGGGCAAGAGCCCCCGACCAAGCACTTATAACTTAAAACTTATAACTTTTTCACTTCGTGAAAAACACCGGCGCGTTTTTCGGGATCTTATGCGTATTGTCGATCACCGCCGGTTGTTTCGGGTCGATGGAAAGAAACACCAGCCGCTGCTTGGCGTTGAGAAATTCCCCCTGAATAACGACGGTAGTCGTCCGCGTCGGGAAATTCCAAGTGTATTCGGCGCGCCCCGTCAAGTCGGCAAAATAATTGATCTTGCGTTTCGGCTCCGTGCGGAGCGCGGATCGATATTCCTGCGGCGTGATGAGGTTGTTTTTGCCTAAATTATGCTTCAACGTCGCGATGGCGATCGCCTGCAATTCTTTGAGTTCGTCATCGTAAAGCATCTTGCACAATTTTCCGTTGACGTGAACGGTACTGCGGCAACCGCACAGCAACGCGATCCCCGCAAAGACGGCGGAAAACAAAAATTTTTTCATCGTAGACCTTTCACCGACTGAGATGTTGGTAATCCAGGAGACTGTTGAACCACAAATTAAGTTGATGCCAGTAGCTGTCCGCACAGCGCGGCAATTCCGAATTGTCGTCACCCGCCGCGACGAGATTTTCAAGGAATTCCGATTGCTGCGGCGTCGTTCCTTCGGGAAGCAATCCGTTGTCGTAGAGATAAGCGCACTTGATGACAACGGCGCATTGCTCCAAAGTCCACGCATTTTCCTCTTTGCCGGAAAGTTGGGACAAAACCGAACGCAGCGAACTGTACGTGTAGAGTTGCGGCAAATCGCAGGGCAGGTTTTTCAGCAGAAACGCACCGATCTTTTCCGCCATCGCGAAGTTTTTGACGTTGTCGGCGACGCCGGAAAAATCCGTCAGCGTTTCGATGCGGTCGGCGGTGAAAATCTCCCCTTGTGCGTCATCTTTGAATTCCGCTTCCACCTCCCGGTATTTGTCCGTGACCGGTCCTGCCGCGCTTTCGGCGCGGTGAAGCATCAGCGAGATCTTGCCGTAATCCGACGAAATGCCCCGCAACACCAATGCCGTTTCGCGGCACGGGTGTTTATCGAGAATGATGACAGGTGCGCTGACGATCAAAGTTTCAACCCAACTGTTTTTTCAATTCGGCGATCACCAGTTGCGGATTGGCGCGCCCCTTGCTCAATTTCATCACCTGACCGACGAGATATTGCAAAACGCGCTCGTTGCCCGCTTTGTATTCGCCGACCTGTTTGGGGTTGGCGTTGATCGCGTCGGTGACGACGGAAGCGATCGCCGAGGAGTCGCTGACCTGCGACAAGCCTTTGTCGGCGATGATCTTTTCGGGAGCGTCGCCCGTGGCAAACATTTCCTCGAAAACGCTCTTGCCGATCTTGCCGTTGATTTTGCCGTCGGCGATCAGATTGGTCAACTGGGCGAGCGATTCTGGCGTGATCTTGCAGACGTCGAGCGTCGTTTTGGTCTCGCCGAAAAGACGGAGCAATTCCGACGAGATCCAGTTGGCGACAAGTTTCGGTTGCTTGGCGAGTTTCGCCGCCGCATCGAAATAGGCGGCGAGCGCGGTGTCGGAAGTCATTACTCCGGCATCGTACGCGCTCAACTGATAGGATTCCTCAAAGCGTTTGCGCATCGCTTCGGGCAATTCCGGCAGTTCGGCGCGGAGCTTTTCGATCTCCTCGTCGCTCAATTCAAAGGGCATCAGGTCGGGATCGGGGAAATAGCGGTAATCGTGCGCGGATTCCTTGCTGCGCATCAGGTAACTTTCTCCCGCTTCGTCGTTCCAGCCGCGGGTCTCCTGACGGATGACGCCACCCTCGTCGAGAATGTGGCTCTGCCGCCAGTACTCGTACTCGATGGCGCGGTGGACGGCGCGGAAACTGTTGAGGTTTTTCAACTCGATCTTAACGCCGAATTCCTTTTGTCCCTCGGGGCGGAGCGAGATGTTGACGTCGCAGCGCATCTGTCCTTTTTCCATATCGCAGTCGCTGATCTCGCCGTAGCGCATGATCTCTTTGAGGGCGGTCAGATAGGCGTAGGCTTCATCGGCGGAGCGCAGATCGGGTTCGCCGACGATCTCGATCAAAGGAACTCCGGAGCGGTTGTAGTCCGCGCCGGTGGCGCCGGAGGCGTGATTGAGTTTCGCCGGGTCTTCCTCCAAATGGATGCGGGTGATACCGAGTTTCTTTTCGGGGAGGGGAGCACCGGAAAATCCGGTTCCGGAAATCTGCAGAAAACCGTTTTCGCAGAAAGGCAGATCGAACTGGCTGATCTGATAATTTTTTGCCAGATCCGGATAGAAGTAACTTTTACGGTCGAACTTGCTGTATTTGGCGATGGTGCAGTTGGTCAGCAGTCCCGCCTTGATCGCCTTTCGGACGGCTTCGCGGTTGGGCACGGGGAGCGTACCGGGATAACCGAGGCAGACCGGGCAGACGAGCGTATTGGGTTCCGCGCCGAACTTGTTGGCGCACGAGCAGAACATTTTGCTTTTGGTGCGGACTTGGACGTGGACTTCCAAGCCGATGACCGCTTCGTATTTCATTTTGCCGTTTCCTGTGATATGACTTAATTGAGTTTTTTCAATGCGAGATCGAGCCGTTTGAGCGACTCCTCCTTGCCGAGGATCTCGGCGATGTCGCCGGCTCCGCCCGGAGTGACCGTCTGTCCGGCGAGAGCGATGCGGATCGCCCACATCGGCTGACCGAGTTTCACTTCGTGCTTTTGAGCGTAATCTGCGGCGATGTTGTTGACCGCTTCAATGGTGAAGTCGTTCAGCGCGGAAAGTTGCGGGATCGTTTCCGTCAAAACCGTTTTGGCGACTTCGGCGTTGCACTTGCTTTTTTTGTTGTCAAAAAGTTCGACGCCGTAATCGGGCAATGCGCGCAGAAACGCGATTTTTTCGGGGATCTCCGTGAGCAGTTCGGTACGCGACTGCAAAAGCGCGGCGATTTTGCTCCACGCATTTTCAAGCGGAGTTCCGGCGATGCCCGCAAAGGGAAGTGCCGTTTCAATGAATTTTTCCGGAGCGAGAGATTTGATGTATTCGGAATTCATCCAGCGCAACTTGCCGTAGTCGAAAACCGCGCTCGACTTGTTGAGTCCCGTCACCTGAAATGCTTCGGCGAGTTCCGGCAAGGTAAAGAGTTCGCGGTCGCTCTTGGGCGACCAGCCGAGCAAAGCGATGTAGTTGACGATCGCTTCCGGCAGATATCCCTCGGCAACGAGATTTTCAAAACTCACCGAGCCGTGACGCTTGGAAAGTTTGGAAACGTTGCCTTCGGCGTCGCGTCCCATAATGAGCGGCAGATGCACGTATTGCGGGATCTCCCAGCCGAAAGCGCGGTAAAGCATATTGTATTTCGGCGTCGACGAGAGGTATTCCGAACCGCGCACGACGTGCGTGATCTGCATCAAATGATCGTCGATGACGTTGGCGAAATTGTAAGTCGGCATCCCGTCGCTTTTGAGGAGGATCTGGTCGTCGAGGACTTTGTTTGCAATGGTGATCTCGCCGTAAACGCAGTCGGTAAAAGTCGTCGCGCCCTCGCGCGGGACGCGCTGACGGATGACCCACGACGCGCCGGAAGCGATTTTTGCTTCGACTTCGGCGGCGGAAAGTTCCCCGCAGTGACCGGGGCAACCGCCGGCGTGCGGCGTTTCATCGTCGTCGGAGTCCTCGTGCTTTTCGCAGAAGCAGTAATAAGCACCGCCGCGCGCGACAAGTTCCTTGGCGTATTTTCCGTAAAGTTCCTTGCGCTCGCTCTGCACATAGGGACCGAAGTCTCCGCCGACGTCGGGGCCTTCGTCGTGATTGAGCCCGGCGCGTTCAAGCGTTGCGTAGATCACTTCGACGGCGTTGTCGACGTAGCGGGCGCGGTCGGTATCCTCGATGCGGAGGATGAAACGGCCGCTCTGGGAGCGGGCGAGCAGCCACGCGTACAGCGCGGTACGCAGATTGCCGACGTGCATAAATCCGGTGGGGCTCGGTGCGAAACGGGTGCGGACACAATTCATAATCAGGATCCTTTATTTGAAATCAAGAAAAACATACCATATAATATAGTATTCAATGCGCTCTTTTGCAATGACGGGGAGACGTCAAAAAACATATTTCCTCATCGATGGCAAATGATTTTGCATATCATCGCCCGGACGGAAGGTGTTTTTTCGGAAAATGCGCGTCGGAAAACTTGAAAAAATCCGTTTTTGTGCTACATTATCTTGAATTCCAAAGCATTAACGTCGTACAGAAAGTGGCAGTTGCGATGAAACATATGAAATTGAGCGCGGGCATCAAAGCGTTTGTCGCGTTGGTTTTGGTTTGTGCCGCGGCGGTGTGCTTCCTCGGATTCTTTTATGCGAATCCGCTGGACATGATCTACAATCAGGTCGATTATACGCTTGCGACGTTCGGCATCTACGCGGCGCTTGCTTCGCTCGTCTACTTTTTGATCGTTTCGCTGGGGGCATTCTGCTACCGCGCGGTGCCGACGCCGACGGACGACGAATTGCCGACTTGCACCGTGCTGATCCCCGCTTACAATGAGGGCAAACAGGTCGCGGTGACGATCGAAAGCCTTTTGAAAAGCGATTATCCCGCCGAAAAGTTGCAGATTTTCGCCATTGACGACGGTTCCAAAGACGACACCCGCTACTGGATATGCTACGCGGCGGAAAAATCCGGCGGCAAGGTCACGCCGATCTTGCTTGACCGCAACGGCGGCAAAAAAACGGCGCTCTACAAGGGAATGAAACTTGCCAAAAGCGAAGTCGTCGTGACGCTCGACAGCGATTCGATCGTCCAAAGCGATTCGATCCGCAATCTCGTCGCGCCTTTCAAAGATCAGAGCGTCGGCGCCGTCGCCGGCAACATCCGCGTGATGAACAGCAACAACATTTTCGGCAAAATGCTCGATGTCTCCTTTGCTTTCACCTTTGATTTCATGCGTTGCGCGCAGAGCAGTTTCGGCGGCACCGTTCTTTGTACGCCGGGCGCATTGAGCGCATATCGGCTCACGGCATTGTTGCCGGTGATCGACGAGTGGCTCAATCAGGTCTTTATGGGCGCGCCCTCGACGATCGGCGAAGACCGGGCTCTTTCCAGTCTGATTTTGCTCTCGAATTACCGGGTGCGTTTCCAGCAGAACGCCATCGCCAGCACGACGATCCCGACGACCTATGTCCGCATCTGCCGGATGTATTTGCGCTGGATCCGCAGCGATATCCGGGAAAATATCCGGATGGCACGTGCGGTTTTGACCGGAAGCATCCGTCATTGGACGCCGCGGATGCTCGTATTGCAGGCGAATCTTCTCTTTTTGGATCTCAGTATTCTCGCCCCGCTGGTGGCGATCCCCGGTGTGGTATCGTTTGTCATCGTCCATCTTTCCGCTTTGCCGATGGTTCTGATGATGGCGATGCTCGCCTCGCTGGGCTGGGCGGTCGTTCCCGCCGTGATTTACGCGGAACGCTATTCGCCCTTGAAATCGCTGTGGGCTTTCGGGTACTGCCTCTTTTACTTTTTCGGACTTTCCTGGGTGCCGGTCTATTCCATCTTTACGCTTCGCAACGGCAGTTGGATGACCCGCGAACTTGCCCAGCAGGGACGTGAAAATCAGGCTTCCGCCAAGATCGGAAGCGTCGGCGTTACCAGAAACTGATTTCGCTTTTGCCTATCTGAAATGCTCCGCCGAAATCGGGCGGGCGGCTTGTCACGGCGAGGCAGTGCAACTGCGTTGTCATCCTCTACGGACTTTTACGGACAAAACCGACATTAACGGACGAAACGGACGCATCATCATTACGTGATTTTGTCATTTTCCCATCACGCTGATCGTCCGTTACTGTCCGTTGAAGTCCGTTATCGTCCGTTTCTGCCTTTCTTTCGCCCGGCAGGGCGAGACAACCATCGGCGTGGGGAGTATCGCATACGGGGCAGTCGGGCGGGCGGAGCGTAAAGCGGAGCATTAGCCCGCGTGGGACGCCCGTTCTCTTTACAGTAACAAACAGACGAGCCCGCGGAGATTTGCGGAGATATTCGTTGGGGGGACGAAAAAAGCGTCAGTCCCGCAAATATCTGCGGCAGGTACAGATCCCGCCTGTGGCGGGCGCCCGGGGGAGTTAAGAGGGCGCGGCGTGAGCGCCCTCTTGTTCCCATCCGGTAAAATATCTCTACTTCTTCCTCACCGCTTCGACGGGGGCGACTTTGCCGATGCAGTCAAGGAATCTCTGAATGGTGGATTCGGGGGCGACTTGCAGTTTCGGATCGACGCCGGGGCGGTCGAGCGTGTTGAGTTGGACGACATCGGGCGCGATGCGTTTGATGTGCCGGGCGAAACGAGCAATGGCATCGTCGGAGTCGTTGATGCCGGGGACGATAAAAAGTTCCAGCGCGACGCGGCATTTCGCCTGTTGCTTGAAATCGACGAGTGCCTCTATCGTATCCTCAAAGCGGACAGCGGGGCAGGGGCGGTTGATCGCGTCGAGTTCCTCCTGACACGAAGCGTCGAGCGAGGGGATGACAAGGTCGATATGGCGCAACTCCTCCTGCAACTTTTTGTCGCCGAGCAGAAGACCGTTGGTGAGCAAGGTCACGCGGTATTGCGGATAATGTGTTTTAAGAAAATCGACCACTTCCCCGATACGGCTGTGAAGCGTCGGCTCGCCCAAGCCGGAAAAGGTGATCGAGTCAAGTGCGGGCGAATCTTTCAACACGGCGTCGAGTTCCGCCAGAACTTTGTCGGTCGGCACATATTCTTTGCGTTCGCAGGTCGCGTCGGTCGTCGCGCCGGCTTCGCAGTAAATGCAGTCGAGATTGCAGGTTTTCCGGGGGATCAATCCGACGCCGAGCGAAACGCCCAGACGGCGCGACTGCAAGGGTCCAAATACATAGCAAGACATCATATACTCCTTTGTCATCGGCAGAATATACTTGACAAAGGACGGTTTTTCAAGTGAAAAACGCTTTTGAAATCTCCCGGTGCGGAGCAGGGACGATCATCTTTTTTTGCGGAATTCCCCCGGTGTCATACCGCACAATTCCTTGAATACCCGGCAGAAATAAAAACTCGATTCAAAGCCGACGGCGTCGGCGACGACGGAAAGAGTCCATTCGGGATGTTCGGCAAGGAGCGATTTCGCCTTTTGGATCCGTTTTTTCATCACGATATGACTGAAGCAACTTTGATAACGCGCTTTCAGATAATGGGTCAAGGTGGATTCACTGCACGAAACGGCGCGGGCGGCATTGGCGAGCGTCAGCGTTTCGGCGAGGTGGCGGTCGATGTACTGTTGCAGTCGGAACATCCGCAGATCGCGGGGGTAGCCGACAAGTTCCTTGGAAACGATGTATTCGAGGAGGACTTGCACCATATGTTCCAAGTTGCGCAGTTCTTCGCCGGCAAAAAGGGGCAGGTCGAAATAGGCGTCGATCTCCTCTTTTTTTCTGATACCGGGGGGTAGCTTGTCGTCCAAACGGAATTGTCCGATGACGAGAAATCCGGCGACTTCCTCCAAAAAGAGGACGGGGGCGATGATCTCGCCCAGTCCCGCGTGACAGCGGTAGGAAAGAATTTTTTTGACGGCGAGACATTCACGCTGCTTTTCCCGGTCGAGCGCGACGCAGGCGGAAACGCCGAAACGCTTTTCCTGCATCAGACGGCAAAAGGCGGAACACTCCGCATTGCGGCCGCGTTCGATGATCTTGCCGTCGGTGCTGAAAAAGACGGCGCGCAGTTTCATCAATCCCGCGAAATCGTCGAGCAGACGGCGCACGTCCTCTTTCAAAATCAATTCGGTCTGGATGGGATTTTCCATTGAAAAAACTCCTTTTGTAGATAATATAGCATCTTTTGCCAAATAATGCAATGATCTGCCGGATAATGGATTTTTTTATGTCGATTTTGTGATATAGTATATCAGGAAAACAGGGGAAATCCCCTCATCAAAACAAGGAGAGAAAAATGAAAGAAGTGCGCATCGGATTGATCGGGCTGGGCTTTATGGGCACGACCCACTTCGGCATCTACCGGAATCTGCCGCAGGCGAAAGTCGTCGCCATCGCGGATGTCGACGCCGCAAAGTGTGCGGGCGATATTTCCAAGGTGATCGGCAACATCGGCGGCGGCGACAATTCCAAGCCGCTGGATCTGTCGGGGATCAGAACTTTCTCCGACGCGATGGAAATGATCGCCGCTTCCGATATCGATATCATCGATATCTGCGTGCCGACGCCGCTTCACTTGCAGTATATGCTCGCCGCGCTGAAAGCGGGAAAGAACGTTTTCTGCGAAAAGCCGGTCTGCCGCAACCGCGAAGAACTGGCGCAACTCGCCGCAGCCGTCAAGGAGGCGAAAGGATTTTTCAACGTCGGGATGTGCATCCGCGCGTGGCCCGAATACGCTCACGCCCGCGAATGCGTCGTGACGAAAAAGTACGGGGAAGTGCGGCACGCGCTTTTCCGCCGGCTTTCCCCCTCGGTCGCGGGGAATGCGTGGGAAAACTGGTATATGGGGGAAAATCGTTCCGGCGGCGCGATCCTCGATCTGCACTTGCACGACACCGACGCCGTCTGCCACTTTTTCGGCAAGCCTGACCGCGTCGTCAGCCGCGGCGCGCGCGGCATCGTCAGCGACAACGGCATCGACCACGTCGTGACGACCTACATCTATGACAAAATGCCGAATCTCCTCGTCACCGCCGAGGGCGGCTGGGGCGCCGCCAAGAGCGTGCCCTTTGAGATGAGCTTTGAGATCACCTGCGAAAAGGCGACGCTGAAACTCGACGCCAACGGTTACAATATCTACTTCAACGATCACGTCGAAACGCCGGAACTTGCCGTCGGAAATCTCCCGACCGGATGGCATCAGGAACTGGATTACTTCACCCGTTGCGTTGCCGAGGGCAAAACGCCCGACAAGTATCAGACATTTGAGAGCATCGCCGCGGCTTTTCGCACGGTGATGACGGAAATGGATGCGGTAAACAGCGGCAATGTGGAGGAGGTGCGTTAAGATGTACAAGGCATTGAATTATTGGGTCTACGGCGGCTTTTCCGGAGAAAAAACGCCCTATGAATTCATCGATTATGCGGTGGAGAAAAAACTTCCCGGCATCGAATTGACCGTTGGCGATGCGCTTTCCCCCGATATCACGGAAGCGGAATGTAAAAAGATCGCCGCCTACGCGGCGGAGAAAAAAGTCGGTTTGCGCACCATCGCGACCGGTTTCTACGGCGGCTGTTCGCTCGGCGCCGCCGACGAGGAGGAGCGTCAGAAAGCAATCGCTTTTTCCAAAAAGTATTTGCAGATCGGCGCGTGGCTCGGCGTTGAAGCGGTCTTGATCGTCCCCGGTTCGACCCGGGTGGCGTGGGATCCGTCGCGCCCGATCGTCCCTTACAAGACGGTTTGGGAAAATTCGCAGAAATCGATCCGGGAACTGCTTGAAGTCGCCCATCGTCTTCACGTCGATATCGCGCTTGAAAACGTCTGGACGCGCTTCCTCATTTCCCCGATGGAGTGGAAACTTTACCTCGACAGTTTCAACGATGACGCGGTCGGCATCTACTTCGACGCGGGCAACTGCTGTTTGAACGGACGCCCCGAAGATTACGTCGAAATTCTCGGCAAAAAGATCAAGGCGGTTCACCTCAAAAACTTTACGGAGAGCGACTGCGCCGGCGGTCTTCACGGCTTCGGCGACGATCTGCTCAAAGGTGAGGTCAATTTCACTTCGCTTTTTGCCGAACTTGAAAAAATCGGTTATCAGGGACCGCTGACGGTCGAGATGATCCCCTTCTGCCGGTTGCCCGATCTGGTGCTGCCCGATCAGGCGCTCGCCGACGCGACCGTGGAGAAATTGCTTTCGTTATGAATATCTGCATGATGTCGTTGATGCTTGCGGATCAGCCGATCCACGAGATACTTGCCATCGCATCCGCTTGCGGAATGGGCGCGATCGACTGGATCGGTCTCCACGGCACAACGGCAAAGGCGTTAAAAGTTGCGAGCGACGATGCGGGGGTCCCCGTCGCCGCTCACACCCTTTTTCGCTCCGATGGTCTTTACGGCGATCCGGAGGATATGGATACTTTTCGCGCCGCGCTGGATGCCGCGTGCGAAATGGAAGCACCCGTCCTTATGGTGCCGCCTTTCGCCACGCGCAACCAGATATCTCCCGAAAATGACCGGCAACGTTACATCGATTTTTACGGCAAAGCGATGGAACTTGCGAAAAACACCTCTGTGCAGGTGACGATGGAAAGCACCGGATTTCTTAACAGCCCGATCACTTCGGCGGCGGAGTGTCTGGAAGTTCTCCGCGCCGTGCCCGGTTTGAAACTCACCTTTGACTTCGGCAACGCGGCGACCGTCGAAGATCCGATCCAGTCCTTTCTGCAATTGCGGCCCTACATTGTTCATTGGCATCTGAAAGACTGGTATATTTCCGATCTGCCGTTTGAAAACAGCGACCGCAAGCGTTGCGGCGGTTACTTCGCCGACGCGATGATCGGCGACGGCGATATGCCCATTTCGCGTTTCTGGTCGATCTTGACTCCGGAGGAGAAAAACCTGTGGGTCAATCCGGAAACGCGCGACTACACAGGCAAAATGTCGCCGTTGGAGGCATTTCAGGAGATCTGCCGCCGCCTCCGCGCGATGTAAACATTTTTTCTTTTTTCACTTTGACGCAACAAGAGCAAGAGAAGTGCTCACGCTACGCCCTCTTAACTCCCCGCCCGATTGCCCGATGTGCGCCACATCTACTTCTGATGTTTGCCTCGCGGATACTGCCGCGAAATAAAGGTAAAAACGGACGATAACGGACTTCAACGGACAGTAACGGACAATCAGCGTGATGGGGAAATGACAAAATCACGCAATGATGATGCGTCCGTTTTGTCCGTTAATGTCGGTTTGGTCCGTAAAAGTCCGTTGAGGATGACAACGCTGTTGCACTGCTGCGCCGTGAACAGCCATTTCTTCCCTGTCCGTTTCTGGCAATTGTCGCCGAAAATCGGATTTTTTGCCGAAAACATTTGACAAAGCGGGAAAACGCTTTTACATTATTGCGTATAGTGATATTAAATTTCATATTGTGAAATTATGATCAAAGTTATCGACAAAACCTTGATGGTGCTGGAAACGATCGTTTCCGCATCGCCGTGCGCGGTAACGCCGAAAAAACTTGCTCAAACGCTTGATTTGACGGTATCGACGGTATCTCATATTCTGAAAATGCTGTTGGAGTCGGGATATATCTTGCAGGTTTCACGGCAGGAGGGATATGTCGCCGGACCGAAACTTGCGGTTTTGGGCAATATCGCCGATTTCGAGGGCAAACTTCTGGCGGCGGCGAAACCGCTTGTCGATCATATCGCGGAAAACATTCAGGATACCGTGCTGATCTCGCGCGTCTACGGCGATTTGCGTTATGTGCTTTACCTCAAAAACGGCAATCCGGCGAGGGAAATAAGAGTACAGCGCGCGGGGACGCGCGACCTCTTCTGGACTGCGACCGGGCTTACGGAAATGGCATATCGTTCCTGGCAGGAAGTTCTTGCATTGCATCGCGCTTACTCCGCCAAAGAATGTCTTCCGGATGCGGCAGATGAGGAAGCGTTGCAAAAACTTCTCTCCAAGATCCGCAAGGAGGGGTTTTATACGACGCGCAAACGCGATATGGGGATTTTTGCCGTTCCGGTCTTGGTCGACGGCAAATTCGTCGCGGCGCTGGGGTGCAACATCCCCGCGACCCGCTACACGGCGCAACACATCAAAAAGGTATTGAAAATCCTGATCGGGGCGGCGGCGGAATTGTCCTCCGCGTTGAGCACCTGCGAGATATAAAAAGAGGTTAAAATGAAAATCACCGACGTCAAAACTTTTGTCTGCAACGCATTCCGCACCAATTTCGTTTTCGTAAAGGTGGAAACGGATTCGGGCCTTCACGGCTGGGGCGAAGCGACTTTGGAGTACAAGGAATCGACCGTTGTCGCCGCGATCGGCGACCTGAAAGATTGGCTGATCGGCAAAGATCCGCACAATATCGAACTTTTCCGGCACGACTGTTACCGCGACGCCTACTGGCGCGGCGGCCCCGTGTTGATGAGCGCGCTTGCCGGCGTTGAAACGGCGCTTTGGGACATCAAGGGCAAAGATTTGAATGTCCCCGTCTATCAGCTTCTCGGCGGCAAGGTGCGCGACGAAGTGCCGATCTACGTCAACGGCTGGTTTGCCCCCGCCAAAACGCCGGATGAATTTGCCGCCAAGGCGCAGGAGGTGCGCAAGCACAAGTTTCTCGGCTGCAAGTGGGATCCTTTCGGCAAGGCGTGGCAGCAGATCGGCAAAAAGGAATTGCGCCAGGCGATGGAAAATATCGCCAAGGTCTCGGAAACGGTCGGCGACGATGTGCAACTTCTGATCGAGGGACACGGACGCTTCGACATCCCGACCGCGGTCAAGATCGGGCGGATGCTGGAAGATTTCGACATTTTCTGGTTCGAGGAGCCGATCCCGCCGGACGACAAGGAGGGAATGCGCGAAGTCAAGGAGCGCGTGCGCGTTTCGATCGCGGCGGGCGAAAGACTTTACAACCGCTACGAGTACCGGCAGTTTTTCGATCTCAACTGTGCCGATTACATTCAGCCGGACATTTCGCACGCGGGCGGCATTATGGAAATGCGGATGCTCGGCGCCGAAGCCGAATGCCGTCACATCGGTTTCTGTCCGCACAATCCGTCGGGGCCGGTCGCCAATGCGGCGACGTTGCAGCTCGCGGCGTGCGTGCCGAATTTCGTGATGCTCGAAATGATGATGAGCGACGTGCCGTGGCGGAAAGAGATCTGCGATGAAAAACTTGTCGTCCGCAACGGCAAAATGGTCATTCCGGATCGTCCCGGCATCGGCATCGACTTGAATGAAAAGGAGCTGCTGAAACACCCCTACATCCGCACGAATCTGCGCCATTACCGGGGCGATCTCACCAATATCCGTCCGCCGGATGCGGAATTTTACTATCAGATCATCCACGATGAAAAATAGGAGGTAGATATGGGAATGTTTGAGGGAAAAATCGTCCTTGTCACGGGCGGAAACCGCAATACGGGACTTCACATCGTCAAAAAGTTTGCCGACGAGGGCGCGCGCGTCTTTATGTGCGGTTCCACGGCGGAATCGACGCAAAAAGGCGCGGCGATTTTGACTTCGTGGGGCGTGAAAAACTTTTCCGCGATCCCCTGCAATGTCTCCAAAATCGACGAGGTGAAACATCTCTTTGACGTGATCGAAAAAGAGGCGGGACGACTGGATATTCTCGTCAACAACGCGGCGCATCAGGGGATCGGCAAGCCTTTCGTCGAAATGGAGCCGGATTATCTGATGGAAGTTCTCGGCGTCAACGTGCGCGGCGGATTTCAGGTGACCCAACAGGCGGTCAACCGTTTCTTTTTGAAGCAGGAAAAGAAAGGCGTCGTCGTCTTTCTTTCCTCCAACACGGCGCAACGGGCGATCCGCAACCGGACGGCGTACTGCGCGAGCAAAGGCGCGATCAATTCGATGGTGCGCGCCCTCGCGCTCGACCTCGGTCCGCTCGGCATCCGCGTCAACGCCTGCGCGCCCGGATATATCTATACTGAAAGATGGGATGTCCTTCCCGAAGAAAAGAAAGCGCGACGCCGGCTCAACTGCCCGCTCCGCCGTGAGGCCAAGGGCGGCGACATCGCCAACGTCATCGCCTTTCTCGCGAGCGATCTGAGTTCCAATATGACGGGTGAGATCATCACCTGCGATGCCGGATGCTCCTGTCAGCATATGCCGGTCGACGTCGATTGCTGAGGAATATATGAAAAGCGTTGCGGGGTATTATTACGATTTCGACCGGGAGTCGCGGCTCGATGGTATTGCAGATCAAGCAGGTACTCTCCGTATTCAGTGGGAATCCAAACGCCGTGAGGATATTCCCCTTGCGTTTCGCTATACCGCGCAACTCAAAATCGAAGGGGAAAAAGCAACTGATGAAACATTGTTTTATGGTGGCGGCAGCGGTGATGCTTGCCGCCGGATGTGCGCCTACGACACCGGATGCTCCTGTCAGCATATGCCGGTCAACGTCGATTGCTGAGGGAAATATGAAAAGCGTTGCAGGGCATTATTACGATTTCGACCGGGAGCCGCAGATCGGCAACTGGCGTATCGTTTTTCAGGAAGGGACGCGCTTTCGCGCCGAAACGCTCCTTGCGGGCGTTACCGGATACAAGGTGATCGCCATTCCGGCGGAACCGATCCTCGGTTACCACCGGATCGTGCCGCATACTCTTCTTGTCAACGGCGAAAAAATCGACCTCAACACACAATCATCGCCTTATTATTCCTGGACGAACGCCTCCCGTTTCGGCGTGCGGCATTATTTCGACGGAAGCGATGTCAAATTGACTTTGGAATTTTCGTCGCCGGAGAGCGCGCCGCTGGAATTTCTCCGCGTCGCGCTGATCGACGACCTCGCTCCTGTGCCGTTGCCGGAAAAAATTAAAATCGATATTTCTGCAAAAATCGACGATATTATTTTGCCCGAAGCGGAAAAAAACGACGTGACAAATTGGGAGCAGGGGATCGTCAGCGAGGGCAGAGCGGGGCGTTTCGGTTTCGTCAAAGGCGACGGATTGCTCGATGTCGCGATGCCTTATCTCGGCGTCGTCGACAAGATGTATCTTTGCGGATTGCCGGAGTATCAGAAACCTTTCAGGTGGAGTTACCGGATGTTTCCCGACGGTTTGCCGTTGCACGGAGATTTCCCGGTTGCGACGGTCAAAACCAACGATGACAAGCTCGACGTCAACCGTCTCTCGGTCTTTTGGGAAGCGCAGACGCCCGATGGCGTTTTCAGTTGCCGCTATTCGATCGCCTATCCCGGCATCGTCGTACACGACAGCCGGAATCAGATCACGCTTTCCGACTTGGAGTACGCCTCCAATTACCAGTATGTCCTGATCCCGAAATCCGACGGTGCGGAAGTTCGCACGCTTGAATCCTGCGCCGATTTGGAAATGGCGGCGAATTATCTCCTCTTTTTCGGGGCGACGGAGTTTCCCGATGTGCCGCTTCTCGTCGTTTTGACGCGCCGCCCCAAAGCGTTGGAAGTTTCGCGCGACCCGCGCACGAACCGGTTGAAAAAAATCGTTTTCGACGGCGTTGACCGCGCGATCACGGCGACGCCTTTCGGCATCGAGAATTTTGCGCCGATCCCGCCCCGCGATGAAAAGTTCATCAAAGAGGCGTTGCGCCGTTGCCGTTTCTGGAGCCGCGCGCTTTTGGCGATGCCGGTTTCCGTAAAGGAATTTTACAAGATCGACCGCAAAAAAGGCGAAGTCGCGATCACGGAAAAATTCGATTATTTTTATATCGCCGACGAGTGGGGGACACTCCCGCTTGAAATCGCGCCGTTGCCGCCCGTTCTGTCGCACTGCGGAATCGCCCGTCATCGGGGGGAAGCGGTCGGATTTCCGACGAAATACGGAGAACTTACGGCGGTTGCCGGAAACGAGGCGACCTACACGCTCCCGTTGGCGGATTCGATGCGAAGTTTCCCCTTGCGCGAAGCAAAAGACGATGCCGTCGACAAGCTGCTTGCGGACGGCTTAAAGGAATATCTTGATTTCACCGGAAACTTCGGCGACGACGTGCAGTCCTATCCTTATGCGGGCGCGCTGTTGGAGCCCTTTGCGATGGCGTCAACGATGTTGAATTTTATGCCGGAAGCGGAAAAGAAAGAATTGACGGCAAAAATCGCCAACCGGCTGAAACTTGTCAATGACGTCAAGCGCAGTTACGTTTACCCCGCCGTCGACTGGGGCGATATGATGCGTTTGATGCCCGACGACGAAAAGGTTCTGGAAATTTACCGCGATCCCGCTTTGCCCCGAAAAAAGTTGTGGAATTATTACGAACGCACCGAGCGTTTTACCCGGCAGAAGTATTTTATCTGCTATCTCAACCTCTGTTTGTTTACGGTCGAAAAAGTATTGAAAACCGGGACTCCGGAAGAGATTTCCTCTGTCGTTTTCCCGCTGATCGAAAACGACTGGGGTGCCGGCTTGACCTTTTATTATATGTACCTTGCGATGCTCGCGACCGGTTCGACGAGGGAAATACGGGATAACTGGCAGAACATCAAAAAGATGAATTCCTTTTTTGAACTTTTCCACGACTGGGCTTGTATGGCAAGCGGCTACGCGGAAAGCGGCTTGGGGTGGGTCGAGGGAGCGAATTACGGTGCGTTTACCGTTTTTCCGCATCTCGCGCATGCCGTCGGCGATGTTCAGGCGGAAAACTTCGCCCTTTATCTCGGGGCGAAGCAACTCGCGTTGCGCGCGTCGCAGTTGCGCGCCGGAAGCTGCTATTTTAACCGCTATATGCGCACGGAGCCTTTTTATTTCTGGAAAATGTACCGGAGTGAATCCAATCCCGCTTTCGATTTCCAGTCGCTTCCCAAAATGTGGCAAAACCGCGCGGTGGACGACGCGCTCTACAACGGGACGACCGAGGGGCTTTATCCGGAATATTTCCTCGATATGCAAAAAGTCCTGCCGGGTGAATTCAATCAGGCGATCCGGCTTTACCGCGACGCGCTGACGCGTTACAACGACCGAAAAAGCTGGACGATGATCCAACAGTTTTCCTCGGTGCTGCTCGCCGGCGCGTTGAACGAAAACGTCCCCGAAGAAGTCGTGCTGAAAGATCTTGAATTTGCCCGAAATAACGGGATGCTCTTTCACGAATGGCGCGGTATCCACGTTTTCAGCCGCCGCCTGCCGAAAAATTATTTTGAGTCGCAAATACGCGCGCTTTTGCTTTTACGCAAACAGCCGCTCGCCTTGCACAACTGGCTGAATTGCGTCGTCAAAGACGCCGTCTGGGATGCCGATCAAAAAATCGCGCGGATCGAAGTGGAAAAAGTCGGCGACGCCCCCGGTGAAATAACATTTTCTCTTAAAAAACCCTGCAAGGCGGTATTGCTTGACAAATCCAATGCCGTTCCGGCGACAAAAACAGGTAAAATCACGATCCCGATCTTAAAATCCACGATCATAGAGGTGCTGTACTAAATGGACGAATTCAAAAAAATCACGCTGGAAACGCCTTGCTGGCTCGCCGAATTTTATCCCTGTCGCGCGGGAAATATGACCCGGCTCTGCCACAAAAAAAGCGGCACGGAAATCGTCCGTACGCCGCCCGACCTTGAAACTTACCTGAAACAGCCGGAAGTGTGGGGCGTTCCCGTCCTTTTCCCGCCCAACCGCACTCCGTACGGGAAATTCTGTTTCCGCGGCAGGGAGTATCAGATGCCGCTCAACGAAGTTTCGCGCAACAACAATCTTCACGGCGTCATTATGGATATGCCGTGGCAATGCGAAGTTACGGGCAATCAGGCAGAACTTGTTCTGCATCACAAAAATCGGGATATCTGGCAGCACGATTTTTCGATGAAACTTGTTTATAATTTTGGCGTAAATATCGTGAAACAAATGCTTTGCGTTGTCAATGAAAGCCGTGATGATATGCCGTTTTTCGTCGGATTCCACACGGCGTTACCGATGCCGCCTGACCGCTCTTTGCGCTTTGCTCACCCCGACTGGTGTCTGTCGTTGCCCAAGCCGTTTTTAGTGCCGGACGGGACGAAAATCCCCTCGACGCTTCCCGACGGCTTTTTTCCCGGCGGCACGACGCCGGAAAATCTCGATGAACTTCTTCCGATGATCCCCGACGAAACGGGTTTTCGCGGCGTCGAAGTCGTTTGCCCTGCACAACATACGCGTTACCGCTATACGCCGGGCAAAGAGTGGAAGTACTGGATGTGCTGGAACGCCAACGGTAAAAAGGATTTTTTCTGCGCGGAACCGATGACCGGCATCGTCGATTGTTTTCATCATCAGGAGGAGCCCGATTCCGGATTTGATTTCCTCAAACCGGGCGAATCCCGCGTGCTGACGGCGGAATTTTCCATTGAAACCGATATCTAAAGGAGGATAAAGATGAAAAACTTCTACAAATGGTTTCTTGTCGCGATGTTGAGTTTCGCCTTTTTCTTTCATCAGGCGGATCGTGCCCTTTTCGGCTTGCTGACGATCCCGATCCAGAAAGAATTGCTTTTGACCGACGGTCAGATCGGCTGGATCAATACCGTATTGTCGTGGACGATGGCGGTGATGATGGTCGTCGCCGGATTTATCGGCGACCGTTTTTCGCGCAAGTGGATCATTACGATCTCCTTGATGTTCTGGTCGTTGATGACGGTCTGTATGGGGTGGACAAACGGCTTTGCGTTTTTCGGCATTTCGGTCGGGGCGTTCGCTGTCGTGATGTTTCTGCGCTCCATCGCAACGGGAAGCGGTGAAAGTTTCTACGCGCCAAGTGCTTACGCGTTGATCGCGGAATATCATAAAGAAAGCCGCTCGGTCGCTTTTTCCATCCACCAGGCGGCACTTTACATCGGTTTGATGGTGTCGGGGGTGCTTGTCGCCTGGTGCCTCGCCTATCTGGATTCGTGGCGGAATATCTTTTTCGTTTTCGGCATCGCCGGATTTCTGCTCGGCATCTTTTTTGTTTTCGCATTGAAAAATCCGGTCAAAAAGGAGTTGCCCACCATCGCTCCCCGAAGCGCCGTCGGTGCCGGATTGAAAGCCTTTTTCGCCAATCCCTGTGCGTTGTGCGCTTCGGCGGGATTTGTCGCCATCGTCTTTGTCAACAACGCCTACCTCTTTTGGGCGCCGAAATTTGCGGCGCAGAAGTTTCAGATCTCCGTCGGCAATGCGGGACAGGGGGTGATGCTCTATCATCACCTCTGCGCCTTTGCGGCGATCCTTTTGGGCGGCGTCATCACCGACCGCTTCACGGCGAAATATCCGCGATTCCGGCTCGGATTTCAGATCATCGCACTGCTCGGCGGTGCGCCGATGATCTATCTGCTCGGCGCGGCAAATGCGTGGAAATGCTTTCTCGTATGCAGTGCGCTTTACGGAATTTTTCGCGGATGCTTTGAGGTCAATACCCACGCGTCGCTTTTTGACGTCGTCGCGCCGCAATATCGCTCGACCGCCGTCGGACTGCTCAATTTCCTCGGCTTTTTCGTCGGCGGCTTCTCCGGCGTAGTGATGGGTGATCTCGCGCAGAAATTCGGGACTCGCGGCTTTGAGATCGGCTTCGGTATTATGGCGGGATTCTATCTCGCGGGCGCACTGTTGATGATGATTTCGTTTTTCTTTACTTTCCGGAAAAACCGGGTCGTGGAATAAAGGATAAAGTTATGAAAAAAACAATATGGACAATGCTTTTGGCAGGAGGGATCGCAATGACGATCGGAGCAACCGACACCGTTGAAACGAAACTTGAAGATCACGCGGCAAGTTTTCTCCCCGCAGGAAAAAAGTGGAAACTTGCGTGGCACGATGAATTCGACGGTACGGAACTTGACCGTACCAAATGGGGTTTCCGGCTGAATTTCTGGGGCAAACGCTTCCCTGCCTACACCGATCAGGGCGTCGAAGTGAAAGACGGCACGCTCCGGCTTCATATCGTTAAACTGCCCGACGGCAATTTCTGCTCGGCGCACTTGCAGACGGGAAGTCTTTCCTACGATATCCCCAAAGATACGCCGACGACGAAGTTCTGGCCTTTCGGCAAAATGGAAAAACCTCGCTTCATGCACCGTTTCGGTTATTACGAGATCCGTTGCCGGATGCCGAAAAACGACGGCTGGCATTGCGCTTTCTGGCTTCAGGCGCCGGGAGTCGGTTCGCATCCCGATCCGCGCTTTTGCGGCGTTGAAGTGGACATTATGGAAAATTACAGTTTGTACACGCAAAACAAGATCGTCGGCGGCCCCATCTGGGGCGGGTACGGCCGCGACAACCGCCGCAGCGGACACTTCCAGTGGGAACACCACGAAACGCCGGACAAGTGGCATTATTACGGCGTTCACTGGAAGCCGGACGGCTACGATTTCTACATCGACGGAAAACTCGTCGGCAGTACGACGCCGGATGAAAAACTCGTTTCCCCCGTATTGGATAAAAACGGAAAACCGTGCGGCGGCACGCTTTACGGACCCGTTTCGTGGGTGGATCAATTCATTCTCGTTTCGACGGAGTGCCACGATTACCGCAAGGCGATGAAACCGGAACCGGCGCTGGTCAACGCGAAACTCCCGGATTTCTTTGAAGTGGATTTCGTGCGCGTCTACGATGACGAAAATCTGTCGGCGGACGGGATCACGCCGCATTACCGCGAAAAGAGCGACAAAGACGGGAACTTCGAGACCTTTTAGGAAAATCCCCTTGCAAAATCGCCGTTTTCGGCGTATATTAAACAACAACGTTTTGGGCACCCGTAGCTCAGCTGGATAGAGCGTCTGCCTCCGGAGTAGAAGGTCAACGGTTCGAATCCGTTCGGGTGTACCAATTTTTTCGGGTTTTGTGCAAAATTTGTGCAAAATTTTATCGAAGAAGTACCCCACCGTCCCATATTGAAGTGAGTAGTTCCAAGTAGTTTCAAGGGAAGGAGAGTAAAGATGTCAGTGCAATTAAGAGGAAGCAAGTGGCATTACCGCTTTATGCTCGCGGGGAAAAGTTTTTCGGGTTTGTGTAAAAATTGTGCAAATGAACGCGCCGCCGCCGAATATGAGATGGCTCGCCGCAAAGAGCAAGAGGCGGCACTCGCTGATCTCGCTGAGGAAGAGAAGGCTATCCGGCGCAACAAAACCGTTCGGGCGCTTGCCGAAAATTACATGATGGAACTGTCGGGGGGACACCCTATTTCCCTCGAAGAGTCCATAGAACTCGCCTTATCAAAACCGTCTCGACGGCACGCCGCAGACAAGTTCAACGATCAACGCCGCCTGTACTGGGGGGACTTTGTGAGCTTTCTTCACGATAACTTCCCGGAGGTGTCGTTGGTATCCCTGTTGCGCAAACCCCATTGTGAAGCGTATGTAAAGTACCTTTGCGAGAATGGTCGCTACGTAAAAGAGGTGAGCTATAAGAACGCTCGCCGTAAAATCAAATGCAAGCACGACACCATATCATACAAGAGGGAGTATAAACTGGCTCCGGCTACGATCAGAACCATTATCGGCGTCTGCAAATGGGTGATCGGTTCGGTGGCGGAGGACGCCGGAGTCGTGTTCAACCCGTGGGACAATGTTGTGCTTCCGGCGCAAGACCCAGTGGAGCGCGAAGTTTTTACTCCGGCGGAACTTCGTAAGATATGGGACGGGATTCAGTCAAATTCGTTTTGCTACGTTTTGTTCGTCGTTGCTGCGAATAGCGGATTGACCGAGGGGGATATTTGTACTCTCCGGTGGTGTGAGTTTGATTGGGCGTCGGGGTATCTGCGCCGCAATCGAATTAAAACCGGTGCAAAAATCCGTCTTCCCCTTGTGCCCGCGCTGATCGAGTATATCCAGTCGCAGCCCCGCGTCAGCGAGTATGTGTTCCCGCAGCATGCGGAGATGTACTTGAACAACCCGAGCGGCGTATCGGAGCGCGTCAAAACGTTTCTTAACAACATCGGAATCATTACGACCGTAGAGTTCAAAGATCGTCGTGCTGTTTCCATAAAGGATCTCCACTCGATGCGGCATGTTTTTTGTTATCGGGCAAAGAGAGCAGGTATCCCCGAATCTATCATCGCCAAGTTTGTGGGGCATAAAGTTGTGGCGATGACTCAGCATTACGCCGACCACGACACCGACGACGATTTGCGCGAAGAGATAAAGAAACTCCCGGCTCTCTTTTCCGAGGATGCGGGAGCTGTCGAGGAGGATCGGAAGCGATTGGCGGAACTCGCTATGTCGCTTCCGATGGAAAGGGTAGTTCAACTTCTTGAAATGGCTTCAAGGCCTTTGCTGAGCAATATGGAGGCATAACAATGAAAAGAGTTTTGTTGGTGATCGTGGCTGTTTGCGCGGTTAGTTTGTTTGGAGACTGGGTTTTTTACATGGACGAAGACGGAGACACAAGAAGTGCTTTTGTTCTCGAGCCCACTTTGCCGAGTTATAACCCCCCTCCGGCGCCGACCAAAAGCAACGAACCCGATATATGGGATGTCATATCGACGAGACGGTACGAGGATGCCTTCCGGTACGAATACACATCGCCCCCCTCTACGAGTGTCCCCGATAGCACTCGGGAGGACAGGATCCGCAAATACATCATCGCTGATAGACATGAGCGTGAGATGGCCCGTATACGGAAAATGAAAGAAGAGGCAGGAGAAAAGATTGACGACGATGACGGGAAGGTGAAGAAGGGAAGCCTCCAGGAACTTTTGATAAGAAAGTACTATGAATCCGCAGACGAGGAGGGGAAGAAGGAATGGGAGAGTTGCCACCCGTGGTTGTTGGATGATTAAAAATTCCACGCCGTACCTTTAACGCCGATTTGGTGATTAAAGGTACGGCGTGATTTTTTTTTATCTATTTCTCTGCATCGAGGTACTCGTCGATCTGCTTCGGCGTTGCTCCTGCTTTGATCGCATCGACGTAGTAGCCGGTAATCTGCTTGCCGATTTTGACTTTGACCGAGCCATCCGACGAAGCACCGCCTTTGCCGTCGGCGGCATCGCCTTTTCCGCTTCCCACCATCTCCGCCTCGAAGTTTTCGCGCGCGGCGATGGAGAGAATTTTTCCGTAGCGGAACGTCACCCCGAAGTTTCCGCTGTCCGGACGAAGCGTCGTTTCAAAGCCCACGCCGTCCCCGTAGGTAACGATGTTATGGGAGCATCCCGACAACGCGACGACGAGAGCGGCGAGAAGCGCGGCGACAATACCTTTTTTCTTTTTTCCTTTGCAAGCCATTTTCTTTTTCTCCTTTTAGTTGTTTCTTGAAATAATTGCCCAAATCGCGGCAATCCAACTAGCGATGATCGCAAGCCATTCAAGGCGCGCTGATCGATTCTTGTCGCTATTATCGTGCCGATCCTCTACGCCTTTCAACCGAATATCCAACTCTGCATTGGTCGGCGTTTGGTCTTCTTCCAATAGCGCGACCTTGCTTTCGATCGTCGCCACGCGGTCGATCACGCCCGGTCTGCCGTTGCCGTGCAGGGCGCGGTAGTCCTCGTCAAGTTTCGTCTCAATCCTGCCGAGGCGGTCGATAACCTCGCGCTCAAAGTCGTTCATTTCTTCCTCCCGC
>JAEDIJ010000020.1 GCA_016292515.1 Victivallaceae bacterium
CTGTCGCCGTAATACGCGAGCGACTGATTGATCAGCCGATGAAAAATCTTTTCCCGCAGATCGGCGACCACCTGCGCGCCGACGCGACGCGTGCAGTAACCGTTGGCGTACTTGGCGATGCATTTCACCACCCACGCGAGGAGAAAGATCACGCCGTAAAGCGCGAAGACCTGCCAGGCGACCCTGCCGTCGCTTTCCCGCAGTGAAAAGGTGTACGGTCTGGGCCATGAAAACCGGACTTCGTAACCGTCGATCTCGCAGGGCAGATGCAACGCCCGCAAAGTCGATTTCGCCTGTTTGAGCAACTTGGTCAACTGCGGATCGGCATCGGTCGGGTGCAGAATTTCATTGACCGCGCTTTTCTTTTGCGCATCGGTGAGCGTTTCATCCTGCGCGGTGCGGAGGATTTTTTCCGCCGCGACGTCCGTCGTAACCGAAGAACTTGAAATATTGGTTTCCGCGACGTTGACCAGTTGCGGCAACGCCATCAGCGCGACAAAAATGGAACCGCCCACCAAGACCCCGCAGAGAATGCCGACGGTCAGCATTTTCCAATAGGGTTTGGCGTAGGAGATCATCCTCCCGTAAGTCTGGAAGGCATGACGGCGGTCGAGTTTTTCGCTCATTTATTTTCCCTGATAAAACGCCTTGATCGCATCGACGACCGTCTGACGCTGATTTTGTGTGCATTCGCCGTAGATCGGCAACGCGAGGACTTCGCCGCTCGCCTTTTCCGATTCGGGATAATCGCCTTTTTTGCCGCCCAGTTCGGCGAAGCAGGGTTGAAGATGCAGTGAAAGCGGATAGTAGACCGCACAGCCGATCTCGTGCTGATGCAGATAATCGCGCAACGCGTCGCGCTTGCCGTCGGCGACGCGGATGCAGTACTGATTGTAGATGTGGCGCACCATATACGGCGCCTTGGCGGGCAGCGTGATGCGTCCGTCGGTGAGTCCGGCGGCGGCGAACATCTTTTCATAATCGGCGGCATTGCTCTGGCGCGCCGCGCTCCACGAATCCAATTTGCGCAATTTGATCGAAAGCACCGCCGCCTGCAACGCGTCGAGACGGAAATTGCCGCCGACGTACTCGTGGAAATAGGTCTTGCTCTGACCGTGATTGCGCAGAATTTTCACTTTGTCCGCTTTGGCGTTGTCGGTGCAAGTGACCGCGCCGCCGTCGCCGAAACAACCGAGATTCTTGCTCGGGAAGAAACTGAAAGCACCGTAATCGCCGATTGAGCCGACGCGCTTGCCGCGGTATTCGGCGCCGATCGCCTGACACGCATCTTCAATGACGACAAGACCGTGCTTTTCGGCGATCGCCATAATGGGATCCATATCTGCCGCCTGTCCGAAAAGGTGGACGGGGATGATCGCACGCGTTTTCGGCGTCACCTTGGCTTCGATCGCCGCGGGATCGATGTTGAACGTCACGGGGTCGATATCGGCGAAAACCGGCTTCGCGCCGACGCGGACGATCGCGCCGACCGTCGCGAAAAAGGTGAAAGGCGTCGTGATGACTTCATCGCCGGGACCGATATTTTCCGCCATCAGGGCGACGAGCAGAGCATCCGAACCGCTGGTGACTCCGATCGCGCGTTCGCACTGGCAGTAGGCAGCGACTTCCTTCTCAAAATTTTCGACTTTGGCACCGAGGATGAACTGCTGGGCGTCGCAGATTTCCTCGATGACGGGGAGCACCTCATCTTTGAACGAGGCGTATTGGGCGCGAAGGTCAAGCAAAGGAACCGGCATAGTCTGAAATCTCCTGATTTTTGTACGGATAAGGCTCGTTTGTATAATAATATACCACACCCGCGCGCGATTTTCACGTCATTCCGGAAAAGATTTTCAAAAAAAATACGCTTTCGCACTATCGCGAGGGGATCGTCAATTTCAGCGGCTCCCCGAATTTACGCCAGAAATCCTCCGGCGCAAATTCGATCGCTCCGGGGGTCAGACGCCCGCAGTAAAGCGCGTAATAAAACGCCGCCGGGCTACGGGGAGGTTGCCAATTGAGCGAACGTCCGAAAACATTGAGGAACCGCATCGTTTCCGCGCGGTGATTTTCATCCAGCGGGAAATCGAATTCCGACTCTCCGTCGATCGTGCGAAAATGCCCCATACGGGACGGTTCGACCGCCAAAACATAACAAATGCCGTGTCCGGGCAGAGAAACGGAAACGCCGAGTTGAGGGAGATTTTCCATCTGTTTCAGAAACCGGACGTAATCGGGAAACATTTTCCGGAGTGCCTGCCGGTAGCGGTCAAAGAAATCGACGCTCTCCTTGACCTCGGCAGAGGAAATGTGCGGCGGCAAAGCGATGATTTCTGCTGATCTCTGTTCAAACTGCGCACGATCATCCGCTTTTGCACAGGAGATGAAATCAAGAAAAAGTTGCTGTGCCGCTTTCTGCAATGCGGCATTCGCTTCCGCAGTCTTTGCCGCGAGAAACGCCCGATCGGCGCGCGCTTTTTCCTCCTGCTGACGCCGCAACTCCTGCCGACGGTTTTTTTCCGCCTCCGATTGCGCCTCACGGCGGCGTTGAATTTCCAATTCGCGCACTTTTTCCGCCTCGCGGCGGGAAGCGATCTCATCGACCGTTCTCTGATGACGCTCCTGCAACTTCCGGCGGAAGGACGATTGCCGCAACATCTCGTCGCATTGTCCCGTCGCCGCGGAAACTTCAAAAAGCCAATTCCGCTCCTTTTCCGTTTCCGGACGGGCATATTTCCGGAAAAAAGCATCGGTGTCCCGGAGCAACGCCATTGAATTTTCGCCGGATTTTACTCTTTCCAGCAAGGCATTGCCTGCTCGAAACAACTCCTCGCGCCCGACGTGCTCGACGGGTTGGACTTGCGGTACGATCGGTTTTTCTTTCGGAGCGAAGAATTTTTTCACCGCGGAGAAGCGGTTTTGCCACCGCAGGCGGCTTTCAAGGAAAAATCCGCGCGCAAATTCCGGCATTCCGGGCGACGCGGCAAAGATGCACCCCGTCACAAAAAGCGCGACAAGAAGGACGAGCAACACCCCCGCGCCGCCGCCGAAAACAAGCCATTTCCTGCGCCGTGACCAGGGACGGCGGATCTTGACGCTGCGCGTCGTCGCCACCACTTCGCCGCGGATGAAATTTTCCAGATCGGAGATCAGTTCTTTCGGCGACTGGTAACGCTTCTCGATGTCGCGCGCCATCATCTTCAAGATAATGCGGTTCACCTCGCAACTCAAATGGTCGTAGACTTCGACCGGTGGCTGCAACTTGCCCTCGACGTGCATTTGCGCGATCTCGTCCGTCGTCGGAGCGACGTAGGGGAAACGGCCGGTCACCAGATGGTAAAACGTCGCGCCGAGACTGTAAATGTCGCTGCGCACGTCGGTCGGGACTCCCGTCAGCTGTTCGGGGCTGATGTATTGCGGAGTACCCATCACCTCGTCGGAATCATCGTCCACATCGCTTCCGGCGCGGCGCGCCAGCCCCAAATCGGCGAGTTTGGCGAAACCGCTCGCGTCGAGCATAATGTTTTCCGGCTTGATGTCCTGATGAACGATTTTCTGCTCGTTCCAAGCGGCGTCGAGCGCGCGGGCGACGTCGAGAATGATCTTTGCCGCATCGAAACCGTCGAGCCGTTTTTTGCGTTTCAGCAGTTCCTTGCAGGTTTCGCCGCGGATCAACTCCATCGCAAAAAAGAGCACGCCGTTTTCGCGCCCCACGGCATACGCCTGGACGATATTGGGGTGATTCAATTTCGCCGCCGCGCGCGCTTCGTGCAGAAGCGATTCGGCGATTTCCGGATTCCGGCTGTATTTTTCCTGCAAGACTTTGAGCGCGACTTCGCGGTCGAGCGACAACTGCCGCGCGACGAAAATCTGCCCCATTCCGCCCGAAGTGAGCGGCCGCAGGATGAGGAAATCGCCGAGGACGACACCGGGGGCCGCCGAACTTTCCGGACGGAGGAACTTTTCGCCGCACGCGGGACACGCGATGCTCTCCTCCTCGCCGGTCACCGGAAATATCTCCTGACAATGTTCACAAAAAAACCGCATCGTTTACTCCGGAAAAAAATAACGGATGATCGCCTTGCGGCGCAGAGATTCCACATATTGCCGGCGCACGATCTCGCGCATTTCGATTTCCAGTTTTTTCCGGATGGCGTCCTTGGACTGCTCGAAACCGTTTTCGACGGCATTGTGAAACGCGAGCACTTTGAGAAAAGCGACGCCGTCGGCAGTCCGGATCGGCCCGTAGATCTTGCCCGCCCGGGGATCGATGATCGCCTCGACGAATTCCCGGCGCAACCGTTTGCGCTCGATCACGCCGAGTGCTCCGCCCCGATCCGCGCCCGGCCCGGCGGTGTAGCGGTACGCCAATTCCGCGAAACGCTCCGGATATTTGGCGAGCGTTTCTTTGATATCGGCAACGGCGGCGGCGTGATCCTGCCGCTCGGGATCGAGCAAAATCATCGCGAGTTCCAGAGACTCCGGCTGAATGAATTCATCCGGATGCGCTTCGTAGTATTGATAGATGTCGCGCGGCGTGATCGTGATCCGCGTCGCATATTGCCGGAAAAGCATCAACTGCACGATCATATGGTCTTCGACCTGCTTGCGGAATTCAGCGAGCGACGTGCCGCCCTCCTCCAATTTGCGGGAAAATTCCAAACGGCTGCGCACTCCCATTTTGGTCGCGGCGGCATCCAGTTCCGACTCGATGTCGCGGTTGGGGATCTTGTATTCCCCCTCGCGGTAATCGGCGATGATGAGTTTGCGGTCGATGAGATCGTCGACCGCTTTGCGCCGCAGATCGAGGATCGCTTTTTCCAACTCCTTGCCGGAGCGGCTGTTGTAAAGCTGATACTCCTCCGCCCGTGTCCTGCCGATGATATCTTCCAGCGTGATCGCCTCTCCGTTGACGGAAGCAAGCACCGAATCCATCTGGTTATCGGAAGCGCGCAAGGTGAAATCCGCCGCGAGCGTCACTCCCGCGCAGAAAAAAAATCCCGCCAAAAAGCAAATCCGAATCATAACCACCTGTCCGCAATCTTCTTTTGCAATTGCCGTTTATCCAATATAGCGCATAAACGGCAAGTTTTCAAATAAAGAAAAAAACGGCCCCGCGGTTTGAGCGCGGAGCCGGACAACGGTTGCGACCGGTTATTTCTTGCGGTGCGTCAATTTGGCGACGGCAGTCCGCATCTTTTCGACCATCGAATATAATGCGGGGATGAAAATGATCCCGACGACGGTCGCGAGCAACATTCCGTAAAAAGTCGTCACGCCGATCGCCTGACGGCTGCCGGCACCGGCACCGCTGGCGATAACCAGCGGGAAAACGCCGAAAAGGAAACTCCACGCCGTCATCAGCACGGCGCGGTAACGCAGATTGGCGCCGTTGACGGCGGCTTCCTCGATCGGAAGACCGCGTTCGCGCTCCTGCTTGGAAAACTCGACCATCAAAATCGCGTTTTTGGCGGCAAGTCCGATCAGCATCACCAGTCCCAACTGGGCGTAGATGCTCAAACTGCCGTTTTTCCAGAAGTAGAGACCGAGCAACGCGCCGAGCGAAGCGAAAGCGACCGACAGCATCACCGAGAGCGGCATCGTCCAGCTCTCATACTGCGCCACCAGAAAGAGGTAGGCGAAAATCAGTGCCATCGCCAGCAGGAAAAGGATGCGCCCTTCGTTGGCGCGCTCCTGATAACTGATGCCCGTCCATTCAACGCGGTACTGATCTTTGGTCTTGACGTTTTCGATGACGTTCATCAATTCGCTGGAAGTAATGCCGGGATTGGCTTGCGCGTTAATCTCGGCGCAGGTCTGACGGTTGAAGCGTTTGATCTGCTTCGGCCCGACGGTGTAGCGCAACGACGCGAGCGAGGAAAGCGGAACCATCTCGCCCTTGTCGTTGTTGACCATAATGCTCAAAATATCCTCCGGTTTCTCGCGCTCGTCGGCGACCGACTGGATCTTGACGTCAAAAGCGTAACCGAGGATGTTGAAATCGTTGATGTAGAGCGATGCGAGCTTGCTCTGCAACGAAGTGTAGATATTGCTGATCGGCACGCCGAGCGTTTCCGCCTTTTCCCGGTCGATGTCGAGAAAGAGCTGCGGGGTGTCCGCGTTGTAATTGCTGTTGGCGTACATCACTTTGGGATTCTGAAAGAGCGCGCCGATCATCTTTTTGGTCTCATTGGAAAGATCGACCGGATCGACTTCGCCGCTTCCCGTGAGCATAAAGGTCGCGCCGCCCGTCGCGCCGAGCCCCATGATCGCGGGCGGCGTGAAAGCGATGACCCGCGCGGTGGGAAGCGTATTGCCGATGCCCTGGATTTTGGCGAGCATCGCGCCGATCTGCATATCGGGCGAGGTGCGCCGATCCCATTTTTCGAGGTGGATGATCGCCATCGCGGCGTTTTCCGCCAGACCGTTGAGCATACTGTAACCGGAAACCGTCATCACGCTTTCGATGCCGGGCATCCCGATGAGTTTGCTCTCCAATTCCCGCACCGCCTGCAAGGTTCTCGCTTGCGTCGCGCCGGGGGCGAGTTCGAGGTTGCACATCACGCACGCCTTGTCCTCCTGCGGCAGGAAACTGCCCGGCAGACGGTTGTAGATGAAATAGTTCAAAAAGAGCACGACGACAAAGATGAGCAATGTCAGAAGCGAACGGCGCACGAGAAGTTTCACCACGCTCAAATAAATTTTACGCGAAAAATCCATTCCCGCGTTGAAAGGCGCAAAAATTTTGGGTTTCACCTTGCTCGGCGGACGCATGATCAGGCCGCAGACCGCCGGACTCAGCGTCATCGCGACAAAAGTCGAGAGGCAGAGCGAAATGCACATCGTAAAGGCGAACTGGATGTAGATGTTGCCGACCATACCGCCGTAGAAAGCCAGCGGCAGATAGCACGCCACCGTCACCAGCGTCGTCGCGATGATCGCGCCCGTGATCTGCTTCATACTCTTGGAGGCGGCCTCCTTGGCGGAAAGCCCTTCGCGCTCCATCAGGCTCTGCGTGTTTTCGACGACGACGATCGCGTCATCGACGAGCGAGCCGATCACGAGGATCAGTCCGAACATCGTCAGCACGTTGATGCTGAAATTCATCGCGAGCATAAAGGGGAACGTCGCCAAGAGCGACACCGGGATCGCCAGCGTCGGGACGAGCGTCGCCCGCCAGTCCTGCAAGAACAAGTAGGTGATCAGCACCACCAAAAGCAACGCGACGATCAGCGTTTCGACGATCTCGTGGATCGAGATCGTGATGAATTCAGTCGGGTCGTAGGTGATGTCGTAGCGGACCCCTTTGGGGAAACGTTTCGACAACTCGTTCAGCGTCGCGCGGACGCGCTGGATCGTATCGAGCGCGTTGGCGTCGTCACTGCGGTAGATCGCCATGGCGACCCCCTCGACGCCGTTCAGGAAGGCGTGTCCGTAATAGTTTTTGGAGCCGAGGTCGCTCCGCGCGATATCCGACAGACGGATGATCGTGCCGTCGCCGTTGCTGCGCACGATGATATTGTCGAATTCCTCCGGACTTTTAAGTCGCCCCTGGACGTTGAGTTTGAATTCCATATACTGACTGCTGCCCTCGGAACCGACACTGCCGACGGCGCCCATCAGATTCTGTTTTTTGATCGCGTCGACGACTTCGGCGTAACTTACTTTGAGCGCCGCCATCCGCACGGGATCGAGCCAGACGCGCATCGCGTATTCCTGCGTCGCCATAATGTCGGCGTCGGAAATGCCGTCGATACGGGCGATCGGGTCGCGGACTTCCGCCGTGACGTAATTGCAGAGCTGCAAGACCGACATTTCGCTGAAATCGGTGATGAAATTGACCACCGCCAGCATATCGGTCGAGCGTTTGCCGACCTGAATGCCGTAGGCAAGCACTTCCGACGGCAGCGACGGCTCGGCGCGGCGCACTGCATTCTGCACGTTGACCATCGCGATATCGCTGTCGGTGCCGCTTTTGAACGTGATGGTGCAACTGTACATCCCGCTGTTGTCGCTGGTACTGGTGAAGTAAAGCATATCCTCGACGCCGTTGATCTCCGATTCGATCGGAAAACCGACGGTATCGGCGACGACTTCACAGCTCGCGCCGACGTAAAAGGTGCGCACGAAAATCTGCGGCGGCGCGATCTCGGGATATTCCGCGATCGGGATCTGCCGCAAACAGATCACACCGAGAAGCACCATCACCAGACTGATGACGAAAGCGAGTTTCGGTCGCTGAATGAAAATCTGGGAGAACATCGTTTCCTGCCCTTTCCGCCGCTTACATTTCCACCGGATCGACCTTGGAACCGGGGAAGATCTTGTGCATTCCCTCGACGATGACGCGCTCTCCGACTTTGACGCCGGAGTGGATCACCTGCAACTCGCCGTTGACCGCACCGAGCGAAACGGGGCGCGCTTCCGCGACGTTGTCCTGATTGACGACGTAGACGATCGCGCCGTGCTGATTGAAAACGACCGCCGTGCGGGGCACCGCCGGAAGTTTCGCCGGATCTTCCTTGCTCAACAATACCGTTACCGCCGCGCCGGGGTGGAGGATGTAATCGGGATTGTCGATCTGCGCCCACACCTGGACGGAGTCGGTGCTCTGGACGACGGAAACGTTGTCGACGATGGTGATCTTGCCGGGATGCGGATAGACCGTGCCGTCGGCGAGTTTCACGGAAACCCGGGCGTTGGCGCGCAATTTAGCCTCGGTACCGAAAAAACTTTGCAGATCGCGTTCGCTGATGGCGAAGCGCACCCGCACCGGAGTCGTCGCCGTAATGGTCACAAGTTTCCCGGTTGCGGGCGTGATGTAGCTGCCCGGGGGCAGCGCGCTTTTGCCGGTCTTGCCGTCGTAAAGCGCGTAAATTTTAGTGTGGGCGAGATCATCTTTCGCCAATGCGAGTTCCGCTTCGGCGGCCTGCAAATTCGCCAGCAAAACGCCGAGTATACTTTTGATGTTGTCGCGGGTATCCAGCGAAACCGCCTGCTGCTTGAAAAGTTTGTCATTGCGGTCGAAATTGCCTTCGGCGTATTCGACCTGCGCTTTGATCTGAGCGACTTTTGCCTCGGCGGCGGCGACCGCCGCCTGATAGCGGACATCCTCGATCTCAAAGAGCAACTGCCCTTTTTTGACCAGTCCGCCGTCGGCAAATCCCTGCCGCAGGATATCCCCGGAAACGCGCGGCACGACGTTGTAAGTGTTGATCGCCACGATCGTGCCGGCGAGACGGCGGTTCATCGTGTCGGTGCTTTCGCCGACCGGAGCGACGGTCACTTTTTCCAGACGCATCGCCCGCGGCGCCGCTTTGCCGTTTTTGTCGGCGGCGCCGAGCGGCAGAGAAATGCCCGCCAGCACCGCAGTCAGTGCAAGAAATTTTTTCCAATCGTATTTCATCGCAAACCTCCTGTGCAACAGCACGATTATTTGTTCTTTTCCAAATTGAGACAAAGTTGATCAAGGACGCGCAAAAACACGGCGACCTCCTCCTGCGGGATGCCCTGCAAGATTTCCAGCGAAAGCCCGTCGAAAAACTTCTCGATTTTCGAGCGGAATTCCTCCCCCGATTTCGACAGCGTGATCGAAACGGCGCGTCGGTCGGACTCGGAAACTTTCCGCGACAGGATATCCTGCTTGACCAGAGCGTCCACCAAAAGGGAAACGGCGCCGGGCGTCAACCGCAACTGCGCCGCGAGATCTTTGAGCATCAGACCGCCCGCCGGCGCCCGGAAGAACTGGTCGATCACCCTCGCCTGAGCGAGCGTGATATGCGCGACCATATCGTCGTTGCGCAGCACTTCGCTTTTTTCACCCCGGTTGCGCATCAGTGCCGAAACCCGCCAGAGACCGCGCCAGAGATGACTTTCCGTTTTCATATTCGGCTTCCTTGAAAAGTGTTTGATTGTTATATAGTTTAGTCTATAAAATAATGCCGTTTCCCCGAAAAATCAAGCTGAAAACGCGTTTTTTTTTCGTGTTTTGTGCGACATTTTTCCGCCGGCCCCGCTTGCAGAACGGGCATTGACACGCTATATTATGCGTATGATATTATTATTTAATCAGTAATAAGGGGTCACTTGTAATTATGTTTGATGCATTTGCACGACGTTTTCAAGCGTCTGCGGGGGGAAAGCCGACTGACGGAAGCCAATATCGCGGACGCTTTGAAAGAGATCCGGCTCGCCTTGCTGGACGCCGACGTCAATCTGGAAATCGCGACGGAATTCGTCAATTCCGTCAAGGAGGGATGCCTCGGGAGCGACGTGTTGCGAAGCGTTACGCCCGGTCAGCAGGTCATCAAGATCGTCCACGACAAACTGGTCGAATTGCTCGGCTCCTCCGCCGCGGAATTGAAACTTGACCGCAAACCCTCGGTCGTGATGCTGGTCGGTCTCCACGGCTCCGGCAAGACGACGACGGCGGGCAAACTGGCGCTCCACCTCAAAAAGCAGGGCAAAAAAGTCCTGCTCGTCGCGGGCGACGTCTACCGCCCCGCCGCCATCGATCAGTTGGAGATCATCGGCAAGGAGATCGGAGTTCCCGTCTACTTTGACCGCACCAGCGTCAACGTCGCGGCGATCGCGCTCAACGCGGTGGGAAGTGCCGCAAAAGAGGGCTACGACGCCGTTCTGATCGATACGGCGGGCAGATTGCAGATCGACGACACGATGATCCAGGAGTTGGTGCGCATCCGCGGCGCGGTGCATCCCGACGAGATATTGCTGGTCGCCGATGCCGCGCTGGGACAGGAAGCGGTTTCGGTCGCCGCGCATTTCCACAAGGCTTTGGATCTGACCGGTTTCATCCTGACGAAACTCGACGGCGACGCCCGCGGCGGCGCCGCGCTGACGATCCGCAAAGTGACGCAAGTCCCCGTCAAATTCGTCGGTGCCGGCGAAAAACTCGATCAGCTGGAAGTCTTTTTCCCCGACCGCATGGCGGGCCGCATCCTCGGAATGGGCGACGTCGTTTCACTCGTCGAAAAGGCGGCGGCGCAGATCGACGAAGCGGAAGCGAAAAAAATCCAGGAAAAACTGCGGAAAAATCAATTTGACTACAACGATTTCCTGTCACAGCTCAAACAGCTCGGCCGCCTCGGCGGCGTCGAAGCGCTGATGCGCTTTTTGCCCGGCGGCAGACAGTTGCAGAATGCGCTTTCGAGCGTCGATATGAAACAATTCGGCAGGATGGAAGCGATCATCCAGTCGATGACCAAAAAGGAACGCGCCAACCCCGATCTGATGGATTTCAGCCGCCGCAAACGCATCGCCAAAGGCGCGGGCGTCCCGGTGGAGACCGTCGGCAATCTCATCAAGCAGTTTGAGACGATGCGCAAAATGATGAAACAGTCGGGGCCGCTCGGCAAGATGATGATGCCCGGCGCGATGAATTCGATGTCCGTAGCAATGCCCGCGATGCCGAATGTGCGCGGGATGTTCAGCGCGCCCGCTCAATTTTCCAAAAAAGAGCAGGAACGCCGTAAGAAACTCGCAAAAATGGCGCGCAAAGAGCGTCAAAAACAACGCAGGAGAAAAAAGTAATTATGTTTGGATTTCTGATCGCGCTCGCCGCCGCCTGCGCCGCCGCGGCGGCAATGGTGAAAACCCACGCCTGCTCCAACGGCTGGGCGGTTTTCTACTCGGTCGCCTTGCTGCTCGTCGTGCAACTTGTCATCGGCTTGATCATCCGCCGCCTGATGAAAGCAAAGCAGGACACGATCCAAAACGTGATGATGCAAGCGCAGGAAAAGATCAACCGCCAGATCACGATCTTTCAGCGGCGGCAGATGTCGAGTATGAAAGACGCGCAGGAGCAACTTTTCAAAATTCAGAGCGACGCGGTGCGCAAAGTCCTCGCCATTCTCGATGAATGCAAGCCCTTGACCTACTGGAACTGGATGTTGGAGCGTCAACTCAACACGATGCGCGTTCAGCTTTATTTCCAGTTGAAGGAATTCAAAAAAGTCGATGCGTTGTTGCCCAAATGCATCCTGATGGATCAGCAGACGCTCGCGATCAAACTGGTCAGGCTCTACCGCAACGGAGATCCGGCACTCGATCGATTCTACCAAAAGAAATGCGCCAAAACCAAGAGCGATGCCGCCGCCTTCCTCGCGTCGGTCTACGCGTGGATCAAATTGAAGCAGAACGACGTCGAAAAAGCGACGCAGGCATTGGTCGCGGCGCGCAAAAAAAGCGACAACGCCGTCCTCATCGAAAACTGCACGAAACTTGTCAACGGCAAGGCGAAACAATTCAGCAACGCCGGCTTCGGCGATATGTGGTACTCCCTGATGCTGGAAGAACCCAAGATGAAAGCGCAGCGGCAGGAGCGACTCTACCGGTAAACCAATGAAAAGCAACATCCAAAAGGGATTGATCAAACTTGCGTTCGATTTCCGGAATTTCCGGAAAAAACTGCATTCGCCGCTGGAATTCATCGGCGCGGTGTCGGGCGCATTGCCGTTGCTTTTCCGCAAAAAGGGGTTGCGCAAAAAGGAATTCCGCTACTATCTCGACCTCTGCGGAACTCAATCTCTGCCGATCACGCTCTTGATCACGTTTCTGATGGGATGCGTCCTCGGCATCCAGGCCGCGTTGCAGTTGACGAAATTCGGCGCGGAAATTTTTACCGCCGACCTCGTCGGTTTCGCGGTGCTCAAAGAATTCGGTCCGCTGATGGTGGCGATCATCCTGACGGGCCGCGCCGGCTCCGCCTTTGCGGCGGAACTCGGCACGATGAAAGTCAACGAGGAGATCAGCGCGCTCGAAACGATGGGGATCCGCCCCGTCGGTTATCTGGTGCTGCCCAAACTGGTCGCGATGGTGATCGCGATGCCGCTGTTGACCGTTTTCGGCGACATCGCCGGTATTTTCGGCGGGCTTGTCATCGGGATCACCGTGTTGGACTTGCCGTTTGCCGCCTACTGGTCGCGGACGGTCGACGTGCTGGACGGCATCACGATGATGCTCGGCGTTTTCAAAAGCGTCGTTTTCGCCGTACTGATCACCGTCGCCGGATGTTATTACGGCTTCCGCTCGTCCAGCGACGCGCAGGGCGTCGGCAGAAGTGCGACGCAAGCGGTCGTCACCTCGATCTTTTACGTCATCGTCGCCGACGCCGTGCTGACGGTGCTTTACTCTTTCATCGGGTACTGAAAAATGGCAGAGCAGAATATGATCGAAGTGCGCGATCTCGCGATCGGTTACGGGTCGCGGGTCATTATGAAAGAACTCAATTTTTCCGTCAGACGCGGCGAAATTTTCGGTTTGCTCGGCGGCTCGGGGTGCGGCAAAAGCACGTTGATGAAAAATCTGATCGGGCTTTATCCGCCGCTCGCGGGCGAAGTTTTTCTCAACGGGAAAAATCTGACCCGCGCCGACGCGAAAGAGCGGCGGGAATTGATGCGCACGTTTGGCGTCACCTACCAGGGCGGCGCGCTTTTCGGCTCGATGACGGTCGCGGAAAACGTCGCGTTGCCGTTGCAGGAATTCACCGATTACCCCAAGGAAAAGATCGAGGAAATCGTCCGCGAAAAACTGGTGCTGGTCGATCTCGCCGATTTCGGAAACTTTATGCCGGCGGAACTTTCCGGCGGGATGAAAAAACGCGCGGGGCTTGCGCGCGCGCTTGCGTTGGAGCCGGAACTCCTCTTTTTCGACGAACCGTCGGCGGGACTGGATCCGCTTGCTTCGGCAAGTTTGGATCGGCTCATCAAATCGCTGCGGGATCAATTTCATTCGACGATCGTCATCGTCACACACGAATTGGACAGTATTTTTTCCATTGTCGACCGGGTGATCATGCTCGACAAAAATCTCCGGACGGCAGTGGCGATCGGTTCGCCGCGGGAACTGCGCGACCACACCGACATCCCCTGGGTAAAACAATTTTTGAACCGCGACGGATTGAAAGGAGCATAAAAACATGGACGAAAACAGACAAAACATCAGACTGGGCATCTTTGTCGCCGGAGGTCTGCTCCTCCTGCTTGCGGCACTTTTTTTCCTCGGTCTTTCCAGTTTATTTGAGAAAAAGGTCGTCGTCAACACGGCATTCGACGAATCCGTGCAGGGTTTGTCCGTCGGGTCGACCGTCAAATACCGCGGCGTACCGGTCGGGACGGTTTCCGGTATTTCCATCGATCCCGAAAACCGCATCATCGAAGTGGAAATGGAAATCAATCTGAAACATTTTTCCACCAACGGGAAAAATGCCTTCTCCGGCGATGATTTGATCAAGTATCTGCAAAACGAAGTCCGCAGCGGACTTCGCTGCCGGCTTGAATTCGCCGGGATCACGGGAATGAAATACGTCGACCTCAACTATGCGGAAAAAATCGATATGCACACCGCCGTCGAGCCGCGGTTGACCCCCAAAAGTCAACTTTTCCTCCCCTCGCGTCCGTCGAGTTTCACCGATTTGAGCGCGACGATGATCACCGCGCTGGATACGATTTCCAAGATCCCCTTTGCCCGGATCGGCGAAGATCTGCAACACTCTCTGGAAAAGATCACCGAGATCGTTTCCGACCCCGCGATCCGGTCGACGCTCGCGCGCGTCAGCGGAGCCGCCGAGCGCATCGAAAACATCGTCGACAACCTTGAACGCACTTTTGACGAGCAGCAGTTGGTCGCGCTCCGCAACGATCTCACGACATCGCTCAAAACGTTTCGCACGCTCACCGAGGAGTTGCAGCAGCAAAGCCAGCATCTTGACATCGCCGGCACGCAAAGCGACCTGCGGGGGCTGATGTTTCAGTTGAAGGAAACCGCGGAATCCATTCAGGCGCTGGCGGATTATCTGGAAACCGATCCGCAGGCCGTTCTGTACGGCAAAGGCGGGCGGGACAAGGAATGACGGCAAAACTCCCCGATTCCGGCATCCTCGCCGCCGCCACGCCGCAATATCGGAGCGAAGCGTACGATTTCGTCGCCGCCGCCGTCAATTACACGGTGGAAAAACTCCCGCGCCGCCGCCACGTTTCGGCGCGTGAATTGCTCGACGGCGCGCGGGAACTCGCCGAGCGCGAATACGGTGCCGTCGCCTCGCTCGTCTTGAATGAATGGGGCATCTATACGGCGCACGACGTCGGATTTCTCGTTTACCGGATGATCGGACACGGAATTTTGTCGGCGGATGAAAAAGATGATCCGCAGGATTTTGAGATCGACTACACGTTTTCTCCGGAAGTGTTGCATTTTTACGGAGAAACTCCAAAAATCAGGTGATTGCAATGGATCTTTTTTGCGACATTGAAACTTTTTCCCTCGCCAACGGAGTGCGTTGCGTCGCGATGCCCCGCAAAGGATTTTCGATCGAATTGCACGTCTTTATCGCGACGGGAAGCATGCACGAAAATGCGTTGCTCGGCAGCGGGATGAGCCACTTCCTCGAACATATGCTCTTTCAGGGGTGCGCCGGATATCCCGGCCGTGCCGCAGGCGAAGCGATCCAGCGTCACGGCGGCGACATCAACGCCTACACGACTTTTGAACGCACGGCAGTGACCGCGCGCGTCGCGCCCGACCGCTTCGCCGAAGCGATAAAAATTCTTTCCGCGATGGTGCGTTCGACCGAAGTCCCCGCCGCGCGGTTCGAGGAGGAAAAAGAAGTGATCCTGCGCGAGTGCAATCTCTACGCGGACAAGCCGTTTTCGCGCCTTTTCGACGCGGCGCGCGCGCTTTCCTTTGAACGGCATCCCGTACGCGTACCGGTGATCGGTTATCCGGAACTCGTCAAACAACTGACGCGGCAAGATCTGCTTGGTTATCACGCGAAACGCTACACGCCGGATCGTTGCGTCATCGTCGCCGTCGGCAACGTCGATACGGCGCAATTCCGCGAAGCCGCCGAAAAAAACTTCGGCCCGTGGCAACGCGCGTCGATGGAGGAAACGGTTTTCCCGACGATCACGGAAGCGGCGGGCAAACAGGATACGTTGATCTTTCCCGATCCGCAGGAAAGGATCTGGTGGGGAATGCCGCTCTACGGTATCGGCGACCGCCGCGCCCCTGCGGCGGATCTCCTTTTCGGGATGCTCGGCGGCGCGGAAAGTTCCTATCTGCCCGCCAAACTGGAATTGGAGTCGGGCATCGCGCAAAACGTGCGCAGTTTCTACCACACGATCCGCGATTTCGCCTACGCCGGCTTTTACGGGGCGTCCACCCCGGAAAACTTCGACAAAATGGATCGCGCGTTGCGTTGCGAAGTGAAAAACTTCCTGAAAAACGGCTTGATCAGACAGGCACTCCAACGCGAGAAAAAGCGGCTGGCGGGCAACGAACTCGCGGCGATGAATGATTTTTCCTATCTCGCCGGAGTCCTCGGCGTTTCCCTGCTTTCCAACGGCAGGGCGGATTTTTTCGATCTCTACCGCCGCCGGCTCGCCGATACGACGATCGACGAAGTGCGGGAAACCGCAGAAACGTTGCTGAACGAGGAAAAATTCGATCAACTCCGGCAGAGAAACGCGCTTCCCGCCAAACCGCGCGCGCATTGCAAAACCGCCGAAGAAACGCTGCAACTGAAATCTTACGCCGGACTTCCCGTCGTCAATGTCAGGAAACCGCAAAGTCCGATGGATTACGCGACGCTCGTCCTCCCCGGCGGTGCCATCTTTGAAAGAGTTGCCGAGCGGGGGATTTCGCAACTTTGGAGCCAACTTTTCCTCTGCGGCGGAAACGGCATCGGCGAATCCGAGTTTCTGGAAAAACTCGACACTCTGGGCGCGGTGGCAAACGTCAGCGCCGGATTGAATTCGATCATCATCGACGTCAACGCGCCGCACCGCACCTTTCTCAAAGCGCTCGGAGTCGTCGGCAAGGTGCTCGCCGCCCCCGATTTCGACGAAACGCAGTTTCAGCGCGAAAAAACGCGGCTGATCGAAAATGTCGAGATGCAGAAAAGTTCCCCCGCCGGCGCGGCAATGCGCCGGGCGCGGCAAATTCTTTTCGGCGATCACCCCTACGCGGGGACTCCGGAGCGTCAATCGTTGCAGAAACTGACGCCCGATGCGGCGCGTAAATTCTGGCGCGACCGCTTTCTGCGCTCCCGTGCCGCCGCCGCTTTTTCCGGCTCGGTCGATGCGGAAAAGGCGTTGGAACTTCTGCTCGGCGACGCGCCGTGGAAAAAAACACGGCTCTACGACGCACCGCCGCCGGCTTTTGCGGTCAAACCGCAACGCGAAATGCTCCCGCTGAAACGGGAACAACTTGCCGTCGTCCGCATTTTCCCCGGCGTCCGGCTCGGCGACGAACACACGGGCAGAATTTTTTCGCCGCTTCTTCAAAACGAAAACGGACTTTTTTCCCGCCTTTTTCAGGAAGTGCGCGAAAAAAATTCGCTCGTCTACTCGGTCGGGATGCGTCAGGACGGCGGATTCCACCGCGGCGCATTTGCCTTTCAAGGCTTGACGCGCCCCGATCAGGGGGAAAAACTCGCCGCATTGCTGGACGAGGAGATCAAACGGCTTGCGCGCAAAGGGGTCACCAAGGAAGAATTTTCACTCTCCGTCGAGCGGCAGATCTTTGAGAACGGTTCCCTCACCGAACTTCCCGGTGCGGAAATTGTGGATTTCGCGCTTATGCTTTACTACCATAATCCGCTCGCCACGGCACAGCAGAAAAACGATTTCCTGCGAAAACTTTCTCTCCGGGAATTCAACCGCGAACTTACCGACGCCTTTGCCGATGCGCCGAAAATCGAAGTTTTCGCCGGAGCGATGCCGTGAGTTCGCGCATTGCCTTTTTGCGTGAAAAATATCTGCGCCGCAACAACGCGGCCGCGCTTCCCGGTCTGGAAAAATTTTCCCGCGCCGTCGTCATCCCCGCGTGGAATGAACTGTCCACTTTGCCCGCGACGCTCGACGCCTTGAATTCCGCGGAAAAAGTTTTTCCCGTCGCCGCGCTCGTCGTCGTCAATCACCCCAAAGGGAGCGATCCCTTTGAAAGCGAAAAAACGCTCGAATATCTGCGGCAAAGACAAAAAAAAGACCCCTCGATCTTTCCGATCGCGGCGTTTGAAATAGACGGCGGCGTCGGCGCGGCGCGCAAGCGGGGAATGGATGCTTTTCTCGCTTCGCGTCCCCTTGATCCGGGAAACGACGACTGGCTCTTTTCGCTCGACGCCGACACATTGATCTCCCCCGATTACTTTTTGCGCATTGAGCGCGCGATAGCCCAAGACAGCGATGTTTCCGCGTGGACGCTCCCCTACTTGCACCGCGTGGAAGATCCCGCGCAGGAAAGTGCCGTACGCCGTTACGAAGCGTACCTCGCGCGCTATGTGGCAAAACTTGCCGCCGCCGGTTCGCCGTATGCGATCTCGACCGTCGGCTCGGCATTCTGCATCCGGCTTGCCGGCTACCTCAAAGCCAACGGGATGAAAGTCCGGCAGGCGGGGGAGGATTTTTATTTTCTCTGCGAAGTGGTCAAGACGGGCAAAGTTCGCCCGCTTCCCGGCGACGCGGTCGTCTTGCCGTCGGGACGCATTTCAGGGCGTACTCCTTTCGGCACCGGGAGGGCGATTTCCGACCTCCTCGCGGGCGGGAGTTTGAACGAGATCCCCGATCAGGCGTTCGACGAACTCGCGCTCGTATTGACTGCCGCGAAATCGCCGCAGCTGCGTGAAGCACCGCAGGCGTGGCTCGCCTCGCTTCCCCTCTCGGCGCAAAAGTTTTTCAACGCGGAAAAATTTCCGCCGTTATGGGAAAAAGTCCTGAAAAATACGCCGCGCGACGACGCATCAACCCAAAACGCCTTTCACCGCTGGTTCGACGGATTGAAAACGCTTCGCTATCTTCACTTCGCCAAGTCGATGCGCGGATCCGCCGCCATATAGAGCAAGTCGGCGATCAGGATCCCGCCGAGCGTCAGCACGCCGGAAAAGAAAAACAGCGCCATCTGCAACGGGTAATCGCGGCTCGACAAGGCGAGGATCGAGAGATTTCCCATCCCCGGAATGTTGAAAATATATTCGACGATCACGCTTCCCGCGACCAGCGACGGCAGAAGTCCGCCGAACAGGGTGATCAAGGTGATCAATGCGTTGCGGAACGCGTGACGCCAGACGACTTCGCACTCGGCGACGCCTTTGGCGCGCGCGCCGCGGACGAAATCGCTGTGGAGCGATTCCAGCATCCCCGCCCGCGCATAACGCGACAACCCGGCAAATCCGGCGTAGGAAAGCGAAAAGACCGGCAATATATAGCGGCAGATGCTCTCCCACTGCAACGCCCATACGGATTTCACGCCGTCATCGACGACTTCCAGTCCCTGCAACGGAAAAAGCGGCCAGACGCCGCCGTCGCAAAAAAGCGTCTGCAACAGAAGTCCCACCCACATCACGGGCAGTGAATAGAGAAAAAAAAGCAGAAATTCGATTGTGCGGTCGGCGAACGAATCACTGTGTTTCGCGCTGAAAACGCCGAGCGGGATCGCGAGGAGATAAGTGACGAGGATCGCCCAGAAATTCAGCGAGAGCGTATTGGGGAGTTTTTCGGCGATCAGCGCCGTTACCGGGCGTCCGGGGTCGACCGATGCGGAAACGCCGAAATCGCCGTGACGCACGACGCCGACGAGCCAATAGGAAAATCCGACGATGATCGGACGGTCAAGGTGAAGTTCCTTGCGCAGTTGCGTGTTTCCGACAAGTCCGGAGCGCGCATCGACGTTGCCGGCGGAGTCGGAACTTTCGAGCATCGCGCTGCGCGTCGGGTCGCCCGGCGCCAGCCGCAAAAGGCAATAACTGACAAAGAGGATCGCAAAGAGCGTCAGCAACGCAAGCGTCAGTCGTTTGGCAAGATAACTTATCATAGCAAAACCGAGAGTGCCCCCAACGCCGCGCCGCAGACGATCAAACGGAATGCGGAAATTTTACTTTTGAGCATCAAAACGAGCGTTATGCCAAAAATGGCAAATGAGATCCAGTCGATTTTGAGCGCGGCACCGTTTTCTCCGAAAAGCGAAAGCCGCAAAAAGAGCAACGCGGCGTAAGAGATCATCCCGACGGCGGCGGGACGCACTCCCGTCATCAATCCGTGAACAAAGAAACTGTCGTGATACTTCCGCAATCCGGCGACGGCGAGCGACGATAGAAACAGCGTCGGCAGAACAAATCCCGCAGTCGCCGCGAAACTCCCCCACGCGCCGCCTTCCAGATAGCCGCTGTAAGTCGCCACGTTGATCCCGACGGGACCCGGTGTCAGTTGCGCGATGGAAACAAGGTTGAGAAATTCATTGGCGGCGAGGATTCCGCGATGCGTCACCAGATCGGCGAAAAGCACCGGGATCAAAATATATCCGCCGCCGAAACAAAGCAACGAAAAGCCGGCAAATCGCAAGGGGAGCGTCAAAATCATTTGCCGTCCTCCTTTTTCATCCGGACGCGCAACGCGAGCATTCCAAGCGGGATCGCGCCGAGAAAGATCCAGACGCTCGGCACGCGAAAGAGGATCAATATCAACGCCCCCGCCGCAAGCGCGATCTCAAACGCCGCGCGGCAGTTTTTCCGGAACATCCGGTATGCCGTGCAGACGATCAGCGCGGTGACGGCGGCGCGGACTCCGCTGAAAATCCCGATGAGAACCGGATTATGCGGATTAAGCGTCGGAAAAAAGAGTGCGATCAGCAAGATAATGACGAAACTCGGCAGCACCGCTCCCGCCAATGCGGAGACCGCGCCGAGAAAACCGGCGACTTTCATCCCGACGTAGACGGCGCAATTGGCGGCGACCACCCCCGGGATCGTCTGCGAAACGGCGACCATATCGAGGACTTCCTCCTCGGAGAGAAGTTTGCGCTTGACGGCAAAGGTTTCCTCGATAACGGGAAGCATCGCCAATCCTCCCCCCAGCACGAAAAGCGCGATGCGGGCAAAAGTCCAGAATAAAATCGCGCAACGGCGCAATTTTTCGGACATCTTTGGCACTTCGCCGTTTTCCGATGCCGGAGATCGCATTTTCACTCCTTTGCAGAACTACTGGTTTTCCTCAAGCTTTTTGTAATACTCGTAACGCTTCGCGGCGTGTTCGCTCCCCGCGGCAAAATAGGCGGCGGCGTTTTCGGGGAAAGTGCGCGTCAGTGCGGCGTAACGGTTTTCCCCCGCGAGGAAATCGGTATAGCCGCTTTGCGGTGCTCCCGAATCGAGCGTCAATTTCTTTTCCTTGCGCGGATCGTAGCGGTAGAGCAACCAGTACCCCGCGTCGACCGCGCGCTTCATCTCCTGCTGCGTACAGCCCATCCCGCACTTGATGCCGTGCGAAAGACAGGGCGTATAGGCGATGATGACCGACGGACCGTCGTAGGATTCGGCTTCGCGGATCGCTTTGATCAGCTGATTGGGATCGGCGCCCATCGCGACCTGCGCGACGTAGACGTTGCCGTAAGTCATAAAGATACTGCCGAGATCCTTCTTGGGGCTTTTCTTGCCGGCACTGGCGAACTGGGCGACCGCGCCGAGCGGCGTCGCCTTGGAAGATTGTCCGCCGGTATTGCTGTAAACCTCGGTATCGACGATGAAAACGTTGATGTTTTCGCCGGAAGCGATCACGTGATCGAGTCCGCCGAAGCCGATGTCGTATGCCCAGCCGTCGCCGCCGAACATCCAGAACGTCTTGCGCGCGAGCATATCGCCGTGTGCCAGCACTTCGCGCACGAGAGCACCGCACGAAAGCGTTTCCGGCAATTTTTTCAGCGCGGCGACAAGTTCGTCGGCGGCGAGGCGCGACGCATCAAAATCGTCGAAGTCCGCCAGCATTTTCTCGATGGCGTTTTTCGCTTCAAGGGGCAGATCTTTTGCGGCGAGCAACTGCGCGAGACGCAGTTTTTCGGCATTGCGTTGCTGTTTGACGCTCAACGCCATTCCAAGCGAAAATTCCGCATTGTTTTCAAAGAGCGAATTGCTCCACGCGGGTCCCCTGCCCGAAGCGTTGACGGTGTAGGGGATCCCCGGCATCGGCGAACCCCACGCCTGCGAACATCCGGTCGCATTCGCCCAATAGACGCGATCGCCGAAAAGCTGGGTCAGAAGTTTTGCATAAGGCGTTTCGCCGCAACCGGCGCACGCGGCGGAAAATTCGAGCAAGGGGGTGCGGAATTGACTGCCCTTGATGCTCCACGGATCGAAAACGTCGCCTTTCGGGGAAATTTTTTGCGCGTAATCCCAAAGTTCGCGCTTTTCCCCGACTTCACGGTAGGGAAGCATCGTCAACGCCTTTTCCTTGGCGGGGCAGTTATTCGCACACGCGCCGCAGCCGGTGCAGTCGGCGAGACTTGCGACGAGCGAAAAGTGCAGATTTTCCTTGCCGCGCACGGGAAGCGTCTGAAATTCCGCCGGAGCCGCCGATTTTTCCGCATCGTCAAGCAGATAGGGGCGGATCACCGCGTGCGGGCAGACCAGCGCGCAACGGTTGCACTGCAAGCACTTGGAAGCGTCCCAGACCGGCACGCGCACGGCGATGCCGCGTTTTTCCCACGCGGTCAACCCCATTTCGACGACGCCGTCCTCATAGCCCTTGAATGCGCTGACGGGCAGATCGTCGCCTTTCTGGCGGTTGATGGGATCGGCGAGCCGGCGCACGACGTCGGGACGCGCGGGATCGCCTTGCGGCGCATCGTCGGCAAGGGAAGCCCACGCGGAAGGGATCTCCACCTCGACGAGCGCGTCGGCGCCCGCGTCGATCGCCGCGAAATTTTTCTGCACGACTTCGTCGCCTTTGGCAAAGTAGGTGCGGCGCGCGAGTTCTTTCATATAATTGCGTGCTTCCTCAAAGGGAATGACGTTCGCCAGGCGGAAAAACGCCGATTGCAAGACCAGATTGTAGTGGCTTCCGAGTCCGAGTTTGTCGGCGATGGAAACGGCGTCGATCGTATAAAGTTTCGCGTGACGCTGTGCCAGAATGCGCTTGACGCGGCAGGGCAGATATTTTTCCAATTCCGCCGCGCTCCGCCCGGTATTGAGCAGCAACGTGCCGTTTTCTTTCAACTCTTCGGCGACGTCGTACTGGCGGATGTAGGTCTCGTTGTGGCAACCGATGAAATCGGCGCGCTTGACGTAATAGCTCGAACGGATCAATTGATCGCCGAAACGCAAGTGCGACTTGGTGACGCCGAAAGATTTTTTGGCATCGTACTCAAAATACGCCTGGGCGAATTTCGGCGTGTGCGCGTTGATGATCTCGACCGTGCTCTTGTTGGCACCGACCGTGCCGTCGGAGCCGAGTCCCCAGAATTTACAGCATATCTGATGCTCGTCGTCGGGGTAGAGCGCATCCGTCGCCGCCAGCGACAAATGTGTCACGTCGTCGTCGATGCCGATCGTGAAATTATTGCGCGGATCTGTCGCTTTGAGATTTTCAAAGACGGCGGCGATCTGCGCCGGATCGACGTCCTTGCTCGACAAGCCGTAACGGCCGCCGACGACGGCGACTGACGCCTTGCGCCGCGCGACGACGGTCGCGACGTCCTGAAAGAGCGGCTCTCCGGCACTGCCCATTTCCTTGCAGCGGTCGAGGACGGCGATCTTTTCGACGCTCGCGGGAAGCGCACCGAGGAAAGCCTCCGCCGAAAAGGGGCGGAATAAATGCACTTGCAGAAACCCCGTTTTTTCGCCGCGCGCATTGAGAAAATCGACCGTTTCGCGCACCGCACCGGAAACGGAACCCATCGCGACGACGACGCGCGTCGCATCGGCGGCGCCGTAGTAGTCAAAGAGGTGATAATGCCGCCCCGTCACCGCGCCGAGTTTATCCATATACTCCTGGACGATGCCGGGAAGCGCGTCGTAGAAGCGGTTGTTCGCCTCGCGCACCTGAAAATAGATGTCGCCGTTCTGTACCGTGGCGCGCAGTTTGGGATGTTCAGGATTGAGTGCCTGTGCCCGGAATTCGGCGAGTTTTTCCCGGTCGAGCAACTTATCAAAGACTTCGTAGGGGATCGTTTCGACCTTGCTCATCTCGTGCGACGTGCGGAAACCGTCGAAAAAGTGGAGGAAGGGAATTCTCCCCGCCAGCGCCGCCAAGTGGGCGACGGGGGCGAGATCCATGATCTCCTGCGAATTCGCGCTCGACAAGAGCGCAAATCCGGTCTGGCGGCAATTCATCACGTCGGAGTGATCGCCGAAAATGGAAAGCGCGTGCGTCCCCACCGTGCGCGACGCAACGTGAAGCACCCCCGGCAGTCTTTCGCCGGAAATGCGGTGCATCACGGGGATCATCAGCATCAGTCCCTGCGACGAGGTGAAACTCGTCGAGAGCGCGCCCGCTTCCAATGCGCCGTGGATCGCCGCCGCCGCACCGGCTTCGGACTCCATTTCAACGAGCGTCACTTCCTGACCGAAAAGATTCTTTTTGCCTTTCGCCGACCAGGCGTCGGTCTTGCCCGCCATCGGGGAAGACGGCGTGATCGGGTAGATCGCGGCGATCTCGGTAAAGGCGTAAGCGACGTAGGCGCAAGCCTCGTTGCCGTCCATCGTCGCAAAATTCTTTTTGACGGTATCCATAATTCCTGTCTATTGATAATTTTATTCGGCGACGATGCCTTCCACCTGGGCGATGTGGAGACGTTTCGCGGCATCTTCGCGCATTTTATACTTCAAAATTTTGCCCGCCGCATTCTGCGGAAAGGCTTCGACGAAATCGACGTAGCGCGGCACTTTGTGCTTCGCCATATTGCGCCGGACGAAATCCTGCAATTCCTCCGCGGTCATCGTTTCCCCTTTTTTGAGGATGACGGCGGCGAGAATTTCCTCGCCGAACGCCTTGTCGGGGATCCCGATCACCTGCACATCCTCGACTTTGGGATGCGTGTAGATGAATTCCTCGATCTCCTTGGGGTAGATGTTTTCGCCGCCGCGGATGATCATATCTTTGAGCCGCCCGGTGATGCAGTAGTTGCCGTCCGGATTGCGCACCGCGAGGTCGCCGGTGTGAAGCCACCCCTCGGCGTCGATCGCGGCGCGGGTCTCGGCGGGCATCTTGTAATAGCCTTTCATCACGTGGTAGCCGCGCGTCACAAATTCGCCGACTTCGTTGTCGCCGAGCGTGCGCCCCGTTTCCGGATCGACGATGCGGTTCTCGATCTCGGGCAGATCGCGTCCGACCGTCGCGACGCGGTCTTCGATCGGGTCGCTCGTCATCGACATCGTACAGCCGGGCGAAGCTTCGGTCTGCCCGTAAACGATCGTGATCTCTTTCATATTCATCCTGCCGACGACGTCGCGCATCACCGAGATCGGACAGGGCGACCCCGCCATGATCCCGGTGCGCATCGCCGAAAAATCGGTCTTGGCGAAATCGGGGTGCCCGAGCAACGCGATGAACATCGTCGGCACGCCGTGGAAACAGGTAACTTTTTCCTGATCGATGCAGGTGAGCGCGGGCTTTGCCGAAAAGTACGGCAGCGGCAGCAACGTCGCGCCGTGCGTCATCGACGCCGTCATCGCGAGCACCATCCCGAAACAGTGAAACATCGGCACCTGGATCATCATCCGGTCTGCGGTCGAAAGATCCATCCGGTCGCCGATGCACTTGCCGTTGTTGACCACGCCGAGATGTGTCAGCATCACGCCTTTGGGGAAGCCGGTCGTCCCCGAAGTGTACTGCATATTGCAGACGTCGTGGACATCGACCGCGTCGGCGCGCCGCCGCAATTCCTCAACGGAAACGCTTTTGGCGCGGCCGAGTGCCTGCTCCCACGTCATCGCGCCTTTTTGATGATAGCCGACGGTGATCACGTTGCGCAGAAACGGCAGTTTCCGCGCGTGCAGTTCCTCTCCGGCGCGGCAGGAGCCGAGTTCCGGGCAGAGTTCGGCGACGATCCCGGCGTAGTCGGAATCGCGCCAGCTCTTTTCGAGGATCAGCGTGTGCGTGTCGGATTGCTTCAAAAGGTATTCCGCTTCGGCGATCTTGTAGGCGGTGTTGACCGTGACGAGGATCGCGCCGATCTTGGTCGTCGCCCAGAAACTGATGAACCACTGGGGCAGATTGGTCATCCACACGGCGACTTTCATCCCCGGCTTGACGCCGAGCGCGATGAGCGCGCGCGCAAACTCATCGACGTCGTCGCGGAATTCCCCGTAAGTGCGGGTGTAATCGAGCGTCGTGTACTTAAAGGCGAGCTGATCGGGAAATTCCCGCACCATCGTGTCAAGCACCTGGGAAAAAGTCTTTTCGATCAAGGTTTCCTTTTTCCAGACGAATTTGCCGGTGTGCGCATTGTTTTCATAAAGCGCAGTCTTGGCGCGCACCGTGTCGAAGCGGCTCATAAAACTGACGAAATGCGGCAAAACGATGTCCGCATCGGCGATCTCGTCCCATTTCGGATCCCACTCGATCGAAGCGAAACCGTCGTAGTTGATCGATCTCAACGAATCCATCACCTGATCGAGCGGCAGAGTTCCCTCGCCGACGAGCGAAAACTTTTCCGCGCTCTCGGAGTCCTTGACGTGAACGTGGCAAACGTAGGCGCCGAGATTTTTGATCGTCGCGGCGGGCGTTTCGTTGCCGATGCGGAAAGGATGGTGCAGATCCCAGAGCGCGGCGAGATGATCGCTGATGAATTCTTCAAAGAGGGCGCGCAGTTTCGCCGTGTCGGCGAAGACGCCGACCGTTTCGATCCAGAGCGGAGTCTTTTCGCGTTCGGCGATTTCAAGTGCCTGACGCAAAAAGGCGCGGACGCGGTCGACGGCGCCGTCGTCGGCCGCCGCCGTGCGGAGACGGATCCCCGAAGCGTGAAGTTTGCGCGCAATGACGGCAAGTTGCGTCAATTCCGCAAGTGCCGCTTTCATATTGTCGGCGATGTCGCTCACCAGATCGAGACAGACGATCTGCAAATGTTTTTCAAACGTCCGGCGGCGAAGCGCGGCAAGCGCGGCTCCGTCGAGACCGCCCAGCATTTTCTGCGCGTCATGGATCTCGATGCCGGCAAAATTGTAACGGGCGGCGAGGTCGAAAAACGCATCGACCGAAGCACCGCTCCAACGGTTGGTGGAAAATGCCAGTTTCATTATTTCGCGCTTTCGTCGTAATAGATTTTATTCAACGCGTCGATGTAGGCGCGGATACCGGCGCCGATGACGTCGGTCGAGATCCCCTTGCCGGAAAAAAGTTTCCCGTTGGAACGCAACCGCACGATCGCCGAAGCGACGGCTTCGCGCCCCTCGGTCACCGCGTTGATTTTGAAATCGTCCAGCTCAAAGTGGATGCCGAGGACGTTTTCGATCGAGAGGAACGCGGCGTCGATCGGTCCGTCGCCCATACTGAAACCCTGCACTTCCTCATCTTTGCGCAACAGGATGACGTGCGCCATCGAGGTGATGGCATTGCCGCTGGTGATGACGAAACTTTTGAGCTTGAATGTCGGCGGCACCTGCATCGCCACGGCGGCGACGATCGCGTCGAGATCCTTGACGCCCAACGCTTTTTTGCTGGCGATCCGCCGATATTCCTCAAAGACCTTGGCGAGGTCGTCGACGGAAAGTTCATATCCGAGTTGCCGGACGGCGTTGCCGATCTCCGCGATGTCGGCGTCGGGAGTCAACTGCACCGCCTCGCCGACGGCATTGTTTTCTTTGCGGTGCGGCACCGCATTGCCGAGCAAGACCGCCGTGATATTGCCGATCTGACGCTCCGCAACGGTGAGATCAAGCGAAGTCGCAAGATCGAGATCACGCCCCTTGGCACGCAGGAAACCGGCGATCTCTTCGAGCGGGAGCGCATCTTCCGCGGCGACGGCGCACTTGATCTGCACCGCCCCCGCCCCGACGCACTCCATCGCGGCGGCAAAGCCGAGATGCAGACGATTGGAACACTCCACGCCGAGCGCGGGAGCGTCTTTTTCCGGCAGCAGTTTCGCCGCTTCGGCGACAAAATCGCGCATTTCGTAGGGCAGCAAAGTCCCGTCGTTGTCGCAAAGCGTCAAGACGTCGGCTTTTTCCTCGCAGACGACTTTGACCGCCTGCGCGAGCGTCTCCTTTTCGGCACGGGTCGCGTCGAGGAGAGAAACTTCCACTTCGGCGCCGAAGCCTTTCGCCTTGGAAATCAGTTTGCGCAGCGTTTCCAGAAACGCCGGCGTTTTCTGGTGGCAGAGGTATTCCATCCGGGCGGCGGAAACCGGCGCCATCAGGTGAAGCCGCGGATGTTTCGCCTTGGAAATGGCGTGCCAGCCGCTTTCGATCAACGTTTCATCCAGCGGCAGCGAGCAGGAAAGGACACGATCCCCCGCAAGCGGCGCGATCGTATGAAGCAGCAGGATGTCGGATTTTCCGTTTACCGGCGGCGCAGTTTCGATGACGTCGACGCCGAGTCTTTCGAGAGCCTTGACGATCTCGGTTTTCTCTTTGAAGCCCGGCGCGCATTCCGCCGCCCCTCCGACCCGCAAAGTAGCGTCGGCAATGATGATCTTTTTCATACTTTTCCTCCACATATCCCGAAACGGGGACGATTTTTCTGCCAAAGTAAACTTTTTTAATATACCGCAAAAACCGCATTCTTGCAAGTCGGGCGCGCGTATTTTTTAGCGTACTCGCGCGCGACGGTTCGCTTTTTTCGTAAAAAACGGCTTGTTTTTTTTCTTCCGTCCGCCTATATTAGATGGCGGATTCTTTATCAGGAGGTCTTTTTATGAATATCGCGGCAAATGCACTTGAATTGATCGGCAATACGCCGTTGGTCAAAATCAACAAACTTCACTCCGGCAAGGCGACCATACTCGTCAAACTCGAATCGCGCAACCCCGGCGGCTCCGCCAAAGACCGCGTCGGCGTCGCGATGATCGAGGGCGCGGAAAAGCGGGGCATCCTCAAAAAAGGCGCGCTCATCATCGAGCCGACGAGCGGCAATACCGGCATCGGACTCGCGCTCGCCGCCGCGATCAAAGGCTACCGCCTTATCCTGACGATGCCCGACTCGATGAGCGTCGAACGGCGAAAACTGCTCGCCGCATACGGGGCGGAACTCGTCCTCACGGACGGCAAACTCGGCATGTCGGGCTCGATCGCCAAAGCCGAGGAATTGCGCGATAAAAATCCCGGCTCGTGGATCCCCCAGCAGTTTGAAAATCCCGACAACACCGCCATTCACCGCGCGACGACCGCCGAGGAGATCTGGCGCGACACCGACGGCAAAGTCGACGCTTTCGTCGCGGGCGTCGGGACGGGCGGCACATTCACCGGCGTCGGCGAAGTCCTCAAAGAGCGCAATCCCGAAATAAAACTTTTTGCCGTGGAGCCGGCGGACTCGCCGATCCTTTCCGGCGGTCAGGCGGGAGCGCATAAAATCCAAGGCATCGGCGCGAATTTCATCCCCAGGATCCTCAATACCAAAATCATCGATCAAGTTTGCGACGTGCGCCACGAGGACGCCGGCAAAACCGCCCGCGAAGCCGCCAAAAAAGAGGGGCTTCTCATCGGGATTTCCGGCGGTGCCGCGCTCTACGCCGCGTTGCAGATCGCCGAAAAGCCGGAGTTTGCCGGCAAAACCATCGTCGCATTGTTGCCCGATTCGGGGGAACGCTATCTTTCGAGTTGGCTTTTCGATGAAGCGTAACATCGTCATCCTCGGGGCGGGCGTTTCCGGCAACGCGGTCAAAAAACTTGCCCGGGTCCTCGGCGACGACGCAAGGATCGTCTGCGACAACGACACGGATCTATTACCCGCCTGCGACCTCGTCGTCGCCAGCCCCGGCGTACCGCCGTTGAAATCGCACCTTTATCAGCAGGCGGAAAATTCGGGCGTCGAATTGATCGGCGAACTCGAATACGCGTTTCGCAGTTGCCGCTTCCCGTTGCTGGCGATCACCGGCACCAACGGCAAGACGACGACGACGGAATTGACTTGTCATCTGCTGAAAAAATGCGGCGTCAACGCCGTCACGGCGGGCAATATCGGCCGTCCGCTCGCGGACGTCGTCGCCGACGCGCTCGTTTCCGGTAAAAATCCCGATGCCGCCGCGTTGGAAGTCAGCAACTTCCAACTGGAAAAAGCACCGACATTCGCCCCTTTCGCCGCCGCGCTCCTCAATCTCGCAAGCGATCACGAAGACCGCTACGTTGACGGCTTCGCCGGATACTGCCGGGTGAAAAAGAGCATTTTCGACCGCGTGGACGAGTCGCACCGGGTCTACGGATTATCTTTCACCGATATGCCGCACCGCATCACGCGCTCCGGCAATTCCCTCTGCGACGGCGACACGTTTTTGCTCAACACTGCGGAAACCGCGCTCGCGGCGCCGCATAATCAGGAAAATCTCGCCGCCGCACTGGAATTGGTCTACCTCCTGCTCGGGAAATACCCTCTCCTCCCCGGCGCGGTCGCCGACTTCCGTCCCGGGAATCACCGCATCGCGCGCGTCGCGGAGATCGCCGGACGCATTCTCATCGACGACTCCAAAGCGACCAATCCGCACGCCGTTTTCGCCGCCCTCGCCGCGATGAAATCGCCCGTCGTACTGCTTCTCGGCGGATTGGACAAGGGAATGGATTTCACGCCTTTCGGGAAACTCGCGTCGGATAAGATCCGCGCCGTCGTCCTTTTCGGCGAGTGCCGCAAAAAAATGCGCGCCGCGCTGAAAGGGGATTTTCCCATTTTCGACGGCGGCATGGATTTCGTTGAAACGCTGAAACTTGCGGCGCGGGCATCGCAGAAAAACGACGTCATTCTGCTCTCCCCCGGATGCGCGAGTTTCGATATGTTTCAATCCTACGGCGAGCGCGGCGACCGTTTCCGCGAGATCGCGCTTCAACTGACGCGGGATGATTTCCTATAAAACCAAGGTGATCAAGATGTTACTGAAACAGATTTCCGAAATCGCCCAAATCGCGGGCGACTTCGCCGCGAAACGGCGCAAAGTGTTGTCCTCCAATGAAATACACACAAAATCCACCGACACCGATCTCGTCACCGACGTCGACCGCGACGTGGAAGCACTGATCGTCGAAAAACTTCGAAAACTGACGCCCGATTACGGCATTTTCGGCGAAGAAACGGGCAAAAGCAATGCCGACGCCCCCTATTGCTGGGTGATCGACCCGATCGACGGGACGACAAGTTTCGTGCGCGACCAGCCCTTCTACTGCGTTTCCATCGGCTTGCAGCACAACGGGATCGGCGTCCTCGGCGCCGTCTACGCCCCGAAACTCGGAGAACTCTTTCTCGCCGAAGCCAAAAAAGGCGCGACGTGCAACGGCGAAACCATTTGCGTATCAAATGTTTCCGACTTGCGTCAAGCCGTCGTCGCAACGGGATTTTCGTGCATTCGCGCCAAGCGGAAATTCGATAATATGGCACTTCTGCCGCAAATCGCGCGCGCGACGTGCGCATTCCGGCGCACCGGCAGCGCGGCGATCGACCTTTCCTACGTCGCGGCGGGCAAGCTCGACGCTTTCTGGGAGTTGGGGTTGCAACCTTACGACATCGCCGCCGGAGAAGTCATCGTGCGCGAAGCGGGCGGCACCGTTACCGACTTATTCGGCAAAGGAGAATATCCGCAAAAAGGATTGCTCGCGGACAACGGCACGATCCATTCTGAAATGCTTCCGTTTTTCCAGCCTGAAAGCGGGATCCGGTTTGAATAACGGATGCGGAACTGTTTTTTTTGCAATTATTTACAAAAATCCACTTGCTTTTATTGCAAAGCCGTATCATATTATCAACAGACAGAAAACCGCCGCCATCTGGAGCCGGCGGATTTTACGCTACATTTTCAGGACTCCGGCGAACCGATGATCCGCATTTCCCGGACGGAGGAAAAATTTGCAGCGCACAGTGTAAAAAAGAGGGAAAAGCGGATCACCGTGTCGGCGATAAAAAGTCGTTCGGCAGAATGTTTCTTTACAGTTAGAAAAGGATAGAAAAGTTCATGAACATCTATGTGGGCAACCTGCCCTACAGCACCGACCGCGATGAGTTGCGCGAAATTTTTGCCGCTTACGGCGAAGTGACCACTGCACGTATCGTCACCGACCGTGAAACCGGCCGCTCCAAGGGCTTTGGTTTTGTCGAAATGCCCAATGACGCCGAAGCCAAAAGCGCAATCGATGCGCTCAACGGCAAAGAGATCGGCGGCCGCAAGGCCGTGATCAACGAAGCCCGTCCCCGCGAGGAACGCGCTCCGCGCAAATTCTAAAATTTTTCGTTCGTGCTCCAGAAAAGCCCCGCAAAACGCGGGGCTTTTTTTGTCCTTCTGTTTAGAGGGGGTAACGGGACTATTCTCCTCCCGAATTCAAAAAAAGGGGGGGGATCCTTTGGTAAGAAAAACAGGAAGGCTTGCGGAAATACCTGACGGGTGTGGACAAGGCAGGGACAGCCGTGTCGGCTTTCCCCGCCTTAACCACCCCTTTTCCCGTGCGACCGCGGTCAAGACGGATGTGGATATTCCTCTTTTATTCCCATACGTCTGCGCTTCACTTCGCTTTACAAACCGTGCCGCCGCTTTGCTATGGCTCGTTTTGCCGCTTCGTTCGCTCGCGGCTACCGTGCTCGTCTACGGTCGCTTGCGCAAACAACTGTTTGCGCATTTCCGCATTGCCTTTTGCAATGCGTAAAATCGCTCTCATCCGACTGCGCGCTCGGTGGCAACCGCCTCGCATCCGACGGCAATCAAAACGTATGTGGTATTTCCCCGATTTCTTTCGCGGTGACATTTGCGAGACAAACATTGGCGTGGGGAGTGTCGTTCATCTGGCAGTCGGGCGGACGAAGCGCGAAAGCGCGAAGTATTAGCCCGCGTGGGACGCCCGTTCTTTTTGCAGTAACAAAATAGACGAGCCCTCGGAGATTTGCGGAGATATTCGTTGGGAGTGCGATAAAAGCGTCAGTCCGCAAATATCTGCGGCAGGTACAGATCCCGCCTGTGGCGGGCGCGTTGGGAGTCAAGAGGGGGCGGCGTGAGCCCCCTCTTGTTCCAACTACGAAAAATGCTGTGTGATAAAGACTTACTGCCGTTTGAGCAGGACGTCTTTTTCGTATGCGCCGATCGGTCCGAGTATCTCGGCATCGGTCGGCAGGTCGCGCGAAACGCAGTAGTAGTTCCACACCGCGCCCCACGGTAACGATTTCATTTCTTCGCGTTTGGCGAAACGCGCGGTGAAATCGCCGGCGTATTCGGCTTCGCAGAGACCGTTTTTCGGTTCAAGAAGCGCGATCAGCAATGCTTTTTGCCAGTTGCGCGCGCCGATGACCCACGCGGCGATGCGGTTGATCGACGCGTCGAAGTAATCGAGCGTGAAAAAGAGGTTGCTGCCGTTGTCATTGCGGACGGCTTCGCGGCCGAGATCGAGCAGATCGTCGTTGAGGACGAGGACGTGGTCGCTGTCCCAGCGGACGCCGCGGCTGATGTGAAGCAAAATTTTGCCCTGCTGACAGCAGATCGCAGAAAGTTTGTCGGCGATCGATTCGGTCGGGTGGAAGTGCCCCGTGTCAAGGCAGATAAGTTTATTGTGCTTCGCGGCAAAGGTGAGGTAGAAATCGTGCGAACCGACGGTATAGGCTTCGACGCCGATGCCGAAAAGTTTGGATTCGACGGCGTCGAGCAATTGCGTTTCGGGAATGTCCTTGGCGAAAATCTCTTCAAGGGAGGCGAGCAGGCGTTCGCGCGGAGCGCGGCGGTCTGCCGGGATATCCTTGAAACCGTCCGGCACCCAGACATTGCTGACGGCGGGCGTGCCGAATTCACGGCCGAAAGCGGCGCCGATCTCGCGGCACGCCTTGGTGTGGTCGATCCAGAAACGGCGGATCCCGGCGTCGGGGTGGGAGAGCGAAAGACCGTGATCGAGTTTGGGATGCGAATAGTAGACGGGCGCGATGTCGAGCGCGATGCCGCGCGATTTCGCCCAGTCGATCCACGACGCATAATTTTCAATGGAAAGGGTGTCGCGATCCTGTCCCTTTTTCATAAAATCGACTTCGTGGCTTTGCAGGCAGACGCGATTTTTTTTGCCGGGCAGAAGTTTCAGCGCGGCATCGAGATCGGAACGCAATTCATCGGCGGTGCGGGCGCGTCCGGGATAATTGCCGGTCACCTGACAGCCGCCGGTCAATGCGTGATCCATTTCCTCAAAACCGACGACGTCGTCGCCCTGCCACGCGTGCAGACTCAACGGGATCTCGTCGAGGCGCGCCATCGCCTTTTGGGGATCGACGCCGCAACTTTGGTAGACTTCATTTGCCGCCGCATAAAGTTTTTCCGTCATACTCATATTGAAAATCTCCTTTTTTTAAGGGTGTAAAATGCGAAACGACTGTAAAATAGCATAAGAGAGAGGGGATTACAAGTTATAAGTTATAAGTTTTTAGTTTTAAGTGCTTGGCAGGGAGCTTTCCGGCTCCCTGACCCTCCGACCGCGCCGGCACATCGTGCCGGCTTAAAAAAAGCAAACGGCAGTACGCATTGACCAAACAATTTGCGTACTGCCGTTTTGT
>JAEDIJ010000021.1 GCA_016292515.1 Victivallaceae bacterium
GAAACAGAATGAAAAAAACAATTCTTTCAAGTGCTTTGCTGATCGCGGCACTTTCGTTGAGCGCGGCGGAATTTTTTGTCGCCCCGCCTGCGGCGATCCAGAAAGATCCCAAAGTCATCGCGACTTCGGTCGCCGACGCGCTGAAAAAAGCGAAAAATTACCGGGCACAGCATCCCGGCGAAAAGATCACCCTCGTCTTTCACGGCGGCACTTATCCTTTGACGGAAGCGGTCTATCTCACGCCGGATTTGAATGATCTCACCCTTGTCGCCGCACCGGGAGAAACCGTCGTTTTCGACGGCGGCGTCAAACTGAAATGCAAAGCGTCCGCGCGTCTCAACAGCCGCAGTGTCCTCGTTTACGATGTGCCGCAAGCGGCGGTCGCCGAGGGGTTCCTCGATCAGCTTTACGTCAACGGCACCCGCGCCGTCGCCGCGCAGACGCCGAAGTCCTACGATCAGACGCAGCATCCCGAAAAATTCCTGCCCGAAGCCGTCACCCAGCGCAAAAAATCGGATTATTTCTACAAGGAGGGAGATTTCGACCCCAAGTGGCACAATATCGAGGGGATCGATCTGCATCTGCTTTCGGCGTGGTACGACATCCACACGCCGATCGCGAGTTTCGACGCAAAAGAACGTAAAATCCACCTGCCGCAACTTCACATCATCTGGTCGAAGCCGGAGGAAACCTGCGTCGTCTGGCGCAACGTCCGGGAAGCCCTGACCGAAAAGGGCGAATACTACTTCGACAACAAAAAAATGGAGTTGTACTACATCCCCCGCGACGGTGAAACGGCGGAAAATGCGGAAGTCGTCGTCCCCGTCAACAGCCTCCTTTTGCTCGCGGCGGGCGATGAAGCCAAACATCAGAAAGTTTCCGGCATCACGATCGACGGTATTACTTTTCGTCACGGCGGTGTCGGGCGGCCGGACTACACGGCGACCTACCAGATCCCCGGCGCGGAGAAGTATCCCCCCCTGCACAATGAATTCAACCGTTTCGGCAAAGTTCAACAGGGGGCAAGTCACCATCCGGCGGTGATCGCCTTTCAATACGCCGATCACTGCCGCGTCGTCAACTGCAAAGTCGAAAAAAGCAATTTTTACGCGATCGGCGCGCTTTCCGGCGTCACCGATCTTGAAATCAGTCACAACGTCATCACCGATATGGGGTCGGGCGGCATCCTCATCGGCGGCGTCGACGCCGAACGCATCCCGGAAAAGGCGGAACTTGTTACCGAGCGCGTCACGATCCGCAACAACCATATTTTCGACTGCGGCAAATTCACTTTTGCCGGACTCGGCATCCTTATCGGTTCCGCGCGCGGTACGCTCGTCGAGCACAATCTGATCCACGATCTCTACTACTCCGGTATTTCCGCCGGTTGGAGCTGGGGGTACGCTCCGGCGACGGGCGGCGAAAACCGCATCGGCTTCAACCACATCTACAACATCGGCAAAAAGATGTTGAGCGATATGGGCGGCATCTACCTCCTCGGCATCCAGCCGGGGGCGCGCGTCTACAACAACCATATCCACGACGTTTCCTGCCGCGTTTACGGCGGCTGGGCACTTTACGCCGACGAAGGCTCCTCGCACGAAGTGTGGGAAAACAACGTCTGCTACGACTGCACGCGCAACGCCTTTCATCAGCACTACGGCAGGGAAAACACGGTCCGCAACAATGTTTTCGCCTTTTGCGACGAGGAACTTATCCGCATCAGCGTCTGCGAACCCTATCAGCGCAAGGGCTATCGTTTCCCGGGACTGAATTACAGTCACGATCTCAATCTTTACGGAAACATTCTGCTTTCGGACGGCAAAGCGGCTTTCCGCGCGGGACAGATCCAGATGTTTTCGCCGCAGGAATTGTATTCCGACGGCAATCTGTACTTCGACGTCAAACTTCCCGCCGAAAAAGGCATCGTCGCGGCAAAGAATGACGCTTCGATCGACGGAAATGTTTTCCGCGACAATCTCGAATCGTGGCAGAAACGCGGTTTCGACCGCCGCGGAGCGTGGGGCGATCCCGGTTTCGTCGATCCCGCGAAACGCGATTTTCACTTGAAAAAGGACGCGCTCGCACGCAAACTCGGCTTTTCCGACCCCGCTCCGACGCTTGATTACGCCGGATTGCTTCCCGCAAGTTGCATCCCCGCGCCCAAAATCGAAAAAGACCGCTATGACTGGTATGCGCGTCACGCCGAAAAATGCGCCGCCGCGCAACAAAAATCGTACCCCTTGCTTTTCATCGGCGACAGCCTTACGCACTATTGGAGCAACGAAGCCGGTTTCACTTTCGGCGGCGATACCTGGGAAAAGAATTTCGGCGACCGCGCCCTCAATCTCGGCTTCGGCTTTGACCGCACCCAAAACGTCTTGTGGCGGATCGAACACGGCGAGATCGACGGTCAGAAGCCCGAAGCGGTCATCTTGGAGATCGGTACCAATCAATTCAGCGGCACGGCGAATTATCAGCCGGACACGCCGCTTGACGCCTACCGCGGCATCCGCGCCGTCATCTCCGTACTGCGGGAGAAATTTCCGCACCCGACGATGATCTACGTGATGGCGATTTTCCCGCGCCGGGGACTGCAAAAACAAATCGATGAAACCAACGCGATGACGCGGGAATTCTGCGCCACGTTGCCGTATGTGAAATTCATCGACCTCAAAGCGGAATTTACGGATGCCGCCGGGGAGATCAAGGCGGAACTTTATCAGAAAGACGGCACGCATCTTTCCGTTGCCGGTTACGAAATATGGGCAAAAGCCTTGCAGCAGGAATTGAATAAAAAATGAAAAAACGGGAAACTTTTGCCAGCCGCATCGGATTTCTCCTGATGACTGCCGGATGCGCCATCGGGCTCGGCAACATCTGGCGGTTCCCTTTCATTGCCGGCAAATTCGGCGGCGGCGCTTTTGTCATCCTTTATCTTGCCTGCCTTGCGTTCCTCGGTTTCCCGTTGCTCGTCACGGAACTTGCCGTCGGACGCGCAGGGAAACGGGTGTTGCCGGGGGCGTTCCGCCGTTTGAGCATAAAAAAATCCGGTTTCCGCTGGGATATTCCCGGATGGGTCTTCTTTTTCGGTAATCTGGTGTTATTGATGTTTTACACCGTCGTGACCGGTTGGCTGATCGCCTATGCCTATTACTACGTCACCGCTTCGATCTCCGGTGATCCCGGTGCTTTTTTCGGCAACTTCCTCGCTTCGCCCGGACGGCAGATGGTCTTTATGCTGATTTCTCTTTGCCTCACGGTCGCCGCCTGTATCGGCGGTTTGCGTGCCACCGTTGAACGCTCGGTCAAATGGATGATGGGCGGACTTTTTCTGCTGATGATTTTGCTCTGCGTCAAAGCGTTGATGCTCCCCGGGGCGGGCAAAGGATTGACGTTCTTTTTGAAACCCGATTTCAGCGCGTGGCACGGCTGCGATTTCCTGACGACGCTTCACGCCGCGATGGCGCAGGCGTTTTTCACCTTGAGTGTCGGCATCGGCTCCATCGCGATCTGTGGCAGTTACTACGACCGCAATCGCGCGTTGCCGAGCGAAGCGATGTGGATCATTCTGCTCGACACCTGTATCGCCATCGCCGCCGGACTGATCATTTTCCCCTGCTGTGCGACCTACGGCGTCGCACCCGATGGCGGACCGTCGCTGATTTTCGTCGCGCTGCCCAAAGTTTTTTCCGGGATGTCCTCGATCGGCAGATGGTGGGGCGCGCTCTTTTTCATCTTTCTTGCCGTCGCGGCGCTCTCCACGTTGGTGGCGGTCTTTGAAGCGCTCGTCGCTTTCGGGATGGAAGTGTTGCACTTCAAACGGCAAAGTTCCTGTGCGTTTTTCGGGGTCTTGCTCGGAATTCTGTCGATCCCGTGTGTATTGGGCTTCAATCTGTGGAAAAACTTCCAGCCTTTCGGGAAAGGCAGTTGCGTACTTGATCTGGAAGATTTTTTCCTCAGCGACAACTTGCTCCCGCTCGGCGCGCTTTACATTTTGATTTTCTGCTTCAACGGGTGGAATAAAGACGCTTTTTTCAACGAGATCAACACCGGGAACGGCTGGAAAATCTCTCCCCGTTTCGCCTTTTACTTCCGTTGGATCATTTCCGTCGGCATCATCGCCTTGTGGTCGATCGGGATCTATAAAAAGTTTTTCGCCTGAAAAATCCGCTTGAAAAAGCAACTGCGTTGTCACCCTCTACGGACTTTAACGGACAAAACCGACTTTAACGGACAAAACGGACGCGTCATCATTGCGTGATTTGGTCATTCCTCATCACGCCATTGCCCGTTACCGTCCGTTGAAGTCCGTTATCGCCTTTCTTTCGCCCGGCTTGCCCTCCATAGCCTTGGCGTCGGAGGGCAGGGCGAGACTGACATCGGCGTGGGGGGGGCGAAACAAGCCCGCTCTGACTCCCATTGCGTCAGATATCAGGGTGTACTCAGTCTCTTGTCAACAAAAACGCGGCGCCCTCGAATGCTTCGGGGGCGGAAATTTCCAATTTCCCGTCGGCAAAATGCCAGTTGAGCGTATCGGAAACAAAAGTGCGTTTGACTTTGAAATTTTCCGGCAAGTCGATCACGACTTTGTCCGGCGGATCGCCGAACGTGTGAAAGACGACGAATTTCGCCGCTTCATCGCCGCGAACGAGATATTGCCACCCCGTCGGATCGGAGCGGTAATCGCCGATGACGTGTGCAAGGCGGAAGTTCCCGCGGTCGAGCAACGGGGTGATCTCGCGGTAGAATCCGACGCCGTCCCTGACGATGGCAAGTTCATCGGGTGTCAGTTCGGCGGGTTCTCCGGAAAGGCAGAGGCGCCCCATCATTCCGGCGGCGATGCTGTAATGCAGACGCCGCGAGCCGTCATTTTTGCGCAAAACCGCCCATATCTGGCTTTTTTTCATCGGGACGAGCATCTGGACGTCGAGGGCGATCATCGGCAACTGGGGGCATTCGTGCGCATCGGAAAAACTCAACATATCGGCGAAACCGATCCAGCCGGGCGTGAGGCGGTGACCGCCGGAGGCGCAGATCTCGATGACCAATTCGGGGAGCGCATCGCGGATCTCCTGATAAAAGGAAAAGACGCTTTCGGTGTAGCGGCGCTGATTTTCCTGCGGGGTATCGTCGCCGTCGCATCCGCAGGAAATGCAGGAATTGTAGTCGATCTTGACGTAACCGATCCGATACCGTTTGAGAAACGCGATCACGCGCTCGCGCAAAAAGTTTCTCGCGTCCTCGCGGCGCAAGTCGAGGAAAAGCCTTTCGCCGTTGCAGATCGCGCTGCCGTCGAGCGTCAGGAGATATTCGGGATGCTCCTTGGCGACGCGGGACTTGGTCATCACCGTTTCCATCTCGAACCAGATGCCGGGGATCATATTTTCGCGGCGGATCACATCGAGGAAGCACTCAAAGGAGGAGGGATATTTGCTCTCGTCGAGCATCCAGTCGCCCTGCCAGAAATTTTCATTGCGTTGAAACCAGCCGTCGTCGAGGACGAAGTATTTGAGCCCGAGGTCTTTCACGGCGGCGATGTGCGAAAGCAGTTTTTCCTCGCGGGGATCGCCCCACGTCGTGCAGAATTCGTTGAAAAGCACAGGGATTTCTCGATCCGCCGCCGCGCGGATCGCGGGGGCGTACTGCATTTTCAGCAGAGCGTTAAAGAGATCGAGGATATCGCCGCGCGCACACGTTACGTTGGCGACCATCGTTGAAAAGTTTTCTCCGTCGCCGAGCGTCGCGCACCAGTTGCAGAATTCCCGATCGACCTGACCGCCGGAAATGTTGCAGGCATCGCAGAAACGGGCAATTTCCAGCTCCCACGCGCCGAGTGCTTCCAGTTGCACGCCCCACAGCACGCGGTTGCCTTTGTCCTCCAAGGCGACAAAGGGGAAATACTTGCGCACGGGCTTGGTGCTGGTCTGACCGAAACGGAGACTGCGCACGCCCGCCGCCTGCCACGACATTTCAAGCCCCGCGGCTTCCGCCGAGAGAACCTCGTGCCGTCCCTCCGCCGCCCAGTTGGACTGGACGCGGTGGATCGCATATTGCCCGGCACCGTCCTCCCGCTGAAAGGGCGAGAGCATGCCGAGCGAGAAACTCGCGAGGTAATCGAATTTCACGCTTTTTCCGGAGCGATTGCGCACCTCGGTGTGGATTTTAACGCCGCCCGGGACCAGTTCGACGACGTGATCGAAAAATAGTCCTTTTTCATACTCGAAACTCGTTACGATGCGATTGTTCCCCTTTTGCTGATCCAGAAACTTCAACGCCCTGGTGCAAGGAGTGTTGCGCATGGAACTTCCGGTATCGTTGCAAAAGAGCGTGCCGCTTAAATGGAATTGCACCATACTTTCCGCTTCCAGTGTCGGAAAGACGAAATCGAGTGCCTTGCAGATGGCGCGCGCGGCGAGCGTATCCTTGATCTCCGTGCGGCGCACGGCGATCTCCTTTTCCATTTCCGCCGGGATCAGCGTGAAATCGAAAACATCCTTATCCCGATAATAGACGAGCAGAAGATTTTCGTGACGGTAGGTGCGGAAAATTTCCATATCAAACTCCTTTGAACGATAAAAAAGGCAGGGGGAAGAACCTCCTGCCGATTGAGAAAACCGTTTTTATTGAAGCAGTCCCGTCGCCTGCAACAGGACAACGAGCAGACAGGGGATCACGACAACGCTCATGCAAAGCTGAAAAATGTACTCGCGATACCACTTTTTGTCCTGCTTGACCTCGCGGGAAAATTTTTCCAGACCGATCACCGAGACGACGAGGATGGTCGTAAAGATCGCCGCGATCGGCATCAACACATTGTTGCTGACAAAGTCCAGGGTGTCGAGGATATCCATATTTTTGTATTTGCCGATGAAAGCAAGCGGATGAAAATTCTTGAAAAGACTGTACCCGAGCACGGTGATCGTGCCGATCGCAATGATCTCCAAAACGCAGATCGCGATCGCGCGGGGACGGGAAACGCGCAATTCCTGACAAACCGTCTGGACGTTGGTCTCCAAGAGAGAGATTGCGCTGGTCGCCGCCGCAAAAAGGACGAGGATGAAAAAGAAAACTCCGACGATCCTGCCGCCGGCAAAATTCGCGAAAACCTGCGGCATCGTCACAAAGACCAATCCGGGACCGGCGGCCTCCGCCGCCGCCTTGCCGCCGAAAGCGACCACCGCCGGAATGATCATCGTGCCGGCGAGAAACGCCACCACGGTATCAAAAAATTCAACCTGATTGACATTGGAAACCAGATTATCCTCTTTTCGCATATAGGAACCGTAGGTGATCATGATCCCCATTGCGATCGAGAGCGAAAAAAAGAGCTGTCCCATCGCGGCGACGACGGTCATATAGCTGAATTTCGAGAAATCCGGCTTGAAGTAATAGATAAATCCTTCTTTCGCATTGGGCAGAAAAAGGCAGTAGATGCAAATGCCGACGATCATCAGAAAAAGCGCGGGCATCAGAATTTTATTGAAACGCTCGACCCCTTTTTGGACACCGAATGCAACGACGGAAACGAGGATCGCCATAAAGGCGAGAAAATAAAAAATCGGTTCCCACGTCGAAGAAATGAAGCTGCCGAAATAAGCGCCGCAAGCCGCCTGCGAAGAGAAATTTCCGATCGGATTCGCCGCCATCGCCACCACGTATTTCGTTACCCAGCCGCCGATCACGCAGTAATACGGCACGATGATCAACGGCACCAATGCGTTGATCCAGCCGCCCAACTGCACGCTTTTCATAAATCCGGTATGACCTTTGCAGAAATAGCGGTAACTGCCGATCGGCCCGCATCCCGTCATTCTGCCGATGCTGTTTTCCGCGATCAGGAGTGCGTAACCGAAAGTCAGCACCAAAATCAGATACGTGACCAGAAAAATCCCGCCGCCGTACTTTGCCGCCAGATAGGGAAAACGCCAGATGTTGCCCAAGCCGACCGCCGATCCGGCGGCGGCGAGCACATAACCAATCTTACTGGAAAATCCGTCTTTCATTTACATTCCTAAAAAATTTGATTTACAAAAATTGAAATTGCAGGAGATGCTCTTTGTTGTCCTGCAATTTGCCGAAAACGACGCGAAAAAGCATATCCTGCCGGATCGTTTCTTTCCCGTCGGAACTCTTGCGTTCGCAATGGATCAGCCATACCGAAAGCGTAAATTTGGGATGCGCGAGATTCATCGCGAATTCATACGAAACGGGTTCCCCGACCTGTTTGGTCAGCGATTCCCTTGTGGCGCGGAAACTTTTGACGTCAAAGGTTTCCGAGACTTCGCGGGGGAGTTGCGCCAAAAAAGCGTCGGCGTCGTTTTTGACCAGTGCCTGCACCAACGCTTCTCCGGCGCGCGGCGCGGCAAGGGTTTCATCGGCGCAAGTGACACTTCGGCACCCCGAAGCATACACCGTCAACGCGATCGCCGCACAGCGCAGCAAAAGATTTTTCATTTCTCCGCCCCGGAATTTTTATTTGTCGCCGTCATCCAGCAGAAGCTGTTGAAACCCGATCGTGGACGCCGGATTCTGAACGCTCTTTTCGACCTTGTCGGTGATCGTTTTTTTCTGGATTTTGTCCGCTTCCGAAAGCGTGCTTGCCGGCTTGACGACCTCTGCCGACACGATCACGACGAACTGCGACTTTTTCACCGAATCGGTTTCCGTCGAAAAGAGCCATCCCAGCACCGGCAGATCTTTGAGGAAAGGCACACCGGAAACACTGCGGACGACCGAGGTCTTGGTGATGCCGCCGATGACGAAATCGGTCTTCCCCGAACCGAGCTGGATCCTGGTCGCATAATCCGATGTCGAGAGGCGCGGCGCGCCGCTGCCGTCCCAGCCGATCAGCGATGTGGAGTTCAGATAAACATCGAGATTCGACGCACTGCTGTGGACGTCGCCCGCGACCGACAGCAGGAAAAGGTGATTCCCGGCGTAATCCACCGTCTGGGAATTGCCCTCTCTTGTCGTGATCCCTTCAAAGAGCGACTTGATTCCCGCGTCGACCAGAGATCTGATGTTTTTCGCGTAGTTGTTTTCCTCGTAATTGTGCGGCTTCGGCGTTGCATCCCACGCCGTTTTCGGTTCGAGTTTTTTGATCGCCATTTTGAAAAGATCGTCGGCGACCGTCAGCGTGGCGGATCCGCCGTCCGCGACGACGAGGCGGCCGCTTGAAACGACGTTCGCCTTGCCGCAGGTGGTCAAAAAGTCGATGTATTTCGTATTCCACTTGGGATTGAAGTTGAAATAACTGGCGTTGGTGCTGCCGAGATTGGGATGCAGCGTATGATTCCAGTTGTTGACGCCGTAGCGGCCGCCGACCGTCAGGAGGTCGATGCCGTCGTTGTTTTTCCAACTCTGGAAATCCAGACCGAGTTTCTGGTCGTTTTCCGCATAGACTTCGACGACCCGGTAATTGAGTTGAATCTCGCCGGTCGGGGTATCCACTTCTTTGAGGAAGCGGAGTGCTTCCGCCATGTCGTAGCCGGGCGCGGTCATCACGATGGCGTTGAGTTGCCCATCGAGCAAGGCGAAATTGAGTTTTTCCGAGGGGACGTGCAACCCGTTGGGATTATACGTCAACGCCTTGACGGTCATCGAGGCGCCGGTGAAGCCGATGCCGCTTTCCATCATCATCCGCAAAAGGGTTTCCGCCTTAGTGTATTTGGGGAAATACGCCATATCGATCGTGCCGCTGGAATTGGGCAGCCCTTTTTTGTCGAGACGCGCAACCAGTTCATCGATGCTCATTCCGTTGCCGATGTCCTTGAAGCGGTATTCCTCCGCCGAAACGAGCAAGACGCCGAGACCGTCCTGATAGGTGATGGTATCGACCGCGACCGGACTGCCCGAAACGCCGGCGGAAACAATGCTCATCAAAATGCCGCGCAAAACGAAAGGATCGGCGTTTTTGATCAGATAGGCTTTGGTGACCGTATAGGGATCGCTGTTGTCACGGATGAAGCGGACTGTGCCGGTCGAATCCTTGATATCGACATTCAATTTGGTCTCAACGCGCGAAGCGTCATAGGCGCCGCCGGGCTGATAACGCAACGGACGCAATGTCCCCTCCGGCGGAACCGGACGAACCGTGACCGGATCCACGTGATTGGATATTTCGCCTTTCACCTGAATCGCGTCCTGCGCCGGTACGGCAGCGACAGCGCAAACGGAAAGAAAAGCAATGGAAAACTTTTTCAACATATCTTTTATTCCTTATTTATCACGATTTCTGCTTTACTTCGCCGCCGCTACCGCTTCCGGATGCGTCAGACTGGCTTCGACCGTCACGAAATTATAGACTTTTTCGTGCATCGTCGTCGTCGTGCCGAAAATATACTTCAAAACCGGCAACTGGCAGAGGAAAGGAACTCCGGTCGTCTGTTCGACGTCGTGCTCCCGCGAGGACTGCGCCAGGATCTGCTCTTTGCCGAATTCGATCGTTTTAAGTGTGCTCGATGAGGCGAACATAGTCCCGATCTGGACACCGATGACATTCGCTTCGACCGCATCGTTGGACTCGATCCCGTAGCCGAAAATCAGACTGCCCTTGTTCTTCGCGTAAAATTCCGGCGTAGAGGGGATCCTCCCCTTAGCGCTGACTTCACTCTTTTCCGTAAAGAAGCAGATGACGGGGTTGGTCACCCGGACGGTGTAATCCGCCGCGATCGCCGAGGCTTCGACGTGCGAAGCGAAATCTTCATCTTTGGTGAGATTGTTGTAGACCGGGCTGAGCGAAACCACGCCTTCTTTCTGCGCGTTGACCACCGTCATCTGCGCCGTCGCGACGACTTTTGCTTCGCCGGACTGTTGGAGAAGCCGGATGAAACTCATATCAAAGGCGGGCGCGGTCATAAAACCGCCGTACGACCAGGAAAAGGCACTGCCGACTTCCGGGATCAGGTTGAGCGCCTGCCGGAAAACCTTGTCCCATTCGAGGCGTCCGGTATTGTACTCCACATCCAGCAGATTCAGACCGGGACCGTTTTTCCACGCCAGATAATCGATGCCGAGGTCGCGGAGCGTGCTTTCGCGGATCGCGTAGTAACGGAATGTCAGCGTTGCCTGCGGGACCGGACGGTCGAAGTATTTCACCCAGTCCAAGGCGTAGTCGATGTCGTCGATATCGTCCTTGATCCAGAGCGTGTCGTTGATCGCATAGACGTCGCCGTTGCAGGAAAGCATCAGATAGGGGGCGACCAAAAGATCGGTCGCGGGACGGTATTTCGGATAGTAGACTTTCCATTTGTAGCCGACGCCGGAAACGGAGGAGCCGTATTCGTTTTTCGTGGCGGCGCGGTCGAGTTTCTGAACCAGTTCGTCCACGTAGGGCAAAAAGGATTCCGCCGTCGTGACGATCAGCGACTGCTGATTGTTGGCGCTGAAATTCAGCGAGCGCACCTGGGAGGTCGCCACGTAACGGCGGCAGGCGGCGTCGATGTACGCCGCGATATCGGACGCTTTCAGATTTTTCAGATCGTAGATCTTGGTTGCCATTTTCTGTTGCGCATCGTCCTGGATCAGACGGATGGTGCGGGTGTCTTCCGCGAAAGACGGCAGAATACCCGTTGCAACAGCGATGAGAAAGACAAGCAGTTTTTTCATTGAACCTCCTGTTTTGAGGTTAATTTGCGGAAACGGTTTACTTAATATAGCACAAAAAGGCGCAATCGCAATTTTTTTCGGAGGCGTTTTTAAGAGAGAAATGACAATTTTTTTACTTTTTCTCCCGTCAATGAAAAAATCCGCAAGCACTTCTTGCGGATTTCATTCGTTTGCAGAGGAAATTTTTTTGTATCGCGAGAAATCAGGGCTCCTGCACTTCGAGCAACGCTTTGCCGGCGCGCTCGTCGCCGTTTTTCCACGCCTGGCGATACCAGAAGCGCGCCCGCTGCGGATTTTTCTTGACCTTGATCGCATTTTCGTAGAAAACCGCCATATTGTACTGGGCGATCACGTTGCCGCGCTCGGCGGCACTCCGGAAATAGCGGTACGCCGAGATCTGATTGAGCGGCATTCCCTGACCGGTATACGCGGCGATGCCGCAATTGCACTGTCCTTCGGGGCATCCGGCGAAAGCCGACCGGTAAAAATATCTCGCCGCTTCCTCTTCGTTGCGCTTGACGCCGATCCCCATCATATAGCAACGCCCGAGATTGTTCAGCGCGGCGGGATGTTCCTGTTTTGCCGCCAGTTGATACAACGTTACCGCCGTTTCCGGATCCTGCGTGACGCCGAAACCGTTTTCATAGCAGGAGCCGAGATTGAACTGCGCCGGAGCATATCCCTGCTCGGCGGCGCGAGTGTACCATTTGACCGCTTCGACGGGCTGACTGGGACATCCGATCCCCGCATCCAACAGCGAAGCCAATTCGTTCTGCGCGACGGCACTCCCGCCTTTCGCCGCCTGGAAATACCAGCGGTGCGCCTGGGAAAGGTCTTGTTTGACTCCCTTGCCGTCGCGGTAACAATTGGCGAGATTGCATTGCGCATCAAGATTTCCCGCCAGCGCCGCTTCGTAAAACAGGGAAAACGCCGCCGTCATATCCCGGGCGACGCCGATGCCGTTCAACAATTTTTCGCCCTCGCGGTTTTGTTTGACGGCAGGATTGTCCAGCGTTGTGGCGATCTTCCGGTTTTTCGGCGTCGCATCGTCCCCGCGGTCGCGACAAAATGCCACTACTGCAAGAATGACAACGCCGATCAGCATTACCGCGATCAGCCAATACTGCAAGGGGAGCCGTCTTTTGGAAACGGGAGGTTGCGCATCGTCGGGCGATTCCGGCGGAGCAACGTAAACCGGGGTGTCCCAATTTTTCAACTGGCGGTCTTCCAGCCTGGCAACAAAAAACTTCCCGCATTTTTCGCATTGCGTCGCACAGCCGTTCTGGTCTTCCGGCAGTTGTTTCGGCGTACGGCAGGAGGGACAGACAACGTCGATCATTCGCATATCATTCGACTCCGCATATAGTTCAGTTATCGTTCATCGTGATTATTATAACGCCATAACGGCGATGCGTCAAGTCGCCTTGCCGATTTTTATCAAAAAAACAACTTTTTATTACAAAATTACTATTGCAATATCGATGGTTCAAATTATGTTATAGGAAAAGAACCAACCCAAACGAGGAATTCCGATGTTTCAACCACGCGCTTTCCGGATGCCGCCGGCGAAATTTGCCCCGGGGTATTTCTGGTTTCTCAACGACCGGCTCGACGACGACAAACTGATCGACCAGCTGACGGATATGGCAAAATGCGGTGCCCGGAGCGTCTGTCCGCATCCGATCCCCAAAAACTTCCGCGCCAGTTTTTATTCGACGATGGAGCCGGAATATCTCTCGGAGGAATTCTTCCAAAAGATCCGGCTGATCGCCGACACCTGCGCGAAACTCAAAATGAATTGCTATCTCTACGACGAGGGCGGCTGGCCCTCCGGCGGCGCGTGCGGACAGGTCTACGCCTCGGATCCGGAAAAATTCGCCCGACGCTACCTCGTGCCGGACGGGAGCGGAAAATACAAAATTCTGGTCGAGACTCCCGATACCGTGGGCAGTGCGCCCTATCCGAATTTGCTGACGCCGGGCGTGACGGAAAAATTCCTCGAACTCACGCACCAACGCTATTTCCAATATGCGGGGAAACACTTCGGCAAAAGCATTCGTTTCGCCTTTACCGACGAACCGGCGGCACCCCAGCACCGCATCGACAAACTGCCGTGGACGGAGGATTTTTTCACCGAATTCAAGCGGCGCAAAGGCTACGATGTCGAACCGCTCATTCCGGAAATGCTGCGTTTTTCCTGTCAGCCGGAGATCGTTACCGCGCTCGCCGATTACAGCGACGTCGTTTCCCAACTTTTTGTCGAACGCTTCCTTTTTCCGTTGCGGCAGTGGTGCCGGAAACATCACTTGATCTCGGGAGGGCATTTCAACGGCGAGGACGAGCCGCAGAACGCGCTTTTTCACCTCCACGGCAATCAGTTGCTGCGCGCGTTGCGGCATCTGGATATGCCCGGCGTCGACGTGATCTGGCGGCAGATATGGCAGGGGGTACGGCTTCCTTCTTTCCCGAAATATGCCGCAAGCGTCGCGCATCAATGCGGCAACCGTCACGTTTTAGGTGAAGTTTTCGGCGTTTACGGTTCCGGCGTCACGCCGGAGCAGATGAAATTTCTTACCGACTATATGGCGGTGTACGGCACCAACGCCTTTGTCATCGCGACCTATCCCTTTTCGACAGGCGGCGACAAAATGCAGGGGGAACGGCCGCTTTTCGGACGTTGCAATCCGCTCTGGCGGCATCTCAAAAATTACCACGACTACACCGCGCGCATCTCCTATCTCGCGGCGGCGGGCAAACCCGTCGTCGATACCGCACTCTTTTTCGACGCGGCGACGTTTTCCGAAATCGGCGTGACGCCGCATTACGACGAGCAGGAAAAAATCGCCGACCGGTTGTTGCAGCAGCAAAGCGATTTCGATTACGTCGATCTCGACGCATTGCAGGCGGCAAAGGTCGTCCGCGGCACGATCCAAATCGGTAAAATGCGCTATCAGCGGCTCGTCTTGCCGACTGCGGTCAAAATGGACGACGCGATGCGCGCGACTTTGGCAAAACTGCGCAAAAAAGGCGCGGTGATCCTCTCCGCCGACGAGACGCACGAAGTTCCGCCGACACTGGAAATTGTACCGCGCGACTGGCGGTTCCGCGTCAGCAAGCGGCAACTTGCCGGAAATGAAGTGTTGTATATGATTTTGAATGTTTCCGGCGAAAAAATTTCCGTCCGGATGCGATCGGAGGAAAAAGCCCCCGTCGCTTTCTGCGATGCGGAAACGGGAAAACTTTACCAAGCCGGTACCGACGGCGCGTGGCAGTGGGATTTTGAACCGTACGCGAGTGCGACATTTCTCGTCGGCGAAGATGCGAACGATGTCGCGCCGTTGCCGCTTCCCCCGGGCGAAGTCGTCAAAGAATTTTCCGGCAAGTGGCAGTTGCTCCCTCTCCGGCGGACGCGCGCCACGGCAAAAGATTACGAAACGGAAGTTCTCGCGGAAACGCCGCGACAAGTTTCTTTGGGCGACTGGCGGCAAATTCTCGGTGGAAATTTCAGCGGTGAAGCGAAATACACCAAAATTTTTGACGGCAAAGATCTTGCCGATGCCGCATTTCTCGATCTCGGGGAGGTGAAATACGCCGCGCAAGCAACGCTCAACGGCGTCGATCTCGGCACCCGGCTCTTTCCGTCTTACGTTTTTCCGCTTAAAAACGCGCTCAAAGCGACGCGGAACCAACTTGAAGTTACCGTCATCAACACCCTTGCCAACGCGATCTCCGATAAAGAAGTACAGGCGCGGTGGAAAAAACTTCTTTATGAAAACCCCTACGACGCGCGCGAGTGCTTTTTTGAAAAGGAAAGTATCCCCTCCGGGCTTTTCGGCCCCGTCGTTTTGAAAGCCCCTCAAAAGGGCTGAATAGGGGACGGACGTCCTCCGCCCCCTGCGTAAAGGGGCTTCAACGCACTGTGGATACCGTCGGAGTGCTCTCCGCCTTTTTCGGCGCGACGGGGTAGCCGGGTTTGCCGGTGCGGAAAACCGAGAAATCGGCAAACGCCGCATAGATGACGGCGACGATGACGAGCAACGCCAGCGCGGCGGCTTTGGCATACTTCCACGGTGTGAGATCGACGACTTCGGCGTCCTTTTCTTCGTAAGGCTCCTTGCGGGGCGCGATTTTGCCCATCACCAGCTGAAAGACGATCAGTGCCGCCATCACGAGAAACGCGTAGTGGTATTGACCGAATCGATCAATGGTGTCGGCAAAAGCCGGCAGGAAAATACCGGCGCCGATGAGGACGACGCCCGCGATCATACTGATGCTGGCGCTGATCGCCGGCGTGCGCTTGGCGAGCAGTCCGACCACGACCACCGAAAGAATGGGGATGCAGTAGATCGCATTCATCGTTTGCAGGAAATCGAAAATGCTCGACGTTTTGGCAAGTTGCGTCGCAAAGACGATCGAAACGATCGTGATGACAAAGCCGAAAATCTGTCCGACGACCACGACCCGGCGGTCGGATGCCTGTTGGTTGACGTAAGGCTTGTAGATGCCTAAACAGAAAAGCGTGCAGGTGCTGTTGAGCACCGAGTTGAAACTGGAAAGGATCGCGCCGAGAAGCACCGCGGCGAAAAATCCCAGCATCAGGGGGTGGTGCAGCGTGTTGCGTACCAATATCCCGTAGACTTGCGCGGTGTCGGGGATCCATTCCCCGTCGACTGATTTGAGGGGGATCGCCAATTCTCCCCTGATGTAGAGCGCGGCGCCGATCAGTCCGGGCAGGACGAGAAAGAGCGGTCCGAGCAATTTGAGAAATCCGGTCAAGAGAACGCCCTTTTGTCCCTCTTCAAGGCTTTTCGCTCCCAATGTGCGTTGAATGATCTGCTGATTGGTGCACCAGTAAAAAGTGTGGATCATCAAAATGCCGGTGAAAAGAGCGAGAAAGGGTGCTTCCGCGTCGTTGGCGCCGATGGAGTTGAGCCGGTTGCCGTGGGCGGCGCTCACTTGACGGAGTTCGGCGATGCCGGAAACGATCGAATTGTCCGTCCCGAGCGATTGCAAAGCGAAGTAGGAAACGAGCAAGCCGCCGATCAATAGTCCGATGCCGTTCAGCGTGTCGGAAACGGCGCAACTGCGCAAGCCGCCGACGAGCGCGTATGCCGAGCCGATCGCGGCGACGATGACGATGACAAAGAACAATTCCGCCGAGGGGTCTTGCAACCAGGCGGGATCGCCGAAAACCGCGGCGACGTCGAGCATTCCGATCATTCCCTGCGCCCCGGTGTAGAGGATGATCGGCATCAGTACGACCATATAGGCGATGAGGAAAATCAGATTGCAGATCAATTCCGTCGTTTTATCGAAGCGTTTTGCGAGATATTCCGGTACGGTCGTGATGCCGCTTTTGAGAAAGCGCGGCAAAAAGAAAAGTGCCATCAGCACCAATGCGACGACGGCGACGACTTCCCACGCCATCACGCTCAAACCGTCCTTGAAAGCGGAACCGTTGAGCCCGACCATCTGCTCGGTGGAGAGGTTGGTCAGGAGCAACGATCCGGCGATGATGGGGTAGGTGAGGGAGCGTCCGGCGAGGAAAAATCCCTCCTGTGATTGATTTTCGGTTTTCCGGGTCATCAGCCAAGTGCCGACGGCGACGAGAGCGGTAAAGAAAATCAGCGCAAACAAAGTAATCATAAAAAACCTTTCCTGTTGCTGTATCGTCACTTACTATACGCCGGAACGGAAAAAAAGCAAGTCGCTTTTGCCGGAATTTATTTTTTCCGCCGCAGAAGATCGGAAATTTCCGGCTCGATCAGCGCGGCACCGACGACGAGGATCATTCCCGCGATCTGAAAAAACGTCACTTTTTCACCGAAGCAAAGCCAGCCGAGCAACGCCGTCAGCATCGGGGTGAAGTAGCCGGAGATCCCGAGCAGTCCCGGTGAGATGTAACGCTGGGCGTTGTTCCACGCGAAAAAGGCGAGCGCGGTCGGGATCAATCCGAGATAGAGCGTCGCGGCGAGATCGGGGAGTTCCGCGGGGTAGCGGCGGGGGAGTTTCGCCGCAAGCTGAAAGAGCAAGATCCATATCCCGGCAAAGAGGACGCTCCACGCCGTGTAGCGCAATCCGCCGATTTTGCGGATCGTGTTGCGGGAGAGAACGGTGTAGAGTGCCCACGAGACCGCTCCGGCAAAGACCATCGCGTCGCCGAAAGAGATCGAAGTGATCACGATGCCGCGGGCGTTGACCGCTTTCAGCACCAGCATACTGCCGGCGAAGCCGAGGAGAAGTCCGAGCGTTTGAAGCGGGCTGGTTTTTTCGCGGAGGATGAGGATGCTCAAAAGAAAAATCAAAATCGGGGCTTCCGCTTCGAGCATCGACGCGTTGACGACCGGAATGCCGAAACTCTGCCCGAAAAAGAGAAGTCCGCTCATCGCCGCGGCGAAAACGCTTTGCGCGATCAGGTGAAAAAAGTCAAGCGGTTGTAAATTTTGCCACGGTGCGCGGCGTTCCCTGACGGCGATCATCGCGAGCATCAGTGCTCCCGCCGCGAGGAAGCGGCACTGCGCCATCGTGTAGCAGTCGACCTTGTCCCGTTTCAGCAAAAAGGTCACCGCGGGGAAAAGAGTTCCCCAGCAAAGGACGCTCACCGCCGCATAGAAAATGCCCGGCGCAGGGTTGCCTGATCGGGAGGGAAAATTCATTTTTCCTCCTCGAAATAAAGTTCGCCGAATTCCTCCGGCGCGTGAAAATCGGTCGTTTTGAGGTCGATCCAAGTAAGCCAGTGGTAGTGACTTGACGCATCGGCGCACTTGGTGAAATTACCGTGCCAAGTTTGACCCGCAAGCGGCAGGCTGACTTTGGAATTGCGGACGAAAAAATCCAAGGGAATGTAAAAACTCAAATACCAGAAAAGCGGCTCGGTAATTTCGGAAAAAACGCGCTCCGGCAGGGAGGAACGCCGCACGATCCTGTCCAATTCCGTTTGCGGCATCACCTCGTATTGCTTATTTTGCATACTTTTGATATGGTAAAGCAACAGATGACCGTTACAACTCATTTCGAAGTTGTAATATCGCTCGTCGGTTGCCGGCTGGACGAAAAATTCATCGCAGCTGTCGAGGCAGACCATTTGCTGATCGGCGGTCGTTTTGCCGATGACGTAACGGTCGGCATTGGTGAAAATCCCGGCGATGCCGTTGTCGTCGTAGAGCATTTTGATCCGGGTGTCGGGCAGGTGGCCGGTGCCGTTGCCGTTGGGGGTGACGATGGATAACTCCGCCGCATTTTCCCATTGGGGCGCATCGGGCGAGGCGCCCGGAGTCAGAGGAATTCGGGATCTCCGGATGATGTAACGCGGTATTTTCATTTTCTTTCGGTCGGCGTGTAAGTTCCGGTGAATGCCGTCGTTTTTTTCAAGCGGTCGCCCTCGAAATCCCAGTCGGAGGGGACGCTTTGTCGGACTTGACGCGGACGCACCGGGCAATTGGCACAGCCGTTGACGGGATCGCGCAGAAGTCTCGCATAGGCTTCGCGGTAATCGCTCAATTGGAAAAGCATGAGATGCGCGCGGTTGAGCATCAACTCTTTCAAAGTTCCTTTTTGCCGCATAAAATCGTAGATTTTTTGAGGGTCGAAAGCGGGACATTCGCCGTTGCGCCAGCCCCAGCCGCGCAATCGGACTTTTTGACCGTTGACGACGCCGTCGTACTCCTCGGTGCGCGAGCCGAGGCATTTCGCGTTTTCCGTCGTTTCGACGACGTGCATAAAAGTGACCGCCGTCGAGCAGGAAACGAGGAGACACCAGCCCCCCGCTGTTTCCAGTCTGCCGAGGGGGCTTTGCTGATGAAGCGAGGTGTAGAGGTGGTGATCTTTGACGAAATCAAGTTTGTTTTTGCCCCATACGGCAAAACTGTGGGTCGGGTCGAGCGAGCGCACGACGCCCGGCATCGTGCGGAAAGTTTCCGAGAGGATCCCCGTCCGCGTCGGCGTCGTGTCGGGATCGAAAAGGATGTCTTCGCCGTCGTTGGGATAGCGGGACAAGGCGGGCATCATCAAGACCCCCTGATTTGTCAGCAATTCCTCCAATATCTCGCAGAATTTCACCGCGCCGCCCTCGAAGTCGCCGAGCGAGCGAAAAGCCGAATGGACGACAAGTTTCATCCCGGCTTGGACGCCGAGTTTTTTCAAGGCGGCGGCCGCCGCTTTTGACGTCGTCGCGACGGGGAAAAGCTGATTGTATTTTTTATAGACGCGCGGGGAAAACTCGAAACATCCCGGTTTCAGATAATTTTCCTGCTGTAAAAAACGGAGCGTCGCGCGGTAAAGTTCAAGGTCGATGTCGTTGCCGCAATCGCGCAATTTGCGCCAGATCTCCCACGCGCTGCGCGTACCGTTTGCCCACATCATCGCGTCGTCGATCCACGCCGGAGCCGCCCAGCCCTGATAGAGTGAAGCGACTTCGGGATGACTTTCATCTTTGAGCCAGTATTTTTCAAAGGAGAAAAATCCGCGGTAGTTTTTGACGGGGTAGAGGAATGCGAGTTCCGCGTCGGCAGGATCGTCTTCCTCCTGCGGGACGACGGCTTCGGGAGCGAGAGCGCGCAGAAATTCATCCAGTTTCGCCCGATCTTCCGGCGAAGAAACGAGCGTTTTCACCGAGTGGAGCCGCCGGAGGGCGATCTCGTAACGCATTGCCGGCGTCGCATTTTTCGGATGAGGGGTGTCGCGGTCGTAATCGCGGACGAGCTCCGCCAGTTCGATCGCCTCTTTCAAGCCCGCGTTGACGAGGGTCTCGACGTATTCCAGCGTGATTTGAAACGTCGTCGCAAGGACTTGATTGTCAATGCGTTCCGGCGTGTCGCTCGACTTGTGGTAATCGGGATCGCCCATCACGGCGAGATAAGTGAGCGCACAGCCGGAATCGGGTTCGCATAAACTTGCGTCGATGCCGGTGATCCCGCCGACTTGCGCGGTAAAGCCGTGCTTTGCCATAATGTGTTTCAAAAGCGGCGTCGCGTAAGTCGGAAACGCGGGCGCGCTGTCGCCGATCTCACCGACTTTGTCGAGCGAAAAACCGACCATATCGACGTTGAGTCCGGCGACGAAACGGGGTTTTTCTTTGAGCGTGTTGACGTAAGCCTGCAAACTTTTCGCTTCGTGCGTAAAGAGCAACCGGATGCCGCGGCGGCGTCTTGTTTTTGACAGTTCGCGGACGATCGCGAGCATTTGGGCGACGCCGCTTGCGTTGTCGTTGGCGCCCGGTTCAAAGAGATGCCCCGTGAGGACGATCTCCTCATTTGTTTCGCCCGGCAGAAATCCCGTGACGACGCCGATCTCGCCCGGAGACATTTGGACATCGACGCGGGCGTGAAGCGTGACGTTGCTCTGCCGCATTGATTTTTCAAGTTGTCGCCCCTCGTCGGGCGTGATCGAGAAACAGAAAGGTTTTTCGGGCGTTTCCCAAAAAGGAAGTTGATAATTCAGCCATTTGCGCGAGTCGGAATTGAGGTAGGCAAATTCCGGCGTGTCGGCATATTTCGAGAGAAATCCGATATGAGCGTGGACGAAGCCGATCGCGCCGCGGCGGACGTACGTCATCATTTCGGGCAGCCAGGGCGCGTGAGAGGTGAGGAGGACGATCTTGCCGCGGACATTTTCCGCGGTTTCGGGAACGAGTTCCGCCGTCACGTCGGCACTCTGACTGTAAAGGGCGAGCGATGCCGGAATTTCGCGATAGGAGCAAAGTTGTTTTTCCTTGCCGTCGTCCGACACGATGCTCAACGTCGCCTCGCGGGGATCCCACGCGAGCGGCATCAGCCACCCCGCGTAGTCGGTGACGCCGTCGGAGGGATACCACAAAGTTTCGACCTGCGTCAAGCCTGTTTGCCGCATGATCTCCTCGACCGTGCGCGCCGTTTGCCGCATCGAGGAAGCGGAAAAAAACCGGTCGCTCTCGTAGATGCGCCGAATCGTTTGAAGCATGAAATCAAGGGGATCCATCGTTCGCTCCTGCTGTGTTTTTACGGTATAATATAGCGTCTCAATCAAGGGAGTAAAATCCACAATCCGGCAAAAAATTGCATTATCCGGCAGAAATGAAAATCACCGGGGCGTGAGGGAAAAATTAGTCACCATTTCGCACGGCATATAGGATCTTTTTGCCTGCCGCAGTCCGGCAAGCCCCAGATCCTGCTCCCGGTTGAGGTATTTCGCTTTGCCTTGCAGAAGTTTCGCACACTCGCGGTTGACGAATTGCGCCGCGCCCTTGGCAAAGTAGAGCGATTTTTCGTAATGTTCGTCGTAAATGCCGTCGCTCAAAGGGGAGCATAACTCAAAGGCGATCATTTCCCCCTGATGATAGACGGCGGCGCCGATGAAATCAAGCGCGTCGAAGTTTTCCGAAAGCGTGGCGAGCGCGGCTTTTTCCTGCAACATTTCCTGCGAATCCCCGTCGGGATGCGTGCTCCGCCATTTTTCGGCGAGCGCGAGACATTCGCCGATGATCGAAGAAGTGATTTCGCGTACTTCGGCGTCGGGGTAATTGCGGAGAAACTGGCGGATGAGATTGCGTTTTTTGGCGAGTTTTTCGCCGCGCAGTTCGACGAGGGAATCCACCTGATAGAGATAATCGTCGTAATTTTCGCCCATCGCGGAAACGGTGAAAAATTTCCCGAGGTCGCGGTGGCGGTCGAGATACTCCTGCGGCACACAGTAAAATATGCCGGGATTTGCCGCGTTTTTCAGCGCGTCGGAAACTTCGCGCAATTCGGCGGCGTCCGGCTCGTTTTCGGCATCCGCGAGAAACAGCAATCCGTATTTTTGCTCCTCATCGTCCAACTCTCTGAAATAGAGATGGTCGCGGTAAAGCGCGTAACGGATGTCAAACGTTTTGCCCCACATCACTAAATTGGCGAAAGAAAATTCACAACTTTTGACGCCGGAACGCCCGATCCGCGGCGCGATCTCATCGCGGCTTAAAAGCGTGACGGGGCGGAAATCCTCACGGGAGATCATCTTTTTTACTCCTCAAAAAAACGCCACGGCGTATGATCCGCCATTTTTTTGGCATCGCGGCAACTTGCGTAAAGTTTTTCCGTACCCGGCGCGCCGATCAGCACGATCCACTCGATGCCGCACTGGTGCAGATACCGGGATAATTTTTCCGTGATCGCGCGTCCGACGCCGCGGCGGCGGAATTCCTTTTTGACGACGAGGTCGAGCATATAAGCGTCACTCACGCCGTCGGAAATGGCGCGCATCATCCCGATCACCTGACCGCCGCTCCGGGCGACGGCGACGGCAAAGGAGTTCGTCAGCATTTTTTGCGCCGTCGCGAAATCGTTTTCTGCCCCCCACCATCCGGCTTCGCGGTAGAGAAAGACCATCTCCTCCGGGGTGGGGGGCGTATGGACTTCGACGGTGTAGGAAAAATCACTCATATCAGCGTTTCGTGCCCCGGATGCGCCCCGACGAGTCGCGGTAGGTCGTCGTGCCGCCGAAATCGCTCGATGTCCCGACGATGCGTCCCGAGGAATCGCGGTAGGTCGTCGTGCCGCCGAAAGTGGAACTCGTGCCGGTGATGCGTCCCGAGGAATCGCGGTAAGTCGTCGTCCCGCCAAAAGTGGATTCCGTGCCCCGGATGCGTCCCGAGGAGTCGCGGTAGGTCGTCGTGCCGCCGAAAGTGGATTTCGAGCCTTTGATGCGCCCCGACGAGTCACGGTAAGTCGTCGTGCCGCCGAATTCGCTGGAACTCCCGATGACGCGTCCCGAGGAATCACGGTAGGTTTCCGCGAGGAGAGCGACCGCCGCCAGAGAAACGATCAGAATCAGTGATTTTTTCATTTTTCACTCCTTTCTGTGCGAATGAGATCAAAACCAAGCGGCAATTTTTTGCCACAAAACGCAAAAGGTGACACTTTCCGGCAGGCAGATGCCCGCAAGTCCCGCAATGCAGGAAATGATCGCGCCGATCTGAATGCGCGAAATTTTTTCTTTGAGAAGCCACGCGCTCAAAAGCGTAAAGGCGACGATGCACGAGCCGATCATCGTCGGATAACACATCCCGCCGAGATCGTGCTGTGCCATCACGTCCATGCCGGGGTAAAGCAGCAAATAGGAAGTGACGAGACTGAATGTCTGCAACACGGCGATATATTTCCAGAGGAGGAGACTTTTCAGACCGAAACGAAGTTTCTCTTTGACTTCCGGCGTCAGGCGCGCGAGCGTGAAAATAGCGGCGGCGCAGAATGTGCCTCCCGCCGTCGCGATCGAGCGCATGATACTGCTGACGCCGCGCGCGCTTTCAAAGTAACTCGGCGCGGTCGCGAGGTTCTGCTGGGTCGCCGCGAGAAACATTCCGGCGAGCGCGATGAGTTTCCAATTTCCCTTTTTCGGCAAATTTTGCTTCGCCGCCTGTTCTTTGGAGCAGGAAAAGAGGATCAGCGCGGCGAGCAGTAAAATAATTCCGGTGACCCGCGGCGCGCTCACCGCCACGCCGAAAAACGCGATGCCGACGATAAAGGGAAAGACCAGCGATGACTGGATGATCCCCCAGACGATGCCGTTGGGACCGCGCTGCATCGCCATCGCCATCATCTGCAACATCGCGAAATTGACCGCGCCGCTGACGAAGTAGGTGAAAAGCGTCCAAAAAGTGACGCTTCTTTCCGCGCTGGAAAAAGCCTGCGTCGAGATCATGATGACCGAGCCGACGACGACGGAAAAAAGTCCGCCGCCGAGCTGAACGAGCGCGGGATCGATCCCCTTTTTGGGTGCGTCGCCCATCACGAGACCGACGAGACACCAGCTGCTGCCGACGAGGATCATCGCCAGAATGCCGAAAGCGACCGAGTGAAAAAAGGGCACGCCCTGCAAAAACGTCAAAATCGTCTGAAACATAGAACTTCTCTTTTGGACTTACTTATAAAGTAGCACCGGAAAAAGTTTTTTCAACTGGCAAAAAGAGCCGAAGCGGATTATATTAGATGATAAATTCATTTGGATCAGGGAGAATTTTATGGCTTGGGTACTGCTTTTTTTCGCCGGAGTCTTTGAGTGCGTCTGGGCGGTCGCGATGAAGTATTCGCACGGCTTCACCCGCTGGTTGCCGAGCAGTATCGTCGTATTGGGAATGGCGGCGAGTACTCTACTGCTCGCGCTTGCCGTGAAACATCTGCCGCTTGGTACCGCCTACGCGATATGGACGGGGCTGGGTGCGCTCGGCACCGCGCTTTGCGGCATCATCCTTTTTCACGAACCGGCGACGGCGTGGCGGATCGTTTCGCTTGTTTTGATCTTTTGCGGAATTATCGGACTCAAACTGTTTTCCAAATAGAGGAGGTTTTATGAAAATCAGCCAGATGCTTTCCATTCTTTTCGGCACGCTCATTTTTTCCTGCGGCGCGGCGGAAATCCCGCAGTCGAGCCGGATGATGCTCGACGAGCTGATCTCGCGTTACCGGTCGCACTTCCCGGCAAACTGCACCGTCGTCTTTGAAATCGACGACGCATTGCCCGAAGAATCCTTTGCGATTTCGGGAGAAAGCAAGATCACGATCAAGGGCGGTTCGGTACGCGCGCTTTTTTACGGGCTTGGCAAGTTTTTGCGCGATAACGACTTCCGAGGAAGCGACGCGCCGCAAAAACCGGAGCGCGGCATTTATTTCGCGACGCACTTCGGTAACTTTTACGACCGCGCGCCGGAAAAGGAATTGCGCGATTACATCGCCGACCTCGCGCTCTGGGGATGCAACGAAGTGTGCGTCTGGTTCGATATGCACCACTTCAACGGGATTCAGGATCCCGCGGCGCAGCAAAAGATCGCGCAGCTTCGCAAAATTTTTGCCGCCGCGCGCGATTGCGGTTTGCACGGCGATCTTTTGGGGCTCGCCAACGAGGGGTACGCCGACAGTCCCGCAAATTTGCGCGCCGACTGGCGAGGCGGTCAGAATAATTACCGCTACGATCTCAACGGGCACTATCACGTTGAACTTTGTCCGTCCGCACCCGGCGGATCGGATTTGATTTTGCGCTGGCGCGAGGAAGTTTTTTCCGCCTTTGCGGGGTGCGGCATCGACCGCGTTTCGATTTTTCCCTACGATCAGGGGGGATGTAGTTGCAAACAGTGCGCGCCCTACGGTGCTAACGGTTACTGGAAGATCATTCCCGGCTACGCCAAATTGGCGAAGCACTACTTCCCGAATTGCAAAGTCTGTCTCGGCACCTGGCGTTTCGACGCCTTTACCGACGGCGAGTGGCAGGATCTTTTCCGCCGCGATGCGGAGTTGAAAAAATATGTCGACATCCTTCATATCGACCCCGCCGATGCGGAAAAAGTCGCCAAGTCGACGCCCGGAGGTCTCCCCGTCATCTGTTTCAGCGAGATCAGTATGGCGGGGATGTTGCCGTGGGGCGGTTTCGGAGCCAACGTGCGCGCCGAAAACTTCGACCGTGAAATGCGCGCCTGCGCCGGCTTTGCCGGAGTGCGTCCTTACTCCGAGGGGATTTACGAGGATATGAATAAAGTATTGCTCCTTGCGTGGTGCTGGAAGCCGCGCCTGATGACGGAGATCCTCGGTGATTACTTCGCCTTTTACTTCGGCGGCAAAACGCGCGAAAAGGGCGTCAAGGCAAGTTTGCTCCTCGAAATGAATTTGGAGCATCGCACCGTCGTCGTGCAGGGCGGCAAACGCCGCTCCGCCTACTCGGCGGAGCTGGTCGATCCCGCCGTGCCGTGGCATCTTGAATACGAGGCGAAAAATCTCGACCGCGCCCGCGCCGAAGCCGCGCTTGCCCTGCTCGACAAGTGCCAAGTGTCGCCCGAAACCGCCGCTTCGTGGCGGTGGCAACTGCTTTATCTTCGCGCCGTCATCGACGTGAAACTCGCGAAAAAAGAGAGCATCGATGCGGAATTGGAAAAACTTCATCAGCTTTACCGCGCAAATGAAAATACGATGCCCTGCCTTGTGCCTTCCGCCGAACCGCGCTGGCGCAAACTTCTCTCGAAAAAAGTCACACAACATATTTAGGAGTGAAAAAAAGATGCTTCAAGTCGCCTGCTGCTGGGATGATGCGGTCGAAACCGACATCCGTTTCGTCGAACTGCTGAAAAAATATCACGGCAAAGCCACTTTCAACGTCAATCTCGGCTTTCATTACCGCGATTTCCGGCGGACAGACACGTGGCAGTTCAAAGATCACCCCGATTTCGTCAACCGCTGGCTCTCGCGGCGCGATATGCTCGACCTCTACCGCGGTTTCAAGATCGGAGGACACGGACTTTTTCACCTCAATTACAGCCCCGACCGTCTCGCGGAATTCGTCTACGACCAGTGCGAAGACCGCAAAATGCTGGAAGACTTCTTTCAGATCGAAGTCCCCGGTATGGCGTATCCCTGCGGCATCTGCGACGAAAGTGCCGCCAAAGCACTTGCCGACGCCGGTTTTGTCTACGGCAGGACGACTTCTTATGTCCCCGATTTTTCGGAGAACGACAATTGCCTTTTGCTGAAATCGCAATCGCACTTCCTCGATCCCGATTTCCTCAAAAAAGCCGAATACGCCAAGGCGCACGGCGGGAAATTCTACTTTTGGGGGCATACCTGCGAAATGCAGAACGTCGGGGAAAAATGGCAACGCTTTGAATCCTATCTCGCCGCGCTCGACGCCGATCCCGACGTCCAGTGGGTCGACGTCGTCGATCTCGTGAAGTAGGAAATGCGATGTTTCACCGCTTCTGGGGGAGTTTCAGATGGCGGTGAAACGCGATGATCCGCATCAGAAAGACGCTGACGGCGACGCTCCAAAAAAGCGGCACGGAGGGGACTCCCAAGTATTGCAGCAGGCAGTAGAGCAAGCCTCCGAGCAACGAAGCCGTCGCGTAAAAGTCGGATTTCAACACGGTGGGGATCGTACGGACGAGCAGATCGCGGATGACGCCGCCCGCCGTCGCGGTGAGGACTCCGGAAAGGATGACCGTGATATTGGGCATACCCGATTGCATCGCTTTGGCGTTGCCGATCACCGTAAAGACGCCGAGCCCGACGGCGTCCGCGTAAACGATGACGTCCCGGTTGCCGGCGAGCCATTTCCGCGGCAAAAGAAAAACGAAAAGCGAAACGAGGATGCAGACCAACAGATAACGGGGATCGGAAAACGCGCCCGCGGGAGTCAACCCGAGTACCGTGTCCCGGAGTACGCCGCCGCCGATGCCGACGGTACAGCCGAGGACGACGACGCCCAAAAGATCCAGCCGATGCGCGATCCCTTTGATCGTTCCCGTCAGCGCAAAGACTGCCGTTCCGAAAAAATCCATCAGCAGAATCAACAACTGCGCATCCATTTCCCCCGTCCTTGTTTTGCAATTGATATTGTCTATAATATACCGCCGATACGGCGGACAGGCAAATTTTCCGATAAAAAAAGAGCCGCACAAAAATTTGTGCAGCTCTTCGGACAATTGAGTCAGAGATCAATAGTCGTTCAGGATGAAACCGTCGCCGTACGCGCCGCTTTCGAGCGAAAGACCGAAGAAAGTATGATAGTAGACATTACCCTTGCGATCTCCCTTTGCGGGAGTACGGAGAGAACCGCAACCGGTGACGGAAAGGGCGATCGCGACCAGCGTGGCGAGCAGAAGCATTTTTTTCATTTTTTGATCCTTTCAACTTTGATTGATTTGCGGTGCGTTGTTACACCGTCTGTTATAAATATAGCGCAAAAGAAATAAAAAGCAAATTATTTTTTTTCCAAAATTGTGACCGCGGACGCATTTATTCAAGTTTGAGCGCGACGAAATCGAAACACGCGGCAGGATATTGGATGCGCAGGATATGGTTTTCGGCTTCAAACGCGACCGTTTCCCATTTGCCGTTTTTGCCGAGTACGCTTATCTTTTGAGGAATTTCGTTGACGGCGAGCCGGATCTCCGGCATTTCGTCGAAACTCAAATTGACGAGCGCGACGAGCCATCCGCCTTGTTGCCGTTTGCCGACCTTGATCCATACGTCGTGATCCGCCGCCGCATAAATCGGCAACGCGTCGGAGTCGAGCATTTGGAGCAGTTTCGCGATGAATTTTTTGCGCGGCAGGTCGATGATGTTGAGGACTTCTTTATTCCCGTGAATGGCGAGCGTGACGACTTTGCCGCCGAGACGGTTCTGATAAAAGACCGAGCCGGGCGCGATGACGTGATCCAATCCCGTGTTGTGGCCCTGCGCCGCGCGCACGGTACTGGTGACGACGGCGTCGGGGGCGATGGAGGAAAGCAAGGGCAACGTGAAGTCGTTGTAAAACGGCATTTTTTCCTCGCTGTTTTCGGCGATTTCCCAACTTGCGCGATAGGGTTTCTCCACCGGATCGACGCCGAGCAACTCCTCCATGCCGCGCCGGGCGATCTCCAACGCGGCGCCGCCGTCGACGATCGCCTTGGTCGAAAGCGCGGTTTTCAATTCCTCGTCGGTGAGCAGTTCCGCCGTTTCCCGGGAAAGCACGTTGACGAATTCCTTGCTGACCTTGCCGTACAAGCAGGGAAATCCGTAACGGCTCATCATCTGCATCTGCATGTCGAAAATGAGATATTGCGGACCCTTTGCAGGATGAAATTCCCGGTCGGCGGGAAACGTCGGCGCGCTGATGCCGACCCACTTCACGCCTTGAACGGCGTCAAGCAACGCGTCGTAATAGCCTTTATGCTCGCCCATAATGACGCGGTACGCTTCGACGGCGTCGCTGTTGCGGTTGCGGTAGTCGGAAAGCATCACGAGTGCGCCTCGGGTGCCGTTGACGATACTGCCGCAGATATGGGCGTGAAAACTTTTCGCCGATTTGCTGAAACGGTTGTGCGGCCAAGTGTCGTCTTCGCTCAAAAGCACGTCGATCGGCTGGGCGATGTCGCTTTTGTAAGCGGTGTGAAACATGCATTCGTGAAAGAATTTCGGGTCGCCCTCCATATAGGAGGCGTTGTTGATGCGCATAAAGGATTGATTTTTTCCGGCGAGGATGCGCGCGATTTCGCCGCCTATCAGGTACTCCGCGCCGCTGCAACAAAGTCCGCAGGGCAGATCGGGATCGACCGTGTCGATCGCTTCGCGGATCATTTTGGCGAAGTTGCGGAAAGTTTCGCGCCGGATATTTTCCACCGCCTTCACCGCCGGATCATTCGCGGGACTGGATTTCACTTTTTTGATCCACTCCTCCGACGAAAGTTCAAGTCCGCTTCTTTGATTGTAAAGCGCGACGTGACGCGGGCAGAAACACTCCATGCCCATACTGGAATTGTTGATCGTGCGCATATCGTCGTCGATGATGAGAAACGCCGCGCGGGTCTTGGCGAGCCGGACAAAGCATTGTTTCACGTGCTCGCGGAAACGCGGGTCGAGCATACAGAGGCGGTGGGAGGGGCGCATCGTTTCGTTGACGACCTCCGTCCAGCCGTCTCCGGAAATCAGTTGACCGCTCCAACCGTGGCCCAGCATTCTGCCGACCCAGATGCCCGCCGTAATGCCTTTTTTCTCCAACGCTTCGCGCATTTTTTCAAAGGCGGATGCGGCGTATTCCACCGACCTCATCGGTTCGTCTGCATCCGGCGTGATGCCGATGATGACGGCGTGTTTTTTAACGCCCGATTGTTCGGAAATTCTGATGGCGTCGGCGATGGAGTAGTCGACGTGCTCCGGATGAAGCCACATCGCGTTGTGGATGTCGTGCCCGGCAAAAAGCGGCATTGCTCCGAGGAGCGCGGCAGACAGGAATTTTTTCAACATCGTATTTTTCCTTATGATATGGTCGTTGAATTCGTTGTTGCGTATAATATAACATAGTGGAATTGTTTTTGCAATATGGAAAAATCGACAAAAGTTATCCCAAAAAGGAAAACGCGGAATTTTTACGCCGCATTCCGGCTGACGTCGGATTTTTGCGGAAAAGATGTCTGAAAACGCTTTTTCGCAAATTTGTAGAGGGATGCCAAAAGGAAACTTGCCGCATAAAGCACCAACGCGACCAAAGCGATCTTTCCTGCGCCGGCGCGGCCGGCGCGCATTTGCGGGATGAAACCGAGCCAGGGCAAAAGCAGCCAGTGAAAGAAGTAGATCGGCAATATCTTGCCGGAAACGGCGGAAATCATTTTTTTGACGGCTCCGGGCAGCGCAAGCGCGGAAAAATAAAAAAGCGGCAACGCAAATGTGAGGACACCGAGTGCGCCCGCAAGCGAAACGAAGCCGAGTTGATGCACGCCGAGCGGATTGGAAGTCGATTTCCGCAACACTTCGCCATCCAACGCTCCGGCAAAATAAAGCGCGCCGAGCAATATGGCGACGGCGGCGATCCCGACAAATGCCGTTGCCGCGTAAAGTTTTGTTTTATTGGATGTGTGTTGCAGAAGACTTCCCCAGCCGACGCCGAGCATCACGACGATCCCCCAGTTGAAAAGCGCAAACGAGGAAAGATGCCCGACATGGAGGATCCCGGCAAAAAAGCGATGTGTCGCTTCCGGCAGAAAACGGCTGAAATCGCCCGCATATTGCGCGACGAGGAAAAGCCCCGCGAAAAAGACCGCGATCTTGCCGATCGACAATTTTCTCATCTGCAAAAAGCCGAAAAGGAGAAAAAACGCTCCGGCGAAAAACAGCACGTCATTCGCCCATATCATCTGGAAATAGATTTTCTTGAAGGCAACGCCCGTAGTTGAATGCAACAGCATTCCGTAGGGGATCATCCGCAGAGCGTTGAGCAATATCCAAGCGACCAGAAGTCCGCCGCCGCGGCACATATTGGATCGCGCATCGTTTTGCCGGCTGAAAGGGATCGTGCATCCCATCGAAAAGAGAAAAGAAAAAGGTCCGACAAGATAAAACGCGTTGCAGACAAAAACAAGTCCCCACGAATCGTGAATGAAAATGCGGTCGTTGTAGGCGTAACTGAAAACGACTTCCTGCAAGTGCATGAAAATCATTTCAAAAAGCGCGACGAATTTCAGCACGTCCAGCTCCGTCTGCCGTCCGGAATTGACGGCGGGAGGCGAAAAAAGCGAACTCATCGCTCCTCCCTCCAATAAACGCGGAAATCCGCCGTTTCCTCTTTTTTCGGGAAGCGGCTTTCGATCTCGCCGGGACTTTTCCACAAACCGTCGAAAGGCGTCACTAAAAGCGCGCGCGTTTTCAATTCGTCGGCGAGATAATCCGCATCGCGTTTCGACGGGTTGCCCGCAAAGATCGCCACGACCTTTTCGTAACGTTCCTCCACTTTTTTCTGCGGGAAAAATTCGGAATAACATTTGGAAAAGATCAGATCGGCGATCGGGGGGTCCCTTTCCGCGAAAAGAGAAAAGAAAACATTCGTCGATTCACTGCTCGCGGCAAGTTTTCCGAGTTTGTAAAAGCCTGCGGAGTTGCACAAGACGAGATCGTCTTTCCCGGTATGCGCTTGAACGACTTTCCACCCCGGTACGGCGCGGGCGAAGCCCTGATGCAACGCGGGATCGTATTTCAGCGGCGCGAAGTTGGAGCTGGAATACCGATGACTCGTCCAGAAAAAGAGCAAGGCAAACGGAGCGGCAACGGCGCAGACGATCCACCGTTTCCGCAGACGGGAAAGCAAGCGGCGGTACAGCATTCGGATGGTAAAAACGGAAAACACCGCCAGCAGGAGTTGCGCTCCGGCAACGAAACGCCAGCCGAAGTCGTTACTGTAAAACGTACTGTGGACAAAAAAGATGATCAGCAAGGCGGCGATGATCCATTTTTTGCCGAAGTCGACCAGCGGATGTCCCGGCAGAATGCCCGGCACCAGTACGGCGATCATACCGAAAACGTAAATGAGTCCCCACCGCATCGGCAGAATGCAGAAATAAAATTGCAGAAAATAAAGCGGATACTGCCAGAAATGGCGGATCTCCCCGAAACAGGGCATCATGCCGAAAGCAACGGGCTTTTCTTCCGGCGGATAAGCGAAAAGGAATTTCAGATACATCGCCGTCAGGATCAGACAGATGAAAACTGCGGCGGCTTGCCACCAGAACGTCCGGTTGAAATTGCGCCGGAAATCCCGCTTGCAGACGTAGTCGCATATTTTTATCGCCGCCACCAGGATCAGCGAGAATATTCCCGCGTAAACGCTGGTGAAAACCGCCGCCGCGGCAAAAAGACCGATCAAAGTTGCGCATGCAACGGAAGTTTTCGCGTTTTTCGAGCAAAGCAGTTCATCGTACAGGTACAGGAGCAAAATCACCGCCGCCGCCGCGAACATATGCTGGGGCGACCAGAGAAAATCGTCATACATATTCCAGAAGCCGGAAATTTCCGGGGATTGGAAAAACGGCATCCAGGAGCCCGGCAGTATCTTCGCCGCGATCTCCGTGTATTCCACATCAAAAAAGCACAGGACGAGCAAAGCGACTATTCCGGCAATGCAAAACCGTCTGTTGTCGATGTCCGTCAGCAATCCCGCGCACGCGATCAGCACAACGGCGTAAGTGAATCCGGTCATTACGTATTCG
>JAEDIJ010000049.1 GCA_016292515.1 Victivallaceae bacterium
TTTGGCAAGTTCGTTGACAAAGGCGATGTTGATGTCGCGCTGGCTGTTTTCGATGACCTTGGCGGCTTCCGCGACTTTGATGGAACTGGCGCGGTGCGTGCCGTTGAGCAGAATGGAGTTGTAGAGTTTATCGACGATGTCGGCGACTTCGGGAGTCGAGCCGGAAGTGATCTTTTGGATCTTGGTCAGCGTATGCTCCTTGTCGCCGGGATTGATCCGCTCCGGGCTGTAACCGCAGAAAAAATCCCGGTTGAATTTCATCTTGCTCTCGCGCTCCAAGACGGGAACGCATTCCTCCTCGGTGCAACCGGGGTAGACCGTCGATTCGTAAACTACGATCGCGCCTTGTTTCATCACTTTGCCGATGACCATGCTCGCACCGTAGAGAGGAGTGAGATCGGGACGGTTGTATTTGTCGACCGGCGTCGGCACCGCCACGATGAAAATATCCCGGTCGCGGAGCGTTTCGGGATCATCGCTGTAACGCAGAAATTTCGCGCTTTTCAACTCGTCGGAGGAAGTTTCCAGCGTCGCGTCGGTCCCCTCACGCAGACTTGCCAGACGTTCGGCTTTTTTATCGAAGCCGACCGTGTCAAATTTTTTGCCGAATTCGACGGCGAGCGGGAGCCCTACGTAGCCCAGCCCGATCACCGCGATCTTGATCTTGCCTTCCGAGAGTTTTTTCAACATATTTCTGCCTGGATTGATGTGAAGTTGCCAAGTTTTGATAATAATATAACTCATTGTAAGGGCAATGTCAAACATCCCGACGCCCATTGCAGTTGACAAACCGCGCAGAAGTGATATATTAGAAGCAAAACAAAAATCAAAATGCAAAGCGGAGAAGAAAATGACTTTTTCGGGAATCGTTTCCGTCGGCAGATTGCTGATTTTTTCCGTGGCGGCATTCTGCATTTCCCTTTTGGGGACGAAACTTGCGATCCGGATCCTGCCGAAATTCGGTCTGATGGATCAACCGGGCGGACGCCACATCCATAAACAGCCGGTTCCCCGCGGCGGCGGCATCGCGGTCGTGTTGGCGTTTTTTCTGTCGCTGGGGGCTTATTTTTTGTGGTCGCCGCCGACGGGCAATCTTTTTTTCCGCTTGTTGCTTCCGGGGGGCGCATTGGCGATCCTCGGAGTGCTGGATGATCGTTACGATCTGTCGGCGCGCCTCAAATTGATCGTCCAGATATTGTGCGCCGTCGCCGTCTATTTTATGGCGCCGCGCACGATGTCGGTTTTCGGGTGGGAATTGCCCCGGCTCCTGATGCTCGGCTTTACGGTTTTGTGGGTCGTCGGCATCATCAACGCTTTCAATCTGATCGACGGAATGGACGGTGTCGCCAGCGGCGTTTCCTCGGTTTCGGCGGGGTGTCTTGCCGTCTGGTTCCTGATCAGCGGTCATCATCAGGACGAAGCGGTGGTGATGCTGGTTCTGCTCGGCAGTTGTCTCGGCTTTTTGCGTTATAATTTTCATCCGGCGAAAATTTTTCTCGGAGACGTCGGCAGTACCTTTATCGGCTTCATCTTTGCCGTGACGGCATTGTCGGGGCAGGATCGCGCGGCGACGCTTACGAGTTTGCTGATCCCGCTGCTGGCAATCGGAGTGCCGGTTTTCGACGAAGTTCTCGCCGTTTGGCGGCGGAGCGTGCGGAAACTGCTCAATCCCTCCGCGCAGGGGGTGATGTCGGCGGATCAGGATCACTTGCATCACCGGTTGCTCCGCGAAACGGGAGAGCAGAGCAAAGCGGCGTTTGTCCTTTATTATCTTGCCGGCGGCTTCGCGATCCTATCGATCGCGCTGACGTTTTTCTGGAATACCGCTCCCGGTGTTGCCTTTTTTCTGCTGATCGCGGGGATCATCGTCGCGATCCGCCATCTGGCGATCCCCGAACTGCTGGAATCGGCGAAACTCGTCGGCAAAGGTTTTTCACTGCCGCGCAAGGGAATTCTGATCAGTTGCTTTCATCCGCTTTCTGATATGGCGATGATCTGCGGCGCGCTCTTTTTCTGCTGTCAACTCCTGCGTTTTCATCTCCACGGGCTGGTCGCTTTGCTGATACTGACGCCGATTTTGCTGACGCTGTACGTTTCCGGCATCTACCGGGTCTACTGGTTGCGGGCGAGCATTTCCGATTACAGCCGGCTGATGTGGACTTTCCTTTTCGGTGCGATGCTTGTCTGCGTTGTTTTCGGAGTCGCCAGTCAGCAGAATTGGGTTCAGATCTCGACGGGACGCTTCGTGGTGTTGCTGCTGCTTTTCCTGCTGCTTTCCTTTTGTCTCATCGCGGGAGAACGTTTTTTCATCCGCTATGCGGAGGGGATGTGGCTTTTCAAACTTCAACAAAGCCGTCTGCTGGCGAATCCGGAGCGTTCCCGGGCACTGATCTACGGCGGCGGACTTTTCTGCCGGTTATTTATGACCTATCATTTTCGGGTGGGGAATCTCCAACGTCCCTGTGACTTCATCGGCATCGTGGACGACGAGCCCGCCTTGCAGGGAATGCGGATCAACGGACTCTCGGTGATCGGGAAAGCCGCCGATCTCGACAGGATTTACAAAAAGACGCCGTTTGACCTTATTATCGTCGCCTCCCGGAACATTCCGGAGGAGAAACTGGAAGCCGTCAACGAATTTGCCCGTCGGCATCAGCTGAAAGTGTTGCACTTTTCGATCAGCGAGGAAGTCACCGATTTTTCTCAACCGCAGGCGTAAAAAAAGCCGCAAAATATGCGGATCGACCATCCGGTCTGCCGACTGCAACGCGCAGAATTTTTTATCGCGCTTGTTTGGCTTCCTGCATCAGCCGTTGCGCCGCCGCCAGCGGACAACTGACGCTTGTCAGGTAAACGGCATTTTGGAAATAACCGTCGGCGGGATAAATACATTCCCACGGTGCGCCGTTTTTGCCCTTTAAGCGGAAGTCGGATTTTTGCAGATGCCGGATGTATTCCCGGAAAAGTTTTTCCGCTTCGGCGGGATGTCTTTGCGCGATGGCGTAAACGACCCATCCCGTCGGCGTCGCCCAATAGGCTCCATTCTGATAGATGTTGACCGCGATTTTACAACTGGTCTTTTGCCAGCAACTGGCATCATTGGCAAAATAGGAGTGCGGCACGTGGCAGATCTGCCCCTCGCAGGATATCTCGTTTTCACGGTAAAATTTCGCCAGCGCGTCCGAGATCGCCGCCGCGGATTTTTCCGGTACAAGGTCGTAGTAAAGCGCATATGCGCTGCCCCATACGTCCGGTTGACGGCAAATGCCCGTCGCCGAAAGAAGGAGACCGCTCGAATGCCTGAAAACTTCGGCGGTTTTTTGCCGCAGACGGGCGTAAATCGCGGCGTAATGTTTTGATTTTTCCGACTTCCCCGCACGGGCGAAAAGTTGAGACATTTCCCGGGCGGCACGCGCTTTGAGAAGCGTCGCCCAGAGGAGTTTCCCCGTCTGAAAGACTGAATCGGCAAAGCCGAAAGAGACACCGCGGTCGCTTTCGCCGCACTCCACGATGCCATCCGCATCGCAGGAAACGCAGTGGAAAGCCGCTTCCCGAGCATCGCCGTATTTTGCCATATCAACGTCCTGCAAGGTGGATAAAGAAAAAATTGTCGTCCAGCGCCGGACGGAAGCCCCAAGTCGCGCCGCCCGATTTTGCCGGATCATACGTCCCCGGAAAGTAGACGGCGACGCCGTCGGGCCGGATGTGGTCGGGAATAGAACCTTCGGGAATTTTCGCGCCGGACGGAAGCCGCATCTCCTTTTTTGCCTGATATTTTGTCATACATTCCAGTGCCGCATACGCCGTTTCGCGGGGAATGACGCCGCATTCGAGCGACATCACGAAATCGCGTATCCAAAAAGAGGGATAGCAATCCATACCGCCCGGTGCGAAATAGGCGAAGCCGAGTTGATTGGTCCACTTGCCCGCTTTTGCGTTTCGTTCGACGCGGGAAGCGGCGCCGACCTCCCGCGTCAAATTTTCAAGGTAGGCGATGTCGTCCTGAAAAACGATTTCCGCCGCGTTGATCCAGATGCAGGAAAGCATCCCAACCGCAATAATGTATTTCCACATCGTGCATTCTCCAAAAACAGAACTTTGGTGGTAAAATCAGTTTTTCTTCGGGACGCGCTGAAACGCGATGAGCAGCAGCATCAACAGATAACTTGCCGGAGTCAAAAGGAACGATGCCGTCAACCCGATGTGATCCCCCAGTATCCCCATGCACCAGGCGGCGAATCCGCAACCGGGGATCCCGGCGCAACTCAACAAAATGAAGATCATCGTCGGGTCGTCATCGGGCATACACAGCGTGCAGTAACTTTGCACGCTGACCCAAAAGGGCGCAACCGTAAGACCGCAGAGCGCGAGCAGCATGTTCGCCCAGGCGAGCGACAGCCGTTTGCCCCATCGCCCCGCCATAAAGCCGCAATAGAGCATACTCAATACCATGCAGACGCTGATCGCCATTTGCAGAAATCCTCCGAGACCTTTATTGCCGGATTCCAGAGAGAAGCCGAGGTCGCGGGCGAGCGCGGTCAATACCAAAGGCAATACGATCGTACAGCAGGCGTAGCCGCTGAAAGAACCGAAAACGATCCCGTCGTGCCAAGTCAGTTGCAAAGGATGATTTTTTGCCATTTTTTCTTTCTTTTTTTCTTTCACAATCAATTATTTGATCAGATGAGAGCGCGGATAACCGAATCCGTCCGAATATCCGGGAGTACAGGGGGCTTTGGGCACTTGAGAGGGGGCAAGTTCGCCGCCGGGCAACTTTCCGAAAAAATGACCGCAACGCCGAGCAAAAAAGATTTGAAGTTCATTTATTTTTGTTTCTCCCATGCTGTTTTTCAATAATACTATACAATGCCCGCATGGAGATGTCAATTGCATTTTTGTAACAAGATATGGCAATTTTGTTTCTTGAAAAAAACGCGATGCGGGTATATTATGATCGGCGGCGGTAAAATTTTGATCTGTCACGGAAAGACCGCCAGACCATAACACGGAACCTGAAAAATGATGATCGATGAAATCAGAAAGAATTTCCGTCGGCGCGAGAACGAGTTTTATCCCGAGTATGCATTCAAATCGGTAAATGCCGTAAGAGAACGGGAAGAAACGTCCGATGACGATTTTGACTTCCGCGGGGCTTTTGCGCACGACGCCGACCGGATCCTCCATTCCCACGCTTTTGCCCGCTATATGGACAAAACGCAGGTGTTCTTTCAAGTTCAAAACGATCATATCACCCGCCGGGCGCTCCACGTGCAGATGGTTTCCCGGATCGCGCGCACGGTCGGTCGCTGTCTGAATCTGAATGAGGATCTGATCGAAGCGATCGCGCTCGGGCACGACATCGGGCATACACCTTTCGGGCATATCGGCGAAAAAGCGCTTTCCGACATTCTGCGCGAAAGAGGCAAGGGGCTTTTCATCCACAACGCGCAGTCGGTGCGGATCTTGCGCAAACTGGAAACGAACGGGAAGCGGCATTTGAATCTGACGCTTCCCGTGCTCGACGGCATCCTCGGCCGCAACGGCGAGATCGAGTTTCCCGAATATCATTACGATCCCGCCAATCTCCGCTGGGAGATCCTCGATGAGAATCTGAAAAATTGTTTCTCCGTCCCCGGATACGACAAAAAGGTTTTTCCGTCCACGCTGGAAGGGTGCGTTGTCCGGGTCTCGGACATCATCGCCTACGTCGGCAAGGATTTCGAGGACGCCGTGACATTGCAGATCATCCGCCGCGAGGATTTGCCGGAAAGCGTCCTGAAAATCCTGAAATCGAGCAACCGCGATATCATCCGGACTCTGTGCGACGATCTGATCAAGACCAGTTACGGCAAAAACTATCTCGCGTTTTCCCCGGAGGTTTTCACGGCGTTTCAGGAATTGAAACGATTCAATTACCGGCGGATATACGGGTGCGCGATCATTCTCGATCAGCAGAAAATGTTTTCCCGTACGATGCGGTGTCTTTTTGACAGTCTGCTGGACGACGTGGTGACGAGAAATCGGAAAAGCGACGTTTTCCGCCGTCTGATCGACCGTCTCGGCGATGAATATCTGGAAAACGAACCTCCGGAAAGGATCGTCGCGGATTATATTTCCGGGATGACCGATCACTATTTCCTGAAACAATTCGAGCGCCGTTTCATCCCGACGCATTACGATTACGATGAAGTGGAAATACTGAATTGGGTCGTCGAAAAAGCTCCGGAAATCGTCTCCTATTTGTGGTAAAAAAGGTGGCGAAATGATGCGTTTCGGGGAGGGGGATTACAAACGCTCTTTCCGCAACGGGAAAAGGTAGATCGCCGTAAGGAAATTGACCGTGCCGACCAGCAGAAAAATCCCGCTGACGTCAAGCAAACCTGTGCCGATCAGTTTTCCGGCGCAGATCGAGCCGAGACCGATCATCGCGGCATTGACGATGTTGTTTGCGCCGATGACGCGCGCCGTCTGTTCCTTGGGCGCGCGTTTTTGCATCAGCGAAAGCAGCGGCACGGAGTAGAATCCGCCGCAGACCGCCACCAGCACGAGATCTGCCGCAATGCGCCAGAAACGGGGGATGCGGAGCAATTCCGAAACCGGTGCCAATATCCCGTCGGGGGAGGGCTTCTGCCACGCGTTCGCCGCCCAAAAGAGGTCAAAGGTGAATACCGCCATCAGCACCAACGCCGGAGAGACCCACGCCAGCACATTTTTGTTTTTGCGGAAAAACGCGCAGACGTACGCTCCGATCGCCACTCCGGCGGAAAAGAGCAAAGTGAAAATCATCACCAGTTCCTCGCGCGCTCCGATGATCTCCTTGCAGAAACCCGCCAACTGGGAAACGTAAAGCGCGCCCGCCATCCAGAAAATGGATGAACCGATGACGCAATGCAGCAGCACGTTGTCGCGGAAAATGATTTTCAGGATATTCCAGATGCCCGCCGCGATATTTTTGCGGATCACAAGATGCGGCGCCGGAGCCGGAGCGTCGGGGATCGCAAAAGAGGCGGCGTAGCCGAGGAGGGCGACCAGCAAAAGGGCGCCGCCCGTGAATGCCTTGCCGTGGGGGCAGGTGATCAGCATATTGCCCGCGATCGTGCCGAGCAATATGGCAAGATAAGTTCCCGCGCCGACCAGCGCGTTGGCGTGAAGCAGGCGATCGGGCAGATTCCGCGGGACAAAAGTGTATTTCACGGGGCTGTAAAACGCGGATTGAGTCCCCATCAGAAAAATCAGCCAGAGCAAGCAGGTCACGGAACCGGCGAGAAAGGCGAAAAATGTCAGCGTCATCAGTACGGCTTCGACCAGTTTGATGATACGAAAGAGGATGCGCTGGGGATATTTATCCGCCAACTCGCCCGCCAGCGACGAAAAGAAAAACTGCGGCATCATCAGAAGTGCCATCGCCAGAAAGGACAATTCCGACGCATTCCCCGCGTCCAGTCCGGATTGGTAGGTGATCAGGATGACTAACGCATTCCGGAAGAGATTGTCGTTGAATGCGCCGAGAAAAAAAGTGTTGAAAAACGGAAAAAATTCAGCGGAAAACAGCAGCATCGAGGGGTATCCCATAGTTTTGAAACAGTTTGTCGGTCATCATAATATAACTTCGCCGGCGGCAATAATCAAACTCCTCAGGAAAAGGCCCATTGCGCATAGTTTTTTTGCCTCTTCGACGGTTTATGACACAAGTTCACGCCTCTTTCTCGCAGGAAATCT